>JAYOEZ010000018.1:18840-44991 GCA_038116985.1 Alphaproteobacteria bacterium | reverse complement strand
ACGATGGCGTCGCCGATGCGAATCGCCGAATCGCTCAGCTCGTCGCGGATGCGCTGGCAGGCTCGTTCGGCCACGTCGGCGCCGGCGCCGTCGAACAGGATGACGAACTCGTCGCCGCCCAGCCGGCCCGCAGCGTCGCTGCCGCGAATGTTCTTCTTGATGACCCGCGCGATGCGCGTGATCACCGCATCGCCGACCTGGTGGCCATGCGTATCGTTGATCGTCTTCAGGTGATCGAGGTCCAGCATCGCGATCGACATCGGATGGTCGCGGCCGCGGGCGCGCTCGATCTTCTCCGCCGCGACGCGCAGGAAGCCGCGCCGGTTCAGCAGGTTGGTCAACGGCTCGGTCTCGGCCAGTTCCATCAGCCGCTGGCGGGCCAGCGTGTCGACCAGCGCATCTCGGATCAGTGCGGCGATCAGCGTCTCGCCGTCGACCTCGGCCTTGATGATAGTGGCCCGGATCGGGCGTTCGTTGCCGTCCTTGTTCAGCCCGAAGATCGGCTCGCGTTCGGCCATCGGCTTGGTCGCGACGGCGCCGTTCAGAAACGAGCGCACGTGTCCGTCGTGGTTCTTGCGGCTCGCTTCCGGAATCAACGTTTCCAGGGATTCCCCGATCAGGTCGTCGGGTTCGTAGCCGAACAGCGGCTTGACCGCGTCGTTGACCCAGCGAATCGTGCCGTCGCTGGTGCAGATGATGAAGGCGTCGTCCGCGATGGTGCAAAGCGCCTCGAGGACAGACGAGATCTGCGCCTGCGTTGTCATCGACACCCCCAAAAACCCCTACTGTCCGGACCTTTTTTACACACTCGGTCGCGGAATGCCCAGCGTTCCGAGCCGTTTCCCGCCAAGGCGGACGGGGCGGCGCCCCGATAGGCGCACTTCCTTCACGAAACGGCTACTTGCCGCCGGTCCGAACGGAGCGCGAGAGTGGGTCGCAACTGGAACAAACCCAGGCCTCGCGATGTTTGCGGGGTAGAGGCAACAGGTCCGCTCAAGGGAGGCGCTATGACCGATACCCGTGTTACCCAGGAAATGATTGATCTCTACAACGAGTTCGCCCACCAGACGTTCGACCGCCGCGACTTCATGTCCCGGCTCGCGCTGCTGGCTGGCGGCACGGCGGCGGCGTATGCAATTGCGCCGATGCTGGAGGCCAACCAGGCCCAGGCGGCGATGATCGCGCCGGACGATTCGCGCGTCCGCACCGAAGACATCACCTTCGGCAACGGCATGAAAGGTTATCTCGCCTGGCCGGCCAACGCCTCGGGCAAGCTGCCCGCGGTCGTCGTCGTGCACGAGAACCGCGGCCTGAACGAGCACATCCGTGATGTCGCGCGCCGCGCGGCACTCGAGGGCTTCATCGCCCTGGCGCCCGACTTCCTGTCGCCGATGGGCGGCACGCCGTCTGATCCGGACCAGGCGCGCGGCATGTTCCGTGAACTGCCGCGTGAGGCGACCATCGCCAACGGCATCGCGGCCGTCGCGTTTCTCAAGGGTCATGCGTCCAGCAACGGCAAGGTCGGCGCCGTCGGCTTCTGCTGGGGCGGCGGTACGGTGAATCAGATCGCGATCCACGCATCCGATCTCGTTGTCGCGGCGCCGTTCTACGGCCCGGTGCCCGATGCGATGGACGTGCCGAAGATCAAGGCGAAGCTGATGCTGCATTACGCCGGCAACGACAACTTCGTGAATCCCGGCATCGACGGCTATCGTGCGGCGCTCGACCAGGCGAACGCCGACTACGTCATCTACATGTATGAAGGTGCAAGCCACGCCTTCCACAACGACACGGCCGGCGCGCGTTACGACAAGGAGGCGGCCGAACTCGCGTGGAGCCGCACCATCGCGTTCTTCAAGGCGAATCTCGGCTGACCGACGACTGTCAAGGGATTGGCGCACGGGCCGCCGGGAAACCGGCGGCCCTCTTTGTTTGACCGCCAGACGGGTAGGCGCAGGACCGCTTGTGGACGCAATGCGCGCCGCTGCGCTGGATTCGCGGACGCGGGCACCGCACTATCCCCGCTAACAAGAACAATGCGACGGGGAGGCCGGCGATGAAGTTCTCGTACTTTCACCTCATGCCCTACACGGGCAAGAAGGACACAACCCACGACTGGCCGGTGGCCAACAAGATCTTCGACGCCGACCTCGGCAAGAGCCTCTACGACACCTATCTCGACAGCATGGTGCTGGCCGAAGAAATGGGCTTCGACTGGATCGGCTGCAACGAACATCACATGAGCCCGTACGGGCTGATGGCCAATCCCAATCTCGTCGCCGCCGCGCTCATTCCGCGCACCAGGACAGCGAACCTCGCCGTCATGGGCCAGCTTGTGCCGTTGCTGAACCCGATCCGTGTCGCCGAGGAATACGCGATGCTCGACGTGATGTCGGGCGGCCGCGTCGTCGCCGGTCTGCTGCGCGGCATTCCCCACGAATACGTCGCCTACAACATCCCGCCCGATGAATCTCACGGCCGGCTGTCCGAGGCGATCGACCTCATCATCAAGGCATGGACCGAACCGGAGCCGTTCGGCTGGGAAGGCGAATACTACCAGTACCGAGCCGTGTCGATCTGGCCGAAGCCGATGCAGAAGCCCTATCCGCGTATCCTGATGTCGTGCTCGAACGAGGTATCGGCGCGCGTAGCGGCCCAGAAAAAGGCGATGTTCGGCCTGGCGAATCTCGTCAGCTTCGACAACGCGAAGCACCTCATCTCGGTCTACAAGGAAGAAGCGCGCGCCAACGGATGGGAGCCGACGCCGGAGGACATCGTCGTATCTTTCACCGCCTCGGTCGACCAGGACGTCGATCTCGCCAAGGAACGTCTGACCGAGGGACGGCGCTACTTTGCCGAGGTGTTGGGCGGCGGCCTACGGACCGCGCAACAGATCGTCCTTCAGAAAACCCGTTACATGGATGACGAGACCCGCAGCAAGTTCCAGGGCGCCAACAAGCAGGCCAAGATCACCGTGACCGAACTGCTGACGTCGGGCCTCATCGTCTGCGGCACGGCGAAAGACGCGGTCGAGCAGATTCGTCACGCTCACGCCGAACTCGGCATGGGCAACATCAACATCAGCATGAAGGTCGGCAACATCCCGGACGACGCGATCACCAGCCAGATTCGCATGTTCGGTGAGGAAATCCTGCCGCACGTAAAAGGCCTTTAGCGGCGCCGGGAAAGGAACCCATCAGATGGTCGAATTCACCAAGGAAACGGTCAACCTCCTCGGCATCAACGTCGTCTATCAGCGCGGCGGCTCGGGCGAACCGATGCTGTACCTGCACGGTGCGGGTGTCGTCAGTCAGGCGGTGCCGTTCATGAAGCATCTTGGCGAGCACTTCGACATGTTCGTGCCGCAGCATCCCGGCATGGGCGAAAGCGATGCGCCGCCATGGCTTCACAACATGCACGACATGGCGCTGTTCTATCACGACTTTATCGCCCACTTCGGGCTCGAAGACATTCACCTCGTCGGCACGTCGATCGGCGGTTGGCTCGCGGCGACGATCGCTTATGTCAACCCGGCGCCGTTCAAGAGCGTGACGCTCGCCTGCGCGGCCGGCATGAACAACCCGGATATTCCCAAGGGTCCTGTCAGTGCGCGCACGGCGGCCGACACGTTGCGCTTCGTGATCTACGACCAGGAGCTGGCCGAGTCGATGATTGCCAAGTTGCCGCCGGGCGTCGACGAGCATCCCAACAGCATCAAGAGCAAGAAGACGACAGGCATCATGGCAAGCGAAACCCGTCATGATCCGTCCATGCCGACATGGCTGCACCGCCTCAAGATGCCGGTGCACATCATCTGGGGCAAAGAAGACAAGCTCGCGCCGGTGGCCTACGCCGACGAGTACAAGAAGTATCTGCCGCACGCCAAGGTCACGCTCTACGACAAGTGCGGGCATTTGCCCTACACCGAGTATCCCGAGCGCTACGCGAAGGACATCGCCGAGTTCATCCAGACGTCGACCCGCTGACACCGGTCTCTGCGGGCCGCAGCCACGCACGTGCCTCACCGAGCGACTCGAAGCCGCGCACCCGTTTCGGGTCGTCGCGCAACTTGACGTAGCGCCGCGCGTAGTCGACGCCGGGCCCCTCGGGCAGGACGATGGCCATGCGTCGGCCCTCGTTGCCCAGGCCGATCGCGACCATGGCCTCGGCGAGTTCGAACGTGACGCGGCCCATGCGTGCATCGCTGCAGTCGATGAAGATGTCGTAGCCGGGGTCGAACAGCGGGTCGTGGAACAGGTCGATGATCCGGCTCACCAACTCGGTCACCCCGATGAGGCCGGTCACCTCGACCTCCATCAGTTCTTCTTCCGGATGAATCCGGTAGAGAAACGGCATGAATCAGCCCCTAAGCGTGCCGCCCGCCGTGGCCGGCGCATGGCAGGTATGCCGACATCGCAATACTAAGTGAAGCCGGGGCCGCCTATACTTAGCATAGCTTACTAACTTTGGATTTTAGTCGGATTTAGCAATGCCTACGAACGAACAGAGCCTTCCCGCCAACGGTATCAACGCACTTGCGCTCGCCGCGTCCCAGTACGCCGACGCCAAAACGCGCGACGACGCGAACTCCGAGTCGGCCTGGCGCAAGGTCATCTACAATCTCGTCGCCTCCAAGCAGCACACACTCGTCTAGCTAGAGCGCGAACGCGAAGACGACCGAGACCACCAACAGCGCTGCGAACGTCACGTTCACGGCGCGGTTGCGTGCAGTGTCTCGGAACAGGCGCGTCAGCGCCGATCCCGCGAACAGCCAGCACAGATCGACCGTCGCGATGATCGCGACGAGGATGAGCAGCTTCGCTAGCGCATCCGCGAATGGCGCGGCCACCAGCACGAAGCCCGAGAACAGCGCCGCCATCGCGGCGTAACCCTTCGGATTGATTAGCGCCAGCCCTACGCCGGCAATCAGCGGCGGCGCGCGGCGTTGCGCCTCGGTATCGCTTAGCGGCGGTGCCGTCGCGATGCGAAAGGCGAGATAGGCGAAGTAGGCGACGGCCAGGACGGCGACAATGGGCCGCATGCCGGGCAGCGCCAGCAACAGACCGGCGGCGCCGCTCGCGGTGATGGCCATGACCAGCACCATGCCGATCTGAATGCCGAGATAGTAGGGGAATCCCCGCCGGCGGCCGAACGCCGCGCCCGTCGCGGCGATGCTCAGCGTCGCCGGCCCCGGACTGCCCGTCAGCGCCACACCCGCCATGAGAAAACCGATCCACGTTTCCATTGCGGATCAGCGTAGCATTGACCATGTGCAAGATGCGCAGGTGAGAAGGGGATCGGAGGCGCATGACCACCCGCCGCGAACATTGGGATGCCGTTTACGCCGCCAAGGGCGAGGACGAGGTTAGCTGGTTCCAGGAGAGCCCGGTACGCTCGCTGGATCTCGTCGCGCAGACCGCCGTCGCCAAATCCGCGCCGGTGATCGACGTCGGCGGCGGCGCCTCACGCCTGATCGATGCCCTGGTCGACGCGGGCTACACCGACACCACCGTCCTCGACATTTCGAAACGCGCGATCGCGCTGGCGCAGGATCGTCTGGGCCGCTTTCAGTCTTCCGTCGACTGGATCGTCGCCGATATCACGACATGGACCCCGCGCCGCCGCTACGCGCTATGGCACGACCGCGCGGTGTTCCACTTTCTGACAGAGGAGAAGGACCGCGCCGCCTATCGCGACGCGCTGGCGCGCGGCCTCGCCGCCGACGGTCACGTCGTGATCGCGGCCTTCGGTCCCGACGGCCCGGAAAAATGCAGCGGCTTGCCGGTGGTGCGCTACGGCCGTGACGACATCGCCGCTGTGTTCGACGGCCTGCTCGAGCTGAAGGATGCCGTCGCCGAGGACCACCTCACGCCCGGCGGCGCCCGCCAGGCCTTCATGTTCTACCGCTTCGCGCGCTGCTGAGTTCTGCTAGATCTGGCTCTCGACCCAGGCCTGCAGCTGCGGCGCGCTCATCGCGCCGCTGACGCGGGCGATCTCCCTGCCGCCGCGGAACAGGACCATCGTCGGGATGCTGCGGATGCTGTAGCGCGCGGCCAGGTCCCGGTTCGCCTCGGTGTCGACCTTGCCGAGCCGTACCCGCGGCTCAAGCGTCTGCGCCGCCGCTTCGAACTGCGGCGCCATCATCTTGCACGGTCCGCACCACTCGGCCCAGAAGTCGACCAGCAGCGGCAGGTCGTTGGCCCGCGCGTGCTTCGTAAAGTTTGCGCCGTCGAGCGTCAGCGGCTTGCCGGTGAACAGTCTCGCCGCGCACTTGCCGCATTTGGCCTGTGTATGGGGCTTGGCCGACGGCACCCGGTTGGACGCGCCGCACGACGGGCAGGGCACGACGCGGGCGTCGGCGGCCTGGTCTGCGAACTGAGGACGAGCGTTCATGACGAACTCCTTTGCATCTCAGATTGGGTGCGCGGCGCGCCGTTCAAGCCTAGACGCACTTCAGGTCGACCATCGCCTCATGCGTGCTGAGGTAGACCTTGCCCGGCGTCATGTGGTCGAGAAACGCCGTGCGCTGCAGCCGGTCCATTACCGGCCCCTTCACCTCGGCAAGATGCAGCGTCACGCCGGCATCGCGTAGTTCCGCCGTCAGCGTCTCCAGTGTTTCGAGCGCGCTCGCGTCGATGAAGTTGACCGCGCTGCAGATCAGCACCGCGTCGGTGATTTTCTTGTCGTCGGCCACGGCCTGCAGGAGGTAGGTCTCAAGAAAGCCGGCGTTGGCGAAGTACAGACTCTCGTCGACGCGGGCGGCGAACACGTGCGGGCACGTCTTCACCGTGTGCCGCTTGATGTTGCGGAAGTGCTCGCTGTTGCCGACGCGACCCACCACGGCGACGTGGGGACGGCTCGTCCGCCACAGATAAAGCGCCAGTGACAGCGCGATGCCGAACACGATGCCGATCTCGACGCCGGCGGCCAGAACGGCGACGAACGTCGCTGCCAGTGACACGGCGTCGGCCTTGTTGTAACGCCATGCGTCGCGGAACATCTTCACGTCGATCAGGTTGAACACCGCGACGATGATGATCGCCGCCAGCGTCGCGCGCGGCAGGAAGTGAAACACCGGCGTCAGCAAGGTCACCGTCAGCGCCAGCAGCGCCGCGGTGATGATCGATGCGAGCAACGTGTTGGCGCCCGAAGTGAAGTTCACCACCGAGCGTCCGAAGCCGCCCGCGACCGGATAGGCGCCCGAAACGCTGGCCGCGAGGTTGGCCGCGCCGAGCCCGATCAGTTCCTGGTTGGCGTCGATCTTCTGACGCCGTTTCGACGCCAGCGCCTTGGCGACCGACACGCTTTCGAGAAAGCCGACCAGCGAGATCAGCACGGCGGCGGGCAGCAACTCGGCCCACAATTCGCTGTCGAAGGAGGGCAGGGCAGGCGCCGGCAGCCCGGCCGGAATCTCGCCGACGATGGCGATGTCGTTGACGCCGCCTTGCGCCAGCGCCCACACGAGCAGCGTCGTCAGCGCGACCGCGACCAGCGGTCCGGTTTTGGTTGCCGGATTGACGACCGCCTGCGGCACGCGCAGACCGAGCAGCACGCGCGCCATCGGCCGCCGTGTGACCAGCAGCAACGCGATCGCGCCGATCCCCACCAGCGCCGTCGTCGCCTGCGTCTCGCCCAGGTGCTGCACAACGTGCAGCAGCGTCTCGCTGAACGATTCGCCGCGCGGCAGATCGATCCCCAGCAGGTGGCGAACCTGGCTCAGTGCGATGACGATCGCGGCGGCGCTGGTAAAGCCGGAAATGACGGGATGGCTCAGGAAGTTGACCAGAACGCCGAGCCGCGCGACGCCCATGGCGAGCAGGATCACGCCGTTGGCGGCGGCGAGCACAAGCGCGGCGGCGAGGTAGTTTTCGCTGCCGTTTGCGGCGACGCTGCCCAACGCGCTCGCTGTCATGATCGAGGCGATCGCCACGGGACCCACGGCCAGCGCGCGGCTTGAGCCGAGAAGCGCATAGACCAGCACAGGGAGGATGCTTGCGTAGAGCCCGATTTGCGGCGGCAGCCCCGCGAGCATGGCGTAGGCCATGCCCTGCGGCACCAGCATCACGGCGACGATGCCGCCGGCTATCGCGTCGCCCGGCAGGTCCGCCGCCTTGTATCGCGGCAGCCAGTCGAGCGCCGGTACGACGGGCTGGATCAAGGGCCGTTGTGCCATCCCCGGACGCCCTCCTTATATTAGATTATTCTAATATATAGAGCCGCACACCCGGCGATGCAAGATGCGCGCAGGCGCGGAAGCGGCCGCTAGTCGTGCGACAGCGACTTCTCGGTGAACAGGTAGTCCTTAAGTTCCTTGTCGAAGGTCGGGTCCTGACGCCAGATCCACTCCAGCACCATCGCTGCGTGTTCCTTCTCCTCGTCGCGGTTGTGCGCGAGGATCGACTTCAGTTCTGCATCCTTGCAGGCGTCGACGCGCTGGTTGTACCAGTCGACGGCCTCGAGTTCCTCCATCAGCGAGGTGATGGCCCGGTGCATGTCGCGGGTCGCGTCGGACAGTTCTTCGAGAGGTTCGTGGTAGCCTTCGTTCGCCATGGAGTGTCCCCTTCTTGTTTGGCGCGGCCGCCGGGCGGCCGCCGGTTCATGGCATTAACCTAGGAGGGCGCGGGACGCTTTCCAAGGCGACGCACGAGGAAATGCGTCGGGCGGCATCCGTCTGCCGGGCGGGCGCGCGGCCCTACTACCCGAGGCCGCGGCAATCTCCTAATCTGCGCCCCCCATGACGAATTCCCTGCGCCAGATCGACCCCGCCACGGCGGAATACCCGCGTCTGTTCACGCCCATCGAGCTTGCCGGGCGGACGCTGAAGAACCGCATCGTCCACGCCGCGATGTCGACGCGGTATGCCAAGAACGCCGAAGTCACCGACCAATTCATCCGCTACTACGAGAACCGCGCCGCCGGCGGGGCCGCCATGCTGATCGCCGAACCTTTCGGCATGCGCCGCGGTCAGAAGATGGGCGCGCGGCCCGAGGTCTATGCGCAGGACAATCTCGACGGGCTGAAGAAGCTTGCGGACGCCGTCGGCCGCCACGAGTCATGGATGTTGTGCCAGGTCCAGGATTCGGGCCGCGGCTACCACAAGCCTGCCGGACGGCGCACCCAGGCGATTGGCGCCTCGGCACTGCCCGACGACTGGTCGTGGACGGTGCCGCATGCGCTCAGCGTCGACGAGATCCACACGCTCGTCGACGACTTCGCCCTCTCGTGCGCCAAGCTCAACAAGGCCGGCTTCGGCGGCATCGAGATTTCCGCCGGCCACGGGCACCTTTTCCATCAGTTCCTGTCGCCGCATTCGAACGCGCGCGAAGACGACTACGGCGGGCCGTTGGAGAACCGCGCCCGCCTGCTCGACGAACTGATGGCCGCGATCCGCGCCGCCACCGACAAGAACTTCATCATCGCGTTGCGCCTGCCGGGCGATGACTTCGTGCCGCACTCGATCGACGCCGATGAAGGCGAACGCCTGACCCGCCACTTCGCGAAGGGTGGCGTGACGGACTTCATCAACTGGGTGCAGGGCGCGCATCACCGTTCGCTCGAACAGCACATCCCCGATATGCACTTCGCCCGCGGCACCTTCTTCGACCTGATCAAGCGGCTTAGTGCCGCTGCCGAAGGCATCCCGACGGGCGCGGTCGGCCGCATCCTTGAGCCGATCCAGGGCGAGGCGCTCCTGCGCGACAATGTCGCGGATCTCGTCATGCTGGGCCGTACGCTCGTCACCGACGCGGCCTGGGGGCTGAAGGCGGCGCAGAACCGCGACAACGACATCCGAAAGTGCGTGTCCTGCAACAACTGCTGGGGCGTCGTGAATCAGGAGCAGCCGATCCAGTGCGACAACAACCCGCGCGTCGGCTTCAAGGACGAAGTCGACTGGTGGCCCGAACCGGCCGAAACGAAAAAGAAAATCGCCGTGGTCGGTGGCGGCGTCGCCGGCCTCGAAGCGGGCTGGGTCGCCGCCGCGCGTGGCCATGACGTCACGCTCTATGCCGCGGGCGGTCAGCTCGGGGGCAAGATCCGGCTCAATGCGGAGGTCCCGACCTGCGATCCCCTGAGTTCGATCTACGACTACCAGCAGGTCATGGCACGCAAGGCCGGCCTCAAGACCGAACTCGGCTGGCGCGTGAGCGCGGACGAACTGATTGCCACCAAGCCCGACGCCGTCGTGCTCGCCACCGGCTCGACGATGATCTGGCCCGAACAGCTCGATCCCGCCTGGCGCGAGGAAGGTTTCATCCTCGATCTGCGCACCATCGTCGAAGAACTGCTGGCCCACCCGGGCAAGCAACCCGGCACCGCCGTCATCTTCGATGAAGACGGCTTGGACGCGACCTACTCGTCGGCCGAGTACATGGCGACGCTGTTCGACAAGGTCGTCATCGTCACGCCGCGCGAAGTGCTCGCTCGTGACGAACCGGTCGTCCGCCAGCAGAGCATCTACCGCCGCCTCTACGAGGCGCGCATCGGCATCGTGCTGCTCGCCGAGCCCGCGCCCGAACAGCGCTTCGAGGACGGCGTCTTTGTCCATCGCAACGTCATCAACGGCGATCAGGACGAGATCGCCGACGTCTCGCTCTTCACCTACGCGACCCCGCGCGCGCCTGATCTCGAACTCCTCGCGCCGCTACAGGCCGCCGGCATGCCTGTCGAGGTCGTCGGCGACGCCTGGATGCCGCGCAACCAGATGGTCGCCACCCAGGAAGGCCACGCCGCGGGCTTGCGGGTATAGCCGCCTCACCGCGACCCCCACCGTCATCCTGAGCCGGCAGGCGAAGCCTGCCGTGTCGAAGGGCCTGAGCCGCCAAAACCCGCTGCGACACCCTGCCGCAGCGTCGCTTGACCTACATCAAGCAGGCCACCTGCGCCCCCTGTCATGCTCCTCTCACGTTATTCGAAGGAGCAAGGATATGAGCGGAATTGAAACGGTTTTCTTGGGCTTTGTGGTTGCAGCTTTTGCCGTATTCGGTGTTCTGCTGTTCTCCCTGGAGCAGAGTGATCGCCGCAAGCTGGGCTACCGGTCCGGGCCAGAGCCGCTTCGGCAGGCGCCCCATTCCGCGATGCCGGCCAACGACGCCCAGTACCGCAAAGCAGCCTGACCTCTCAGCTGGGCATAACAACCGGCGCATCACACTGAACCCGGTGATGCGTCGGCGGCGCGGGGCCGCCCCGCTCTCGCGCCAACTGAACCCCTCCCCACGGGAGGGATTTTGTTTTGGGCGCGCTTTCAGCTTCCGTTAACCGAAGGCGACTAGCCTCGCCTCCACAACGGAGGTGGCTATGGGCCCGCACGTCTATTCCTCCCTGAAGGTCTTCCACCACGCGGATCGCATGGACGCGCTCGCCAACGGCCGGCATGTCGCGCCGCTTCATGTCCGGATCAAGCCCACCAACGTGTGCAACCACGACTGCTACTTCTGCGCCTACCGCCGCGACGGGCTCAGTCTCGGCGCCGGCATGCAGGTACGCGACCGGATTCCGCGCGACAAGATGCGCGAGATCGTCGACGACCTCATCGCCATGGACGTTCGCGCCGTCACCTTCTCGGGCGGCGGCGAGCCGTTGCTTTACCCGTACCTCGGCGAGACGCTTGTCGCGCTCGGCGATGCGGGCATCGCGATCGGCGTCCTGACGAACGGCTCGCAAATGCGCGGCCGGTTGGCGGAAACCTTGGCGCGCACGGCGGCATGGGTTCGGGTGTCGATCGATGGTTGGGACGCCGACAGCTACGCCCGGAACCGCAACGTGCGCCTGGACAGTTTCGACCGCGTGCTCGACAACATGGCGGCGTTTGCGCGCCTGCCCGGCGACTCCGTTCTGGGGGCCAGCGTGATCGTCGATTCAGGGAACGCACCGCACCTGTACGAACTGACGCGGCGTCTCAAGGCGGCGGGCGCGGCGCATGTGAAGCTATCTCCCTGCATCGTCGGCGAGGACGCCGCGGACAATACCGCCCATCACGCCCCCTTCGTCGAGACGGTCGCGCGCGAGATCGCGCGATGCCGCGCCCTCGAAGACGGCGCCTTCTCGGTCGTCGACCACTATCACTTCGAGGATGACGCCGACGCTGCGCCGAAGGCGGCGCGCTGTCCGATGCAGCGGTTGCTCACCGTGATCGGCGCCGATTGCGATATCTACACCTGCCAGGACAAGGCCTATACCGACAGCGGCAGGATCGGGAGCATTCGCGAGCGGCGCTTCCGCGACATGTGGCAATCAGACGGGACGGTGGCCTGGCTCGACGGCTTCGACGCCCGGTCCTGTCGCCATCATTGCGTCGCGGCCGGCAAGAATCGGTTGATCAACGACTTTCTGGATAGCGACCGCGCGCACGTCGCCTTCGTCTAGACGCCACCGGCACGCCGGCGGAAGGTTTAGTTGACCGCGATGGTGAAGGTCAGCGTTTCGCTGTAGTCGGTCGCGTTGGCGAGGTTCGTCGTCGTGCCGTCGTATTCCAGGCTGACCTCGTAGGCGTCGCCGCCTGGGCCGGTGCGCTGGCTGCTCTCGACGAAGGTCGCGGTCTCGGCCGTGAAGCTGAGCGCCAGGGTGCCCTGGTACAGGGTGAAGTCGAGGCTGTCGGTCGTGCTGTCGGAATAGAAGCAGGGCGTGGTGCAATCGCCACCCACCACGTTGGCCGAGCTGACGGTCACGATGTAGCCGCCCGGTGCGTTCGACTGGGTCAGCACGTCGGCGACTTTCAGCGCGGTTTGCTGAACGGAGAGGTCGAGCCCTGTTGCTGACGCCGTCGGCGTCACTTCGACGTCGAGAATCTGGGCCACGGCGCCCGTCAGGATCAGGTCGCCGCTGTCAGCCGCATGGGCGGTCGCGCCCAACACCGTCGCGCCAATCAACCCTGTAAACAAAACCCGTCGAACCACAGATCGTGTTCCCGCCGTCTCTCCAGAGGCGGATTTTAGGCCGATTCGGCAAGGCCGCACAACCCTTACGGGTAGGTCGATAAAATTTGAAAGAAAAATTATGGACAACAAAACATGAAGATAGGCGGGTTTCCTCGTCCCGTGCGATTTGACGGGGCTGGGGAGCGGTCGTGCACAAATTCTCCAAAAGGTTGTGTCGGCCATTTCCCGCGCCGTCGCTCGCGCCCAAGCCCCGCTGCACGCGGCATGATCGGCGCCGCGCGCGCGGCCTCTCGCCTGCCTCGGGTTGGGCTATCCTTGGATTACCCCGAAGGCGCCAGGAAGGGATGCAGTCGCCGTGAACATCGCCGAGACCAGCACCAAGGAAGCCATCGCCGACGAGCTGGTCGGCCGCGCCAAAGCGCTGATCCCCATGCTGCGCGAGCGCGCCGGCGAAACCGAGGCGCTGCGCCGGGTGCCCGAGGCGACGATGGAGACGCTGCACGAGCAAGGCCTGCTCAAGTACTACCAGCCCAAACGCTTCGGCGGCTTCGAATGCGACTGGGGCACGCATTTCCGCATCGGCCGCGAGGTCGCCAAGGGCTGTCCCTCGACCGCCTGGATCGTCGCCGTGGTCGGCGCGCATACCGGCTACGTCGGCCGCTTCCCCAAGGAAGCGCAGGAAGAGGTGTGGGCTGACGGACCCGACGTCCTGATCGCCACCGGCTCGGTGCAAAAGACCGGACGCGTCACCAGGGAGCCGGGTGGCTACCGTCTCAACGGTTCCTGGGGTTTCGCCTCGGGCGTCGATCACGCCCAGTGGGGCATGGTTGCCGGCCGCATGGAGGGCGAAAAGGAAGCCAGCCAGTTCCTGTTCCCGCGGTCCGCTTTCTCGATCGACGACGTGTGGCGCGTTGCCGGCATGAAGGGCACCGGCACCAAGGACATCGTCGTCAACGACGCCTTCGTGCCCGAACACCGGGCGCTCAAGCTGTCGCAGTTCACCGGCGCCAACCCGCCGGGCGGCGAGGTCAACGCACACTACATCTATCGCACGGAGTTCCGGCCCTTCTCGGGCTCGTCGCTGCTCGGCCCCATCCTCGGCACCGCCGAGGGCGCTTTCGACGACTACACCGCGATCACCCGCGACCGCATCGGCGCGATCTTCGGCGACAAGGTCGCCGAAAAGGACGCGGTCCAGCTCAGGGTCTCGGAGTCGGCCGCCGAACTCGCCGCCGCCGCGTCGCTCGCCGAGAAGATGTACGTGACGCTCAACGCGCGCGGCAAAAAGCTCGAACCCTTCACCGAAGAGGAACGCGCCACCGTCATGCGCGACCGCGCCTTCGTCATGAAACTGTGCAAGCAGTCGTGCGACCGCCTCGTCGCCATGATGGGCGCCCAGGGCCTGTTCGATTCCAATCCGGTGCAACGCGCCTTCCGCGACCTGCACGCCATGGCCACCCAGTTCGGCGTCCAGTGGGACCTCAACATGGCCCCCTACGGCCGCCTCGCGTTGGGATTGCCGTCGGGCGCGCGCTGATCCAGACAAGTTCGTCCTGAGGCGCCGCCGCAGGCGGCGTCCCGAAGGACCTCATCCTGAGTCGCTGCGCCGCGTGGCGCGCGTGGCGAAAGGCATCTCCCGAAGGTCGGAGCAGGTTTGGTTCAGGGGCTGCTTCGCTGCCTGTCTCTAGGTGCGCGGCCTGTGCTGCGTACCCATACCGGCGGTGATGAACAGCGCCGTCGCTTCTCCGTCGACGTCGGCGGTGTGCCAGATCCCGGGCTCGTTAATCGCGTATTCGCCGGGCGCCAGCGTCACCTTCGTCACGGCGCCGTCCTTGGCCTCCTGGTGCAGCGTGATGCTCCCCGCGGTGCACACCACCACCTCGGTGCCGAGCGGGTGCATCTCCCAGACGTCCCAAGCTTCAGAAAACGTGTGCATGGCGACAAGCCGCCCTTCCGCGCCGTCGCCACCGTGCCGCTCGACATAGCCCTCGTACCAGGCCAGGCCGCCCTTCATCTCGGGCTGCACCTCCGCCGTCGCTCCGAGGCCGAGGTGGATGGGAAACTGGCTGAGATCGTGCGGCATGGCGTCCTCCTGCTTCGAACGGCTCCCGCGACCTAACCACGCCGATTACCGCCGTGCCAGCCTGCAAAATGCCGGCATAGTGCAGGCGCATGCGCGAAATTGGGTTCGTTTCGTAGTTCTGGGCCGGCCACCCTGATCTCGCTGTTTTCTGCGCCTTTGCCGCCGAATTGGGTTCGTTTCGTAATTCGTCCAGCGACGAAATTGGGTTCGTTTCGCAGTATGCCGCGGCCACCCGATTGGGTTCGTTTCGCTATTCGTCCGGGTGAGGAATTGGGTTCGTTTCGCAATGCGCGAAAATCGATGCCCGGACCTTGGCGGACCGGCGTTCGGCACGGCATATTGCAGGGAGGGAGGAGCAACCATGGACCAGCCCGTGACCTGGCGGCTGCGCGAGGAGCAACCGCTCACCGCGGAGACCCTGCGCGCCTTGTTCGACAACGAGATCGCAGTCGTGCGCGTCGAGAACTTCGCCACGCCGGAGGAATGCGCCGATTTCGCCGCCGCCATCCAGTGGGGCATCGACCACGAGGTCATGCGCTACTACTCGGTCAAGCCGAAGGTCGGTTACATCGGCACGGCCCAGGTCGAGTACCGCTGGGGCCATCAGCGCGACGACTACTTCGTCGCCGTCAAACAGGCTTGGGACGACTGGAACAAGGTCGTGTCGCGGACCTGGAACCCGCTCGAACGCTTCATGCAACTGCTGCGCGACGTCTCCGGCCACGATGCCCGCATCGCCGAGGAGCCCGGCCACGGCAAGCTCTTCGCCGGCATTATCCGCAAGGCCTCCAACGGCATCGGCCGCCATGTCGACTACGCGCCCATGAACACGCCGGACTACGCCATTGCCCACATCAACGGCCAGTTGGGCTGGAACCTGTTCGTCGAATCGCCGGGCGAAGGCGGCGTCACCACGATCCACAACAAGCCCTGGAACGTGCAGCCCGAGGAGGGCAAGGACCCGCCGATGAGCTACGGCCTCGACGACAGCCACGTCGCAGGATCGGAAGCGATCTCGTATGCGCCTGCCACCGGCGACGTCGTCCTCTTCAACAGCCGCAACCCGCACGAGGTCAGCGCCGGCACACCGGGCGGCGGCGACCGTTTGCAGATCGGTTCCTTCGTCGGCCGCATGCCCGGTGGCGACATGGTGCTGTGGTCATGACCGCTTCGTCCTCCGCGAAGATCCGCGAAACACTCGACCACCCGGTCATCGATGCCGATGGTCATCTCGTCGAAACGCCGCCGGTGCTGTTCGACTTTCTCAAGCAGGCCGGCGGCCAAAGCCTGGTTGACGCCTATCAGACACGCATGAACAAGGGCGCCTGGGGCACCTGGGCGGACCTGAGTCCCGAGGAACGGCGCGCCCGCGGCGTCATTCGCCCGCCATTCTGGTCGATGCCGGCGCACACCTACGACCGCGCCACGGCGCTGCTGCCCAACCTGTTGCGCGCCCGGCTCGACGACTTCGGTGTCGATTTCATGGTCGTGTTCCCCACGATCGCGATCCCGTTCATTTCGGGCTCGATCGATGCGGAGCTTCGTCAGGGTGTGTGCCGCGCGATCAATCTGATGTACGCGGAAGTCTTCGCCGATCACAAGGACCGCATCGCGCCAGCGGCCGCGATCCCCATGCACACGCCGGCTGAGGCGCTGGCCGAACTGGAGGTCGTGGCCGATCTGGGCCTCAAGGCCGCGATGATCGCCGGGACGGTGCAACGGCCGCTGCCTGCGGTGGAGAAGATCGCCCCGGAACTGGGGGACTATGCCTTCTGGATCGATCCGCTGGCGATGGACTCGCCCTACGACTACGACCCAGTGTGGGCCCGATTTGCAGAACTCGGGATCGCCCCATCCACCCACAATAACTCGATGGGGTGGGGCCTGCGGCGCTCAGGATCCAGCTTCGTCTACAACCATATCGGCCATTTCGCGGCAGCCGGTGAGGCCTTTGCCAAGGCCCTGTTCCTCGGCGGCGTCACCCGCCGTTTCCCTGACCTGAAGTTCTGCTTTCTGGAAGGCGGCGTGGGTTGGGCCTCAAACCTCTACAACGACATCTGCGAACACTGGGAAAAACGCAACCTCGCCGCCCTGCACGCCAACCTGAACCCGGGATCGGTTGACCGCGCGCGCATGCGGGCGCTTTTCGAGGAGTACGGCGATGCACGCTATCGTGGCTACGCTGAAGCCATTGAGGGAGGCTACGACCACAGCCTGATGCCGCCGATGGGCGAGCAGCCCGAGCCGGTCGACGAGTTCGCCGCTTGCGGCATCGAAAAGGGCCGCGACATCTACGACCGATTCGTGCCCAACTTCTATTTCGGTTGCGAAGCCGACGACCGCATGGCCGCCATCGCGTTCAATCCCAAGCTCAATCACTACGACGCACGGTTGAAGGCGATGTTCGGTTCGGATGTCGGCCACTTCGACGTGCAGGACATGTCCGAGGTTCTGGCCGAGGCCCACGAACTGGTCGAGCGCGAGCTGATCACCACGGATGATTTTCGCGACTTCACCTTTGCCAACACGGCCGAACTGCACGCCTCAATGAACCCCGATTTCTTCAAGGGCACCGTTGTCGAAGACGCCGTTGCGGCTTTGATGTCGTCGCGCACCTGAGCACGACCACCATATGGTGACACAACAACCGGAGCGCCTTCTGGCGCGGCCCGACATCCGTGCGCTCCTGTTAACGATCATCATCACGGGTGCCGGCCAGACGTTCTATTTCGCCATCATGCCGCCGCTGGGCCGGGAACTGACGTTCAGCGAACTCCAGATCGGCGCGGTCATATCATTCGCGTCCTTCGCCTACATCATTGCGGCCCCCATCTGGGGCCGTGTCAGCGACGTCTGGGGCCGCCGTCGCGTGATCCTGTTCGGCCTGTGCTGCTATGTCGTGTTCACATCGCTGATCGGTCTGACAGCGGAGGCGGGCCTCGCCGGCGTCTTTAGCGCCACCACGGTGTTCGTCATTCTCATCGTCTTGCGCGTAGGCTTCGCCTCGACGGCCGCGTCGATGTTCCCGGCGGTCTACGCCTATACCGCCGACAAGACCTCGCGACTTACCCGAACACAGGGCTTTGCGCTGTTGGGTGCGGCGATGGGGCTCGGCACAATCGCCGGCCCAGCGACGGCAGCGTTTCTCGGCCGCTTCAGTCTGACGTTGCCGTTCTACGTGGTCGTCGGGCTCGTCCTCATTGTGATCGCGATCGACTGGCGCGCCCTGGACCGTACGCCCCCGATACGCAGCAAGGCGACCGGTCCGCGCTTCCTCTACCGCCCGCCCGCGCGACTTGTGCCGTTGCTGGTCATCGGCGCGGCGATCTACGCCACTTTGGCGACGATGCAGCAGGCGACCGGGTTCCGTGTTCAAGATACCCAGGGTCTCAACGCCGCCGATACCGCAACCTTTGCCGGCATTGCGCTGATGGTTTCTTCGATCATGGCGGTCACGATGCAGGCAGGTCTGATTCAGTGGCTCAAGTGGCCGCCCCGGCGACTCCTGATAGTCGGTTCGATTTGCGTGATAGGAGGCGGGGTCATCCTTGCGCTTACCGCGAGCTACCCCTTGATGGTCGTCGGGATCGGGCTGCTCGGCGCCGCTTTCGGCATGATGAATCCCGCTTATACGGCGGCGCTTACACTGTCGGTGGACGTCGGTCAGCAGGGCAGCATCGCGGGCCTGAACGGCACGGTGCAGGGGCTAGGTTTCACCATCGGGCCGCTTATCGGTGGCGGGCTATATCAGGTGTTTCCGATCTTGCCCTTCCTGATGATCGGTGCGTTCGGCGTGCTCAGCCTTGCGGTCGTTCTGACGACGACGTTGCCGGACCCCTCGTCGGAGACTTAGTTCAAAGTCACGGTGAAGGTAAGAATTTCGCCGTAGTTGTTCGCTTGTCCCAGCAAGCTCGAGGTGCCGTCGTAGGTCACCTGGGCGGTATGCAGGTCCCCACCCGTGCCGGTCACCGTCGGCGAACTCGCGAACGTCCCGGTGTCGCCGGCGAAGTTGATAGCAATGCCGTCGCGCGACAGCGAAAACGGCAAGGCGTCCGTCGTCGTCGTGCTGTAGAAACACGGCGATGCGCAAAAGGCGTTGGCCACGTTGTTGGAGCGGACCGCGACCGCATAGCCGCTGGCGCTGTTGCTGTGCACGGTTACATCGGCGACCCTCAGCGTCGTCTGCAGCGTCCCCAGGTCCAGACTCGTCGAGGCCGGGGCTGGGGTGACCGCGAGGTCGAGCAGAAGCGGCACGCTGCCTGTCAGGGTCAGGTTGCCGACGGTCGCCCCTAGCGCGATGGTCCCGGTCAGAACCAACGTCCACATGAACGTGACTGCGAACTCTGGTCCGCGCCACCAATGGCGACCAGCCTTGTGTTCGGTCTTGCCGGCTATGGCATCCACTTGTGTCATACTTCGAATATGGTGTGGAATTCGCGTTTAGCCATTGATCGGCAACAACAATTTTTGGTTGTTGTGGCCTTGCGAAATCTGCCCGATCTAGCGCAACCGCCCGGTCGGCAAGCCGGGCGTGACAGCCTTGGGTAGTGGGACTTCCAGGGCGACCTAAATCTGTCGAGCCAGAACGGCTGCGTCGTGTGTTGCACCCCAAATCGAGCGCGGCGCGACGCAATCGCCCACGGCCAACGAATCCTCTGGGACAGTTCGGGCTGCAGTGCCTGTCGCCAGCACGATCGCATCGAAGGGGCCGAGAGATCCGCCGCCGCGCAACGCAACGGAAGTCCCATCAACGGAGTCGACGAGCGTGTTGGCGTGCACGTTGATACCCGCGGCGCGAATGCGCGCCGCCACGTCCAGTGTTTCGAAATAGAGATCCAGGTCTGGCGCGCCGAGATAGGCCTCGGAGGTGACGACGTCGACCGACGTGATGCCAGCGGAGGCCGCCAGGGTTTCGCATAACGAGACGGTGGACCAACCGCCTTCCTCGTCGATCACGAGAATCTTTCCCCACACGGCCTTGGTTCCCGCCAGAACCTCGCGCCCATGCGGCAACCCGTCGGTGCCGGGAATACCGTCGCGCAGATGCGGTCGAATGCGCCAGATCTGAGTAGGGGCCGGTTCTCCGCCTATTGCCCAAATGACATCGTCGGCCTGTGGCGGTTTTCCGAGTTCGACCGAAGCATTGAGGTGAACGCGTACCTGCAGACGGCGCAACTCGTTCTCCCACCACTCGACCGCAGGCAACATCTCGCCGCGATGCGGCGCCTCGGCGGCGAGACGCATCTGGCCGCCCAGGCGCGGGCCCGCTTCGTAAAGTTCGACCCGATGTCCGCGCAGCGCGGCAACCCGCGCAGCCTCCATGCCGGCGGGGCCGCCACCAACGACGGCGATTGTCTTGGGCGCTGCGGCAGGCTTCAGTTCCGGCACCTCGGTCTCGCGTCCGGCGACCGGGTTGATGACGCAGGTGCCGGGTTGTCCGCGCGTCACGAAGCCGAGACACCCCTGATTGCAACTCATGCAGGGGCGGATTTCGTCCTCGCGGTCCTCTTCCAGTTTCTTGAACCAGTCGGGTTCGGCGATCCAGGTTCGCGCCATGGCGACGAGGTCGGCCTGTTCTTGTGCGAGAAGTTGCTCGGCTTCTGCCGGCGAGCGGATGCGCCCCGCAATCGTGACCGGGATATCGAGCCCACGCTTGAACGCAGCCGATTCCTCGGCGATCGTGAGGCGCGGGTGCGTCATCGGCGAAATCGTCGCGCCCATCGACCAGTGCGAACCGGTGATCAGACTGACGTAGTCGATCAGTTTGCGCTCGGCCAAGTACTGCATGCAGGCGAGCGAATCCTCGAGATCGTAGTCGTCGGGATCGGTCGGAATCAGATGGGCGACGGAGGTTCGCACGCCGACGGCAATCTTGTCGCCAGCCGCTTCGCGCACAGCCTCCAGCGCTTCCACGACAATGCGCATGCGGTTCTCCAATGAACCGCCGTACTCGTCGGTGCGCCAGTTGATCCGGTGGGACATGAAGTTGCCCAAGAGGTAGTCCGTCGCGGTCTGCACCTCGATCACGTCGATGTCGGCCTCGCGGCAGCGCCGCGCCGCCTCGCCGTAGCCGCGCACGATGTCGCGGATGCCCTTCTTGGTCAGAACCTTGGGCGTTTCGCGTACGCGGAAAGACGGGATCGGCGACGGCGCCACGGCGTGCGATACGCCGCCGCGGTGGGGCACGTTGTGGCCGCCGTGCCAGAGAATGATCGAGATCGCCGCACCGGCCGCGTGGACGTCTTCGGCGGTTCGCGCCAGCGAGGGCGTCGCCGCATCGGTGATGACGGTGGCAGACGATGTCGCATTTGCGGTGGATTCGTGCATGGGCGCAGATTCGATGCCGACCAAGGCCGCGCCACCACGTGCCCGCACGGCGAGATACGCGCGGTAACGATCCGAGATGCCGGGTTCGAAGCGCGACAGCAGCATGCTGTGGCCGGGGATCACGGTGCGGTTGCGCAGCCGCACCGGACCAAGGTCAAAGGGAGAGAACAGGGTGGGGTAGCGATCCTTGGCCGTGGTCATCGCGGTTTTCCTTTGTGAAAGGCGCTATTTGACCGCGCCGGAGAAATAGAAGCGGCCTGCATAGACCTGGTCTCGGTAGCCCTTGGCGCCGTCGCCGCCGATCGCGAGCTGCGGGAAGGCCTTGCTTCGCTCAAACCCGGCGTCGACCGCGACCTGCACGAGATCGAGTTCGTGCATGGTGCTCATATAGGGCTCGTTGTTGTAGCGCGTGCCCCAGTCGTGGAGGGTCGCGTCGTAGGGGTCCATGATGTCGTACTGCGGGTCCTCGCCGTGCACCATCAGGCCGCCGTCCCGCAGCAGGCGATGGCACTCTGCCATGATCCGCGGCAGGGCCTTGCCGGAGGTCTCGTGTAACAGTCCCGTGGAGACGATCAGGTCGAATGAGCCGTCGTCGAAATCAGTCTCTTCCGCGTTCTGCTGTGAGAAATGGATGGTTCCTCCGACCAGTTCAGCGCGCGCGTGCGCGTACCTGAGAAGCGGCGCGCCCACATCGATCGCATGGACTTCGGCATCCGGAAATGATTGGGCAAGCGCGAGTGCGGTACTGCCGGCGGAACATCCCAACTCGAGAATCCGTCTTGGCGCAAAGTCCGGCAAGCGTTCGTCAACGAACGATGCGACCGCGAGCCCGTAGTTCTCGCTCCGCGCGCCACCGCCGCCCAGGCTGAACAGGTAGACGCCACGTTCGTACAGCGCGCCGGCATAGACGTCGTCCTTCGTCAGTTCGACGTGATAGTTGCCCGGCATCGAGTGGATATCGCATGCACTGAGGTATCGTGGTGCGACTAGACTCGGATCGAGCCGCAAGGAGCCGTTGGTCTTCCTTGCGCGCAACCGGTTTGCGGTATCGATCAGCGCCGGCAACTGCCGCTCGATACTTTCTCCCGTCGTGTCCCAGATCAGTTCCTGGATGGTGCGCTTGATCGACCCGATCATCCGATAGTGCGGCTCGGGTTCGAGTTCGCGCCTAACGCTGCGCCAATCCATTGGACGGGACCCGGATCGCGCCAACCTTGGCTTGGTCGTACGCTGATAGTGGGCCTTGCTGCCGGCCGCCAGGTTGCCCGTGACGTATTGCTTGACGCTGAAGACGTAATCCTGGCGCGCCAGCTCGTCGCGGTTTGCGTCGGGCAACATGTCATGCCGGGCTTGGTCGCGCATCATGGTAGATGCCTCCCTGTATATGGTGGCGCTACTTGATTGCGCCGAAGTAGAACTTCAGGCCGCCGCCGCGATCCGATCCCATGATCTTCTTCGGATCGACCTCGACGCGGTCGCTGGTGCCTGCCGATGCGGCGGCGCCTGGCGCAAAGGTCTGAAACACGTTCTCACGCGCGAAGCCCGCCCCCGCGGCAAGTTTCTCGAGGTCGAGATCATGCACCGTGCCCCAGAAGGGTTCGTTGTTGTTGTAGGAATCCCAGTCGTGGGTGAAGGCCTTGAAGGTGTCCATGCCGTCGAACTGAGGTTGTTCGGCGTGGACCATCAGGCCGCCCTTCTTCAGGACGCGATGGCATTCGCGCATGATGTTGTGGATCGCGCGGTACGCCGTCTCGTGGAGCAGGGCGTTACTATAGACGAGATCGAATGATTCGTCCTCGAAGTCGGTTCGTTCGGCGTTCTGCTGACTGAAATGTACGCGGCCGCCAACGGCCTCGGTGCGGGCGTGGGCATAGCGCAGGAGTGCCGCGCCGACGTCGACCGCGTGAATCTCTGCATCGGGGTATGTGCGCGACATGACGGCGGCTGTCGCACCGGTGGTGCATCCAAGTTCGAGAATGCGCTTCGGCTTCAGACTCGGATGGCGCGATAGCAGAAACTTGGCGACCGACAGTCCCGATCCTTCCATGAACGGACCGAGCAGGCCGTCGGTGTAGATGAACGAGCCGCGGTCGTAGAGCGCGCCGGAGAATATGTCACCGTCTGCGAGGTCCGTTGCGTAGCCGCCCGGCATCGCGTGGTGGTCGTTGCGGCCAACGTAACTCGGCATCGGAAGGGAGGCGTCGAGCCGCAGCGATCCGCGCGTCCGGCCACTGGCGATGCGCTTCGCCTTTCCCCGGAGATCGTCCCACTGACGCTCGATGCTTTCCCCGACGGAATCCCAGAGCATTTCCTGCGTCGTTCGCTGCAGGGCGCTCGAAACTTGGTACTGGCCGTCGCGTTCCATGGCGCGTCGTATTTCATGCCGGTCGGCCGGGCTTCGTCCCTCGCGCCTCCTGAAGTCGGGTTCGACGCGATTCTCGTAGGCCGCTCGGTTACCCGGCGTGACCTCGTTCATCACATGCTTCGCGAATCCGAAGACGAAGCTTTGCCGTGCCGCTTCGTCGTGGCTCGCTTCTGGCAGGACGCCGTGCTGGGCTTGCTTGACCGCCATGGATGCCTCCGTTCTGTGTCGGGAGTGTGCCAAAGCCGCACGCTACCAACAAGGCAGCCTTGGGCGTGGGCCCCCGGCCCGTTACGATGGCGCGGGGAGGGCGCATGACAACGGTCGACGTGCTGATGGCCATCGACGGCGCGCTGGGCGGCGTCTTGTTGATCTACGACGACCTGGCCTGGGCCGTCGTCACCGGCATCCTGAGTGTTGTCGTCTGGATGATCGCGCTATTTGGCGCTGTCGGCGTTATTGCGGGCGGGCTGGGCTATTTGGCCGGACTAGCATTCGCCTAAGCGGCCGATGGCTCATCCTCATTACCCCCATCTGTTTTCGCCGCTCCGGCTCGGTCCGGTCGAGATCAAGAATCGCGCCACGATGGCGGCACACGGCATGCGGCTGGGCGACGATTCCGGCGTCATCAGTCCGCGACACCGGGCCTATATCGTCGCCCGCGCCCGCGGTGGTGCGGCATTGGTCAGTGCATCATCTTTGCCGGTTCATCCGACGAGCCAAACATTCGCCGGACTCCAGATTCGCACGGCGGGTGACGAACTGATTCCCAGTCTCGCCGCAACCGCCGATGCCGTTCACCAAGCAGGCGGGAAGTTCGCCGTGACGCTATGGCACGGCGGCTACAATGTGACCTGGCTTGCCGGTCGCGCTGCGGTCGCACCGTCGGCCGTTGCCAACTCGGCAGGACAGATTCCGAAAGCCCTGTCGGCGGCGGAGATACAAGAAGTCGTTGCGGCCTATGGCGCGGCGGCTCGCCGTTGCAGGACGGCGGGGCTGGACCTACTCGAAGTGCAGACCTCGACCGACTACCTCCTGGGTTCTTTCCTGTCGCCGGTGATCAACCGACGCACCGATGCCTACGGCGGATCCTTCGAGAATCGCCTGCGCCTCGTGCGCGAAGTTCTGGAGACTGTCCGTGAGAATGCCGGGCCGAATATCGCCGTCGGCATTCGCACTTCGATGCATCACCACATGCCGGGCGTGACCGAGGACTACGACAATGCCGCCTCGTTCGCCGTCGTGCAGCGGCTCGCCGTGCTGGGGCTGCTCGACTACGTCTCGCTGACGTCCGGTTCGTACCGATCATCGGCGCACACGATTCCGACGATGGACCGTCCGCGGACGCCGCTCAATGAACAGGCCCGCGCCTTCAAGCAGGCGTTGGACATTCCGGTCATCGTCGGTCACCGCATTCGAACCGCGCAGGAAGCCGAGGATATTGTCGCGAACGGTATCGCTGACGCGATCGCGATGGCCCGGACGTGGATCGCCGAGCCGAACTGGGCCCGCAAATACGAGGCCGGAGAAGATGACCGCGTGCGTCCCTGCGTCTCGTGCAGCCAGGCCTGTCAGGCTTTCTTGATGCGGGGCCAGCGCGTGTCGTGCATTGGCAATGCGCGGGCCGGTCGCGAGATCGAGTTTCCGGCGGTCATCCCCGCTCGGCGGCGCGCCCGCATCGCCGTCGTGGGCGGTGGGCCGGCGGGCATGGAAACCGCTCGACTCGCTGCGCAGCGCGGCTTCGAAGTGACGCTCCATGAGATGGCGGCACGCCTCGGCGGACAGTTCGCGCTTGCGGCGGCCGCGCCGCATCGTGGCGAGATGGGCTTGCTGCTCGATTGGTGGCGACGTGAACTCGACGCGCTGGGTGTAACGGTTCGCCTCGGTGAGGCGATCGATCCCGAGGCCCCGCCGACGCCCGATCATGTGATCTGGGCGATCGGCGCGACGCCGTCGCAGAGCGCCGTCGGTAAGCTGCGCCCGGCGCTCGTCGACGGCATTCCGGGGTCTGCCGGTCTTGCGTTTGGTCGCGAAATTCTTGCCGGTGGGCGGGAGGTCGCGGGCAAGGTGCTGGTCATCGATGAGGAGGGCGGTTGGCCGGCGGTGTCGCTCGTCGAGACGTTGGCGGTTTGCGACGGCGTTACTTCCGTCACCGTGGCGACGACCGAGTATCAACTCGGGCTTGCGGAGCTTTCCTTGACCCGTGAGCTCGGAACGGTAGTGCCAAGGTTGCGCGCCGCCGGTGTCAC
The DNA here is from genome assembly GCA_038116985.1 of Alphaproteobacteria bacterium. Lineage (GTDB taxonomy): Bacteria > Pseudomonadota > Alphaproteobacteria > SHVP01 > SHVP01 > CALJDF01. The sequence continues at coordinate 19,095 of JAYOEZ010000018.1, read as the reverse complement.
GATCGTGCCGGGTGTGACCGTCGACCACGTCGGCGAGGGCGTTGCCGTAATCAAGGACGGGCCCCGGCTTGGTCGCTTTGACGCGATCATTCTTGCGACCGGCACGTCCTTGCGTGCCTATCCGGCAGGTGCGCTCGCGGTGGGAGATGGCGTCGCGGGGCGGGGGCGGGGGGGCGCGGCGCCCCCCCCGGGGGGTCAACAAAAAACCCCCAGAAAACAAAATAATCCCCAACAACAAAAAAAAAAAACCACCCC
>JAYOEZ010000018.1:0-18830 GCA_038116985.1 Alphaproteobacteria bacterium | reverse complement strand
GTCTGGGCCGCGGCGAACGACGCGTTGGAAATCGTCAGCCGACTCTGACTACTTCTTCCGGCCGAAGACGAAATAGCAGGCACCACCGGAAACCGTAGTTGCCGCTTCCTCACCGACCGCCTCGTCCGCAAAGGCGTTTCGCGTGGTGCCCTTGGGCCAACCAGCTTCGACGGCGTACTCGGCCAGATCCATCGACCGCATCTGCGTGATGAACGGTTCGGCATTGTAGTGCGTGTCCCAGTCCGGGATCATCCGGTCAATGGGATGATCCATGTCGCGGAACGGCGTCCCGTCGTTGTGCAACATCATGCCGCCGGGCGCGAGGATGCGGAGCGACTCCGCGAAGATTCCCTTGAGTGCCTTGCGCGAGGTCTCGTGGATCATCGCGTGCGATGCGACGATGTCGAAGTATCCGTCCGGGAAGTTAGTGTTTTCGGCGTCCTGTTGGCTGAAGTGGATGGCCCTGCCCATTGCCTCGGCCCGCGCGTGACCGTAGCGGATCGATGGCGCGGCGACGTCGACGCCGTAGACCTCCGCCTCTGGGAACGCGTCTTTCCAGGCAATGGTCGACTGTCCGATGGTGCAGCCCATTTCGAGGATACGCTTGGGCTTGAAGTCGGGGTAGGTGATCTTGACCCAGTCCGCGACCTGCTTGCCCAGCTTGTCCATCATTGGCCCAAGAAGGCCGTTTGTGTTCATGTAGGTCGTGCGTTCGTACTCGGCGCCGGCAAACACGTCCTCGTCGGTCAGTTCCGTGTGATAGCCGCCCGGCTTGAGATGGATGTCGACGTCAACGTAGCCGGGCACCTTGACGCTCGGGTCGAGCATCAGCGAGCCGAGCTTGCGGTTGCTCTCGCGGTACTTGCGCGCCCCCTCGATCAGTTCGGGAAGCTGCCGCTCGACCGTCGGGCCGACTGCCTCGCAGGTCCACTCGCGTGCAATGCGGCGCATGCTGCTCCACATCTGCGGATAGGACTCGGCAAGCATTTGCTTGCGCTGTTCCTGGACGGAGAGCTCGCTGCCGTCGCGCGGTCTTATTTTCTTGTCGTAGAGCGCGTAGTTGCCCTGGTGCCAGGCTCCGTTGACCTGGTGGACGTACTCCTGAACGAACCGCTCGCGCGAATACGAATCGTGGTCCGGGTCCGCCATCATGTCGTGGCGGTACTGGCCGCCAAGGTCGTCGGTCTTCATCAGCCTGCCTCCATCGCGTGATGCTGCCTCAGTATAAGGCCTCGGATGTGTGTTCGGCCAATCGCCGCGTCAAGAGCGGATAAACTCGTCCACGACGCGGCAGAATGTCTCGGGTTCCTCATCGGCGGCATCGACTCCCACCCAGTCGATGCCCACGAAGCTGGCGTTGGCGAAGTCGGCGACGCCGTCCTGACTTTCCTGCCACAGGTGATCCCGCGGCCCGGCGAAGAGAAGCACCGGGCAGGTAATCTGCCTGGCGAGCGCGGCATGATCGGTTTCGCCGATGGCGCGGTAGGCCCAGTACCACTCGGGGCCTGCCTGGAGTAGTGCGATCATCGTGCGCAGTCCCATCGCCTCGGTGAATCGGTTCTCGTTGGGGTCGTCCAGGAGGCGGCCGCTCATTTCCCAGCGGCGCACCCAGTGGTGGCCAACCGTGCGGCCGTCGGGGCCGAAGACGCGTGGTCCGGCCTTGCGGATCGATTCGATCCACTCGCCGCCGATCTTGTTCCAGCCGAAGACCGAAAGCGTCCGCACCGCTTCCGGCTGCTCAGCAGCCATCACGCCGGCGACCGTGCCGCCGAAATGGTGGGCCAGCAGGTGGTAAGTGTCGAACCCGAACGACCTGGCCGCTTCGAGCATCATGCCGGCATAGCCTTGCGCGCCGGGTTCGGCGGCGGGGCGGAACGAGTTGCCGTGTCCGGGAATGTCGAAGGCGACGGCGCGATAGCCCCGGCCGCCGAACAGCGGCAACACCGGTTCCCACATCGAAGCCGCGTCCGAGGTTGCGTGCAGCATGACGAGCGGCGTGCCGTTCTGCGGCCCGCTGGCGAGGCAATGGACCTGACCGCCCTCGATGTCGACGTAGCTCTTGTGAATCGCTGTCATGGTTCTGATCTAGGCAAAAAAAGGGGCGATGCCAAGCACCGCCCCTCAGTCTGTCGTGGAGCCTGGTCCTAGTTCTCGAGAACCATCTCCGTGTAGTTCAGCACCTGGTTGACCTGCTCGAAGTTCTTGATCTTCGGCGAGTGCGCCATGCTTTCGGTGCCCTGGGTGAGAAAGATGATCGGCGCATTGGCCGCGTTCTTGGCGAGGAGTTCCTTGAGCACCGCTTCACGCTTTGCGACGTCGAACTCCTCCGCCTGCGCCTTGACCAGGCCCATCTCGTCCTCGTTGCAGTAGTACGGCGGGTTCTTCATGCACGACGTGAACGCCGTGAAGGAGCGGCCCGCATCCAGGTTGCCCGAAAGATCGTGACCGAAGCCGAATCCCTGGTACGGCCAGTCGCCGGCGAGCCAGTGCTTGAGCCAGTCCGCGAACGGTTGGGCCTGCAACGTCGCGTTCACACCGATCGCCTTGATGTCCTGGATTGCGGACTGATAGACGAGCGTGAACTGCGGGTTGCTGGCGACGGCGTGTACCTCGAAGTCGAACCCGTCTGCGTAGCCGGCCTCGGCAAGCAGTTGCTTGGCCTTGTCCGGATCATAGGCGAACGCCTTGATCTCGGCGTTGAACCCGAACGCGTTGTTGGTCGCCGCCTGACTCGCGACGACGGCATTGCCGCCATAGATCTCATCGACAATTGCCTGCTTGTTGACGGCATAGTTCAGCGCCTGACGTACACGCGGATCGCCGATGGGGCCGTCGACCTGCGCGCCGTTCTTGTAGGAGACCAGCGTGATGCCAAGCGTGCGGCCGGCGAACACCGTGCTGATGACCATGCCGGCAGCCTCCAGCTTCGGAATGCTGTCGTCCGCGATGCCGTTATCGACATGCGTCTGACCAGACAGCAGGGCCGATTCGCGCGCCGCCCCTTCCGGAAGCTCGAAATACTCGATTCGATCGATGTTGCCGTTGATCGGGCGGAAGGTGTTGGCCATGTCGGGCCGTGCCTTTACCGCGGCTTCGCCCGGCTTGAAGTAGTCGATCACGTACGGACCAGTGCCGACCGGCTTCTTGGCGAACCCGTCGACGCCCATGTCGGTCCATGCCTTGGGTTCGACGACGTGGACTGCGACCATCTCGCGTGCCGTGATCGGGTTCGGCGACTTGGTGGTGATGGTCAGCGTCGTGTCGTCAATTGCGCTGGCCGAAGCGACGACCGGTGTCAGGTTCTTGCCGATGACCGTCGCGGCGCCGGCCTCCGTCTGCAGCCAATCGAACGTGGCCTTGACGGCGGCGGCGGTGAGCGGCTCACCGTTGCTGAACTTGATTCCCGGCTTCAGCTTGAAGGTCCAGGTCATGTTGTCGCTGGAAACCGACCAGGAATCGGCGAGCCCGGGTTCGACGACGCCGCCCTTGCCCAGAATGGTGAGATTGTCGAAGAACGTGGTCCAGACGAAGACGTGTGGAATGCCGCGTCCCATGTAGGGATTGCCCTGGCTTGGCGGCAGGCCGCGGACGCCCATCTTGAGTGTTTCGGCGTTCGTCGGGGTCGCCAAAGCAAAGCCACCGGCGATCGCGCCAATGGCGGCGATCGTGGATAGGTACTTCTTCATGGATTCCTCCCTGTACGGCGTCAATCGCCGCGCTCCGATGCGATGTTGTGCCTGCACGAAGCGGGACGCAAGCTACGTCCTCGTAGGTGGAGGGGATGACCGCATGGCGATCCTTTGTCCGGTCAAAGTGGTCGGCGCGCCATCCAAACGAGTGAACAAGGGCAGGAATGAATGATCGAGGTTTACCTGGTGCCGACGGCGAACGGTCAGAAGGTGGCGATCCTGCTAGAGGAACTTGGGCTGCCCTACCGGGCGCACGTTGTCGTGCGCGCACCGGGCGACGTTCCGTCGCCTGACTACCTGCGGCTGAACCCGATGGGCAAGTATCCGACTCTCGTCGATAGGGCGGAGGAACAGGAACCGATCGTCGTTTTCGAGACGCTGGCGATCGCGCTTTACCTGACCGAGAGGACCGGTGCCCTCGTTCCCGAAGACAGAACTACCCGGGCGGCAGCGCACACATGGGCGGCGCTCGCCGCGAGCGATCTGACACCGGCGATGGCCACGCAGTATTTCCTGACCCTGCGCGCCACGAGCGATGTCGCCGAGGCCGAGGCCTGGGTCGTTGGCGAAGTGCACCGTTTCCTCAAGGCGATCGACGAAAGGCTCGCCGACGCGCGCTACCTCGCAGGCGAGACCTACACCTACGCCGACGTGTTGACGTTTCCTCTTATAGCGACATCCGTACAGCGCCTCGACGGGGGCCTCGACAGATACGCGAACATCCGGCGTTGGTTCGACGAAGTCGCCGCGCGGCCGGCCGTGCAGAAGGGCATGCGCGCAGCGGGCGCTTAGTAGTTGGGCGGTTTGACGTAGGGCTTGGCGATCTTCTTGAGGTGCGCCGGCAGCCTGGGGCGGTATTTCGGCGTCCAGGTCATGCGCACCGGCTTGTCGTCGACGATGTTGTCGAGCGGCCCGTTCACGGTGCGGACCCAAAGGTTGTAGCCGGTGAGAGTTCCGGCCGGGCCGTGCCACTTGCCTTCGCGCCACCACACATAGCCGCCCGGTCCCATGACGCCGCAATCGCCCCAGACATACTCCCCGTCGATGCAGTAGATCTCCTCGATCATCGAGTGGGTCCACTTGGGCTTGAGCATACCCTTCGGCACCCGGTGCGCGGGCGATGTGTAGAGGAACGAAGTCTCGCCGGTATCGGGATCGGTGCGCAGCGGCTTCAGCGCCACGCCGGCCGCGAACACCGGATCTGCCAGTGACGCGTCCCAAGCCATCTTCAGTGTGTCTGTGTATTCGACCAGCAGCCGCTTGTCGTAGAAGCCACGCGGCGGCGTGCCGTCTTCGTGCACTGGTTTGTCGGAGAAGGTGGTGAGCAGCACCGCGCCGTCCTTGGACGACATCGCGCGGCGCACGTGTCCCGCAGGCAGGAAGCCATAGGAATGAATCCCGTAGTCGATGCCGTTGATGCGGATCGCGCCGTCGAGCACGAGGAACTCCTCGTGGGCGGCAACGAAGTGCTTGTCGCGCCGCTGCCAGCCTTTGGGGTAGCGGACGATGCACGTCGAGTCGGCGGGCGAGTTGGGATCGATCGACAGGATTTTGCTGCGCACGTCGGGCCGGCCGCCGCCATAGAGTCCGCGGCGCCAGGGAATGCACTGGCTTTGGATGAAGAGGGTGTGCGGTCGGGCCATGATGCCCGCAGAATGGCCCGGAATCCCTAGGGTTTTCCAGTCTCAATTTGGTACGGACATTGTGCTAGATTTGCTTTGATTGTTGGGAGCGTGCCCGTTAGAAGCGCGACTCAACGCAACCGCACATGGGAGGACAATATGCTGGTGCAGTTCCTGCGCACCGTCCGCACGGTCTTCGCGTTCGCCATCGTGGCGACGCTGATCGCGCCGGTCGGCGGCGCCCTTGCCGGTCATGGCAGCGATACGTTCACGATCGCGACTCGCCTGACCGATTCGAAATTCGACCCCGCGTTCCATTTCCAGGAATTCGACGCAGTCGACATCATCAACATGTACGAAGGTCTGGTCGCGCCCGTGAAGGGCAAGCCGCCGCAGGGCCAGCTCGCGACCTCGTGGGAGGCTACGCCCGACGGCAAGGTCTGGACCTTCAAGCTGCGCAACGACGTCAAGTTCCATGACGGCAAGACACTCACCGCCAACGACGTCGTCTACTCGATGGATCGTTTCCTGACGCTGGGCAAGGGCTACTCGTCGCTGCTCAAGGGGATCCTCGATGTCGGCAATACCAAGGCCGTGGACGACTGGACCGTTCAGTTCACGCTGAACAAGCCATTCGGTCCTTTCATCGAGACGCTGGTGCAGTTTTATGTCGTCAACAGCGAGTTGTTGAAGGCCAACCAGAAGCCGGGGGACTTCGGCGCCAACGGCGACTACGGCGTGGCCTATCTGCAGGAGCACGACGCCGGTTCAGGTCCCTACCAGCTTGACTCGTTCGTGCCCGATCGCCGGCGCGTTCTGACCGCGTTTGCCGACTATCGCGGCAGCTGGACGGATGCGCACTTCAAGCGGATCGTGATCGAGATCGTCGGCGAAACGGCTACCGCACGTTCGCTGCTCACTCAGGGCGATGTCGACTTCGTCGACCAATGGCAGCCGCTGGACTTCTACAAGAACCTGAAGGGCCAGGCCGGCGTTCACGTCGACGAGGATCCGGACAACAAACTGTATGTCGTTCAGATGAATACGCAGCGTCCGCCGTTCGACGACGTCAACTTCCGCAAGGCGGTTCTCTATGCCTTCGACTACAACACCGCCAACGACATCATCCTCGGCGGCGCGATCAAGGCGAACGGCCCAGTACCGAGCGCGATGCCCGGCCACGACGCCTCGATCCAGGGCTACACCTACGACGTGGAGAAGGCCAAGGAGTTCCTCGCCAAGTCGAAGTACGGCGCCGGCGACTACACCTTGAACTGGGACTACATCAAGGCGGGTGCCCATGAGGAAATGGGTCTGTTGCTGCAGTCCAATCTCAAGGCGATCGGGATCGACATGAAGATCACTGCCGAGCAGTGGCCGACGCTGTCGAAGAATGCGTCCAAGGCCGACACCGCGCCGCACTTCTTCCCGGTCTACAACACCGCGAAGTATCCGACCCCGGATGCCTACACGTTCGCGATGTATCACCCGGTCAACCATGGCCAGTGGCAAGCCTCGGCGCACTACAACGACGCACAGGTCTCCAAGATGCTGGAAGAGGCACGGGCCACGCCCGATGCGTCGATGCGCAATCAGAAGTATGCCGATGCGACAAAGAAGATCGTCGACGACGCGGCTTCCTTGTGGGTCGGCTACACGATTCACCGTGTGGCGCTCAGCGACCGCGTCAAGAACTACGAGAACAAGGGCCTGATGGCTTTCGATCTCAACGTGTACAACCTGCGTCACTAAGAACGTAGGGTTTCGCACCTGGAAGGGCGGCTTCGGCCGCCCTTCTTTTTGCCGGACGCTTGCCGCCCGGGTACTGGTGCGTAGAGTTGGGCGGGGGAGGCTATCAGCTTGCGTTTCGTTCTTCGTCGGATCGCTGAACTGGCCGTCGTCATGTTCGGCCTGTCGGTCCTGATCTTCGTCATCAGCCGGGTGCTGCCAGGCGATCCCGTCCGCTTTGCTTTGGGCCCGCAGGCGACGGAGGAACAGATTGCCCAATTGTCGCGCGAGATGGGCCTCGACCAGCCGATGGTGGTGCAGTACTGGCGCCTCATCAAAGGGCTGTTCCAGGGCGATCTCGGGGTTTCGCTGACCACATTCCGGCCCATCGCCGGCGATTTGCTGACTTTCCTGCCGGCTTCCCTTGAACTTGCCTTCGTAGGCATGGCGCTGGCGATCGTCGTCGGCGTGCCGCTCGGCGTGATGACGGCAGTGCACCGGAATAAGGGGCGAGATTTCGTCGGCCGCGCGCTTGCATTTTCGGGCGTCGCGCTGCCGGTCTTCTGGTTCGCGCTTCTTGTGCAGATGCTGTTCAGCTTTGAAATGCGGATCTTTCCGCCGCTGGGGCGTATCGACGCGGATGTCGCGCCGCCGCCATCAGTCACTGGTTCGTTCCTGATCGACAGTCTCCTTGCACTCGATTTCGGCCTGTTCCTTCACCTGTTGTCTTTCGTAGTGCTGCCGGCCATCGTGCTCGCGGCCTCGCCCATGGCGATGATCCTCCGACTGCTGCGCGCCAGCATGCTGGACGAGATGGGCAAGGACTACGTGCTCACCGCGCGTGCCAACGGCATGCCGCGCAATCTCCTCATCTACAAGTACATGCTGCGCAACGCGTTCTCTGCGACGCTCACCATCATCGGGCTGCTGTTTGGCTTCTTCATCGGCGGTGCCTTCATCGTCGAAACCGTATTCAGTTGGCCGGGAATCGGGCGATACGGCGTCCGCGCGCTGCAGTTCAAGGACTTCAACGCGATCATCGCGGTCACATTGGTCGTGGGCATGGCCTATGCCGCTGCAAATACGTTGGTAACTGTGCTCTACGGATGGCTCGACCCGCGGCTGCGTCTGGGCGGGCGTTGATATGGCTGACGACGCGAACGTGACAATAGCGAGCGGGCTCGAGGACGGTCCCGTCAGCAAGGCGGTGCCCACATGGCGCATAGCGCTCGAGACCTTGCGCAAGAGCCCGCTTTCGATGATCGGTCTGTTCATTGTCGTGGCGGTGATCTTCATCGCCATCTTCGCGCCTTGGATCGCGCCCTTCCCCGACGATGCCGGGGCTACGGTGAACTTCGCCGAGCGGCTGCAGCCGCCGAGTTGGAAACACTGGTTTGGGACCGACATCGTTGGTCGCGACGTGCTCAGCCGCGTCATGGTCGGCGCGCGCATTTCGCTGATGATTGCTTTCTTTGTGATCGTGCTTGCGGTGCTGATCGGCGTGCCGATCGGCATTATTGCCGCATATTGGGGCGGCTGGCTCGGCAACGTGCTGATGCGCATCAACGAGGTCTTCCTCGCCATCCCGTCGCTGGTATTCGTGCTGGCGGTGGCGGCACTGCTTGGGCCAAGCCTGCCCGTGGTCATCGCCGCGATTTCGCTGGCCTGGTGGACGTGGTTCGCACGTCTTGCCTACGGCGAGGCCCTCCATCTCAAGGAGGAGCAGTTCGTCGAAGCGGCACGGGTATCCGGCGCAAGCGGCCTCCGCATCGCATTCGGCGAAATCCTGCCGAACCTGACCAGCGTGCTGATCGTCAAGATCACGCTCGACATTGGCTATGTAATTCTGCTCGGTGCTGCTCTGGGCTTCCTCGGTCTGGGCGTGCAGCCGCCCGATCCTGAATGGGGCATCATGGTCGCCGAGGGGCGCGATCAGCTACCGAACGCCTGGTGGCTGACGACTTTCCCTGGCCTGGCCATCTTCCTGACCGTCATCGGGTTCAACCTTCTGGGCGACGGATTGAACGACTTGCTAGGCGCGCGGCAATGAGCACGCTGCTTGAAGTAGAAGACCTCGACATCGGTTTTCGCGATGCTGACGGCGTCGAAGTCACTTTGCTCAGCGGGATTTCACTGTCGCTTGCGCGCGGCGAGATCATTGCGCTCGTTGGGGAAAGCGGATGCGGCAAGTCCGTCACGTCGAAGGCGGTCCTCGGTGTCCTGGCCGACAACCTCTCGGTTCGCGGCGGCGCGATTAGGTTCGAGGGGCGCGATCTCCTGGAACTCGATGAGGCCGCGTACCAGGCGTTGCGCGGACCGGCCTTCACGCTCGTGCCGCAGCATCCACTCAGTTCGCTCAATCCAGTCTTCACCGTTGGCGAGCAGTTCTTCGACCTAATTGCGTTCCAGGGCCGCACGCGTGTCGGTGCGATCGAGTATTGGCGCCCACGGCTCAACCGTGCGCGGCGCCATGCGATTCGCGAACGGACGATCGAAGCGTTGCGTGAGGTCAGCCTGCCGAGCCCTGAAGAACTGGTCGACCGCTACCCGCTGCAATTGTCGGGCGGCCAGAGCCAGCGGGTACTGATCGCCATGGCCCTGCTGGGCGACCCCAAGATCGTCATTGCCGACGAGCCCGGAACTGCGTTGGACGTGACGATCGAAGCGCAGATCAACGACTTGCTGCTCGAACGCGTTCACGCCCGCAATACCTCGATGATCTACATCACCCATGATCTCGGTATTGCCAGCCAGCTCGCGGACCGCGTCTACGTCATGTATGCCGGACGCGTGGTCGAGGATGGTCCAACGGGGCGCGTTTTCGCTGCACCCAGACACCCTTACACCGCCGGCCTGCTAAAGGCGGTGCCCAAGGTCACCGACGAACCCTTCGCTGGCATCCGTGGTACGTTGCCCGATCCCAAGGCCGTCGATGCCGGCTGCGCTTTCCGGTGGCGTTGTCCGCACGCGGTGGATGCTTGTGCTGGCAGCTTGCCGCCCCTTGACCAGGTCGCGGATGACGGCCATCGCGCTGCCTGTATCAGGGCGCGCGAACTGGAGTTGTCGTCGTGAGCGTTCTCGACCTTAACGACGTATCGCGCAATTTCGGCACAGCTGCGCGGCCGGTGCGGGCACTGCGCAACGTCTCGCTTCGGATCGACAAGGCCGAGCGTCTTGGCATCGTCGGCGAATCCGGATCGGGCAAGACAACGCTGGCGCGCATCGTGCTTGGCCTGACGCGTGCGAGCGATGGCAAGGTCAGCGTCCTCGGTCGCAACGTCACAGCGCACAGCGCCGACGATCGCCGCTTCATTCACCGCAACGTGCAGATGGTCTTTCAGGATCCGATGTCGTCGTTGAACCCGCGAAAACGGGTTCGGGACATCATCGCGTTGCCGCTGCGTGCCCAGCGCGTCGGGACGGCGGCCACGCGGGCGTTGCGTGTCGCCGAACTCCTCGACAGCGTCGGTTTGCCGCAGCGCCTGCTCAATGCGCGCCCGGCACAGCTCTCAGGAGGGCAGCGCCAGCGTGTCGGGATCGCCCGTGCCCTCGCGATCGAGCCGCAACTACTCTTGCTTGACGAACCGACAGCTTCCCTCGATGTCTCGGTCCAGGCGCGGGTGCTGGAACTACTCGGTGACCTGCAGCAGCGTCTGGGGATCGCGCAGGTGATGATCTCTCATAACCTCGGCGTGATCCGCCACGCCGCGGATCGCGTCGCGGTCATGTATCTCGGACAAATTGTCGAAACAGGTACGACGGCGCGGCTCTATGCCATGCCCGCACATCCCTATACGCAGGCGTTGTTCTCGGCGGTGCCGCGAGTCGGCGACCAGAAGCGAGCGCTGGGGGATGGACGTGAAACGCCACGAGGCGAAGTCGCGAGCGCGCTCAACATTCCTTCGGGCTGTGCCTTCCACCCGCGCTGTTCCCGCGCGACGGAAATCTGTCGGACGAAGGAGCCGCCGGCGGTATCGGTGGCGCCGGACCAGACGGCCCGCTGTCACCACGTCGAAGCGTCGGCATCAGCCTAGGGCACGGAACTCCACGACAGTCCCGCCGGCATGTTCGGGAGCCACCCAAAGGCGATCGGTGTCCTCGACGAACGGCACGCCTGCGCCGCGCAAGTAGACCGCGGTATGCGAAAGATCGGCGACACCAACGGCAAATGCCGGTAGCGAGGGCAGGGACGGCGGAGTCACTCCGGGATACAACGCCTCAAGACCCTTTGCGTCGACGACCACGAGCCGCGCCTCGCCGCAGTCTAGAACGTGGCCGAACGGAACCGGCGTTGGCGGAACGCCCAGGATCGTCCGGTACGTCTCGCAGGTCTTGTTGGGCGCTTCGGAGCACAGCGTTACTTCGATGACCGCCTGTGCGCCATTCGCGTGGTTCATCACAACATCTTGGAAAACGAGCTCCGGGTTGACGTGCTCGACGACGCAAATAAGACCTTCCGGCGTGTTGGTTTGCGGAATGGGGAACCAGCGGAAGCGCGCGGTGCCGGTCGTGCCGTAGTAGACAAAGCGTGCGCTTTCCATGACCGCTGGCGCCTCGATCCCGCCCGCGCGCAGGGCGTCGGCAGCGGCTTCCGCGCTGGATGCGGCGAGGCAGAGGATGTGCAGGCCTTCGTAGCGTTCGAGGAACGGTCCCACGTGGCTTCCCTTGCTCGGGTCGACGACTCCGGTCAGCTCCACGTATGTCGAGCCGAAGACGAAGTGCTGGCTGTGCTGGCCAAGCTCAACGTCATGGCCCCTGTCGTCCTTGCCCATGAGCGGCCGTGGTTCGGTAACCGTGAAGCCAAGGCGCTCATAAGCGGCCTGGTTGGCCGCCATGTCGTTGCCCACCACACCCAGGTGGTCGATTCCGGTAATGGCCTTGGCCATGGTGCCTCCTGTTCTTGATCCGCAACCTGTTTGATAAAGTACAACATCATGGATGAAGCAGCACAGCGATTGTCCCAGCGCCGCGAGGTCGCGCGCGTTTTCCGGGAGCGGCTTTCCGAGGCCATGTCCCGTTCGAAGATTCGCGCGGCCGGCCTGGCGGCGCGGATCGGCGTCGACCGCTCGACGCTATCGCAGCTTCTTTCTGACGAGAGCGTTCGCCTGCCTCGCGCCGACACCGTTGCCGCGATGGCGCGCGAACTGCAGGTCAGCCTCGACTGGCTGTTGGGGCTGAGTTCAGAGACGCGGCGCGGCGCCGACATTCTCCACGAGTCGATGCAGGTCGCAGCCAGCGCGCAGACGCCCGTCGACGCGCAGATTGTACGCTGGCACCAGGAAGCCAGCGGTTACAAGATCCGTCATGTTCCCGCGTCGCTTCCGGACTTCGTGAAGACGGACGACGTCTTACGCTACGAGTATCAGGATTTTGTTGCCCGCGGACCGGAAGAGGCGATCGTCGCGGGCAATGTCAAATTGGAAAACACGCGGACGCTGGATGCAGACACCGAGATTTGCATGCGGCTTCAGGACATCCGCTCATTCGCGGCGGGCACGGGTATTTGGGAGAGCCTGGGCGCCCCGGCGCGGCGCGAGCAACTGGATCGCATTCTGGCGCTATACGACGAGTTGTATCCGTCGCTGCGGATCTTTCTTTACGACGGGCTAAGGCACTATTCGGTTCCGTATACGATTTTCGGCCCCATTCGCGCGGCGCTGTATGTCGGTCAACTCTACTTCGTGTTCAACACGCAAGAGCACATCCGAGTGCTCAGCCGCCATTTCGACGAACTGATTCGCAGTGCGGTGGTTCAGGCCAATGATGTGCCCGGCATTCTGACCGACATCAGGGAGAAGATTCGCTGATCCTGTTCCGCTAGGCCTTCAGGTAGTGGATGCTGAAGTGCTCGTCCTCGTCGACCCACACCGCTTCCGGCCGGTAGCCCGCGGCGCACGCGAGAGCCTGAAACTCCTCGACGCCGTACTTGTGCGAATTCTCGGTGTGGATGTACTCACTCTCTGCAAAACTGAAGGTCCGGCCTGCAACCATCGCACTCTGTGCGCAGGTGCTGACCAACCGCATCTCAATGCGTCCCTCGTCGGGCACCCAAGGCGCGTCGTGGCGGAATGTATTGAGGTTGAACGTGCCTTTGAGCTCGCGGTTGATGCGTCGCAGGACGTTGAGGTTGAAGGCGGCGGTGACGCCTGCAGCGTCATTGTACGCCGCGCGAAGCGTCGCTTCGTCCTTGCGCAGATCGATACCGACGAGAAAGGCGCTTTCCGGTCCCAGCGTCTGACGGGCGGTTTCCAGAAAGTTGCGCGCTTCGTCGCGCGTGAAATTGCCCAAGGTCGATCCCGGGAAGAAGCCGAGTCTGTTTCTCGCCGGTAGATCCTCGGGGAGTTGGAGCGGTCGCGTGAAGTCTGCGCAGATCGCCGTGACGCTGGTGCCGGGAAAGTCGTCGGCGAGGTCGCGCGCCGACTGCACGAGATGCTCGCGGGAGATATCGAGGGCGACGAAAACCGGCGCCTTGAGCGCGTCCAGCAGAAGTCGAATTTTGACGACGGATCCTGCGCCGAATTCGACGACCGTCGGGGCGGGGCCGACAGTGTTCGCGATCTCGGCGGAGAAGCGCTCCAGCATCCCGATCTCGGTGCGGGTCGGGTAGTACTCGGGCAGCTCCGTGATCCGGTCGAACAAGCGGGAGCCGCGCTCGTCGTAGAAGAACTTGCTCGGCAGCGTCTTCTGCGGTTTTGAGAGGCCGTCGAGCACCGCACGTTCGAAGTCGTCATGGTCGTGGCCGAGGTCATGAAATTCTTCTAGCGGGCCGAGTTCGGCGCGGGCGAGTGTCATCAGGCGTCCTCCGCAAGTCGCAGGCCGGCGAACATCCAGCGCATGTGCGGGTAGAAAAAGTTGCGGTAGGTAGGACGCAGATGGTTGTCCGGCGTCGCGCAGCACCCGCCGCGCAGCACCATCTGGTTGCTCATGAACTTGCCGTTGTATTCGCCGACCGCGCCCGCGGCCGGTTTGAAACCGGGGTAGGCGACATAGGGGGTCTGGGTCCATTCCCATACGTCGCCGAACATCTGTTGCAGGCCGCCGCCGGTGGCCGGCGCCGCGCGCAGCAGTCCGGAACCGAGCGTGTTGCCCACGGGCTCGAGTTCGGCGGCGGCGTTTTCCCATTCGCTTTCCGTCGGGAGCCTCTTTCCGGCCCAGGTTGCATAGGCGTCTGCCTCGTAGTGGCTGACGTGACACACGGGTGCGTCGTCTTCGACGGGCCTCAGCCCCGACAACGTCATCGCGTGCCACGTCTCGTCGACTTCCTGCCAGTAAAGTGGCGTCGTCCAGCCTTCCTGGTTCACCGTGGCCCAGCCGTCCGAAAGCCAGAGTGCGGCACGGTCATAGCCACCGTCGGCCATGAAGGCCTTCCACTCGCCATTGGTGACGAGTCGGGAGGCGAGCTGGTAGGGGCGCAGCAGCACTTCATGGCGCGGTCCTTCGCAATCGAACGCGAAACCATTGCCGTCATGCCCGATCTCAACGATGCCGCCGTCGAAATGCAGCCATTCCATTTTGCTGGCCGGCTGGACTTGGGCCGGCTTGTAGGGTGCGAATGCCGGATGAAGACTGTTGCGGGAGAACAGGTGGAGGATATCCATGAGGATCAGTTCGTCGTGCTGCTCCTCATGGGCGATGCCGAGTTCGATCAGCGGGGCAATCGACGTCCAACTCGTTTCATCGGCGGTTTCGATCAGCCGCAACATGGCGTCGTCGACATGCACGCGATATGCCGTGACCTCGCCGACCGTCGGCCGCGTGACGAGGCCGCGTTGTGGGCGCGGATGCCGCGCGCCTGCTGCCTCGTAGTAGGAGTTGAACAGAAATCCGTAGCGCGAATCGATCGGCGCGTAGCCGTCGAGGTGAGGCTGGAGCAGAAAGGTGTCGAAGAACCATGTCGTGTGCGCGCGATGCCACTTGGTCGGGCTCGCGTCGGTCATTGACTGCGGGATCTGGTCTTCGGGTGCAAGCTGCGCTGCGAGCGACTCGGTAAGCCCACGGCAGGCGCGGAAGCGCGCGGCAACTGTCTCTCGACAAGCCGGTTCCGGGTTGGTTTGGGTCTCCGGAATGGCGTCCCCCTTGTCCCTATGCGACATCCCGCCCCGTCAAGCACCAATGTTTATATTTATCAACACATGGGTGTTTGTAGAAAAATCGGCGTCGGCGCGTTGCGAATAGACACTAACCTAGGAGTGTGACGCCGGTATTTCAACGCAGGGATTGATAGGTCTCGCCGATGTGACGCGCACAGGGCTGCCGTCGTCGCCGGGACTTGATTGGCGGCCACGAATGCGTACATTCCGCCCATAACCGACTGAATTAGTCAGGATTAGAGCATGTTCATCCAGACCGAGCAGACAAACGATCCCGAGTCCTTACGTTTCAATCCGGGCCGCGAAGTCCTTGCCAGAGGAGGCGAGGTGACCTTTGCGAACATCGGAGAAGCGCAAGCGGCGTCCCCACTGGCCGAGCGCCTGTTTGCGTCCGGTGAGGTCGACAGCGTGACGTTGCAGCAAGCCTCGGTGGTGGTCCGAAAGATGCCGAAAGCGGACTGGAACGACCTCAAGCCTGTGGTCCTTGTTGCGATCATGGACCATCTCACGCAGGGGCATCCTGTCTTGAGTGCCGACGACGCAAACGATGCCCCATCGTCCGCAGGCGTCGATGCCGTTGGCGATCGCATTCGCACGGTTATTTCGGAACGAATCCAACCCGTCGTGAGTCGCGATGGCGGCGAGGTAGCTTTCGTCAAGTTCGACGATGGCGACGCGGTGCTGGAACTCAAGGGCTCAGCGCGCCACCTTATCGGTGGTATCGAAAACATGATTCGACACTTCGTGCCCGAGGTTGAGCGAGTGGTCGATCACTTCGACACGATCCCGCGGCCCGGTCTGCAGACCGATGTCGGCAAGGAAGTGCAGCGCCTGCTCGATGAACAGATCAATCCGTCAGTGGCCGTCCACGGTGGCCATATCTCCCTGGTCGATGTTCAGGGCGATACGGTCTACATCCGCCTCGAAGGCGGCTGTCATGGCTGTGGAATGGCGGACGTCACGCTGAAGCAGGGCGTCGAGGTGGCGATCAAGCAGGCGGTGCCGTCGATCAACGCCGTCCTGGACGCGACCGATCACTCGACGGGCCAGAACCCCTACTTCCAGAGCTAGATCAGCGAACGCTGGCCTGGACGACGCGTCGGATCGAGAGCCCCTGAACCACGATCGAGAAGATCACCACGCCGTAGGTGATCACCAAGATCGGCTCGCGCGCCGGCAGATCCGGTAGGGAAAGCGCGAGCGCAACTGATATTCCGCCCTTAAGTCCGCCCCAGGTCAGCACCGGGATTGCGCCGCGCGTGAATGTCGTCCGGAGTTGCAGGGCGGTGATCGGCAGTGCGACCGCAATGAAGCGCGCGGCGAGGGCAAGGGGGATGGCAACCAGCATTCCCAGGATCTCGGGTGCGGTAAACGACAGCGCAATCACCTCGAACCCGATCAACAGGAACAGAGCGGCATTGAGGATTTCGTCCAGTAGCGACCAGAACGTCTCGACGTGCTCTCGCGTTTTCTCGCTCATTGCGAGCCGCGTTCCGGGGTTGCCGATCAGGAGGCCTGCGACGACGACGGCCAGTGGCCCGGAAAGGTGGAGGAGCGTAGCCACACCGTAGGTCACCATGACCAGCGACAGAGTGATCAGAACCTCAAGGTTGTAATCGTCGATCGAGCGCAGGGCGAAAAAGGCAGCGAAGCCCGTCGCCAGCCCGAATAGGGCGCCACCGATCGCTTCGAGCGCAAACAGTTCCACGACTTCAAGCGCGCCGATCGTTGCGCCGCCGTGTCCGCCGCCGCTGGCAATTGCGACGAGGATCGCGAAGACGACCACGCCGACGCCGTCGTTGAACAGGCTTTCGCCGGCGATCTTGGCGCTGAGACTGTCGGGAACACCGGGCACCGCTTTGAGAATGCCGAGTACGGCGACCGGATCGGTCGGTGAAATCAGGGCGCCATAAACGAGCGCCCAGGCAAAGGGGATGTCGATCCCGATTGCGCGCGCCAGGTAATAGATACCGACACCGTTTAGCGCCGTGGAGATCACGACACCAATCGTGGCGAGCGATCCGATCGCCCACTTGCGCGAAAGAAGATCGTTCAAATTGACGTGCAGTGCACCTGCAAACAACAGGAAGCTTAGAAGTCCCTGCATCAGGGTCTCGTGGAAGTCGATTTGCAGGAAAGCGGCACGGGCTGTGTCGCGAAGTCCGAGTGCTGGGAAAACGGCGTCGATGAGGATAACGCCCAGTGACGCAGCGAGCGCGATGACCACCAGTCCGATGGTCGACGGGAGGCGGAGCAGGCGGTGGTTGATGTAGCCAAATAGGGCGGCCAGGGTGACGACCGCTGTCGCAATGTTGATGAGCCCTAAATCTGTCATATAGGTATCCCCGCGCTTCAACGCCTATTGAACATGCCTCGCGTGCGCTTGCCTTGCAAAGAATACGCGCCGGTCATAAGCAGGTTCTTGAACAGCTTCCGGAGTTCCACAAATGGCGCGCGTTGCTTTCTTGACCGCAATTCTCATGGTTCTGCAAACGACTGGTCTCAGCGCCGTCGCGCAAGAGCGCAACTTCGGCGTTCGCGGCATCTCCGAGGTCGCGAGCGGCGAGATGCCCCAAGTGACCGAGATCACGCATCAGGACGCGGTGCTGCTCTTTCGCTCGAACATCCCTCTGGCCTGTTCGGTCGTCTATGGCGAAACCAGAGAGTTCGGCCTAATCGCGGTGGACGCCGACATGGATGGCGGTGCGCATGAGAACCACCACCCGTTGCTGACAGGGCTGAAGCCGGATCGGACCTACTATTACCGGGTCCAGGGCGTGGCGCCCGACGGCAGGGTGTTTGTGGGAGAGGTGTAGACTTTTCGGACGGCGCGTGCACCGACGGATGCGAAGCCGAACCTTGCCTCGATCGGAATGGGCGCTCGCGTGGCCGACGTGTCAAGCAACTGGTCCGGTCAGCCGAACAACGGCTCGTGGGGCGCGAACAACGCCATCGACGGGCAGCGGGCGTCGGCCTGGTCGTCGAATGGCGACGGCGACGAGGCCTACATTGTGGTCGAACTGGCGGCGCGAAAACGGATCGGCGAGATCGAAGTATGGACCCGAACCATGAGCGATGGCACGGCCCAGACCTACACGTTCACGCTGACCACCGACTCGGGCGAGACGCTCGGGCCGTTCACGTTGCCGGATGCGTCCAGATCCTACCGGTTTGCCGTCGATGTCGAGGCGAAATCGCTCAGGCTTGACGTGGTCGAGAGCAGTGGCGGCAACACCGGGCTGGTCGAGTTCGCCGCCTACGAGAAGTAGCCGCTATCCCGTTCAGCCTTGATCGCCCGGCAGCAGAGCGTGCTTGCGCAGATCGTTGCGTAGTTGGTTGTAGGTAAGACCCAGCGCTTCCGCTGTGGCGCGCTGGTTGTGCCGGTGTGTATCCAGCGCTCGTTCGAGGATTTCCTTCTCGTATTCGGCAACGGCGTTGCGCAGGTCGGTTGGCAGCTCTGCTGCGGGCAGTTTGGGCTTTGGTGCCGGCTGGGATTCCTCTTCCGGTGCTGCGCGTTCGGGCGGGTTGGGGCGATAGGGTGAGTCGAACGGATCGAACTCGACGTCGCCTACCGGCGTGTCGGGTTCGGCGTTGTAGACGGCACGTTCCCCAACGTTGCGGAGTTCCCGGACGGTGCCAGGCCAGACATGATCCCTTAGCGCCCAAAGCACCGCGCGGCGAAAGCCAGGGAACCCCATCCA
>JAYOEZ010000017.1:0-46583 GCA_038116985.1 Alphaproteobacteria bacterium | reverse complement strand
GCGCTGCTGCGTCCGGGCCGCTTCGACCGTCAGGTCGTCGTGCCCAACCCGGACATTCTCGGCCGCGAGAAGATTCTCAAGGTCCACATGAAAAAGGTGCCGCTTGGCCCGGACGTCGTCGCGCGGACCATCGCCCGCGGCACGCCCGGCTTCTCGGGTGCCGATCTCGCGAACCTGGTCAACGAGGCGGCCTTGCTGGCTGCCCGCAAGGGCCGCCGCGTCGTCACGATGCTTGAGTTCGAGGAGGCCAAGGACAAGGTCATGATGGGCGCCGAGCGCCGCTCCATGGTCATGACCGACGAGGAAAAGCGCCTCACCGCGTACCATGAGGCCGGCCACGCCTTGGTCACGGTGCATTGCCCGGCGTCGGACCCGATCCACAAGGCGACGATCATTCCGCGTGGCCGCGCACTAGGTCTCGTGCAGCGCCTGCCTGAGCAAGACAAGTACTCGCAGTCGCGCGAATACTTGCAGGACGCGTTGGCGATCGCCTTCGGCGGCCGCCTTGCCGAAGAGCTGATCTTCGGACCGGAAAAGGTGACGACGGGTGCATCGAGCGATATCCAGCAGGCGACAGCGCTTGCCCGCCGCATGGTGACCGAATGGGGTATGAGCGAGAAGCTCGGCCCGTTGCGCTACATGGACAACGAGGAAGAGGTCTTCCTCGGCCATTCCGTGACCCAGCGCAAGAATGTCTCCGAGGCGACGGCGCAGATCATCGACGAAGAGATTCGCAGCATTGTCGACGAGGCGAACGGTCGTGCGCGGCGCATTCTCGCAGAGAACCTCGACGATCTGCACAAGCTCGCGAACGGCCTTCTTGAGTATGAGACGCTGACCGGCGACGAAATTAAGGCGCTGCTGCGCGGCGAAGCCATCGTTCGCCAGGATCCGGAGGAATCGGACGATGTTGGCGGTAGCGCGGGCTCGCCCATTCCGACGACGGGTACCAAGGACCGTGGGCGCGAATCTCCCGGCGGTTTCGATCCGTCGCCGCAACCCGAATCGTGATCGAGCGGCCACCTCTGGCCTTGGAAAACCCCGCGCTTGCGCGGGGTTTTTCGTCATTGGGGGTGCGTCTTGTGCCCGAGGGCATTCTGCGTCCCGCCGAGGCGGCCGGTGTCGCCAACGCACTCCCACTTGCAGGCGGTCCTTTGTCCTTTGATCGCGTACGGATCGTGTTCCGCGGTGATGGGGGCGCAGCCCTGGAGGCGACCGGAACGCTCGATGCGTTGCGTGCCTGGGCGGCCCGAACAGGCGATGCGGCGGCGCTCGAAGCGGCGCTGGCGGCGATGTCGTCGCCCCGACCGGATTTGCCGACGAGCGGTGCGCCGCGCCCGCAGATTGTCGGCGTTCTCAATGTGACACCCGACAGCTTCCACGACGGTGGACGTTTCAACGACACGATTGTTGCCATCGATCATGGCCTGGCGATGATCGAGGCTGGCGCCGACATGGTCGACATCGGCGGTGAGTCAACGCGCCCGGGCGCCGACCCGGTCGATGCCGCCGAGCAGGTTCGTCGCGTCGTGCCGGTCATCGAAGCGCTGGCAGGTCGCGTGCCGCTCTCGATCGATTCCTGCGACGCCGACGTCATGGGCGCCGCCCTTGGTGCCGGCGCGACGGTGGTCAACGACGTTTCGGCGCTGACCCGGGACGAGCGCGCCATGGCCGTTGTCGCTGAGGCCGGATGCCCGGTGATCCTCATGCACAGCCTCGGTAGGCCGAAGACGATGCAGGCGCAACCAAGCTACCGCGACGTCCGGCTCGATATCTGCGACTACCTCGAATCGCGGATTGCGGCGTGTGCGGCCGCCGGTATCGAGCCGTCGCGGGTCGTAGTCGATCCGGGGATCGGATTCGGCCAGACCGATGCCCACATCGCGCTTCTTATGCGCGACCTGGCGGTCCTGCACGGCCTTGGCTGCCTGGTCATGCTTGGCGCGTCGCGCAAGAGCTTCATCGGTCGCCTCGACCGGGACGCGCCGTCGGGAGCGCGACTACCCGGTTCGCTCGCCGCGGCGTTGCATGGGGCGTCGCGCGGCGTCCAGTTCCTGCGTGTGCACGATGTCGCGGAAACCCGGCAGGCGCTGAAGGTCTGGGCCCATGCCGGCGGACTGTGAAACAGTTCGCAGCAACTGTTGAGCCGCCGAAAGCGAGACTTGCGGCTCCGAATGTGATTCCATGAAGCCGCAACTAAACGGCAACCTCATGACGCGCAAGTATTTCGGAACCGACGGCATTCGCGGCACGGCCAACCGGGCGCCGATGGACGCACAAACCGCGCTGCGCCTCGGCATGGCGGCGGGCCGTGAGTTCTATCGTGGCGACCACCGTCACCGTGTCCTGATCGGCAAAGACACCCGTCTTTCAGGCTACATGCTCGAACCCGCGTTGACGGCGGGTTTCACCTCGGTCGGCATGGACGTGATCCTGGTCGGCCCGATGCCGACCCCCGCCGTCGCCATGCTGACCCGCAGCTTGCGCGCCGACCTCGGCGTCATGTTATCGGCCTCCCACAATCCCTTTGAAGACAACGGGATCAAACTGTTCGGTCCAGACGGGTTCAAGCTCACCGACGATGACGAGCGCCGCATCGAGGCGCGTATGGACGGCGATCTGGAACTCGTGCCCTCGGCGCGGCTGGGTCGTGCGCAGCGCCTTGAAGACGCCGGCGGCCGCTACGTCGAATTCATCAAGAGCACCTATGCCAGCCGGCGCACGCTGGACGACCTCAAGGTCGTCGTCGACTGCGCCAACGGAGCGGCCTACAAGGTCGCGCCCACGGTGCTCTGGGAGTTGGGTGCGGAGGTTATCTCGATCGGCGTACGGCCGGACGGCGTCAACATCAACAAGAACTGCGGTTCGACCGCGCCGGAGGCACTGTGCGAACAGGTCGTGACGCACGGAGCAGATATCGGGATCGCGCTCGACGGCGATGCCGACCGAGTCGTCATCGTCGACGAGAAGGGCCAAGTGCTGGACGGCGACCAGGTCATGGCGATGATCGCCTATCGCTGGAAGGAAACCGGGCGGTTGCGTGGCAACGCGCTTGTTGCGACCGTCATGTCGAACCTCGGCCTCGAGCTGTTCCTCAAGGACAAGGGCCTCGATCTCCACCGTGTGCAGGTGGGCGACCGCTACGTGCTGGAACACATGCGCGCCGAGAACCTCAACCTCGGCGGCGAGCAGTCGGGCCACATCATCTTGTCGGACCACGCCACCACCGGCGACGGTTTGCTTGCCGCACTCCAGGTTCTGGCGCTCGTCGCCGACGAAGGTCGGCCGGTGAGCGCGGTCGGGCGCTTGTTCGAGCCTGTGCCTCAGCTCCTCCGCAACGTCAGAGTTCAGAAGCCGGTACAGCTGGAGGCGGACGGTATGCGCTCGGCGATCGCCGACGCCGAGCAACGGCTCGGAGAAAAGGGCCGCGTGCTGGTGCGCAAGTCCGGTACCGAGCCCGTGGTGCGGATCATGGCAGAGGGCTTCGACCCTTCGCTGGTCGCCAGCGTCGTCGACGACCTCAGCGCGGCAGTGGAGCGCGCGGCGACCTGACATGAAGGGACGTGTTCTCGTTGTCGCCGGGTCCGACTCCGGCGGTGGCGCCGGTATTCAGGCTGACATCAAGGCAATCACCGCGCTCGACGCCTTCGCCATGACGGCGATCACCGCATTGACGGCGCAGGACACGCTCGGCGTCCACGGCATCCACGAGGTGCCGCCGTCGTTTGTGGCCCGCCAGATGGAGGTGGTGCTTCGCGACCTCGGCGCGGATGCGGCCAAGACCGGGATGCTTCACACGGCTGAGATCATTGAAGTCGTGGCGGCGACACTGGCTGAGCTGGCGGCGGATGTGCCGCTGGTGGTCGACCCCGTCATGGCCGCCAAGAGCGGCGATGCGCTGATCTCGGACGACGCCTCAAACACGCTCAAAGAGGTGCTCGTGCCCAAGGCGACCGTGCTCACGCCGAACCTGCCCGAAGCCGAAATTCTGACTGGACGAACCATTCGCACCCCCTCCGACATGGTCGCGGCGCGAGATGATCTACTGGCGCTGGGCGCATCCTGGGTGCTGCTCAAAGGCGGTCACCTCGCCGGCGCGCGTCTTCAGGACATGTTGTTCGGACCGCAGGGCGATGAAACGTTTGAGTCGCAACGCTTCGATACCAAGCATACTCACGGCACAGGCTGTACCCTTGCGTCCGCGATCGCGGCCGGGCTTGCTCAGGGTCTGAGCGTGCCGCGAGCCGTTGCCAGGTCGCGTGATTACGTTGCTGAGGCGATCAAGGGCGCGCCGGGATTCGGCGCGGGCCACGGACCGCTCAACCACAGCCACCCCTATACGCGTTAGGCAAAGGAAAGCCCCGCCGAAGCGGGGCTTTCGCATCTCCGAGAGACTCTTGGCGTCTAGCTCGTCTGGTCGTCCTCGCCGGGAATGTGGGCGAGCGCCGAAGCCGGCACGAACTCGATGTCACTCGCGCCCGGCGGCTGCCAGTACAGTTCCAGCGTCGAGGTGTTCTTCTTCTCGTAGTAGATCATCTTGATCGGATACCAGCTGGCCTGGTCGAAGTCGATCTTTATGTCCGGCGACCACAGGTTCGGTGTCACGTTCGGCGAGTTGTAGAGCATCTTGCCGCCGATCCACAGGCGTACACCATCGTTGTGCTGCACCGTGATGATGTATTCGCCCGGCTCGTCGATCTTGATGTAGCCCTGGATGAAAGCGCCGACGAGGTCGTCGTTCTTGTGGGACAGCACTGCACCCTGTCCGACGTTGTAGTTCAGCATCGGCAGCGGTTCGCCGCGCTGCGGCTTCATCCAGCTCGCGGCGTTGATCACTTCGTCGATGTGGTTGAACTTGTCGAGGTAGTACTTGACGGAAAGGCCCGGCCGCATCGCTTCGGACGCGGGCTGCGGCGAAGCCGCCATGACCTTATCGCCGGCCGATGCCGGTGCGACCGACAGGCCAGCGGCAACGACGGCGGCCAGCAAAAGGCCTGAGACAATTGAACGCGGCATGGAGACACGCCTCCTGTGATATGCACCTAGCCCTGGTTCCCGAATGATTCCATTGGCCGGAGCCGAACACAACCGGCTTCGTATGGCGAATCAATGAACCTTCGTTGACAAGGCACCGGCCGGGCAATATACCCGCGGCGGGCCACGGCCCCCCAACGGGCCGCGCTATTCTGGAAGGAATAGAAGATGACAAATGCGCCTTCGCGCCCCGCTGGCCGTCCGGCCAACCCCCTGTTTTCCTCTGGTCCCTGCGCCAAGCGACCCGGTTGGTCGGTGGACGTGCTGCGCGAGGCCTGTCTCGGGCGGTCCCACCGTTCCAAGGCCGGCAAGACGCGAATCCAAGACGTTCTGACAAGATCGCGCGAGATTCTCGGGCTCCCCGACGACTATCGCATCGCCATTGTCCCGGCCTCCGATACCGGCGCTGTGGAAATGGCCTTGTGGTCCCTTCTCGGTGCGCGCGGCGTCGACCTTCTTGCGTGGGAGAGCTTCGGCCAGGGCTGGGTCACCGACGTCGTCAAGCAGCTCAAGCTGGAAGACGTCCGCACCCTCGAAGCCGGCTACGGCACGTTGCCCGACTTGGGGCAGGTCGATTTTGCCCGCGACGTCGTCTTTACCTGGAACGGCACTACATCCGGCGTTTGCGTGCCGAACGGCGACTGGATCGCCGACGACCGCGAAGGGCTGACCATTTGCGATGCGACCTCGGCGGTGTTCGCCTACGACCTGCCGTGGGCCAAGCTCGATGTGACGACCTATTCCTGGCAGAAGGTGCTCGGTGGCGAGGCGGCGCACGGGATGCTCATCCTCTCGCCGCGGGCCGTGGAGCGGCTGGAGAGCTACACCCCTGCCTGGCCGTTGCCGAAGATCTTCCGCATGACCAAAAAGGGCAAGTTCGACGAAGCCCTGTTTCAGGGCGCGACGATCAACACGCCCTCGATGCTATGCGTCGAAGATGCACTCGACTCGTTGAAGTGGGTCGCCTCCATCGGCGGCCTGCAGGAAATGATGGCGCGGTCGCAACGCAACCTCGGCGTCTTGGAAAAGTGGGTAGACGCCACGCCATGGGCCGCCTTCCTGGCCGAGAACAGCGACAACCGCTCGCGCACTTCGGTCTGCCTCAAGATCGTCGATCCGTGGTTTGCCGGCCTCGACGACAAGGGGCAGGCCGCCGCCGCCAAGAAGATCGGTGCGCTGCTCGAGGCCGAGGGCGTTGGTCTCGACATCGACGCCTATCGTGACGCGCCGCCGGGTTTGCGGATCTGGTGCGGCGGCACGATCGAGCAAGCCGATCTCGAAGCCCTCACTCCTTGGCTCGATTGGGCCTTCGCCACCGTCAAATCCGAAGACGCCTAGCTGGAGCGTTTCATGCCGAAAGTCCTTATTTCCGACAAGCTTAGCCCGGAAGCCGCCCGCATCTTTGCCGAGCGCGGCGTCGATGTCGACGAGCGCGTGGGCATGACGCCCGAAGAGCTCATCGCCTGCATCGGAGAGTACGATGGCTTGGCTGTGCGCTCGGCGACCAAGGCCACCGAGGCCGTGCTGGCTGCGGCAACCAATCTCAAGGTCATCGGGCGCGCCGGCATCGGTGTCGACAACATCGACGTACCGGCCGCGACCGCGCGCGGCATCATCGTGATGAACACGCCGTTCGGCAATTCCATCACCACGGCCGAACACGCGATCGCCATGATGCTGTCGCTAGCGCGCCAGATTCCCGCGGCCAACACCTCGACGCATGCCGGCAAATGGGAGAAGTCACGATTCATGGGCGTTGAGGTCTATGGCAAGACGCTCGGCTTGATCGGTTGCGGCAACATCGGCTCCATTGCGGCCGATCGAGCCCAGGGCCTGAAGATGAAGGTCGTGGCCTACGATCCCTATCTCTCGCCCGAGCGCGCCGCCGACCTGGGTGTCGAGAAGGTCGATCTCGACGATCTGTTCGCCCGCGCCGATTTCATCACGCTGCACACGCCGCTGACCGAGGCGACCCGCAACATCATCGACAAGGATTCCATCGCCAAAATGCGCGACGGCGTGCGCATCATCAACTGCGCTCGCGGCGGCCTCGTCGTTGAGGAAGACCTCAAGGCCGGAATCGAATCCGGCAAGATCGCCGGTGCCGCGCTCGATGTCTTCCCCGAGGAACCGGCCCGCGAGAACATCCTGTTCGGCATGGACGAAGTCATCGCCACGCCTCATCTCGGCGCCTCAACCGCCGAAGCGCAGGAGAACGTCGCGATCCAGGTTGCCGAGCAGATGGCCGACTATCTGACCGTCGGTTCGGTCACCAACGCGCTCAATATGCCCTCGATCAGCGCTGAGGATGCACCCAAGCTGCGCCCATATCTCAAGCTGGCGCAGCAGGTCGGCTCGTTCCTGGGACAACTTGTCGACTCTGGCGTCAAAACGGTCCGCATCGACTACGAAGGCCAAGTCTCCTCCCTCAATACGCGGCCCCTCACGGCGGTTGTGCTCGAAGGCTTGCTCCAGCCGCAGATGGACAGCGTTAACATGGTCAACGCGCCGGTCATCGCCCGCGAGCGCGACATCGACGTGACCGAAGCGACCAACGAGCGGAGCGCCGAATACCATTCGCTGATCCGGCTCACCGTGGGCGGCGACGGATCGGATCAGGTGGTCGCCGGCACGTTGTTCGCCGACGCCAATCCGCGAATCGTTCACGTCAACGGCATCGACATCGAGGCCGAACTGGCGAACGACATGTTGTTCGTCACCAACGACGACCTGCCGGGGTTCATCGGGCGCCTCGGCATGGAACTCGGCGAATCCGGGGTCAACATCGCGACCTTCCATCTCGGCCGCAAGGCGCCGGGCGGCGAGGCCATGTCGCTGATCGCGGTGGACGAGGCCGTCGGCGACGATGTCCTGACCAAGATCAGGGCGCTGCCTTTGGTGAACGCAGCCAAGGCGCTGCGCTTCGACTAGAAGTCGCAACGCGCGCCCGGACAAAACACCGGGCAGCCTGTAGACTTCGGGCCGCTATGGCACCCGATTCCGAAAAGGCCCTGCTGCCGGCCGGTTTGGCCGACGATTTGCCGCCGCACGCCGATCATGAGGCGGTCATTGTCGGCCGCCTGATGGCGGCGTTTCGCGCCTACGGCTACGAGCGCGTCAAGCCGCCGCTGATCGAGTTCGAGGAAAGCCTGCTCGATGGTCCCGGCGCAGCGCTGGCCCAGCAGACGTTCCGCGTCATGGACCCCCAGTCCCAGCGCATGCTGGGTGTGCGCGCCGACATGACCGTGCAGGTCGCCCGCATCGCTTCCACGCGGCTGCGCGACCGGCCGCGTCCCCTGCGCCTTTCCTACTCCGGTCAGGTCCTGCGTACCCGCGGCAGCCAGCTCCGGCCGGAGCGGCAGTTCGCGCAGGCTGGCTTCGAATTGATCGGCTCGGACGAAATGGCCGCCGATCAGGAAGCCATCCTGCTGGCGGCCGAAGCCTTGCAGGGCGCAGGCGTGCAGGGCCTGTCCATCGACATCACATTGCCGCACCTGTTGCCGGCGGTCGCGTCGGGTCTGAGCATAGCGGGGCCGCAGTTCGACGACTTGCGCGACGCGCTCGACCGCAAGGATGCCGCCGCCCTGGCGGCGTTTGCGGACGCCGATCCCGGTGGCGTTCTGGCCGGCTTGATCGAAGCCGCCGGTCCGGTCGACGGCGCGCTCGGCAAGTTGCGCCGGCTGACCTTGCCGGAACCCGCAAAGGCCGTGGTGGCGTCGGTCGCGGCGTTCGTCGATCTGGTGCGGCCGGTTCTCGGTGATCTGCCGCTCACGCTCGATCCGACCGAATACCACGGCTTCGAATATCACAGCGGCATCAGCTTCTCGGTGTTCGCGCGCGGCGTGCGTGGCGAACTCGGCCGCGGTGGCCGCTATACGCTGGACGGTGGCGAGCCCGCGACGGGCTTCTCGGTCTATCTCGATTCTCTGCGCCGCGCGGTTGCCGGTAGCGATCCCGGCCACCTTGTATACGTCCCGGCGGGCGTCACGATCGAACTTTGCCGCCGCCTCCATGCTGAAGGCTGGCGCACAGCGCGCGCTTTCGCGCCGGTCGCCGATGACGAGACCGAAGCCGAGAGGCTCGGCTGTAGCCACCTGCTGCGCGACGATATCGTCGTGCCGCTCGATGCACCAACGAAGACTAGCAACGGAAAAGACTGATGGCGAACGTCGCGGTAGTGGGCTCTCAATGGGGCGACGAGGGCAAGGGCAAGATCGTCGACTGGCTGTCGCAGCGCGCCGACGTCGTCGTCCGTTTCCAGGGCGGGCACAACGCCGGGCACACGCTGGTGGTCGATGGCGTCACCTACAAGCTGAGCCTCCTGCCGTCCGGCGTCGTGCGCGGCGGCAAATATTCGATCATCGGCAACGGGGTCGTGGTCGATCCCTGGGCGCTGCTTCAGGAGATTGAGGTCCTGCGCGGGCAGGGCGTCGAGATCTCCCCCGACAATCTGGCCGTCGCCGAGAACGCCACGCTCATCCTGCCGCTACACCGAGAACTCGACGCTTCGCGCGAGGACTCGAACTCCGGGATGAACATCGGCACCACGCGGCGCGGCATCGGCCCGGCCTACGAAGACAAGGTCGGCCGCCGCGCGATCCGCGTCTGTGATCTGGCCGATCCGGCGGTGCTTGACGAGAAGATCCGCGCGCTGTCGGTGCACCACAACGCGCTACGCATCGGCTTCGGCCAACCAGAGGTCAACGAGGCGCAGATCCGCGAGGTCCTGCACGAGGTCGCGCCCAAGATTCTCCCGTTCGCCAAACCGGTTTGGCTCCAACTCGAGGAGTTTCGCGCGGCAGGAAGACGCATCCTGTTTGAAGGCGCGCAGGGCGCGTTGCTCGACAACGACCACGGGACCTATCCTTTCGTGACCTCTTCCAACACGCTGGCTGGGCAGGTCTCGGTCGGTGCTGGCGTCGGCCCCGGCGCGGTCGGCTACGTACTCGGCATCACCAAGGCCTACACGACCCGCGTCGGTGCTGGCCCGTTTCCGTCGGAACTGGAGGATGAGACCGGACAATTGCTGGGTGAGCGCGGCCACGAATTCGGCACGGTCACAGGTCGCGCACGCCGTTGCGGCTGGTTCGACGCGGCGCTGGTGCGCCAGGCAGTAAAGACGGGCGGCATCGACGGTATTGCGTTGACCAAACTCGACGTGCTCGACGGCCTGCCGGAGATCAAGATTTGCGTCGGCTACCGGTTGGACGGCAAGGAGTTGTCGCATTTTCCGGCCGGCATGACGGCGCAGGCGAATGTCGAGCCGGTCTACGAAACTCTCGAGGGCTGGCAGGAATCGACCCGCGGCGCGAGCACCTGGGCCGCGCTACCGGCGACGGCCATCAAGTACATCCGGCGGGTCGAAGAGTTGATCGAGGCGCCCGTCGCCATGCTCTCGACGAGCCCCGAGCGCGAGGACACAGTCCTCGTGCACGATCCGTTCAGGGACTGAGCTGGAGTCTACTCCGGCCCAGCGACCGACAGCCGCTGCTCCAGCGCCGCGTTGCGCATCGCCTTCTGCAGCTTCTCGAACGCACGGACCTCGATCTGACGCACGCGCTCGCGGCTGATGTCGTATTCCTGCGACAGTTCTTCCAGCGTCGACGGCTCGTCCTTGAGGCGGCGCTCGGTAAGGATGTGCTGCTCGCGTTCGTTCAGCGCGCCCATCGCGTCCTTGAGCAGCGCACGGCGACTCTCAAGTTCCTCGCTCTCGGCGAGCACGGTCTCCTGGCTCGGCGCATCGTCTTCGAGCCAGTCCATCCACTCGCCGTCGCCGTCGATCCGCATCGGCGCGTTGAGCGAATGATCGCTGGCCGACAACCGCCGGTTCATGTTGACGACTTCCTTCTCGGACACGCTCAGCCGCTCGGCGATGTGCTTGACGTTGTCGGGATGCAGGTCGCCTTCTTCCAGCGCGTTGATCTGTCCCTTGATCTTGCGCAGGTTGAAGAACAGCTTTTTCTGCGCCGCCGTGGTGCCCATCTTCACGAGCGACCAGGAGTGCAGGATGTATTCCTGGATCGAAGCGCGGATCCACCACATTGCATAGGTCGCGAGACGGAATCCGCGGTCCGGATCGAACCGTTTGACCGCCTGCATCATGCCGACGTTGCCTTCCGAGATAAGCTCGCTCACAGGCAGGCCGTAGCCGCGATAACCCATCGCGATCTTCGCGACGAGCCGCAGATGGCTTGTCACAAGCTGGTGTGCGGCGTCGGTATCGCCGTGTTCGCGCCAGCGCTTGGCGAGCATGAACTCCTCGTCGGGGTTCAGCATCGGAAACTTGCGGATGGCCTGCAGGTAGGAAGACAGGCTGCCTTCGCCTGAGACCGTTGGAATGGTTGTTGTTCTTGCGGTCATCGAACCCTCATGCTTGGTCGCGCTCCTCCCGCGGACGCACGACGCCTTAGCATCTACATGGGGAGCCTAATACCCAACTTCAAGACTCGGATATTACGTTTGCGTAATCCTTGAGCCAGTCCAGTAACACACTGAAATCGTGAGGGGTTTCGCTCTCGAACGAGAGGGTCTCGCCGCTCCGCGGGTGTCGGAAGCCCAGAATACCAGCGTGCAGGGCCTGACGGGCGATGGGCGGCTTGCGGCCCCGCGCACGGCTGTAGGCCGGATCGCCGATTACCGGATGCCCCGTGTGACTAAGGTGAACGCGGATCTGGTGCGTACGACCCGTCTCGAGCCGGCACTCGACCAGCGCCGCCGCGATGCCGAAGCGCCGGCGCACCGTGTAGTGGGTCACAGCTGTCTTGCCCCGGCCGTCGCTCACGACCGCCATCTTCTTCCGGTTGCGCGTACTGCGTCCGATGTTGCCTTCGATGGTGCCCTCCTTCGGGTTCGGCACGCCCCACACCGCAGCGAGGTAGCGCCGAGTCACGCTGTGTTCGGCGAACTGCGCGGCAAGGCTCGCGTGTGCTGCATCGTTCTTGGCTACCACCAGCAGGCCGCTCGTGTCCTTGTCGAGGCGGTGGACGATGCCGGGCCGTTTCACGCCGCCGATTCCCGAAAGGCTGTCGCCGCAATGGGCGATCAGGGCATTGACCAGGGTTTGGTCGGCGTTGCCGGCGCCGGGATGGACGACGACGCCGGCCGGTTTGTCGACCACCACGACGTCGGTGTCCTCGTAAACAATCGATAGGTCCATGGCCTGGGCCGCCGGCGCCGCCTCGCGCGCCGGTGGCACCGTCAACGCCAGTCTTTGGCCCATGCTCACCTTCGCCGACGGATCGGTCGCGGCCCGTCCGTCCAGCGTCGCCCGACCGTCCAGGATCAGCGCTTTGATGCGCGAGCGCGACAGATCGTCGAAGACCTGCGCCAACGCCTGGTCAAGGCGCGCGCCGTTGGCGTCTTCAGGGACAACGCCCTTGCGTTGATCGCCCGATTCGGAAATGGTCGGGACGCCCGATTCGCGCGTCATGTCACAAGGAAAGCCGCCACGCCGTGCAAGCGCTGAAAGTACTCGTCATCGTCATGGGGATCATGATTGTCGCCGCGATCGGGGTCATCGTCGTCACCATCATAAACCGCTCCAAGGATCTAGCCGAACGCCGTGCGCCCTACGAGCGCAGCATCGAGGTGCCGGCCGGCGACCTCGTCGGCATGGCTGCCGGCCCCAATCAGGTCACGCTGCGCTATCGGCTGCCTGACGGCTCTGAGCGGCTGGTCGTGATCGATACCGAGCGCGGCCGGGTGCGGGGCACCCTCGACCTCGTCCATCCATGACCCTGCGTATTCCCGTTAGCGTCCTGCGCACCGTCGAAACAGCCGCCGCCCGGCGCTTTCCCGAAGAAGCCTGTGGGCTGCTGGTCGGGCGCGACGCGCCCGGTGCCGTGGTCGTGTCGACCGCGTACGAAAGCGCCAATCTCGCTGACGACCGCTGCGCCACGTTCGACGTCGATCCCGGCCTGCGCCTGCGCCTCCAGCGCCGCGTCCGTGAGGCGGGCGAGCGCGTCGTCGGCCTGTTTCATTCGCACCCCAACGGCAGCGCCGCGCCGTCCGACACCGACCGGGGCTCGATCTGGGAAGACGATCTCGTGTGGCTGATCGTCGCCGTCGCCGACGGCGTCGTCACCGAAACCCGGGCCTTCGCCGCCGATCAGGCGGCCCGGGATTTCCGTTCGCTTGAGATGCGCGCGGCCTAGTGGATCTTCGCAGCGACAACGTGTCGGGTGTCTGCCCGGAGATCATGGAGGCGCTCGCTGCCGCAAACAGCGGTACGGCGGCAGCCTACGGCGACGACGAATGGACCGCGCGCGTCGAGCGCGCCTTCACAAACCTGTTCGAGCGCGAGGTCGCGGTCTTTCCGGTCGCCACCGGGACCGCCGCCAATGCGCTTTCGTTGGCCTCGCTTGCACCGGTCTACGGCGCGATCTACGCCCACGAAGCGGCGCACATCACCGTCGACGAGTGCAATGCGCCAGAGTTCTACACCGGCGGGGCGCGCGTTTTCGCCGTTCCCGGCAACGACGGCAAGATCGTTGCGGCGGATCTCGAGCGCGTCCTTGCCAATGCGACGCCGCACGGCCATCACAACGCCCAGCCGGCGGCCGCGTCTCTGAGCCAGGCGACCGAGGTCGGAACGGTGTACAGCCTCGACGAGGTCGCGGCGATCAGCGCGGTCTGCAAACGTCACGGCATTGCTTTGCATGTCGACGGCGCGCGCATCGCCAACGCCGTCGTCCATCTGGGCTGCAGCTTCGCCGACGCGACATGGCGCGCCGGTGTCGACGTGCTGTCTTTCGGTGCCACCAAGAACGGCGCGATGGCGGCCGAGGCTGTCGTCTTCTTCGATCCCGACATGGCGGTGCGCATGCCGTTCCTGCGCAAACGCGCAGGCCACCTTTTCTCCAAGATGCGCTTCCTGTCGGCCCAGCTCGAAGCCTACGTCGCGAACGACGTCTGGCGGCGCAACGCCGCGCACGCAAACGCCGCGGCCGCGCGCCTGGCGGCTGGCATCGGGGACGTGCCGGGCGTCGCGCTCGAACACCCACTGCAGTCGAACGAGATCTTCATCAGGATGCCGGCACAGGTGATCGAGGGGCTGCGTGCCGACGGCTTTCTCTTCCATCCCTGGGGCGACCCGGCGAATCACGTCTCGCGCCTCGTCACCTCCTTTGCCACGGCCAATGCGGACGTCGACCGCTTCGTGGCGCGCGCCCGCGTACTCGCTGGCGCCGACCGCTAGCGCGGGCCCATACTTGGCCTTGGGGAGGACGCCATCATGATGCTGACGATCGTGGCCCTGCCGGCAGGCGCCTACGGCAGCGCGGACGAGGCTCGTGCGCGGACCGAAAGCTCGGCGCCGCGCTTCCGGCAGATACCGGGCCTCGTGCGCAAGGACTATGTGCGTGGCCCGTTTGACGGCGGCGTCTATCTTTGGGCCAGCCGTGCGGCGGCCGAGGCCTATCTCGACGACGCGTGGATGGCGCGCATGACGGAGATGTTCGGTCAGACGCCCAAGGTGACTTGGCTTGACGTGCCGTGCATCGTCGACAATGAACGGGACGAGGTCCGCCTCGTGCCGGTGGAGACCGCACAAGCGGCGCAATAGGGAGAGGAATGGCATGACGGTGAAACGAGGGTTTGTCGATATCGACGAAGGGCAGGTCCACTACCGCTACAAGGGCGGGCCCGAAGAGGTGCCGCTCGTCATGCTGCATCCCGGTCCGACGTCGGCGCACTCGATCGTGCCGCTGATCGAGATCCTCGGCGAGAAACGCCAGGTCATCGCGCCCGACCTTCTTGGCATGGGCGATTCGGACGGTCCGGCGCACGACGAAACCGACATGGCGTATTTCGCCGACGCCGTGTTGCGCGCGCTCGATGCGCTCAACGTGAAGACCTTCGACCTGTGGGGTTCGATGACCGGCGCCCACTGCGCCATTGAGGTCGCGTTGCTGCAACCCGAACGCGTCCGCAGGCTCTATGTCGAGATGCTGTTCGAATACGACGAGGCAACCGAGAAGGCGCTGCAGGAAAATCACGCGCCGCGCATCGTCCTCGACCAGATCGGCAGTCAGTTCAACGTCCTGTGGCACCTGGCCCGCGACCAGCACCTGTTCTTCCCTTGGTTCAGCCGCGACGCTGCGCATGCCCGCACCAACGGCCTGCCTTCGGCAGACCAGCTGCACGACAAGACGGTCGAACTGCTCAAGGCCTGCCGCACCTATCACACGGCGCTGAACGCCGCCCTGCGACACAAGAGTGGCGAGCAGGTCGCCAAGGTCCAGGTGCCGGTCATCGGCCCGGAATGGTTCCAGAAGTATCTGCCCTCGGCCAAGGTGCGCGGCGCTTTCTGCGTCGGCCCCTCGACCGCGCCGGCCGATCAGGTGGAAAAGGCAGCCGCCGAAATCCTCAGCCACCTCGGCTAGGGGGCGCGGAGCTCGCGGCCCTTGACAGCACCCGGTGCGCGTCCCAATTTGGCGCCGCGCTGCCGCGACGTCCCCATCGTCTAGCGGTCTAGGACGCCGGCCTCTCACGCCGGAAACAGGGGTTCGATTCCCCTTGGGGACGCCATTTCACACGCCGCGCCTCTCCCCCTAGGATGTCGCTTTCTCGCCGCCGCTTGGCGGCGTTGCGTTGTGGCAAGGGAGGACGCGGCATGAAGATCGATGGAGCAACGGCATTCGTCACCGGCGCGGCAGGCGGGATCGGCCGGCGGATTTGCGAGGCCCTCACGGCCCGCGGCGCGGCCAAGGTTTACGGCGCCGACCTGACCGGCGCCGATTTCGGCGACATCGCGGACAAGGTCGAGACCGTCGCCATCGACGTGACCGACGAGGCCTCGGCCGCCGCCGCGACGAAGGCGGCCGCGGACACCACGCTGCTTATCAACTCGGCGGGCATCTTCGGTCTCGCCGGGCTCATAGCGGCGCCCGACCTGAAGGCGGCGCGGCGCGAGATGGACGTCAACTTCTGGGGCTCGCTGATCATGTGCCGCGCCTTCGCGCCCACGCTCAAGGCTAACGGCGGCGGCGCCATCGTCAACGTGTTGTCGGAAGCGGCGCGTGTGTGCGTGCCCTTCGCCGGCTCCTACTGCGCGTCGAAGTCTGCGGCCTGGATCATGACCCAGGGCGTGCGCGCCGAACTCAAGGGCCAGGGCACTCACGTCATGGCGGCGTTTCCGGCGACGACCGATACGCCGATGGTCGGCATGCTCGATATGGATGACAAGCTGGATCCTGAGGACGTCGCGAACGGCATCCTCGACGCGCTGGTGGAATCGAAAGACGATATCTCGATCGGCGAGCACGCGATCTACATGGAACGTCTGATGTACAGCGACTACAAGGCGTTGGAACGGGAGTCGGCTGAGATTCTGCCCGGGGCGACGGCCGTCGCCGACATGCAGGACTAGGCGCTAGTAGACCAGTTCGTCGCCGCCGCCGTCGTCGGCGACGACGATCTCGCCCTTGTCGGCGAGTTCCTTCGTCAGGCCCACGATCTTCGACTGCGATTCGTCTACGTCGCGCAGGCGCACCGGGCCCATCGCCTCCATGTCTTCGCGCAGGATCTTGCCCGCGCGCTCCGACATGTTCGAGAGGAACAGGTCCTTCAGCGAGTCTGACGCGCCCTTCAGTGCCGTCGCCAGGTCGCCCTTGTCCACCGTGCGCAGCAACACCTGAACGCCGTTCGGGTCCAGACGCACCAGATCCTCGAACGTGAACATCAGCGACTTGATCTTTTCTGCGCTGTCGCGATTGCGCTCTTCAAGCGCTGACATGAAGCGGCCTTCGGTGGTGCGGTCGAAGTTGTTGAAGATCTCCGCCATCATCTCGTGGCTGTCGCGCTTCGATGTCTGCGCCAGGTTCGCCATGAATTCCGTCCGCAGCGTGTTCTCGATCTGCGCCAGAACCTCCTTCTTCACGGGCTCCGCCGTCAGCATCCGCATCACCACTTCCGTCGACAGTTCCTCCGGCAACTCGCCCAGGACCCGCGCCGCGTGGTCCGGCTTGATCTTGCTCATCACCACCGCGATCGTCTGCGGGTACTCGTTCTTTAGATACGTCGCCAGCGTCTGTTCGTTCACGTTGGCGAGCTTCTCCCACATCGTCCGACCGGCGGGACCGCGGATGTCCTCCATGATGTCGCCGAGGCGGTCGGGATCGATGAACTTGGACAGGAGCCGCTCGGTGCCCTCGAAGGAGCCGACCAGCGAGCCGCCGCCGGAGAAGGCGTTGACGAAGTCGCGGAACAGTTCCTCCACCACCGGCGCGCCGACGCTGCCGAGCGTGGCCATGGCGGAGGAGATTTCCTTGATCTCCTCGTCGTCCATCTTCTTGAACATGCGTCCGGCGCGTTCCTCGCCGATCGCCATGAGGATGACCGCGGCCTTCTGCGGCCCACCCATGGAGCGCAGCTGCAGCCGCGCCTGGGTGCGGTTCTCGGCGTCCTTGTGGGCACGCGCCTGCTCCTCGGTCGTGCCGTGGGCAATGTCCAGTTCTTCGGCTTCCTGAACGGCCATGTACTTGGTCCTCGTTCCCCTCCGGGCGTGGATTTGCCTCAGCGGTGCAAATACCGTGCTAACGGCGAATCCGGCCCGACCAGGCAAAATCCTTACATATCAATAGCATAGAAAAACCGGTCGGTCGCGGCGTCGTCGGCCAGAGTGCGCCTGTCGCCCGGCTTCTAGGCAAATTTCTCCTATCTATCAGTGATATCGCCATTTTTTCTTGAGGATTGGGTTGAAATGGTGAGGATGCGCCCTGCTGGACGCAACAGGGTCCCCGGGAACGGGTTTGCTGACGGCGGGCGGACCTGTGGGGATCGCATTCTCGAATGCTCCATAACCTCAACTTCGACGGCCTGACGTTTCTGGTCGCGGATTCCGGCGACAATTTCCGGAAACTCGCGGTGGGGATGCTGCGCGACTTCGGCGCCGGCAACATTATCGAGTCCCGCGACGGCAAGGACGTTCTGGCGCGTTTGGGTCGCAGCCAGGTCGACATGCTGCTGTGCGATTCGGCGCTGCCGGAGATTGACGGCTACTCCCTGACCAAGCAAATCCGGAGCGAGGAAAACACTCACCGCTACATCCCGATCGTGATCCTGACCAGTCACACCCAGCAGGGGAATGTGGAGCGCGCCCGCGACAGCGGCGCCAACATGGTCATTGCCAAGCCGATCTCCCCGCGCTCGTTGTACTCCCGCCTGCTGTGGGCGGCCGAGAACGAGCGCGCCCGCGCATGTTGCTCATCGCAGACGACACGCAGAAAGAAGTCTTCAAGACCGAACTGGCGCGCTCGGTGCGGGCCGAGGAAACGAAAAGCGGCGATATCGAGCTGTTCGACTAGTAACCATGGCGCAGAACGGAAACGACAACGATCGCGATCACTGGGTCCGGCTCGACCGGCTGCTCACCGCACTGTCGAGCGAGATCGCCAGCGTGCGCCGAGAGATTTCCTTGGCCGACCGCATCAGCGAGAAGATCTCGGCGGCCGGGTCGGAGTGGCTCCAGGACGCCGATTTCGTTGCCGCGATGCAGGATTTCGACTTGATGAGCCAGGAACTAGAGCACGTCTCGTCGCTGCTTGGCGCCATCAGCGAATCGCTGCAACACCGCGAGGCGGTGGAGGTCGCCGTCGTGCACGGCCTCGATGCGGTCAAGCTGTCGTCGATGCGCGGCCGGTTGATGGAAGCCGTCTACGGTGCCTCACCTAAGGCGCCCGACACGCCGGACAGCGAAGACGAACTCTGGTAGCGCCCTATTTGCGCAGGCTGTAGCGCCGCGCAAGCCAGAGGATGTAGTACTCCTCCTTGCTCTTCGGCGCGATCGACTCGATCCGCGATAGCGTGGAGCGCTCCCATTGATTGAGCGGCGCAGATGTCAGAAGTCGTTGCTTGAGTGAGGTGGCGTCGTCGCCGGCTTTGCCGCCGGTCGCTGTTTGGCGCCGCAGTTCGGCGATTTCGTTCTGCAGCTTGCGGATCAGCGCCCGGGCCAGCCAGCTTTGCTTGTTCTCATCGATCCAGGCGCTGTTTGCCACGCCTTCGTAGTGATTGGGTAGGTATTCGGAGAACAGCGTGTCGTAGGTAAGTCCGGCGCTCGCCACCATTTGGGCCGCTTTGCGTGCCGCGACCAGCGCCTCGCCGTCCGAGTCCGAGGTGGTCATGGCGAGCACCCGGGAGAGCTTTCGGACGTCCATCTGTTGCCCCATGTGACCTGCCCTGTTTGCTTCCATTCTCGTGCGACCGTTGAGCAACGTTCCCCAAGACTTTGTTCTAAATATACGAATATTATCCACAGGTCACGCAATATGTTGTGGACAAATGCCGGGTCCTGATCTGTCCTTCGTCATCGCCCATCGCGGGGCGAGCGGTACCGCGCCGGAGAACACCCGGGCGGCCGTCCGCCGGGCTCATGCACTCGGCGCGCGGTGGGTCGAGATCGATGTGCAGTGTGCGCGCGACGGCACGCCGGTGGTCATCCACGACCATCGGATGAACCGCACCACCAACGGCCGTGGCCGTGTCGCCGAACACACCGCCGAGGCGCTCGCGCAATTCGACGCCGGGGCCTGGTTCGATTCGCGATTTGCGGGCGAGCGAATTCCGACGCTGGCGCAGATGCTGGATCTCTGTTCCTCGCTCGGGCTCGGGTTGAACGTCGAACTGAAGCCGGCGCCCGGAGCCGGTCGCGAAACCGCGCGCGCCGCCGCTTCGCTGCTCGCCGACTGGCCGGGAATGTTGCTGGTGACCTCGTTTGACTTCGAGGCGCTGGCGGCGTTTCACGCGGCCGCGCCGGCGGTGCCGGTAGGCGCCCTCTTCGGGTCTGCGCCGTCCACCGCCGAGGTGGCGGCGATCGGTTTGCCCCTGTCGACGATCGGCGTTGCCGCGCGGGCCGCGAGCCGCGAGGTGGTCGCTCAATTGGTTGGCGGTGGCCACGCCATCATGGTCTACACCGTCAACGCGGTAGAGGACGCCGTGCGGCTGCGTTCGTGGGGCGTTCGTGCGATCTTCACCGATTTCCCCGAACGTCTGTTGACCGCTTTCCCGGGCTAGCCGGTCCGTTGCCCCGGTGAATCCGGCAGCGTAGGTTGCCAGCGATGATCTCGTTTCGCGTTGTGCTCCGCCTGGCCGGGCTCGCGCTCGTGCTTGCCGCCCTGGTCTTCGTCGGCCTGCGTATTGCCGAATACGCCGGGAACCTCGGGGATACCGCTGCCAGCGGCGCGGCCTGGGGCGCCGTCGCAATCGGTGCCGTCCTCTACGGCCTGCTCAGCCTGCTGCTGGCGGCGGGCTGGCGGATGATTATGGATCGGGCGGGCGCCGCGGCGCCCTTTGCCGACTCCTTCGAGATCTATGGCCGGTCGCAGATCGCCAAGTACGTGCCCGGCAACGTCTTTCATTTCTTCGGCCGGCAACTGCTGGGCCGCAACGTAGGCTGGGCCCAGGGCGCAATCGCCGTAGCCTCTGTCGTCGAGACCCTGCTGCTTGGCACGGCGGCCGCCGCATTGCTCCTCGTCATCGGGTTCGCCGACAGGCCCGCCCTGTTCGACTTCGCCTCGCCGGTCGCGCTGCTCGCCGGTGCCGTACTTGCCACCGCCGCGCCGGTGCTGTTGCTGCGCTATGGCAGGCGTCTGCCGGGTCTGCGCCGCCTCGGATTCCTGGTGCATGCCGAAGGGCTCGGCCACCCGGCGGTTCTGATGCCGCCCTTCGCGATCTATGCGGTCTTCTTCATGGCGACCGCAGTGGTTTTCTGGCTACTCGTCGGCAACCGCGTGGACGACGCGAGCGTCGCGCTGATTCCCGGGATCGCGGCGGCGTTCGTTTCGGGCTGGCTGGTCGGCAACGTCACGCCGAGCGCGCCGGGCGGCATCGGGGTGCGCGAGGCCGTCATGCTGCCGCAGCTCAGTCTCCTCATCGGCGAGCCGCATGCCGTCGTGGTTGTCGTGATGTTCCGCCTCGTGACCATCGGCGGCGATGTCCTGTTCTTTGCCGTGGCGACCTGGCGGTCCCTGCGTCGGCGCGATCGAATGGGCGTGGACGATGATCAGGTTCGTGTATGACGGTTGGCCGCGCTATTGGGGCGCGGTCATCCGGGCTCTGCGCGGGCTGGCGCGCGTCACCGGAGTCCTTGGCTGGCTCGAACGACGGCGCGACAACCGCGTCCTCTTCTACCTGCGCTGTTTGCTCGCCTTCTTCGACATCGAGGACATGGTCCGCCTTGACGTGCCGTTCTGGACCTTCAAGGCGGCGCGCCGCGTCGACGCCTTCCTGAAGGAGCGCGAAGGCGCCGCCGTATTCGAGTATGGCGCAGGGGCGAGTTCGTTGTGGCTCGCCAAGCGCGCTGCCCGTGTCGTCAGCATCGATCACGACGAGCGTTGGGCAACAGTCGTGCGCGGCCTGGCGCAGGGCCAAAGCAACCTAGAACTGCACGTCGCGCCGCCTGGCCCCAAGGCGGCCAGCGGACCCTTCCGCTCGGGCGATCCGTTGATGCGCGGCCGCGTCTTCGAGGACTACGTGCGCAAGATCGAGCAGGCCGCGGGTCCCTTCGATCTCATCGTGATCGACGGTCGCGCCCGCGCCGACTGCCTGCGCGCGGCGCTGGGTCATCTCAAGCCCGACGGTCTCATCGTCTTCGACAACGCCTACCGACCGCGCTACCGCCAGGCCATCAGGGACTCAGGGCTGCAGGTGCGGCGCTTGCGCGGCGCCGTCCCCGGTTTGCCGTTTCCCGAAGAGACGATGCTCATGGGCGAGGAGCGCGCGGCGCGCTGGCTCGACTGATCAGGGCTTGGGGAATCGCAACGATACGGCCAGTCCCGGTGCGGCATCGTCGAGCGAGAGTGTCGCCTCGTGCAGGCCCGCGACCGCGCGTACCAGGCTGAGGCCCAGACCACTGCCCGGGCTGGTACGGCTCGCATCGAGCCGGTGGAAGCGTTCCAGGACGCGCGCCCGATCGGCCTCTGCGATCCCAGGTCCGGTATCAGCGACCCTGATCTCGACCGCCTCGGCGGTCTGACGCAACGACACCATGATACGACCGGCGCCGTGCTTGATCGCGTTATCGAGCAGATTGCTGATCGCTTGCGATAGCAGCGCGCGGTGCGCGCGGATCGTGATCGCCGCTGCCAGGTCGCTGTCGATCCGGATGCCTGCGTCCTCGGCTGCCGGTTCAAACAGGTCGATGATGTCGCGCAGCATCGGGGCCGGGTCGAGGTTTTCCATCTCCCGCCGCAACAGCCCGGACTCGGCGCGCGCGATGGCCAGCAGCGCGTTGAAGGTAGCGACGAGATTGCCGGCGTCCGCGACCGTCTGCTCCAGCACCTCGCGATACGCCGCCTCGTCGTGCGTTTCCATGAGCGCGACCTCGATCCGGTTGCGCATTCGGTTGAGCGGCGTGCGCAGATCGTGCGCGATGTTGTCCGAGACGTTGCGCATACCGGTCATCAGGCGTTCGATCCGGTCCAGCATGGTGTTGAGGTTGCCGGCGAGCCGCGCCAGTTCGTCGCCGCCCGAGACCGAAATCCGCTGACTCAGGTCGCCCGCCATGATGTCCCGGCTGGTGCGGTTGATCGCTTCGAGCCGCCGCTGCGTGCCACGGCTGACCAGCAGCGCACCGCCCAGTCCAAGCAGCAGGATCGCCGCCAGCGACCACAGTAGCGAGGTCCGAATGCGCTGCGTCACCCGGTTGCGGTCCTCGACGTCGCGTCCGACCAATAACTGGAAGCCACCGGCAAGCCGTAGATGGCGCGCCCGTGCGGTGTGTTCCTCGATCGCGCCCGCGACGGGCCGGTCGAAGCGGAAGTCGAGCCAGCCGCCTTCGCCTGTCTCGGCGGGCGGCCATCCGTCGAGATTGCCCGCCAGAGGCCGCAGGTTCGCATCGGCCAGCAGGTAGAGGCTTTGCCGCTGGTTGCGGCTGCGCTCCTCGATGATCACGCTCAGGCCCCGCAACCCGCGCGCCCGGTATGTCTCGGCGAGCCCGGTGATCTCCGCGTTGATGGTGGCGTCGGTCTGGCGCTCGA
Source organism: Alphaproteobacteria bacterium (assembly GCA_038116985.1). Classification (GTDB taxonomy): domain Bacteria; phylum Pseudomonadota; class Alphaproteobacteria; order SHVP01; family SHVP01; genus CALJDF01. The sequence goes on along the minus strand of JAYOEZ010000017.1, from coordinate 23,577 downwards.
TGAACGCCGCCGTCGACCAGAACACGAAGAACACCAGCCCGGCGCCGGATAGCCCGAACAGGCCGAGATAGCCGAGCGCGATCCGGAACGTATAAGTGCGAAGGAGGCGCGGGCTAGCCACGCAGCGAGTACCCCGCGCCGCGTACCGTGTGGAGGAGGGGTCTCTCGAAGCCCTTGTCGATCTTGCCGCGCAACCTGCTGATGTGAACGTCGATCACGTTGGTTTGCGGGTCGAAATGGTAACCCCAGACCTGTTCCAGCAGCATCGTCCGTGTGACCACGCGCCCGGCGTTGCGCATCAAGTGCTCCAATAGCGCGAACTCGCGCGGCTGCAGGTCGATGGTCTGGCCGCCGCGCGTCACCTGGCGCGTCAGCAAATCCATTGTGAGATCGCCGACCGTGAGCATCGTCTCGGGGCCGCCGGTCGGGCCGCGCCGCCCGAGCGCCTCGACGCGGGCGAGCAGTTCGGCGAAGGCATAGGGTTTGGCGAGATAGTCGTCCGCGCCGGCGCGCAGTCCTGTTACGCGATCGTCGACCTCCCCGAGCGCGCTCAGGAACAGCACCGGCGTCTGGTCGCCCTCCTCGCGAAGTCGCTGCACCAGAGCGATCCCGTCGGTGCCCGGCAACATCCGGTCGACCACCATCACGTCGTAGCTGCCGCCGCGCGCCATCTGGTAGCCGGTCTCGCCGTCGGACGCATGGTCGGCGGCATGCCCGCTTTCGCGCAGGCCCTTGACCACGTAGTTCGCGGTTTCGCGGTCGTCTTCGACGATCAGTATGTGCATCGCGTCCGTCTCGGGAATTCTCAGAGTAACCAAATTCAGCATGGCTGACACCAAAGAGGGCCGGTCTTGCGGCCGGCCCTCTACGGAACAATGCGCGTTCGTCTAGGCGATACCGAGTGGGATCGCAACGTACTGCGGCTGCCCGTTGCGCTCGATCAGAACCAGCACCGCCTTGCGCCCCTGATCCCTGGCATCGGCAACACCCTCGCGGAACTCCTGCGGGCGTGAGATCTCGTCGTTGCCCACGGCGACGATCACGTCGCCCGGCCGCACGCCCTTGTCGAACGCGGGACCGTCCGGATCGACGTCGGTCACAACGACGCCGGTGGTCCGCTCGCCGAGGCCGAAGGCCTTGCGTTTCGCCGGGTCGAGCCCGGCCAACGTCATGCCGAGATACGTGTCACTCTCGCCGGCCTCGCCCATCGCCACGCGTTCGACGGTGTCGGGCGATTGTCCGAGCGTCACCGTGATCGCGCGCTCGCTACCGCCACGCACGATCTTGAGCCGGGTCTCCGTACCGGGCGCCAGCGTACCGATGGCCTTTGGCAGGTCGCGCAGGTCGTCGATCGAGGTGCTGTCCACGGCGACCACGACGTCGCCGGTCTTGAGGCCCGCGCGATCCGCCGGGCTGGCGGGCGAGACGTTGGAAACCAAGGCGCCGCGAGGTGTATCAAAGCCTAGGCTCTCGGCGATATCGGGCGTCACCGCCTGGATATTCACGCCGAGCCAGCCGCGTTCGACCGTGCCCTTTTCCTTGAGTTGCGCGATGACCGTTTTGGCGGTTTCGGCCGGCACCGCGAAGCCGATCCCGACATTGCCGCCGGTCGGCGAGAAGATCGCGGTGTTGACGCCCACCACCTTGCCCTTGAGGTTGAAGGCGGGGCCGCCGGAATTGCCGCGGTTGATGGCCGCATCGATCTGCATGAACCCGTCGTAGGGACCGTTCGGTCCAAGGCTGCGGCCGTGTGCCGAGACGATGCCGGCGGTGACCGTGTTGCCGAGCCCGAAGGGACTGCCCACCGCGACGACCCATTCGCCGACCCGCGGCGTTGCGTCGGCAAACTCGACGTAGGGCAAGTCGGCGCCGTCGATCTTCAGCAGCGCCAGGTCGGTCTTGGGGTCGCGGCCGAGGCGCTCGGCCTTGAACTCCCGGCCGTCCTGCAGCGTGACTGTGATCCGGTCGGCGTTGCCGGCGACATGGTCGTTGGTCACGATGTAGCCGTCGGGCGAGATCAGAAAGCCCGAGCCGAGACCCTGCATAGCGGGCGGGTTCGGCCGGTCTGGCCCGCGATCGCGAAACCGGTCGACGAAGTCGTCGCCAAAGAACCTGCGCAGGCCTTCGGGCAAATCCGGCGTAGGCGCGCCCTCCTGCACGACTTCGCGCATCGGCGCCTTGCCGGAGACCTGGATGTTGACGACCGCCGGCGCGACCGCTTCGGCCACGTCGGCGAAATTCGGCATGACCTGAACGGCGGCCTCTGTAGGCGGGGAGAGGGGCGTGGCGGCGCGCAATGTGCCGGTCGCGCCAAACATCAGGATGGCGCCTGCGGCGACCGCGACCGTACTTAGCGCGCTGGTACGAAGGAGCGTCTTGGGTGGATTCTTCATCGGTGTCCTCGCTGCAAATGCATGTCGGACGCCATGGGTCGTCCGTCTGCAGAGGACATAGGGACGCGACATGAAGGCCGCCTGTCCCCGCGATTAAGTCTTGTTCATGTTGCTGAGCGAATCTGGTCGCTGCGTCAGAAGACCGATCGGCCCAGCGTCGAGGTAAGGGCTTCCAGGGCGGCGACGCCGGCGCTGGGATTGCCCGACGGTTCGAGCGCCGGGCTCCACACACATACCGAAAATTCACGCGGCAGGACCGCGACGATGCCGCCGCCGACGCCGCTCTTGGCCGGCAGGCCGACGCGATAGGCGAAATCGCCCGCTGCGTCGTAAAGGCCGCATGTCATCATCAGCGCGTTGACCCGCTTGGCCTGCTGCTTGGTCAGGATGGTCTCCCCGAGTAGCGGCGAGAAGCCACCGTTCGCCAGCGGCAGAAAGGCGCGGGCCAGATCCGCGCACGACATGGCAATTGCGCATTGGTGAAAGTAGAAGTCGAGTACCACATCGACGTCGTTGTTCAGGTTGCCTTGCGCCTTGAGGAAGTTGGCGAGGGCGGCGTTGCGGAAACCGGTCGTGCGCTCCGAGGCGGCGACCTCGGCATCGAAAACGACATCAGGATTTCCACTTAACGCACGCATGAACTCGAGCAATGCGTGCTTCGCATCCTCGGCGTGGCTGATCAGGACGTCGGCGACGACGATGGCAACGGCATTGATGAGCGGATTCCGGGGAATGCCGTGCTCGGACTCGAGCTGGACCAGCGAGTTGAAGGCGGTGCCCGACGGTTCGCGCCCGACGCGTCGCCACAGGTCCTCGTCGACCTGGCGGATGGCCAGCATCAGCGTGAACACCTTGGAGATGCTCTGGATGGAAAATGCGACGGATGCGTCTCCGCTGCGGGCCGATTCGCCGTCGACCGAGGCCAGCGCGATGCCGAACCGATCCGGTGCGACATTCGCCAGCGCGGGGATGTAGGACGCAACCGTGCCTCGCCCGACATGTGGTGCGGCCTGAGCGCGCACGCGTTCCAGCAGTTCGTCGTAGTTCATACCAGGCGTCCCTCGCATTGCCAGTCTGCCTGAGGAGAGTGCGCCGCGATAGCCGGCGTGCGTCCAAAGAAAAACCCCCGCGGCACGCCGCGGCGGTTAGGTGCGAGGGGTACTGAAGGACTAGCCCTGGAACAGCGACAGGATGATGCTTGGGGACTGATTGGCGATCGACAAGGACTGCACGCCCAACTGCTGTTGCACCTGAAGCGCGGTCAGGCTGGCGGCTTCCTCGGCCATGTCGGCATCGACCAGGTTGCCGAGGCCCGATGTGAGAATATCGATAAGCGAGGTGGTGAACTCTGTTTGCACCTCGATACGGTTGGCTGTCGAACCGAGCGTGGCCAACTTGTCAGACACCGAAGTGATCGCCGAATCGATGGCGGTCAACGCGACTGAGGCGCCGGCGCTCGTCGTCAGGTCGATACTGGCGATGCCGAGCGTCGAGGTATCCATGCTTTGCGCGCTGACGTTGATGACGCTGCCGTCGACGGTGCTGAGCACGCTGGTGTTGGTGGCGCCCGAGGCGATCAGGTTGGTCGAGTTGAACTCGGCCGTCGCGACGATCGTCGAGATCTGATCGCGCAGCGCCTTGAAATCGTTGTTGAGAGCCGTTCGCGACGCCGAGTCGAGGCCGACCTGATTGGCCTGGACGATCTTGGCCTTCATCTCGATCAGCAGGTCGGCGATTGCCTTGCCCGCCGAGATCGCGACGTTGACCGTCGCTTCGCCGTTGGCGAGCGCCGTCTTGACCGACTTGGTGCCGGCGATGTCGCCGCGCAAACGCGTTGCGATCTGATAGGTCGCGGCGTCGTCTTTCGGACCGTTGACCTTCAGTCCTGTCGTGATCCGAAGCTGGGTCGTTGCGAGCTTCTTGTTCGTGCCGTTCAGCTGCTGAAGCGCCGTCATCGCGCCGGCGTTCGTCAGTATCGAAAGTCCCTGTACCATGGCGTCTGCCCATCCGTTCCAACGTATGCGGGGGTCGCGCGGCGTTCTGCACAGACCGCAACCCAACCGTGGTCAGTGTGGTAGGCGGATGGTTGAGGACCGGTAAACGCAGGTCCTGAATCGCCTGCAAAATTGTGCAGTTATTTCAGCTGTTTAGCCGCCGCGATTCCCACGCCGAGGTGACATCCTCGGCTGGCACTACTTCGGCGAAGTAGAGATCCATCGTCTCGAGCGCCGCCGACTTGAGATGGCGGTGGCGGCCGCGCGAAGCGACGCCGTCCTCGGGGACGACGATGCGATAGTCCCGCATCTGGCCGTCGCGCACCGTTGATTCGACGCAGGTCTGGGTCGCCGTTCCCGTGACGACCAGCGTCCTGACGTGGTTGGTGCGCAGCAACGTCTCCAGCCTCGTGTCGACGAAGGCGCTGTAGCGATGCTTGATGACTATCTCCTCGCCCTCTTGGGGTGCGAGTTCGGCGACCTGTTCGGCGCCCCAGGTGCCGGGCCTGGTCAATTGCGTCACGTTCTGCTTCTCGCTGACCAGCCCGCGATGCCGGCCCGACCGCGCGATCGGCGTGTTGGTACCCTGCACATGGACAACCAAGGCGCCACTCTTGCGCGCCGCGTCGAGAAGCCTGCCGACGGTAGCGATCGTCTCGGGGAACTCGCCCAGATCCTCGCCATGGCTGCCCATCACCCCGTCGGGATGGCAGAAGTCGTTCTGCATATCGACGATCACCAGCGCCGTGTGCCGCGGGTCGACGAGGTCGGTGAAGTCGGCCGGCGCGGCGGCGTCCTTCACCTCGGGCTGCCAGGAGCGAGGCCCGTTGGCATCGGCGTCTCGCCACAGCGCCAGGATTTCTTCGCTGGTCGGGGTCACGCCGAACAAGCGGCCGATGTCGGCCAGCGCCTCGGCGTGGCGCTCGGGAGAGGAATACGTTGCGTCGCTCGGTACGACGATGAAGTAGTTGCGGAAAAACGCGTCGCGCACCGTCGATTCGACGCAGACGTCGGTGCTGGTGCCGGTCACGATCAGGTTCTCGATCGCGTTGTTGCGCAGGTAGAGGTCGATCGGCGAATCCCAGAACGCGCTATAGCGGTGCTTTGTGACGATCACCTCGTTGGGCGCGTTCTCTTTCGGGCGCAGCGTGTCATACCAGTCCGCGCCGAAGCTGCCGGCCTGGCAGCTGCCCGACGTCCGGCCGGGCCGGTTCAGCACCTCGCCCATCGGGTCGCCCAGGACGATCTCATCATAGTGCGCGCGCAGCCAGACGATCATCATGTTCTGGGCGCGCGCCGCGTCGACTAGCGCCTGGATACGTTCGGCCACTGCGGGCACGCGCGAGAAGTCGGCACCCGCCTTCCCGAAAAAGCCGTCGGGATGGCAGAAGTCGTTCTGCATGTCGACGACGATCAGGGCGGTGTTGTGGGGGTCGGTCTTCTCGCGAAGCGGGCGCTGCCGCGCTTTGGCGGGCGAGGGCGCGTTCATTCCTCGGCGCTCGCCTCGGCGGTTTCGGAGTCTTCCGCGAATACCTCGTCGTAGGGCGAGATCTCGTCCTTCTTCTTCGGCTCCAGAAGGGTGCCGACGAGGTTGGCGCCCTCCATGTTGGCGTCCTGCAGCGAGGTGCGGAAGAGATCGGCCTGCTGCAGGTCCGCGCCCGACAAATCCGACTTCCGGACCTGTCCGGTCGGGCGTCCGTCCGGGCCGGTCAGTTCAATCGGGCCGAGGTCGGCATAGGTCATGATGCACTTCTTCAGCGACGCGTTGCGCAGACGAGTACCACGCATGACGGATCGCCGCAGGCTGGCGCCGTCCAGGTTCGCGCCCTCGAGGTCGACCAGTTCCATCGTGCTGTCCGACAGGTCGGTGCCTTGGAGGCTGCAGTTCTTCATGTCTGCGCCCGACAGGTAGACGTTACGCAGGTCCTCGTTGCTGAGGTTCTGGCCCGAAAGGTCGGCGCGCGCGCCTTCGGCGCCGTTGGAATCGATCCACAATGCGTGTTCGCGCAGCATGCGCTGGATGTCGACCGGTAGACGCGCCGTGCCGATCGAGATCTTGGCGTCTGTCAGGTTGGCCAGGGTCAGGTCGACGCCGGCGAGGACCGCGCCCTGCATGTTCGCGCCCTGCACCCGCGCCTGGTCGAGATTGGCCTCCGCCAGGTTCGCGCCCGTCATGTTGGCGTTCTTGAGCTGCGCGGAATGAAGGTTGGCGCCCGACAGGTCGGCACCGGTCAGGTCGACCTCGTCCATGCCGACGCGCGTCATGTTCGCGTTCTTCATGGTGGAGCTGGCCATGTTGGCCTTCTTGAGCTTGGTTTCCTCCATGTTGGCGTCGTCGAGATTGGCGTTCGACAGGTCCACGACGTCGCCGCGGGTTTCGTTGGCGTCGATCATGGTGCCCGCGCGCAAATCCGCTTCCGCAAGGTGGGCGCCCTGCAGTTTGGCGCCGTGCAGGACCGCGCCGCGCAGGTCGGCGCGGGTTAGGTTGGCGCCGCGCAGGTCGGCAAAGGAGAGATCGGCGCAAAACAGATCGGCGAAGCTCAGATCCGCCTCGGTCAGCACGCAGTTGCTCATGTCCGCGCCGGCCAGGATCGCCTTGCGCAGGACGATCTTCGGAAACTTCAGTCCCGAAAGCTGCGCGTTCTTCAGGTTCGCCCGTTGCCCCAGATTGAAGCGCCCCGCCACGAAGTGGTGGTGCTTCTTGAGGATGTCGACGAGTTCTTCCGGGGTCATCGCGCTCCGCGTTTCCGGCGTGTCAGTGCGGCGTGCCCCCAACAATAACGTCCGCACGCCCCGTCAGGGGCGGAATCCGCAGAGCCTAAGCGCCAATGAGTTGTCCGGTCAAATGCGCGACGCGCCCGCGGGCGGGCGCCGGCGGTTACAGAACCTGCTGAGGTCGTCCCTCGGGCGTGCCCCGGTTGACCAGGAACGCCTCCGCCCGTTCCATGAAATCCGCCACCAGATGAGCAAATCGCTCCGGCTGGTCGGTTTCCATGCTGTGCGCCGCGTCGTAGACGAAGATCAGGTGCGATCTCGGAATGTCCCGCTTGAGCATCTGGACCGCTTCCTCGGGCACGCGCTTGTCCGCGGTGCCGTGCATGATCATGGTCAACGCCTCGATCTTGTCGAGCTGGCCGGCAAGGGCTTCGTCGAACGACGTGTCGCCGTGATAGTGGTGCAGCATCTCACGGTTCTTTTTCAGCACCTCCTCCGACTTGGTTTCCGCCGGAACCTTGTCCGGATAGCGGTACATCTGCCGTTTGCGCACTTCCGGATCGTCGCTTGGCGCCGGAACGTCCTTGGGTCGGAAGCCGGCCGGGTTCTCCAGGCACATCTGCGCCACCGACTTGGGGTGGCGGACGGCGAGCCAGGTCGCCAGCCAGCCGCCGAACGACAGGCCGAGGACGTCGGCCGCTTCGCCAATTTCCTTGTCGATGAACTCGGCAACGAAGTCGGCCAGCGTTTCCATCGAGTCCACGCCATCTATCGCGGCGCTGCCGTCGAAGCCCGGTAGCACCGGCATATAGAGGGTCACGCTCTCGGCCAGTTTTTCGAGGCCGGGGTTCGGCCGTACGCCGCCGGCGCCGTGAAGGTGAATGAGGGGTCGCCCTTCACCGCCCTTGAAGAAGGTCATCTCGCCCTTGGACAGCGAACTCGTCTTTTTCTCGAACATGCCGATCTCCCTAGGTGTTTCTTATTCGGCCGCCTGTGCCGGGTCGGTGTCTTCGCCGAGATGCCGTACGGCCGGGAAGACGATGTCGCGCAGGTAGTCGAGCGTGCGTGTGACGTGCGCGTCGTCGATGTCGCCGATCTTGATGCTCAGGTTCATGCGGCCGTTGCCGAGCTCGCGGTGAATTCGCGTGATCTGCTCGATCGCCATCTCCGGCGTGCCGCATAGCAGAAGGCCGCGCTCCACGCGTTCGTCGAACGAAACCTCGCGCTGTACCGCGCGCTTGGCGATGAAGTTGTCGGCCGCGCCCTCCTCCTGGAAGTAGCGCGTCTTCTGAATCACGAGCTGCTGAGCGGTGCGGATGCCGCCGCCAAGAACGCCGAAGAAGTACTTCTGGCCGGCGTCGAGGATCTGCTTCGCTTCCTCATAGGTCGGCGCAATGCAGCAATTCATGCCGATCATGACGTCGTCGGCCTGCGGCTCCCACCCACATTCGCGGGCGCGGTCCCTGTAGACCTTGATCTGCTTGCGGGTCGATTCGAAGTCGACGATGCGCAGGAAGCCGGCCGAAGAGCCGACCTCCGCGGCAAGCCGCGCCGAGGCGTCGCTCGATGCCGACATCATCATGCGCGGATACGGCTGCTGGATCGGCCGCGGCCAGATCGAAACCGCCCGGAACTGGTAGTACTCTCCCTCCCAGCCGAACGGCTCCGGCGACGACCACGCTTTCTTGATCAGTTCGATCGCCTCGTACATCCGGCCATAGCTCTCGTCTGGCGAGACGTTGTAGGCGACGTACTCGTGGGGGATGCCCCGCATGAAACCGGCGACCAGCCGGCCGCCCGACATCACGTCGATCATCGCGTATTCCTCGGCGATGCGGATCGGGTTCGTGATGGGCACGATGTTGCCGGACTGCAGGATGCCGGCGCGCTTGGTCCGGTGCGCGACGACGGCGCCGACCAGATTGGGGTTCGGCATCATGCCGTACGGGCTGAAGTGATGTTCGTTGGAGCCGATCCAGTCGAAGCCCGCTTGTTCGGCGTAGATCTTGTCCTCGACGTAGCGGTTGAACATCTCGGCGCCCAGTGCGGCGTCGAACTGCTTGTTCGGCACCGGCCAGTCCTGGCCTGCCTCCGTCACGCCCGTGTAGGGCATGTGGTGGGTGTAGGAGAACTTCATGCGCCTGTTCCGCCCTGGTCGGGCTCTACTCCGCCGCCTGCGCGGTCGCGCCGAGGTGCCGCGTCGCCGGGAATACGACGTCGCGCAGGTAGTCCTGGGTGCGTGTCACGTGCTCGTCGGCGATGTTGCCGACCTTGATGGTCAGGCCCAGCCGGCCCATGCCCAGTTCCTTGTGCAGCCGCGTGATCTGCTCGACAGCCATCTCCGGCGTGCCGCAGATCATCAGGCCCATCTCGACGCGTTCGTCGAAACTGCGGTTCTTCATGCCCGAGCGCATATTGACGAACTTGTTCCGCAGCTTCGCGCTCTCCTCGGCCGATCCGTAATAGCGCGTCTTCTGAACCACCAGCTGCTGCGCGGTACGGATGCCGCCGCCGAGTACGCCGAAGAAGTACTCCTGCCCGCCGGACAGAATCTGCTTCGCTTCCTCGTAGGTCGGCGCGATGCAGCAATTGACGCCGACCATGACGTGATCGTCGGTCGGCTCCCATCCCTCTTCGCGCGAGTATTCCTTGAACCGGTTGATGTTGGCGCGTCCGTCGTCCATGTCGGTCAGCGCCAGGATGCCCGCGACGGCGCGGTGCTTGGCTGCCAGTCGCGTTGAACGCTCGCTGGTCGCCGACATCACCATGGTCGGAAACGGCTGCTGCACCGGCTTGGGCCAGATCGAAACGGCGCGGTACTGATAGTACTCGCCTTCCCATCCGAACGGTTCGGGCTCGGACCACGCCTTCTTGATGAGGTCCATCGCCTCTTCCATGCGGTCGTAGGATTCGTCCGGCGACACGTTGTAGGCGACGTATTCGTGCGGAATGCCGCGCATGAAGCCCGCGATCAGACGACCGCCCGACATCACGTCCAGCATCGCGTATTCCTCGGCCACCCGGATCGGATTGACGATCGGCACGATATTGCCCGACTGCAGGATGCCCGCCTTCGTGGTCCTGTTGGCGACGACGGCGCCTACCAGGTTCGGATTCGGCATCAGCCCGTAGGGGCTCATGTGATGTTCGTTGCACCCGATCCAGTCGAAGCCGGTCTGCTCGGCGTAGATCTTGTCCTCGACATAGGCGTTGAACATCTCGGCGCCCTTCGTGGGGTCGAACTGCTTGTTCGGCACCGGCCAGTCCTGCCCGGAACGGTCGATATCCGTGTAGGGCATGTGGTGGGTGTAGGAATACTTCACTGGCTGTCTCCCTTGCCGAGGATGGGCGCCCCGCGTGCGGCGATGCTAGCAGTCCCCTTCACGCCCGCCACAGCGTGCCGCAGCCTGTTCGCGCTGTGGTCGGATCAGAGCTCGTGGACCTGCTCGATCGCGAGGTGGAGCACCTCCGGGTAGTACTCCTTGACCGGCTGCAGGCGAACCAGTGCTTCGTCGGTCGCCGACGCCCGTTCGTCGATGAACCGGTCGACCGCCTCGATCAGCGTCACCGCGGCCTCCTCGGCGGCGGCGGTTCGGGTATTGCAATCGGCCCCGACCTCGACCGTGATCTGGAACGCGGTCACCGGGCGCAGATTTGCTTGGACGCCATAGGTGACGGTGTTGCCGTCGTCGCCGAGCGACACCTCGCAGTCGCGGTCGTCCGCGCGTGCCGCGGTCTCGCGCGCCAGAAGCAGGAAGAACGACGTCAGCACGTCGGCGGCCGCGCGCGCCTGCGCTAATTGCTGTACCGCGAAGCCGATGCGGATAGGCTCGCCGCTGATCAGTCCGCCGAAGGTCAGTTCGATCTCCGCAGAGCCCTTCGTCTGACCGGCGAGCCACGTCACATTGACCGCGCTGTCTACCGTGATGTCCGAATCCATGTAGCGTCCCCCTCACCGCAGGGACTGTAGCGGTGCCGTCCGGAGCCGTTAACCAACTTCCGGGCGCTAAGCCGCACGTCCCGGTGACTCCTGCGCAATTTGCGGAAAATGCGATCTATCTTGTTGCGCCGCTCGCGCTTCCGTTGCTTGCGCGCCCCACCGTGCTGGCGAATAATGCGGCGCGTTTTCAAGGATTTACGCATGATCGTCATCGTTGGTTTGCTTGTCGTCTTTGTCGGCGTCTTCGGCGGTTACATGGCTTCCGGGGGCAAGATGGGCATCATTCTCCATGCCCTGCCGTTTGAAGGCATGATGATCGGCGGCGCGGCCGTTGGGTCTTTCCTGGCGTCGAACGGCGGCACGGTTGCCGCGAAGGGCCTCAAGGGCATCGGCCGGACGATGAAGGGCTCGAAGTGGAAGAAGAACGACTACCAGGACGTGCTCAGCCTGCTGTTCGCGATCTCCAAGATGGTGCGCACCAAGGGGCCGATTGCCCTCGAGGCGCATATCGAGAACCCTGAAGAGAGTGCGCTGTTCAGCGAGTATCCGAAAATCCTCGGCGATCACTTCGCCGTGGAGATGATCACCGACTATCTGCGCATGACCACCATGAACTTCGACGACGTGCACCAGATCGAAGAGATCATGGAAAAGGAAATGGAAAAGCATCACCACGAAGAGGTGAAGGCGGCCGACGCCTTGCAGGGTATGGCGGACGCGTTGCCGGCGCTCGGCATCGTCGCGGCGGTGCTCGGCGTCATCAAGACCATGGCCAGCATCTCCGAGCCGCCTGAGATTCTCGGCTTCCTCATCGGCGGCGCGCTGGTCGGCACCTTCCTCGGCGTGTTGCTCGCCTACGGTGTCGTCAATCCTCTCGCCTCGCGCCTCAAGGGTGTCATTGACGAGGACGCGAGCCTCTACAAGGTGATCCGCGACGTCATGGTCGCGCATCTCCACGGCAACTCGCCGCAGATTTCGGTCGAGATTGGTCGCCAGGCCGTGCCGTCCAAGCTGAAGCCCAGCTTCTACGAACTGGAAGAGGCGCTCTCCGAGGTGCCGGTCGCCTGACCGGTCCGCACGCTATTGCGTGCGCAGGCTCATGACATAGGCGATCAGGTTTTCGACCTCCTCATCCGCGAAGATGAAGTTGGGCATGATCGGGTGCGGCGTATCCAGCAGGAACACGCGCAGCCGAAACTCCGTGGTCTCCCGCTCGTTGGCGATTTCCCGGAAAGCCGGCACGACGTCGATCACAGGTTTTTCCTGACCGTCGGCCACCACGTGGCAGCCCGCACAAAGCTCGAGCGCGAGGCGCTTTCCCTCCACGGCGTTGCCGGTGCGGACCTGTTGGGCGTCGGCGCTTGCCGCGGTCATGACGACGGCGGCGAGCGCTACGAGAATGTGTTTCCAGTTCATGGATTAAGTATCCCTCCCGGCGCGTGGCGTGACGTTGATTCCCCTCAAGAACCGGATGCGGCGTTGGCCGGCAGGGCGGCCGGACCGGTCAGGTCCTTTGTCAGAGCGGCGAGTTCGTCCTCGCTCAATGTCTCGACCTCGATCAGGCGGCTTGCGCAGCTGCGCAGCAGCGCATTGTTGCGTTCGAGAATGCCGCGCGCGGTCTCGAAGCCCTGTTCAACGATGGCCTTTACGGCTTCATCGATCTCGCGCGCGGTTTCCTCGCTGAACTGACGTTCCAGCATGCTCGGACGCTCGGTCGTGCCCAGCAGCGGCGCGCGATCGGTTTCGTAGGCGACGTGACCCAGCTTGGTCTCCATCCCGTAGCGCGTCGCCATGCTGCGCGCGATGTCGGTCGCCTTGGCGAGATCGTCCGCCGCGCCCGTCGATAGTTTGCTGAAGACGAGTTCTTCGGCGGCCCGCCCGCCCAGCAGCACGGCGATCTTGTTGGCCAGCTCCTCGCGGGTCATCAGGTAGCGGTCCTCCGTCGGACGCTGGATGGTGTAGCCGAGCGCACCGATGCCGCGCGGGATGATCGACACCTTGTGCACCTTGTCGGTGCCGGGCAGGGCAAGCGCCACCAGCGCATGGCCCATTTCGTGATGTGCGACGATCTCCTTTTCCTTCGGGTTCAGCAGCCGGTTCTTCTTTTCCAGACCGGCCACGATGCGCTCGATGGCGCGCGTGAAGTCGTCCAGCGTCACGGTGTCGCCGTTGCGCCGGGTCGCGAGCAGTGCGGCCTCGTTCACCAGATTGGCGAGATCGGCGCCGGTGAACCCCGTGGTCAGTTCCGCGACCTTCTCCAGCGAGACGTCGGCATCCATCCGCACCTTCTTGATATGCACGCGCAGGATCTGTTCGCGGCCGATCTTGTCGGGCCGGTCGACCAGGATCTGCCGGTCGAAGCGGCCCGCACGCAGCAGCGCCGGGTCGAGAATCTCCGGTCGGTTGGTCGCCGCCAGCAGCACGACGCCCTGGCTCGGATCGAAGCCGTCGAGTTCGGCGAGCAACTGGTTCAGCGTCTGTTCGCGCTCGTCGTGGCCGCCGCCCAGGTTGAACGCGCCGCGCGCCCGGCCCAGCGCGTCAAGTTCGTCGACGAAGATGATCGAAGGCGCGGACTTGCGCGCCTGCTCGAACAGGTCGCGCACCCGCGCGGCGCCGACGCCGACGAACATTTCGATGAACTCCGACCCGCTGATGGAAAAGAACGGCACGCCTGCCTCGCCGGCGACGGCGCGCGCGAGCAGCGTCTTGCCGGTGCCCGGCGGCCCAACCAGCAGGATGCCCTTGGGAATGCGCGCGCCCAGCCGGCCGTAGTTCTCGGGCGCTTTGAGGAACGAGACGATTTCCTTGAGTTCGTCCTTCGCCTCGTCGACGCCGGCTACGTCTTCGAACGTCACGGCCGTGTCCTTTTCGACATAGACCTTGGCCTTGCTCTTTCCGATGGCGGTGAGACCGCCCAGGCCCTGGCGGTCGGCGATGCGCCGGAACATGAACATCCAGATGCCGAAGAACACCGCGATCGGAATGACCCAGGACAGGATTTCGCGCACCACGTTGCTGTCCGAGGCGCCGGTGAAGTTGATCTCGCGCGCGCGCAGCGTCGCGGTCAGATCGGGGTCGGGCTCGACCCTGGTTGTGACGAAGCGACTCTTGCCGTCGACCGGCGTGCTGTAGTCGCCGGTGATTCGCGTTGGGCTGACGCGTAGGTTGGTTACCTCGCCGGTTTCGATCAGGGCGCGGAAGTCGCTGTAGGGAATCGTCTCGACCGTCTGGCTCTGCTGCCACCACGACTGCAGCAGCAGAATGAAGACGAAGGCGACGACGATGTACCAGAGGTGGAACTGGGTCTTCTTCTCCATGGTCAGCGCTCCATCATCTGGTGCATCAGCGCTTCGATTTCGTGGCGTACCGTGTCAGGTTGCTGCAGCACGGCCTGTCCCAGCGCATGCAGCCGGGCCCGGGCGCCGTACAACTGGTCGAGCAGATCGAGCGCGATGGCGATGCCCTCGTCGTTGACCGCCATGTCGTCGCGCAATTCGCAGATCAGCCGTACGCGCGCCACGTCGGCCTCGCGATAGCGCGGCCGTCCCGCCTCGCGCTCGGGGCGCACCCAGCCGGCCGCTAGCCAGCGCCGCAGGTCGTCGCGTTGCAGGCCGCGTACCAGGGCGAGGAGTTCCTCGTCGGTCATCGCGCCTTCTCCATCGTCCGTCGCACGTCGTAGGGGTGCGTCTTGGACCATGCCTCGAGGAAGGCTGCGAGTTCGTCGTCGGGCTCCGGCGGCAGCATGACACGCAGCGTCACATAAAGATCGCCGTGGCTGTCGCCGCGCCGGTCGGCGACGCCCTTGCCCTTCAGGCGCAGGACCTTGCCGGTGTTGCTGTGCTTTGGAATGGTCAAGCTGACCGGTCCGCTCGTCGTCGGTGCCTCGACCTTGCCGCCGAGCACCGCCTCGGCGAGCGTCACCGGCAGGTCGACATGGATGTCGCGGCCGTCGCGGCGGAATAGCGGATGAGGAGCGACGTGCAGCGCGATCAGCGCATTGCCGGCCGGGCCGCCCTGGATTCCCGGCATGCCCTTGCCGCGCAGCCGCAGCATCTGGCCGTCCTTGGCGCCCAGCGGAATGGTGATATCGAGTGCCTTGCCGTCCGGCATCGTCACGCGCTTGGTTGCGCCGTTCACCGCGTCGAGGAAGCTGACGGTCAGGTCGTAGCGGACGTCGCCGCCGGCGGCGCGAAACGACCCCGCGCCGGGCCGCGTGCGATCGCCGAAGACGTTGGCAAAGAAGTCACCCAGGTCTTCGAAATCTTCAGGCCCGCCCTGATGGTATGTGTAGCGCCTTGCGCCTGGATCGCCGCCCTCGGCGTAGTCGCGATAGAACTTGCGCGACATCGTTTCCTGGCCGCTCGCGTCGATCTCGCCGCGGTCGAACTTTTGGCGCTTGTCGGGGTCGCCGACGATGTCGTAGGCGGCCTGGATGTCCTTGAACTGCGCCTCGGCCTTGGCGTCGCCGGGGTTGAGGTCGGGATGATGTCGCTTCGCCAGCGCGCGATAAGCGCTGCGGATGTCCGCTTCGCTCGCCGTCTTCTTGACGCCTAGAACCTCGTAGGGGTCGCGACTTGTCATCTGTGTCCCTGAGTCCGTGCGCTGCCGCCCGCCTCTCGGGCAACATGCCACCTAACAGATGGCGCAGCGCTGATTGGGATCAAGGCCTTGGCAGCACAGGGGAATACTGTCCTGTCTGGGCGCGTTTGCGCTCCAGAAGGAGATATTCATGACTATGCTTCGTATTATCTCCGTCGCGTTCACCGCGCTGCTGGCGCTGGTCGCGCTGCCCGCTGTCGCCGGAATGGGCTCGCATGTCTCGCCACGCTACGACCCCGGCATCGCGCAGTCGCTTGCATCAGGCGGTATGCCGACCGTGGTGCGCACCGGCATCGGAACCCCTGATGGCGTCGCAGCTCTCCTGCGACGGCCGGGCTGGATGCGCGACGGGACCTTCGTCACGGCGCCGCCTGCAACGGCGGGAACCCGTCTGGTCTTTGTGATCGCGCCGGTCGATGCCGTCGCCGCCAAGCGCGATATCTGCGACACGCCGAACGAACTGGCGGTTGCCGAGCAGGGCCGGCGTCTGGTGATCCGCGCGGCATTCTGTGAAGGCGACCGGATTCTGTCGCGCGCCACGGCGTCGGAATCTGCGGTCGGCGGTGCCGACGACCCGCGCTTTGCCCGTATCCTCAACCGGATGGTCGATATGTTGTTGCCGCGGGCGACCCGCTTCCAGGTCGATCCGCCGGGAATCTAGTTCGACGCGGCGCCGTCGGTGGTCGGCAGCGACCCGCGCCCCGGCCAGCGCCATTCGATCTTGCGCACCAGCGCGACGACCGGCACGGCGATGCCGATCGCCAGCACCCACCACATCGGCCGGATGCTGAAGGAAAAGTCGAGGTTGGCGAGCAGCACCTGAACCGGATCGATGCTCGTCGGCGCGGCCCAGTACCAGACCGCCTCCATCGCCGCCGTCAACGCCGCGATCCCGACAGCGACAAGCCCCAGCGTCCAGGTGTTCAGCGTCACCTTGTAGCGCTTGGCCAACCGGTAGCTCATCAGCAGCAGGTAGATGCCGGTCATGATCACCGGCTCGGTCACGTCGATCTTCGACTGGATGAACTGGTGGAACAGTCCCAGCACGGCGATCGCGTAGACCGCCTTGTGCAGCAGCGTCCATTTCCTGCCCAGCTTGCGCACCGCCGAGTCGGTCGAGGTTGCCGCTAGCGCCGCAAGGCCGAGCAGCGCGACGAACCCGATGGTCAGGTAGAAGCGCACGACGATCTCGCTCGCCACCTTGCCGATCACCAGGTTCTGGTCGAACACGTAGAGCCCGAAGTGGATCAGCGCATAGCAGAAGGTCGCGACACCCAGCATGCGCCTGACGTGAATCACGCGGCGCCATTCGACGAGGCGGCGCAGCGGCGTGATCGCCAAAGTGATCAGCAGGAAGCGCACCGTCCACTCGCCGGTTTCGTGCAGCGCCGCCTCGATCGGCTTCGCGCCCATCGTCCCGGTCGCGAGCGCGTAGGCGACGTAGAGCCCCGGCACCAGCACGCCGACAAGGACGGCCAGCTTGAACGGTGAAAACTTGCCTGCGCGGTCGTTCCAGGGAATCACGTGCCGCTCCTCGCTTCGTGTTGCATCGTGAAGCATATGGGGTGGGAAGCGAAACCGCGGAATCAAAGCGGGGAGACCCACCGGGAGGTTTACGTGACAACTGGTCGCGACGCCTCGGGGCTGTGGCTTCTCGTATCCTTAACTAGAAGCCGCCGCCCGAGAAGCGGCCGATCAAGGGCGTGCCGGTGACGAGCGAAATCAGATGCGCGGCCATCAGCACCGCCACGACCAGGGCGGCGAACTGAATGCCGCCATACGGCAGCAGCGCCACCTCGCCCAGTTCTCGCGGCCGCCGGTGCAGCACCAGTGCGACAACGAAGACGGCGGCCGCGGCGCCGAGCGCGATCAGTGTCGAAACCAGGCCCATCATGTCCCTCGGGGCTCATCTTGCCGGGCCACCCTACTTGGGAATGCCGGGCCGTGCCCGCAAGACGCCTCGCGTTGCCCGCTCTCGTGCCAGGCAATAGCATGCCCGCCAGGGAGGACATCATGAACGCACCGCAGGTCGAAGACCGCACCCGCGCGCTGGCCGACTGGGTCGCCGGCCTCGGCATGGCCGATCTCGGCGAGGCCGATCTCGCGCAACTCAACAAGTTGATCCTCGATCACCTCGGGGTCTGCTATCGCGGCGCCTTTCTGCCCTGGGGCGCGGCGCTGCAGGGCTATGCCGAAACCTACCGCGGCACGGGCAAGGCGGTGGTCTTCGGCAGTGACCTCGCGGTGACGCCGGCTGTGGCGGCGCTGGTCAACGCCACCTGCGCCCACGGCCTCGAACACGACGACACCCACGACGAGGGCATGAGCCATCCGGGCGCCATCGTCATCGCCGTCGCGCTGGCCATCGCCGCGGAAAAAGGGCTCGGCGGCGACAGCGTGCTGCCCGCGATCGTTGCCGGCTACGAAGTCATGGCGCGCGCCGGGATGGCGTGCGGTCCCGACATCATGCATCACGGCTTTCATCCCACCGCCCTGTTCGGCGGCTTCGGCGCCACCACGACGGCGGCCAAGCTGTTCGATCTGCCGGCGGAGACCATCGTCGAAGCCTGGGGCCTCATGCTGTCGATGGCCGGCGGCTCGATGCAGTTCTCGCAGGATCCCCACGGCACGGTGGTCAAGCGCCTGCACGGCGGGTACGGCGCGCACAACGGTACGATGGCCGCGCAACTCGCCTCGCTCGGCATCGCCGGACCGGCACAGGCCTTCGACGGCACCTACGGCTTGCTCAAGCTGTTCTCGGGCGATGCCGACCCGACGCGGCTCGATCGCCCCGCCGATGCGCCCTACGAGATTCACCGTATCAGCTTCAAACCGTACCCCTCGTGCCGGCTGTTCCACTCGACGATCGATGCGTTGCGCGAGGTCACCGATGACTTTAGCGCCGCCAACGACGACATCGAAAAGATCGTCGTCGGTGGTCCGGCGATTTTCGAATCGCAACACATGATGTACCGCCCGACCTCGATGATGGCGGCGCAATACAGCCTGCCCTTCGTGCTCGGTGCGGCGCTCGTCGCCGGTCCCTACAAGGAAGACGCCTTCGCCGAGGCCAACCTCGGCGACCGGAACGTGCTCGACCTGTGCGATCGGGTCAGCGCCGTCGTCGACGACAAGCTCGACAAGGCGTTCCCCGCGCATTTCGGCAGTTGGGTCGAGGTCACCTACAAGGGCGGCGAGACCCGCCAGAAAGAAGTGCTCGATTCCTACGGCACGCCCGCCAACCCGATGGACGACGCGGCGCTGCTCGAAAAGTTCACCGGCCTCGTCACCGGCGCCCGGCCCGATTTCCCCGTCGACCAGGTCGACGCCATGGTGCGCGCTCTGCCGGCCGCCGACACCGTCGCTCCGCTCACCGCCCTGTTTGCCAAATAGGTTCTCGTATGACGCCTCTTCATTACCTTTCCATCGGCGAGTTGCAGGAGGCCTATCGCACCGGCCTCTATTCGCCTGTCGACGCGACCCAGGCGATGCTCGAGCGCGTCGCCGAACTCGATCCCAAGCTCCAGGCCTACATCACCGTCACCGGCGACCTCGCGCTCGAACAGGCGCGCCGCGCCGAAAACGAAATGAAGCAGGACGGGCCCAAGAGCCCGTTGCACGGCGTGCCCATCGCGCTGAAGGATCTGTGCGACACCCGCGGCATCGCCACGACCGGCGGCTCGCAGGTATGGCGCGACCGCGTGCCGACGGAGGACTCGACCGTGGTCGCGCGCCTCGCCGACGCCGGCGCGATTCTGCTCGGCAAGCTCGCCATGACCGAGGGCGCGTTCATCGAACACGCGCCGGGCATGCCCGAACCGGTCAATCCTTGGCGCGCCGGTCACATGACCGGGCTGTCCTCGTCGGGCCCGGGCGTCGCCACCGCGGCCGGTCTCGCCTTCGGCACGCTGGGGTCCGACACCGGCGGCTCGATCCGCTTCCCCTCGGCGCTCTGCGGCGTCACCGGGCTCAAGCCGACCTGGGGCCGGGTCAGCCGCGCCGGCATCCTGCCGCTCGCCGAAAGCCTCGATCACATCGGCCCGATGACCCGCAGCGTCGCCGACGCCGCGGCCATGCTCACCGTCATCGCCGGACACGATCCCGCCGACCCGACCTCGTTGACCGCGAAAGCGCCGGACTACGTCGCGCGCATCGCGCGCACCGTGAAGGGCGTGCGCATCGGCATCGACGAGGCCTACTGCTCCGACGGCGTCGATCCCGAACTGCGCGATTCGATCATCGCCTCGGTCGCGGTGTTTCAGAAACTCGGCGCCGAGGTGAAGCGCGTCACGCTGCCCTCGGTCGACGGCTTCATCGCGCACTTCTCCGACATGGTCTCGATCGAGGCCGCCGCCGCCAACGCCGAAGAACTCCTCCCGGTGAAGGACCAGCTCGGGCCGGTCTATCGCGGCGTGCTCGAACGCGGCAGTGAACTGCCGGCGCGCTTCTATGTGCAACTGCGGGCGCAGGCGCTGCGCTTTTCGGGCGCGCTGCAGGCGATGTTCGAGGACGTCGACCTGCTGTTGTGCCCGTCCTGGCCGACGCCCGCGGTCGAGATCACCGAGGACGCGTTGGGCGACGTCGAGGACCAGGGCGGCCTCCTGCGCTTCACAGGCCCGTTCAACTTCTCGGGCAGCCCGACGCTGTCGGTCCCCTCGGGCTTCAACGCCGACGGCCTGCCGCTCGGCCTGCAACTCGTCGGCCGTCACCTCGAAGAAGAAGTGCTCTGCCGCGTGGGCCACGCCTACCAGCAGGAGACCGACTGGCACAAACGTTTCCCGCCGGTCTAGCGATGCGCTTCCTGCGCTGGCTGCGTACGACCGGCGCCCTCGTCGTCCTGCTCATCGGCTGGCTCGCCGTGCTGATCGCCTCGCGCCTCGGTGCCTGGGAAACCGCGCGGCCCCTGGTCGTTGTCGGTGTCGCGATCCTCGGCGTCGTCTCGGTCGCCGCTTTCATGATGCGCTGGGGCGAGACCCAGGATTCGGTGGTCGAACGCGACTACCACCGCGCGCGTCTGGCGGAAGAAGCCGAACGCATCCTGGAGGAAGAAGAAAAGCAGGAAGCCGCCCGCCGCGAGGAGTAGGGTGGCGCCAACCCCGAACACCGACGCCCAGGAGGCGGCATGATCGATCTCTACTACTGGCCGACGCCGAATGGCCGCAAGGTCTCCATCATGATGGAGGAGACCGGCCTGCCGCATAAGCTGATCCCTCTCGACATCACCAAGGGCGAACAGTTCGCGCCCGACTTCCTCAAGATCAGCCCCAACAACAAGATCCCTGCGATCGTCGACCACGAAGGCCCTAACAACCAGCCGCTGACGCTGTTCGAATCGGGCACCATCCTGGAATACCTCGCCGGCAAGTCGGGCAAGCTCATGCCGCGCTCGGCGCGCGAGATGTGGATCACCCGCCAGTGGGTGATGTTCCAGATGGCGAACTTCGGCCCGATGTGGGGTCAGCACGGCCACTTCACCCATTACGCGCCCGAGAAGGTGCCCTACGCGATCGAGCGCTACACCCGCGAGGCGCTGCGCCTGCTCGACGTCGTCAACTTCCGCCTCAAGGAAAGCGAATACATGGCGGGCGAGGACTACACCATCGCCGACATCGCCCTCTATCCCTGGGCCGTCACCTGGCAGCGCCGCGACATCGACATCGCCGAATACCCCCACGTCGAGCGCTGGCTCAATGCGGTGGGCGAACGCGAGGCCGTGCAGCGCGGCATGACCTGGATGCAGGACTCCGACCAGCGCGACAACCCCACGAAAGAACACCTCGAGTCCTACTTCGGCAACAAGCAGTACGAACGCCGGAGCTAGACCCTCGCCGACAACGCGATCCGTCCCCCTGCATGCAGGGGGACGTCCGGCCGCAGGCCGGGGAGGGGGTTCTTCGCGAGGAGGCGATGCAGGGTCACGACCCCCACCTGGCCTCCCCCTCAGGAAGGGGCGGGATGGGTCTTGCGTTTTGAGCTGTTACGCAGACCGCCGGTAGACCCGGAACGCCTGGGTCGCGAACATCACCATGACCACGGTGAAGACCAGCAACAGGCCTGAGTTGATCCACACCGCGCTCTCGTCGGTGCCGAGCACGGCGTGACGCGCCGCGCTCACGGCCCAGTTCACCGGATTGAGCTTCGAGGCGGCCTGCATCCACTCCGGCATCAGCTGCGCCGACATGAACGTCGCCGACAGAAAGGCGAGCGGCAGACCGAAGAAGTTGACCACCGCGATCATCGTCTCCTCGCGCCGCGTCAACAGCGCGATGCCGGTCGACATTGCCGAGAAACCCGCCGTCACCAGCGCCGCCGCAAGCAGCACGCCGATGGTGCCGGCGAAGCTCGGCCAGCCCGCGCCCAGCGCGAGGGCCAGCAGCAGTACGATGATCGACTGCACGATCACGGTGATCGACGCGTGCAGAACGCGCGCGGCGATGACGGCTGCACGGTGCACCGGCGTTGCCAACATGCGGTCGACGACGTTGTGGTGCAGATCGTCGATCAGGCCCATGCCCGACCATGCACCGCCGAACATCGCCGTCATGATCAGCACGCCGGGCGCCAGAAACTCGATATAGGTCCCGGTCTCGAAGCCGGGCAGGTCGACCACGCGCCGGAACAGTTGCCCGAACAGCGTCAGCCAGATCACCGGCTGGATCAGCGCCATGGCGATCCAGATCGGCAGGCGGATGGTGGCGCGCAGGTGGCGCAGCATCAGGTGCCAGGTGTCGGCGAGGAACAGGATCATGACTAGTCTCCTGGGCCGGCGGGCGCTGCCGCCTTCGGCGCCGCACCGGCGTCGTAGTGGTGTCCAGTGTGTTTCAGATAGACGTCGTCGAGCGAGGCGCGGCCCACTGTCATGGTCGCGACCGGGATCTGCGCGCTGTTCAGCGCCGCGGCCACTGCCGGCACCGCCGCCGCGCCGTCGCGCACCCGCACGGTGACGAGGTGTTCGTTGGCGATGACGTCGAGCACGCCGGCGACGGTCTTGAGCACCCCCTCGGCCGTCGCCGTCGCGCCGCCCACGTCGATCGTCACGGTGTCGCCCCCGATGTCGGCCTTCAGCGCGTCGGGCGTGCCTGTCACAACGACGCGCCCGTGGTCGACGATCGACAGCCGGTCGCACAGCGCGTCGGCCTCTTCCAGGTAGTGCGTCGTCAGCAGCACCGAGACGTCGCGCTCGCGGCGCAGCCGTTCGAGGTCGCGCCACAGCGCGCGCCGCGTTTCCGGATCGAGACCGGTCGTCGGCTCGTCGAGGAACAGGACGCGCGGCTCGTGCACCAGACCCATGGCGATTTCCAGCCGCCGCTTCATGCCGCCCGAGTAGGTGTTGACCAGCTTGCCTGCGACGTCGCTCAGGTTGACCCACGCCAGCAGCTCGGCGACCCGCTTCTTGATCTGGCCTGCCGGGACGCGCAGCATCTGCGCCTGCAGCGTCAGGTTCTCGGCGCCCGTCGCCCAGCGGTCGACGCCCGAGCTCTGCGCCACGTAGCCGATCGAGGCGCGCACGCCCGCCGCATCCTTGAACACGTCGTGGCCGGCGACGAAGGCGCTGCCGCCGTCGGGCTGGGTCAGGGTCGCCAGGATGCGCACCGTTGTGCTCTTGCCCGCGCCGTTCGGCCCCAGAAGGCCGAAAATCTCGCCCTGGGCGACGCTGAACGATACGCCCTGCAGCGCCTTCACCCCGCCCTTGTAGGTCTTGGTCAGGTTCTCGACCTTGATCGCGTCCATCGCATTCGCTTTTTTTCGATGAAGGGGCTTCATATCCGGGCGGGCCGGGCATGTCACGCAACGAGGGTGTGACGGGCGCGTTTCGCGTGATCTCCCGGCGCGCTAGGCTCGGTCCAAACCAAAGGGAGCACAGCGGCATGAGCCTCATCATCCATTCCGGCCTGATGGACATCGTCGAGCCCGACGGCACGCGCAGCGACTACGA
>JAYOEZ010000016.1:41928-47833 GCA_038116985.1 Alphaproteobacteria bacterium | reverse complement strand
GCGACGGCGCGCCCGTGGTCGCCACGCGCGAACAGAATGGCGCCGTGCGCCTTCACCAGGTGGCGTCCGCTTCACGAACTTCGTGCGACATCGATGTCGAAAATGGCGTTGGCGTATTGACCGAGAGCCGCATGGGCAAGACTGCGTCCGACGTAGTTGTCCGGCGATATTCGTGGCCGCTTGGTTTCGGCGTTCGTGAAGTCGACGATCGCGTCCTCGTAACGCCCCATCGCGAGACGGACCTGGCCGCGCGCGGTCACGAAATGGGAAACATCGTTGCGGCCGATGAGCGTGCTGAGGTCGGCGTCCGCCGCGTCCAGATCGCCCGCGTCGCGGCTGACGGCGGCACGATCGATGAGGTAGTTGCTGACCGTGAGCGCCTGGACCCCTCCGCTCTCGATGGCGCGACCGCAGGCCTCGACCCTGCGCGGCACATCGGCGCTCGAGTCGAAACAGATCCCGATTGCGCTGCTGCCGGCGCGTGTGGTCGCCGGTGCCGTACTCGACGCTGCGCCGGTCGTGCTGGTGCCTTGCGTCGTTTCGCACGACTGCGCGCTGACCAGAAGCGCCAGCAGCCACACCGCGACCGGCTGCAATCTTCTCGCGCCGCGGTCCCGCCTCAGCGTCGATACAGCCTTGAACGTGCGTGTAATCACGTGGGCACCCCCTCGCATCCAAGCCTAGCCGAAGCGGGTCATCTTCGCAGCCGTCGCCGTCTGCTGGCACAATGCTGGCAATTGGGTTCGTTTCGTCATGCTGTCCCCGCCGTAATTGGGTTCGTTTGGTAGAATGTGCCGATTCGGGAATTGGGTTCGTTTCGTCATGCTGTCCCCGCCGCAATTGGCTTCGTTTCGTACTATGTACCGATTCGGGAAATTGGGTTCGTTTCGCCATGGCAAAACCGCGCACCTGTCGTGAACTTGTCCGGAGGCGCGGCGTTTAGCGCCGCGACGCAAAGGATGGAGTGGACCGACGACGCCATCATCCTGTCGGCGCGCAAGCACGGCGAAAGCGCGGCGATCGTGCACGCCTTGACCGCGACCCATGGACGCCACGCCGGACTGGTGCGGGGCGGGGCGGGGCGGCGCCAGCGCGGCAACCTGCAGGCCGGCAACGAGGTCCGCCTCACCTGGCGCGGCCGCCTTGAAGAGCACCTGGGCCACTTCACGGTCGAACCGGTCGCCGCGCGCGCCGCGCGCTGGCTCGACGATGCGGGCCGGCTCGGCGCACTCACCGCCGCGGCCGCCGTGGTCGAGGCGGCACTGCCGGAGCGCGAGAGCCATCCCGAGATCTACGCCGACTTCCGCCACTTGCTCGACGCGCTCGACGGCGACGCCGTCTGGGCCGAAGCCTACGTGCGCTGGGAACTGGCGTTGCTCGGCGACCTCGGCTTCGCGCTCGATCTCGCCCACTGCGCCGCGACCGGCGTCACCGAAGACCTGATCTATGTCTCGCCGCGGTCGGGCAGGGCGGTCTCCGCCGAAGCCGGCGAAGCCTACAAGGATAAGTTGCTAAACCTGCCGGCCTTCCTGAAGGGTGCGGGCGAGCCCACGGCAGGCGATCTCGCGGCAGGGTTGACCCTCACGGGGTACTTTCTCGAGCACCACGTGCTGGAAATGCACGGGGGTCACCTTCCCCCCGCGCGCCTACGACTTGTAGATCGTCTTTCGCTTTCTGCCACAACATCTGGTATATAAGGACCTGTTGCAAAGGTACTTCTCAGAGACGTCGTCTCTCCCTCCCCCGGTTCGCCGGGGGAGGGGCCTTCTCGACACCCGGAACAGGACCCTGAGTCATGGCACGCGCAGCGCGTAAGTCCGCCCGCCGCAAGAAGACAGCCGCGAGTCCGCCGCCCGGCGGCGGGACCATCCGCGATACCGCGCTGACCGACGCGCTGGGCGAGCGCTATCTCGCCTATGCGCTGTCCACTATCACCTCGCGCTCCCTGCCGGACGTGCGCGATGGGCTCAAGCCGGTGCATCGCCGCCTTCTGTACGCGATGCGCCAGCTCAGGCTCGACCCCAAGTCGGGCTTCAAGAAATGCGCCCGCGTCGTTGGCGACGTTATCGGCAAGTACCACCCGCATGGCGACCAGTCTGTCTACGACGCCCTGGTGCGTCTCGCCCAGGAATTCGCCGCGCGCTACCCACTGGTCGATGGTCAGGGCAACTTCGGCAACATCGACGGCGATAACGCGGCCGCCATGCGCTACACCGAGGCGCGCCTCACCGCTGTCGCCGAGGCATTGCTCGAAGGCATCGAGGAAGACGCGGTCGATTTCCGCGAAAACTACGATTCGAGCGAAGAAGAGCCCGTCGTTCTGCCAGCTCGCGTGCCCAACCTGCTGGCCAACGGATCGTCGGGCATCGCCGTAGGCATGGCGACCAACATTCCGCCCCACAACATGGGCGAAATCTGCGATGCGCTTCTGCATCTGATCAAGTTTCCCAAGGCAACGGTCGCCAAGCTGCTCGACTTAATGCCGGGGCCGGATTTTCCGACCGGCGGCGTGCTCGCCGAATCCCCCGAGGCGATCAAGGAGGCTTACACCACCGGGCGCGGGTCGATGCGCATTCGCGCGCGTTGGGAGGTCGAGGATCTCGGACGGGGCACCTGGCAGGTCGTCGTCACCGAAATGCCGTTTCAGGTCCAGAAAGCGCGGCTGATCGAGAAGATCGCCGAGCTGATGCAGGACAAGAAGCTGCCTCTGCTCGACGATATCCGCGACGAATCGGCGGAAGACGTCCGCCTCGTCCTCATTCCGCGCAGCCGTAGTGTCGACGCCGAGCAGTTCATGGAACTGATGTTCCGGGCGACCGACCTCGAGGTCCGCTTCGGCCTCAACATGAACGTCCTCGATATGGGCCGCGCACCCAGGGTCATGAACCTGCGCGAGGTCTTGCAGGCGTTCCTCGATCATCGGCACGAGGTGCTGGTCCGGCGCGCCAAGTACCGGCTCGCCAACATCGAACACCGTCTGGAGGTTCTGGACGGCTTCCTGATCGCCTATCTGAACCTCGACAAGGTCATCAGGATCATTCGCGACAACGACGAGCCCAAGCCCAAGCTCGTCAAGACCTTCAAGCTCACCGACGTGCAGGCCGAGGCGATCCTCAACATGCGTCTGCGGGCATTGCGCAAGCTCGAAGAGATGCAGATCAAGGGCGAGCACGACAAGCTGTCCGAAGAGCGCAAGACCCTGAAGGCGCTGCTGCGCGACGAAAAGAAGCGCTGGAAGGCGATCGCCGACGAGATCAAGGAGATCCGCGACGAATTCGGCGGCAAGACCGACCTCGGCGCGCGGCGCACCGAGATCGGCACCGCGCCGACGGCCGAGGTCGTACCCTTGGAAACCTTCATCGAGAAGGAGCCCATCACGGTCATTTGCTCGACGAAGGGCTGGATACGGGCGGTGAAGGGGCATGCCGAACCGACCGGCGACGAGAAATACAAGGAGGGCGACAGCGCGCGCTTCTGGGTCCATGCCGAGACCACCGACAAGTTGCTTGTGTTCGGCACCAACGGGCGCTTCTACACCATCGGCTGCGACAAGCTGCCGCGCGGACGCGGTTTCGGCGATCCGGTGCGTCTGATGGTCGACCTCGGCAACGAACAGGACATCGTCGCGCTATTTGTGCACAGCCCCGAGCGGAAGATCTTCGTGGCTTCGTCCGACGGTCGCGGCTTCGTCGTACCCGAAGAGGCGGTGGTCGCCCAGACGCGCGGCGGCAAGCAGGTGCTCAACGTTTCCGGCAAGACGCGGGCAGTTGTGTGTACGCCGGCGATGGGCGACTCGGTCGCCGTGATCGGCGACAACCGAAAGATGGTCATCTTCCCGCTCGCGGACGTCCCCGAGATGACCCGCGGGCGCGGCATCACGTTGCAGCGCTACAAGGACGGCGGCCTGTCGGATGCCATTTGCTTCGAAAAGGCCGAAGGCCTGACCTGGCGCACCGGCGACAAGTTCCGCTCAGAGACCGATCTGGTCACCTGGGTCAATAAGCGCGGCAACGCCGGCCGCCTTGCGCCGCGCGGGTTCCCGCGCAGCAACAAATTCACCTGAGCGCCGGTGCGGGCGTGATTTGCCGGCTGGGATTCCTCGCCTCCGGTTCCGGTTCGACCTTCGAGGCCGTGGTCGCCGCCTGTGGGAAGGGCGATCTGCAGGCGACGCCGGCGAACCACATCTGCAAAAACACCACGGCCGGCGCGCTCGAACGCGCCGGACGGTTGGGTATTCCGGCACGTCATATCAGCGCACGGACGGAAGGCGATGCGGCCGCCGCCGACCGGGCGATTCGAGCGGCGCTCGACGACGCGGGCGTCGATCTGGTCGTCCTCGTCGGCTATCTGAAGAAGATCGGTCCCGAAGTTCTCGCCGCTCATCGGGGGCGTATCGTCAACACCCACCCGGCACTCCTGCCGAAGTTCGGCGGCGTCGGCATGTATGGCCTCAACGTGCACGCCGCTGTCGTTGCATCGGGTGACAGCGAAACCGGAGTTACCGTGCACGTCGTCGACGCGGAATATGACCGGGGGGCGATCCTTGCGCAGGCGACGGTTCCCGTCGAACCCGGCGACACCGCCGAATCACTTGCTGCGCGCGTACAGGCCCGCGAAAAACCGTTTCTCGTCGAGACGCTCGGCCGCCTTCTGTCCGGCGAGTTGCGCCTGCCGGCCTAGTCGTCCTCCTTGAAGAGGTCGTCGATCTCTTTCTGCGTCTCCGACTCCGATTTGCGGTCGTCATCGAAGAGTTTGTCGATTTCATCCTGGGTCTCGCTGTCCGACCTGGCGTCGTCTTCGAACAGTTTGTCAATCTCGTCCTGTTCGCTGTCGTCCGACGGACGGGTGGGTCTGTCAAGCTCGTCGAGTCCGTCGCCGCTGCGTGACGGTGCGCCAACGTTGGCCGACGGCTCGCCGTACACCACGTCAGGTAGCCAAGTAGCGATGCGCGGATAGGCGGCGAGCAGGCCGAGCGCGACGACCTGGATGATCACGAAGGGAATGATCCCCCGGTAGATCTGGCTCGTGCGCACGGATTCGGGTGCCACGCCGCGCAGGTAGAACAGCGCAAAGCCGAAGGGCGGCGTGAGGAACGATGTCTGCAGGTTCATCGCCATCATCACGCCGAGCCAGACCGGGTCGAGCCCCATGGTCAGGAGGACCGGCGCGACGATGGGTACCACGACAAACGTGATCTCGATGAAGTCGAGGAAGAACCCGAGGATGAACATCACGAGCATCACGATGATCATCGCTCCGGCCGTGCCGCCCGGCATGTTCGACAACAGCTCTTTGACGGTGTCGTCGCCGCCCAGACCGCGGAAGACAAGCGAGAACAGCGCGGCGCCGGCAAGGATGATGAACACCATCGAGGTGATTTGTGTGGTGGAGCGCATCACGGGCCGCAGGACATCGGATGCGAAGGTGCGCCAAAGACTGACGGCGACGCCCCACACCACGCCGGCGCTCAGGATGTACGCCAAGATGACTCCGATGTCGTCCGCGGCGGCTCGGTCCCTGTTGAGGCGAAGATCGAATAATTCGCTCAAGACCAGCAGGCCGGCGACGGATAGCGCGCCGACATAGATCGGCAGCGGATTACCCTTATGAAGACGTTCGCCGGCAAGGAGCGTGGCGCCGATGGCGCCCACCGCTGCAGCCTCCGTGGGGGTGGCTATGCCCGCGAGAATTGAGCCCAGAACCGCGACGATCAAAGCGAGCGGCGGTAGGAGCGACCGGAAAATGGCTGCGATCAGGGATGCGGCATCCTCGGAAAGCTCTTCCCTGGGAATGGGCGGCGAGGATTCGGGTCGCAGCCAGGCGACAAAGATCTGGTAGAGAATGTACATCGCCACAAGACCGAGGCCGGGTAACAGCGCTCCGGCGAAGAGATCGCCGACCGATA
>JAYOEZ010000016.1:29910-41918 GCA_038116985.1 Alphaproteobacteria bacterium | reverse complement strand
GGCGAGAAGATTCCGCGTTCGAGTTGGCTGTTCTGGAATGCCGACGAAATCACGTCCCCAAGAAGAACCAGGACGATCGACGGCGGAATGATCTGACCGAGCGTGCCGGCGGCGGCGATGGTGCCGCTGGCAAGCGCTGGATCGTAGCCGCGGCGCAACATGGTAGGCAGCGACAGCAGGCCCATCGTGACGACCGTCGCCCCGACGATTCCCGTTGAGGCGGCGAGCAACGCGCCGACCACGGTGACCGAAATGCCGAGCCCGCCCCGCAGGCTGCCGAACACTTTGCCCATGTTTTCGAGGAGTTCCTCGGCGACCTTGGACTTCTGGAGCATGACTCCCATGAAGATGAACAGCGGCACTGCGATCAGCACCTCGTTCGTCATGGTGCCGAAGATGCGTTGCGGGAACAGGCCGAGGAACGAGAGGTCGAATACGCCGATCGCGAAGCCGATCAGGCCGAACGCAAGCGCCGTCCCCGCAAGGGTGAAAGCCACCGGAAAGCCCGCCATCAGGAAGACGATGGCCACCAGGAACATTAGGATGTCGAGGACTTCCTTCATCGGCTCACACGCCGTCCTCTGTCACGTGATCCGCCGCCTTGGGAGCTGTTGCGCCGCTGAGGGTCAGGATCGAGCGGGCCGCGAGCGCCAATCCCTGCAACGGGAGTAGCGTGGCAAATACCAGGATCAGCGACTTGAGAAGGAAGATACCCTGGATGCCGCTCGTTTCCTTCGATCCCTCTCGGATCGCCCAGGACTGTGCGACGTAGGGCTCTGCTACGATCCACACAAGAATCGACACCGGAAGCAGGAAAACGAATACGCCGATCAGATCAACAAGTGCTTTGCGCCTGGCCGAAGCCTCGCGATAGAAAATATCGACCCGCACGTGCCCGTCATGCAGCAACGTATAGGCGGCACCGACCATGAACAGGGTGCCATGCATGTAGATGACCGATTCCTGCAGGAATACCGATCCAATTCCGAAAACATAGCGCATGCCGACGACCAGGAACTGGACCAGGACCATGAGCAAAGCGACCCACGACACCGTCTTTCCGATGTGATCGTTGAGCCAGTCGACTGCGCGAATGAAGGAAGTCAGTAATGACACGGCGTGGCCCTCTATCGAGAAAGCCCGTCCCCTCGGGAGGGTACGGGCTTTCCCCTAGTCGATAGTAGTCGGCTTAGCCGTACTTGAACGGAAGCAGGCGTGCGTTCCAGTAGGCCTGATCCGATATCCGCGACCAGCGAATCGCGCCGCGGCGGAAGTTGATGAAGCTGTCATAGACACGCTTCGTGATGCCACCTTCCGCGGCGGTCTCGGCCATGACCTCGCCCGACAAACGACCGATCTCGTTGAGGATCGTATCGTTCATCTTGCGAAGGTTGACGCCGTGCTCGCGCACGAGGGTCGTCAAAGCGTCGTTGTTCCGAGCGTTGAATTCGGCATACATGATGTCGTTTTCTGCCGCGCAAGCCGCCTTGATCATTTCCTTGTCGCTGTCCGGCAGGCCGTCCCAGATCTTCTTGCTCATGGAGAACGCCAGACCCGAGCCGGGTTCATGGAAGCCCGGGAAGTAGTAGTACTTCACGACCTGATAGAACCCGAACGCCAGATCGTTCCACGGGCCGACCCACTCGGTGGCGTCGATTGCGCCCGATTGCAGCGCTGGGAAGATTTCGCCGCCAGGCAACGCCACGACCGCTGCGCCCATGCGGCGCAGAACTTCGCCGCCGAGGCCGGGCATGCGGAACTTCAGGCCGTTGAAATCGTCGACCGAGTTGACTTCCTTGGCGAACCAACCACCCATCTGGACGCCGGTGTTGCCGGCGAGGAAAGGCTTCAGACCGAAGTCTGCCGCAAGCTCGTCCCAAAGCTCCTGTCCGCCGCCATGGTAAATCCAGGCGTTGAGCTCGCTCGCCGTAAGGCCGAACGGCACGGCGGTAAAGAAGTTGAAGGCCTTCGACTTGCCTTGCCAATAGTATTCGGCGCCGTGGTAACCCTCGGCGTTGCCCTGTGAAACTGCGTCAAACGAATCGAACGCGCCGACGAGTTCGCCGGCGGCGAACAGCTTGACGGTGAGCCGACCTTCCGACATTGCGGTAATACGGTCCGCGAGACGCTGGGCACCGGTGCCAAGGCCCGGGAAGTTTTTTGGCTAGGTCGTGACCATCTTGATTTCCTGCAGTCCTTGCGAGATCGCAGGTGTTGGAAATGCACTCGCCGCGGCTGTCACGACGCCGGCCGTGGCTGCTCCCTTCAGGAACTCTCTGCGTTTCATGGAGTCACCCCCTTTTGTGTCGCCCGCTCTCTGGCGGGGCTTCGCGAATTATAGGGATAGTCCACTTACCTTGACAGGGATCGCTACGATGCCCCTGCGTCAACCTGCGTGCCTAGGGGGCGAAGGGCTCCCACCCTCCCGGGCGCAAGGCCTCCAGCGGGCTAAACCGCTCCTTGTAGGCCATCTTTTCGCAGGCGCCGATCCAGTAGCCCAGGTAGACGTAGGGCAATCCGAGTCCGGGCGCGCGCTCGATATGGTCCAGAATCACGTAGGTACCGAGACTGCGACGGCCCAACGCAGGTTCGAAGAAGCTGTAGACCATAGAGAGGCCGTCGCCGAGCCGGTCCGACAGGGCGCAAGCCACCAGGTCGCCTTTCGCGTCGGTGTACTCGATGACAAATGTCCGTACCGGCGTGTCTTCGACCATCGCCTGGTAGTCGTCGAACCCCATCTTCGCCATGCTGCCGTCGCCGTGCCGCGAATCCTGGTAGCGGGTGAACAGATCGTATTGCGCCACGGTTGCAATCGGCTCACGAATGGCGCCCCGAATAGTCTGGTTCATGGAGCGCACGCGTTTTTGCGACCGACTCGGCACAAAGTCATGGGCGGGAACTCTCACCGGTACGCAAGCATTGCAGCTCGGACAGTCGGGTCGATAGAGAATGTTGTGGCTGCGGCGAAACCCCGCCTGCGCCAACACATTGTGCAGACCGTCCGCCTTCGGACCCTTGAGGTGGGTGAAGATCAGCTGTTCGTCTTGGTCGGTCAGGTAGGGGCAGCGCATCGACGGCGTCTTGTAGAAGCGTACCAGCGGTGTCTGCGGAACCTGATTCATGCGATCGCGATCAAAGTTTGCCTGATATGGGCGTCAGCATCGTGACGGTTGGCCATGCTGCTGCCAAGTTTGTTCAGCGTTCGTCGAAGAAGCCGGGTGGCAGTGTTGGCGCCGCACGTCGAAGCACGATACTCACGCGCCGGTTCTGGGGGAGGAAGGAATCCTCCTCCACAAGCGGCTCTTGATCGGCCTTGCCTACAACCTGAACGATGCGCGAGGGATTGATGCCGGAGGTGATCAGCTCGCGCCGGCTCGCGTTGGCGCGATCCGACGACAGTTCCCAGTTGGAGTAGTTTCCACGATTGAAAGGCGTCGCGTCGGTATGCCCGGAAATGGAGATGTCATTGGGGAGGCCCTCGACAACCTTTGCGATCTGGCTGATCAGTTCACGGGTCCGGGCGTTCATCTCTGCGGAGCCGGCCCTGAATAGCGCGCCGCCCTCCTGATCAACGATCTGAATACGCATTCCCTCGGGGGTCATGTCGATCTGAATGTTGTTGCGCAGATCGGACAATTCGGGCGAGTCGGTGATGGCCTTGTCCAGCGCCTGAAGCGCTTTCTCGAAGTTCTCCTGCTCCCGCTTTGCAGCAAGCTCCTCGATGTCCTTTTCCTTGGCTTGCCGCGTTGGTGGGTTTAGTTCGACCACCGCGGACGGTGTGCCGCCTTCGCCAATTCGGGCGCCCGAGTCGCTGAACGTCTGACCGGCGAGAATGCCGCCGGCACCCGATGTGGCCGATACTGTGGAAGTCGTCGGCGTGAAATAGTCGGCGATTCCGGCGCGCTGTTCATCGGTGGTCGTCGACAACAGCCACAGCAGAAGGAAAAACGCCATCATGGCGGTCACGAAGTCGGCATAGGCGACCTTCCAGGCGCCGCCATGGTGACCATGGCCGTCGCCCTTCTTGACCTTCTTATTGATGACGATCGGTTGGTTGTGGCCGGCTTCCATCAGGATTCTTGTCCTGCCTGAACCTCGACTGCTCGGTCAGACGCAAAAAACACGCGGGCGGCTCGGCTGTTCAGAGGCCTATGGGCCGCGCCGTAAAGGGCTGGCGCCTGGGTGCCCGCTGCTGGCCGCTCGACGCCGTTGGTGGGTGCATACTAGTGGTTTTCGCCTCGTTCGTCATGACGGCGTCGACTTCACGGGCTGACACAGCGTTGTTAACCATGATCCGGTAGGCGCACAGCGTATCCGGCGTTACGCAATGCCGAAACGAGATCCTCTCCGTGTTCCTCGTCCCGGATTTCCACGACGACTTCGATCTCGGTCCCCTTGGCGGAAAGCTGGGAAAAAGTTCGCTGGTGAACGACCTCGATGATGTTAGCGTCTTCATCGCCGATAATGCTGGCGACCTCGGCCAGGGCGCCCGGAGTGTCGCTCAGGTCGATGTGCATCCTGAGGATGCGTCCGTCGCGGTAAAGTACTCGCAGGATGATCGAGGCAAGGAGCCGCGAGTCGATGTTGCCGCCGCTCAAGACCACCCCGACCTTGCGCCCGGAGAATAGCGCCTGGTGGCTGAACACAGCAGCCAGGGCTGCGGCGCCGGCCCCTTCGGCCACGCTCTTCTCGATTTCGAGATAACGTACGACCGCGCGCTCGATGGCAGCCTCGGAGACCGTCACGATGTCGTCGACATGCTTGCGCACGATGTCGATCGTGTGCCGCCCCATCTTCTTCACCGCGATTCCCTCAGCCACAGTGAGGCCGCCACGCGTTGTTGCCTTGCCGGCGAGCGCGTTCATCATGGACGGATAGAGTTCGGCCTCGACTCCGATAATTCGAATCTCGGGACGCAGCGCCTTGGCGGCGATGGCCATGCCCGAAATCAGGCCGCCACCGCCGATGGGGATCGCGAGGGTGCCGAGATCGGGCGCGTCGTCGAGCATCTCAAGGGCGACGGTGCCTTGGCCGGCAATGACATCGATGTCGTCGTAGGGGTGGATTGGGGTCAGTCCCTCGGTGTCCGAAAGGCGATCAGCTACCAGCTTTGCGGCCTCGAGATCGTCGCCTTCCAGGACGACCCGGGCGCCGAGCGTCTTGGTCATCTGCACCTTGTTGATCGGCGTGTGCCGGGGCATGACGATCGTCGCGGGTATCCCGAGCCGCTGTGCGTGGTAGGCGACACCTTGCGCATGATTGCCCGCAGATACTGTCACGACACCGACGATCGCACCGTCGCGTTGCAGGGCGGTCAGCTTGTTGAGCGCGCCGCGCTCCTTGAACGAGGCTGTGAACTGCTGGTTCTCGAACTTGATCCACAGATCGGCGCCCGCCATGGACGAAAGCGTCTGGCCGAACTCGCACGGGGTCCGCACAACGGCGCCGCGGATCACTTCGGCGGCGGCCCTGATGTCCTCGAGCGTGGGCTTCACGTCAGCGCGCCGGTTCGATTACCAGACGACCGATGGCCCCAACGTCGATGTCTTCGCGGCGCATCGACATCGGGATGTAGTTCACGTCTCGCCAGCGCTCGGTAAACGATCGGTACAGGGACGACAGCCGGTTCCCCGACTGTCCTGACGAATGAATGAACAACGAGCGGTCTGGATCTTCGAGGTCGTAGATCGCCCGCAGACTCGGACCGTGATGCTGACGGAAGGGATGCTCTTCATCGGTGATCCGATGGTGTGCGGCGTTGACGGTGAAACTGTCGCCGCCCGACGCGATCTCGATGTCGAAGATATCGCCTACAACAGGCTGACCGTGGAATGGCCGATGCTCGGCACGTGCCGCGTGTGCCGTGCCCCAGCGCCAGCCGTTGAAATCCGAGCCGTATTGCTCGCTCAACTCATCTAGTGCGGACTCGAGCGCCGCGGCGATCTGCTGTTGACAGCTCTCGATCATCTCGGACCCGCGGTCGTCGCACCAGTGGCCTTGGCCTTCCTTGAGTACCGTGCGCATGAACCGTGGCCGCAAGCCCCAATAGGCCCCGAAAAGTTCGCCGAGTTCGTCAGCAAGGACTATGCGCGTGAGCTCGCGGTACCAGGCGACGTAGATCAAGGGCTCGGGCCGGCTGGCGTCCATGCGATAGTCCCAAGCCATCATGAGGTCGCGCACCGCAGCGGCGCGGTCGGACGCAACTGGTGCCGCCAACATTACCGGCAGGAAATCGCGGGCTGCCCCGGACTGAATGTCCGCCTGAATGCTCTTGAAGCTCTCGATAGAGTGCCGGGGCCGTGCTGCCAGCAGCGTAGCGATTCGCTCCGCGCGATAGGGTACGGCCCAATCGTAGGTCAGGTAGTAAGGGTAGCTCTCGGGGACAATGCGATTATTGGCTGTCGCAATGGCGCCGCCGGATGGGTTCTCGATCTGGGGGAGCGCCTCGAACGGAATGAAACCTGTCCAGTCGTACTCGCCGGTCCACCCGGGCACTGGCTCGTTCCCCGAGTGCCCTGCGCGGCGGACCGGCACACGCGACGGTGCGACAAAGCCAATGTTCCCGTCGACGTCGGCGTAGACGATGTTCTGGTGCGGCGAATGGAAATCGCGCAGCGCCGCCAGGAAATCTTGCTTCGAAGACGCGCGGTTCATGTGAAGTGCGGCCTGCGCCGTCAAGTCGTCGTCACGCAAGGTCGGCCAGGCGAAGGCGATGACGTGCCCGTCGCCGGCGATGGTCGCGGCGCCCGGGTGTGCGTCAGAGATCACGGGTCCGTGCCGGCTCGTTCGAACCGTCAATCGGATGTCCTCGCCACCCTTCACTCGGATGACCTCGTCGCGAATCTCGAATGCTTCGGATCCTTCCGGTGTCAGATAGCGGTCCTTGCCGTCGAGTCGTTCGATGTACAGGTCCTGAACGTCGGTTCCTGTGTTGGTAAATCCCCAAGCGACGCGGTCAGTGCGGCCGAGCCCGACGAAGGGAGTTCCGGGCAACGTCGCACCCCTCACGGTCAGCCCCGGCGCTTCCATATGCGCGAAGTACCAAAGCGCTGGCGCGCCAAGCGACAGGTGCGGATCGTTCGCCAAAAGAGGCTTCCCCGTCGCCGTACGGTTTCCCGCAAGCACCCAGTTGTTCGACCCGTTCTCGCGGTCGCGCACCACCGGGGCCGAAGCGTCCGCCAGTGCATCGAGAGGCAGCGAGCGATATAGCCCGGCATAACGCTCGAGCACCGAGCCGCTTTCAAGCGAGCCTGGGAACAGTGCCGCGATCTGTTCGGCCGGCATGGACCGGGCCATCCTGGCCCGCAAGATTTCCTCGCTCCAGTTTCCGGCCAGGTCCCACGCCATCATCTTGGCCCATACCAGCGAGTCTGCCGGACGCCAGGGTTCCGGCGCGTGGCCGAGGATCAGGAACTCGAGCGGAAGAAGGCCGCTGCGTTCTTCGAGGTAGGCGTTGACGCCCGCGGCGTAGGAGTCGAGGGCAGCGCGCGTTTCCTCGTCGAGATTGGTGTAGGTCAGTTCCGCATAGTGGTAAACGCTCAGCGTACGCAGGAAGCGGTCCACGCCAACGCCGGCTTCGCCGACGACCTCCGCGACTCGCCCGGCGCTGATCCGCCGGTTCATCTCCATTTGCCACAGTCGGTCCTGGGCATGGACGAAGCCCATCGCGAACCATGCGTCGCGGCGTGATTCGGCGAAGATGTGCGGGACGCCATTGCGGTCTCGCAGAATTTCGATTGGTCCCGCCGGCCCGTCGAGTGAAACGGTTCCGTCCGTTTGCGGTAGCGACAAGGACAGCACATACCAGCCGCCGCCTGCGATGATCGCGATAACGACGAGGAGTGCGGCGAGGATGCGGAAAACCCAGCGCATGGTAACCCTGGGTTGTTTAGTCGAGCGCTGCGCCGGGGTCAAAAACCGGAAGTGGCCCGGCGCAGCTTTCGACTGTGCGAAAAACGGCTGGGATCGCCTAGACGCGCCGCGCGGTGCGCATAAGCGTTTGCTGCGTCACCGTCTTCGGTTTGAAGTACTTCTCGCAGACGGCAATGGCGACTTCGTTGGAGAACGCCTTGCATGAGAACACGTCGAGGTACACGTCGCCCGTCAGATCGGAAAAATGGGCGCAGATGTTCGACGTTTCGATGAGTTGAACCAGCGAATAGCCAGCGCATTCTGGCGAGTGGGTCGCGAAATGCTCGACGATGGGCTCGCCGTAGGCGCGCATGTCGATCGCGTCGACCAACTCCTTGCAGAAAGCACGGATGGTGTCTGCGCTCGTCACTGCTGCACGGTCGCAGTCGCCGAGGTCGAGCACAAGATGCTGACCCCAGGCGTCGAGTTTCGGGGTGGCACCGGCTTGCTGGGAGGTACGCTCCGCCACCGCGCTCTGCACGGCAGACGAAAAGTTGTTCATCGTTCTTCAAGTCCTTGAAAGGAGGTTGCGGCGGGCCGCCAAAACACCCGCAATCGCGCCAATTAAACCAAATCCGGGCGCGCAGCAAATGAAATTGCGCGCCTCCCTCAAGATTTCAAGAGCGGTCGCCCGAGTAGGTCTGAAGCAGCAATCCCAGCAGCAGGCCGACGACCCCAAGCAGGGGTACCCAGAGGCCGAAATCTCCCATGCTGCCACCCATAGCGGCGCCGGCCAGAAGGCCCATGAGGAGGCCGGCCCCGGTCATGTTCGGGTAGCGGCGCTGGTTCGGGGAAGGATCATTCGTCATGGCTTACCCTTCGCGAATCGCACGGGCTGCGTCAACTGCGAAATAGGTAAGGATGCCTGCGGCTCCGGCGCGCTTGAAGCCGAGCAGGCTCTCCATCATCACCCGTTGGCGATCCAGCCAGCCGTTCTCGGCCGCGGCCACCAGCATCGCGTACTCGCCGGACACCTGATAGGCGAAGGTTGGCATGCCGAAGGCGTCGCGGACGCGCCGCACCACATCGAGATAGGGCATGCCTGGTTTGACCATCACCATGTCGGCACCCTCGGCGATATCCAGCGCGACCTCGCGCAGGGCCTCATCAGTGTTGGCCGGGTCCATCTGGTAGGTCCGCTTGTCCCCTTTGAGCTGGCTGGCACTGCCCAGGGCTTCGCGGAACGGGCCGTAGAAGGCGGAAGCGTACTTCGCAGCATAGGCCATGATGGAAACGTCCTGATGACCGTCGCCGTCGAGCGCGGCCCGAATAGCGCCGACCCGGCCGTCCATCATGTCTGAAGGGGCGATCACGTCGCAGCCCGCTTCAGCCTGTACTAGCGCCTGGCGGCACAGAACATCCACCGTCTGGTCGTTGACGATCCTGCCGTCTCGCAAAAGGCCGTCGTGGCCGTGCGATGTGAAGGGGTCGAGAGCGACGTCGCACATGACCCCGAGATCGGGGCAGGCGTCCTTCACTGCGCGAACGGCACGGCACACGAGGTTGTCCGGATTGGTGGCTTCGGCGCCGTCTTCGCTGCGCAGCGCGGTGTCGAGCGCCGGAAAGACCGCGATCATCGCTATGCCGAGACCGTGCGCGTCGCGGGCCGCCGTGACGAGCCGGTCGACGGTCAGACGCGACACGCCGGGCATGGACGAAACGGGTTGTGCATCGTCCTCCCCGTCGATCACGAAAACCGGCCAGATCAGGTCATCGCACGACAACGCGTTTTCGGCTACCAGCCGCCGCGACCAATCGGCCTTGCGGTTTCGCCGCATGCGGGTCGCCGGGAAGCTGGCGTGGGAAGCTGTCATAGTCGTTCTCTCCGAAGCGGGCAGCAGTCTAGGCCGGTCGCGAGCGCGGGCAAGCGCACATCATTCGCCCGCCGCATCATCTTCCTCGGCGCGCCGGAGAAGATAGGCGACGATGTCCTTTTCCTTGACCGTGCCGGTTTTGATCTGCTCGTGCTCGCTGGCCAGCGCCGCACGCACTACCATGTCGTTCTCAACGTTGGTCAGCTTCACCTTGAAGACGCCTCCGGCGCCTCGAATCTGTGGGTAGAAATCCGGATCGAGAATCTGCTCCCGGCGCGCGACACGTTCGGTCGCTGCGGTCTCGTCGAGTTCGGTTTTGGTTTTCTTGAGGAGCTTCCAGTCGCCACGGCCGGCAAACTGCGTCTCGTTCATCTCGGCAATGGTCGCGTCGGCGTCGTCGGCGACGCCGACCTTGTACAGGTACTTCGTGACACCGACGCCATGGCCCCAGTCCTGTAGTGCCTTGCTTTTGGCGACGTAGAGGGTCGGCACGCTCAGCCCTTTCCTTGCGCCTTCATCATTTCCCAAATTT
Source organism: Alphaproteobacteria bacterium (assembly GCA_038116985.1). GTDB lineage: Bacteria > Pseudomonadota > Alphaproteobacteria > SHVP01 > SHVP01 > CALJDF01. Next base: position 31,661 of record JAYOEZ010000016.1, on the reverse strand, counting down.
CCTCGGGAAGCTATTACATCTTTTTGAAATTCCAGGCCCCCTTGAGCGATTTCGCCGTTGATATAGCCGGATTGGTCGGCAAGGAGGTAGACGGCCAGGTTGGCGAGCTCGGCATGGTCGCCGACCCTACCGAGCGGGATGCGCGACAGCATCCGCTTTTCGGCCATGCCCTCCGGAAACAGGCGTTTCCAAGCGCCCTCCGTGGGGAAGGGGCCAGGCGCGATGGCGTTGAGGCGCACGCCGCGTCCGCCCCACTCGGCGGCCAAGGAGCGGGTCATCGCCAGGACCCCGGCCTTGCCCATCGCCGAGGGCAGGACGTAGCCCGATCCGGTAAACGCGTAGGTGGTCAGGATCGACAAGACATTGCCCGGGCGTTTCGCCTCAAGCCATCGCTTGCCGCATGCCATCGTCACATAAGCCGTGCCGTGCAAGACGATGCTCAGGACCGCATCCAAAGCGCGGTGAGATAGCGTTTCGGAACGGGCAATGAAGTTGCCCGCTGCGTTGTTGAGCAGTGCGTCCAGTGGTCGCTCTTTCCAGCACGCATCGACCATCGCGTTGACTGCGTCGGCGTCGCGAATGTCGCAGGCCTGCCAACTCGCTGATTCCGGGTGGGCCGCGTTGAATTCGTCGGCAGTATTCTGGAGGACCTCCTCCCTTCTGCCGCAGATCGTGACGTGGGCCCCGAGTTCGATGATGCGCTGGCCCATCGCCTTGCCAAGACCGGTGCCCCCGCCCGTGATCAAGATATGCTTCCCGCTGAGCAGGTCTTCCTGAAACATGTCGCCGCCTGACTGGAGATTGAAGAGATTCGCGACCCTGAACGCGCCGCTGGCATAGATTCGCCCCTAACATAGCCTCGGAATGCGTTGAAATTAGAGAAAATACTGGCTCAGCGATGCAACCGACGCTACCTTGCAAGTCTACGCACGGGCGTTGGGGGTTCCGTGCGGGTTCGCCAAAGGAAAAAGAAAGAATGGCGGAAACCGAAGAAACGCGGCCGGATGATGACTTCAAGCGGGTCTATCTTGACTCGCTTCAGCTCATCGAGCGGTTGCACCGCAGGTTCCTCGATGTCGTCAAGGTCGAGCTGGACCGCCTGCGGATTCAGGACATCAACAACATCCAGTCGCTGATCCTCTACAACGTTGGTCGCGACGAAATGACGGTGGGCGAACTGACCAGCCGCGGCTACTACCTCGGCTCGAACGTTTCATACAACGTCAAGAAGATGGTCGAGAACGGCTACCTCGAGCAGGAACGCTCGCCGCACGATCGACGTTTGATCCGTTTGCGCCTGTCGCAGAAGGGGCTGGAACTCTACGACAAGATCAACGCGCTCTACGAGACTCACGTGGTGACGCTCGGGCGCGGACCGCTCGGCCCCGACACGCTTGAGGAAATGAACAAGACACTCCAGGCGTTGGAGCGGTTCTGGAGCGACGAGATCCGCTACGGCGGCACGCGCTAGATTTGCACACATAACGACAAAAAAAGGGCGGCCAATCGGCCGCCCCTTTTCGTGAGTCGTTGATCCTACTTGAACGCCTGCAATCCGGTCTGGGCGCGACCCAGGATCAGGGCGTGCACGTCGTGCGTGCCCTCGTAGGTGTTGACCGCTTCGAGGTTCATCACGTGGCGAATAACGTGGAACTCGTCAGCAACACCGTTGCCGCCGTGCATGTCGCGCGCCATGCGCGCGATGTCGAGCGACTTGCCGCAGGAATTGCGCTTGATGAGCGAGATCATCT
>JAYOEZ010000016.1:24993-29900 GCA_038116985.1 Alphaproteobacteria bacterium | reverse complement strand
GATCATCTCCGGTGCGGCGCGGTTCTCGTCCTTGAGACGACCGACCTGCAAGCAGGCTTGTAGCCCGATAGAGATTTCGGTTTGCATGTCGGCGAGCTTCTTCTGAATGAGCTGATTGGCCGCAAGCGGCTTGTCGAACTGCTTGCGGTCAAGCGTGTATTGCCGCGCCGCGTGCCAGCAGAACTCCGCCGCACCCAATGCACCCCAAGCAATCCCGAAGCGGGCGTTGTTGAGGCAGCCGAAGGGTCCCGACAGGCCGCGGATATCCGGAAAGGCGTTCTCCTCGGGCACGAAGACGTTATCCATGACGATCTCGCCTGTGATCGACGCACGTAGGGAGAACTTGCCTTCGATCTTCGGCGCGCTAAGGCCCTCCATCCCCTTCTCAAGGATGAAGCCGCGAATCTTGCCCTCGTCATCCTTACCCCACACCACGAAGACGTCGGCAATCGGCGAGTTGGTGATCCACATCTTGTTGCCGGTCACCTGATACCCGCCGTCGACTTTCTTGGCGCGGGTCTTCATGCCGCCGGGGTCAGACCCGTGGTCGGGCTCGGTGAGGCCGAAGCAGCCGACGATCTCGCCGGTGGCCAACCTGGGAAGAAAGCGCTGACGCTGTTCCTCGGTGCCGTAGGCGTTGATCGGGTGCATCACAAGGCTGGATTGCACGCTCATCGCGGAGCGGTAGCCCGAATCGACACGCTCGATCTCGCGTGCAATCAGTCCGTAGCTGACATAGCCGATGCCGGCGCAGCCATAGCCCTCGATTGTCGGGCCGAGCAGGCCGAGTTCACCCATCTCGTTTAGAATCTCGCGGTGGAATATCTCGTGCCGATTGGCCTCGAGGACTCTCGGCATCAGCTTTTCCTGCGCGTAGTCGCGTGCCGTATCGCGGATCATCCGCTCTTCTTCGGTCAACTGTTCGTCAAGCAGCAGGGCGTCGTCCCACTGGAAAACAGGTTTTGCCGAACTCTTGGGCGCTTCGGTGTCGGCCCGCGCGGTGACAGTCATGAAATCCTCCGAAAATCCGGGAATACGGGCCGCCTTGGACGGGTTTACCGAACAGGTGACCGTATTGGCCCTTATATACGCGGCTATTTGAGTTGCCGCAAAGTCGAGGGTGCGACAACTAGTATGTTGGCCGCAGAGCGAAAACGGCCATAATGGCGCGGCAAGAGGGTTTGGTGCCAATGGACTACGAAGCATTCTTCGCCCGCAAGATCGGGGCGCTGAAGGAAGAAGGCCGCTACCGCGTCTTTGCCGATCTCGCGCGGCGCGCCGGCGAGTTCCCGCGCGCGACGTACTATCATGGCAACCACCAAGACGAGGTCGTTGTTTGGTGCTCAAACGACTATCTCGGAATGGGCCAGAACCCGGTCGTCATCAAGGCGATGGAAGAGGCTTTGAACACCGTAGGCGCGGGCGCCGGCGGCACGCGGAACATTTCGGGTACCAACCACTACCACGTGCTGCTTGAGCGTGAGTTGGCGGACTGGCACGGCAAGGAAGCTGCGCTGCTCTTCACTTCGGGCTACATCTCCAATGAGGCGACGCTCGGCACGCTTGCCGGGCTCCTGCCGGACTGCGTCATTTTCTCCGACTCGCTGAATCATGCGTCGATGATCGCGGGCATCCGGTCCAGCGGCGCGGCAAAGAAGATTTTCCGCCACAACGACGTCGAGCATCTCGAGCAGCTTCTCAAGGAAACCGATCCGAACGTTCCCAAACTGATCGCGTTCGAGTCGGTCTACTCCATGGACGGCGACATCGCGCCGATCGCCGAGATTTGCGATCTCGCAGACAAATACGGCGCCATGACCTACCTGGACGAAGTGCACGCGGTCGGCCTGTACGGCCAGCGTGGTGGCGGCGTCGCCGAGCGGGAGGGCCTGTCGCATCGTCTGACGGTGATCGAAGGCACGCTCGGCAAGGCCGTCGGCGTCATGGGCGGCTACATTGCGGCGTCCTCGACGATCGTCGATGTAGTGCGCAGCTATGCCTCGTCCTTCATCTTCACGACGTCTCTGTCGCCGGCGATTGCCGCCGGTGCCTTGGCGAGCGTCCAGCACCTGAAGGTGCACAACGAACTACGTACCCAGCATCAGGAGCGCGCGGCGTCGCTCAAGGCGCGGTTCAGCAAGGCAAGCCTGCCGCTGATGCCGTCGGTCACCCATATCGTGCCGTTGCTGGTTGGCAATGCGCCCTGCTGCAAGCGGGCGTCCGACATGCTGCTCAACGATTTTGGAATCTACGTCCAGCCGATCAACTACCCGACCGTGCCGCGCGGCACCGAACGTCTGCGCTTCACGCCGACGCCGCTGCATAGCGACAAGATGATGGACGACCTCGTCGCGGCGCTGACCCACGTCTGGTCGGCCCACGACATTCAGCAGTACGTCGCCGCCTAACGCACCTGCCGGTTCCACAGGAACAGCAGCAGCATTGCCAAGAGCCCCTCGGCGCCGATCAACGCTGTGGCCGTTGACGCGCCAAGCCAGCTTACCATCGCGCCCAGGTGCAGGATGCCGATCGGGCCCATGCCCACGCACATCGACAGCAAGCCGAGGACGCGTGCGCGCATGGCCGGGGGCGCGATCACGAACGGCAGCGTTCCCTGCATGGTCGAGAACCCGGCGACGCCGAGGCCGCCACAGAAAACAATGATGATCGAGGCTTCGAACCACAGCGATTTCGAGAACCCCACGATCGCCGCCATGAAGATGCAGGCTCCGAAAAAGTAGAGTTTGCGATAGGCCCAGGACAGGGCCTGCCCGCGCGTCGCGATGAACAGTGCGCCCAGCAGACCACCGAGGCCCTCGGCAGCGACGAGCAGGCCGATCGGCAGCTCAGACAGACCGAGGCGTTCTTGGCCAATGACAGGCACCATCGCCATGTAGGGAAACGCCCAGATGTTCATGATGATGGTGACGAAGAAAAAACCCATTACGGCCTTGTCGTTGCGCGCAAACCGGATGCCCTCGACCAGCGTCGTCAACAGTGAGGCGTTTTGCGCGTCGGCCGGCGAGCGTGGGTTGTCGACGCGTAGCAGCAGATAGACGATGTAAACGTAACTCGCGGTCGCGAGGAAATAGGCGCCGTGCAGGCCAACGAACTCCATGAGTGTGCCGCCCGCCAGCGGGCCGATGATCCGCATGCCATTGCGCAAGACGGAGTCCAAACCCATCGCGCTGCCGATGCGCTCCATCCCGGCGAACTCGCCTAGCAGGTTGCGGCGAATCGGAAACTCGAGCGAAAAGACGGTGCCCGTCAGGAACATGCCGATGCCGACGTGGAGTGGCGTCACTGCGTCGAAATAGGCCAGGACCCCGAGGACGGCAGTCGATACGATGAGCAGGCTGTAGCCGGCGATCAGCAGGTTGCGCCTGCTGATGCGCTCGGCGAGGGCGCCGATCACGGCGCTGAACAGGACCAGAGGCAATGCGCGCGCGAAAGCCACCAGGGTGACCGCGAAGCCGGACTGCGTGACGCTGAAGACGAAGATGCTGACGGCCAGCATCTCGAGCCATTGCAGCGCCATGGTCATGCCGCCGACGATCCATGTGCGCCGGAAGTTCCCCTCGCGCAGCAGCGCGAAGCGTTTTTCGGCCGTGGCGGTCACGCCGCTGGGGGTCTCGCTGGTCAAGAAAGGTCTCGCGGTTAGGGTGCCTAATGGAAGCCGCAAGGCCGGTTGCGTCAAGTCGCAATTGCCGCTGGGGATGCGGCGGGGCATGATTCGCCAGACCTATGGCGCGACGCGGCGAATATCTCCTCGAGTTCCAGCACATCGGCAACTATGTGAAGGTCTCGATCATCGACCCGGACACAAACACCGAGGCGTCGATTGTCGGCGATGCGCGCGCCAGTGAATCCGAACTGACGCGTCTGGCCGTACGCAAGATGGAATACGTCCTGCGCAAGCGCGCTGAAACCGGCAAGTGACGTTTGTGCCCCGCCGGGTGGGCGGCTAATCTCAAAGAAAAGACAGGTGGGGTCATGGTAGCGGGAGAGGCCGTCGCTGCGCCGGCGGTGATGATGTCCATTCGTGGCATCTCGAAGATCTTTGGCGGCCTGCGCGCGGTCAATGACGCTTCTTTCGACATCGGCAAGGGGACGATCACGGCGTTGATCGGCCCGAATGGTGCTGGCAAGACCACCCTCTTCAATATCGTGGCGGGCTTCATTCGTCCTGATTCCGGCAAGGTCATTCTCAACGGCGCCGACGTAACCGGCATGCCGCCCCACAAGCTGTTTGCGCGGGGTCTCATGCGCACGTTTCAGATCCCGGCCGCGTTCGAGCGTATGACGCTGATCGACAATCTGACTGTCGTACCCGCCGGTCAGTCCGGCGAGAAGGTGCTGCGGTCGTGGTTCTTGTGGGGCCGGGTCCGCGCAGAGGAGCGTCGCGTTCGCGACAAGGCACGTGAAGTTCTCGATTTTCTCGGCCTGACCCATGTCGCCGGCGAATACGCGGGCAACCTGTCTGGCGGCCAGAAAAAACTGCTGGAGCTGGGCCGTACGATGATGAGCGACCCGGATATCGTGCTGCTTGACGAGCCGGGTGCCGGTGTGAACCCCACGCTTATGGTCAAGCTCGCCGACGACATTCAGCGTTTGAATGAGGAGCGCGGCTATACCTTCTGCATGATCGAACACGACATGGATTTGGTTGCGCGCCTGTGCCACCCGATCATCGTGATGGCGGAAGGCAGTGTGCTGGCTCAAGGGACCATGAACGAGATCCGCGCCAATCAGGAAGTGCTCGATGCCTATCTCGGCGGGGGACGTAGCGCGCGGCTGCCCGAATCGGAGGATGCCTCGTGAGCCTGCTGGAGGCCGAGGGCGTCTTTGGCGGTTACGGTGGCGTTGATCTCCTTGACATTGTCAAAGATCAGATCTGTGAACAGGTG
>JAYOEZ010000016.1:0-24983 GCA_038116985.1 Alphaproteobacteria bacterium | reverse complement strand
GCGGTTACGGTGGCGCCGATATCCTCAACGGCATCGACATGCGGGTTGAGGATGGTGAGATCGTTGTGATCGTCGGACCCAACGGCGCCGGCAAGTCGACGGCCATGAAGGCCGTGACCGGACTGGTGCAAATCAGGCAAGGTCATATCCGGTTCGACGGGCAGGATATCACGGGCAAGCGGCCCGACGAGGTTGCGCGCCTGCGCGTTTGCTACGTACCGCAGGAGAAGAACGTCTTTCCCACGTTGTCGGTTCACGAGAACCTGGAGATGGGTGCGTTCCTGCGCGACGACGACTACTCGAAGCAGCTCGACCACATCTACGACATCTTTCCGCCGTTGGTGGAAAAGCGGCGTCAGCCTGCCGGCAGCCTGTCCGGCGGTCAGCGTCAGATGGTGGCGATGGGCCGTGCGCTGATGCTTGAGCCGAAGCTGCTGCTGTTGGACGAGCCTACCGCCGGGCTATCGCCCCTGTTCACCGATCTGATCTTTGACAAGGTCAAGGAGATCAACGCCACCGGTGTGGCGATCCTGATGGTAGAGCAGAACGCCAAGGACGCGCTGGCGCTGGCTGACCGCGGCTACGTGCTCGCGATGGGGCGGAACCGCTACGAGGACACTGGCTCGAACCTGCTGGCGAACCGCGAGGTCGCCGAGATGTTTCTCGGCGGTTGAGTTTTCCCTACGTCAAGGCCGATTGCTGCACCGCAACGCTTTGCGGATGGGTTCCTGCTTGGGTCCGATGCCACGCTTGTGCGAAGATCGTCGCTTGTTCCTTCGCGTAGCGAAGGGCAAGGGAACAGTAAAAAACCAAATGCCATGAGGGAGGTATTCCCATGAAGAGCAAGATTCTTCGGCGCGCGTTGCCGATTGCGATGGGGGTTGCGGTCGCCGCAGCCGTCGCCGTGCCGGCGTCCGCGCAGAGTGTCAAAATCGGTTCGTTGTCGGCCGTCACCGGACCGATTGCCAATCTCGTCCCGCCGATCATCGAGGCTGAACAGCTCGCCGTGAAAGACGTCAACGACGGGGGCGGCATCCTCGGTGGCCGCACGCTCGAGCTCATTGTTGGCGACACGCAATGCAATCCGCAGGCGTCCGTCGACGCTGCCGGCAAGCTCGTCAACGTCGAGCAGGTCGTTGCCATCGTCGGTGCTCTGTGCTCCGGCGCAACCATCGGCGCCGCCAGCAATGTCGCCATTCCTGCGAACGTCGTCATGGTTTCGCCGGCCTCGACCTCGCCGGAAATCACTGGTCTGAAAGACAATGACCTGCTCTTCCGCACGGCGCCGTCCGATGCCTATCAAGGCATCGTGCTTGCGAAGTACGTGAAATCGAAGGGCATTAACAGCGTTGCGCTCACCTATGTGAACAACGATTACGGTGTCGGCTTGGCGTCTGCCTTCCGCGAAGCCTTCAAGGCGGCCGGCGGTACCATCACCGGCGATCAGGTGCATGAAGACAAGAAGTCGTCGTATCGCGCTGAACTTGCCACGCTCGCCTCGGGCAACCCCGATGCTCTGGTGGTTCTGGCCTATGCCGGAACGTCGGGCGTGACCATTCTGCGTCAGAGCCTGGAGAACGATTTCTTCTCCAAGTTCGTCGGAGCGGACGGCATGCGCGACGACATCCTCATCCAGCAGCTCGGTGCCGACACGCTCAAGGGCAATCTGCTGATCACCCAGCCCACGTCGGTTGCAAACCCGCGTAAGGATGCCTTTGACGCAGCGTTCAAGGCTTCGGGCGGCGATCCGTCGTCGATCTTCGTGCAGCAGAGCTACGACTCGGCGTTCCTGCTTGCGCTAGCGATCGAGAAGGCAGGCAGCACCGACCGGGCCAAGATTAAGGATGCGCTGCGCGCCGTTGCAGGCCCGCCGGGTATCAAGATAGGGCCGGGCGAATGGAAGAAGGCCGTCGACGCCATCAAGGCCGGTCAGGACATCGACTATGAAGGCGCCGCCGGTTCGCACGACTTCGACGCCGCCGGCGACGTTGCCGGTGTGATCGGCGAGTACGAAATCGTCGATGACACGTTCAAGGAAGTCGGCATCATCAACTGACGCCAACTTTCGGCCAAACGGCCCCGCCCGTGGTTATTCCGCGGGCGGGGCTTTTTGTTGGATGGCGCCGATCGGTCGCGCCGGGTCGTCGGCGGTCGATTTGGGTGGCTTCTCGGGGAGGATTCCCTTCGAGAAGCGCTGCAACACGATCTGCAGACCCAGGCCGATCAAGAAGATTCGTAGGAACGTCGCACGGACCGCCCACTCGGGCGGAAGTTGGCTGGTGAGCAATTCCGTCGCGGACCACAGCGTCCAGACCGCAAGGGCCCCCAGCAATGCGCCGCGATTGTTGCCGCTGCCGCCGATGATCAACATGACCCAGACGAGGAAAGTCGTCATCAGCGGCTCGGTCGCTTCGGGGCCGATGAACTTGAAGAAATGCGCGGCCAGCGCGCCGCCGAGACCCATCAGCGCCGAGCCGATGACGAAGCCCTGCAAACGAAATCCGGTGACGTTCTTGCCGATAGCCGCGGCCGCGCTCTCGTTGTCGCGGATCGAGCGCATCACTCGGCCCCACGGAGAGTTGCCGGCGCGTTCGGCAAGCCAGTACGCCACGATCACCACCAGGACCACGACGCCGAGGAAGGCGAGCTGCGACCACGGTTGCGACCACACCTCGAAGGGCCGTGGGATGTTTGAAATCCCGCGCGGTCCGTTGGTCGCCCAGATCTCGTTCTTGAGAATCAGGCGGAAGATCTCCGCCACGCCGATGGTCGCGATAGCGAGGTAGTCCGAGCGCAGGCGAATGCATAGCCGCCCGACGAGGTAGCCGACAACGCCGGCCACCGCGGCGGCAGCCAGCAGGCCGATGACGAAGGGGGCATCCAGGCCGCCGAGATGGCTGGGCGTGAGGGCGGTAGTCAGGATCGCACTGACATAAGCGCCGATCGCGAAGAAGCCAGCGATGCCTGCGTTGAACAACCCGGTGAAGCCCCACTGGATGTTCAGGCCGATGGCGATCACGCCATAGATGCCGGCCATCGTCAGCAACGAGACGAGATAGAGGAAAAGGCCCAGGGCGAGATCGGCGCTCATGAGAACACACGTCCGCGGAACAGGCCCGATGGCCGCCAGATCAAGAGCGCCACCATCAGCGCGAAGGCGACGCCGGTCTTGTAGCCCGGCGACAGCAGGGGTGCGTCGCCGATCCAGGGATAGCTCGACAGTTCCTCCGCCATCCCGATCACCAGGCCTCCGGCAATAGCCCCGTAGGGGCTGCCGATGCCGCCGAGAATGGCTGCCGCGAACACCGGCAGCAGCAGGTCCCACCCCATGTTGGTGTGGAGCTGGGTGTCCATGCCGAGAAAGACGCCGGCGGTTGCAGCAAGACCGCCGCCGATGATCCAGGTCGCGCGGACGACCTTTTCGGTTTGAATGCCGCTGACCTGGGCGAGATCAGGCTCGTCGGCCATCGCGCGCATCGCCTTGCCGAGCTTCGAGCGCGACAGGAAATAGTGCAGCGCGACCACGATCACGATGGTCAGGCCGATGATCCACATGTGCTTGTCGCTAATCCGGAACATGTCGAACAGGATCAGCGGTTTGGTGAAACCGGTCGCGTAGGACTCGACCTTCACGCCCCAGGCGAGCTGCACCAGCGAGCGGATCATTAGGGCGACGCCGAACGACGCGATGACGAGGTAGATCGTCGGGCTCTTGCGGAACGGCTTGTAGAAGGCGCGATCGATTCCAATCGACACGCCGGCCGCCAGAATCATGGCCATTGGCAGCGCCAGCAGCACCGGAAAGCCGAGAGCTGTGACGAAGAACAGCGCGAAATAGGCGCCGAGGGTCACGAGGTCGCCGTGCGCGAAGTGCGCGAAGCGCAGGATGCCGAACAGCAAAGAAACGCCGATCGCGCCCAACGCGTACATGCAGCCGAGCACGAGGCCCGGCAGGAGGTAGAAATTGATGAACTCGATCATGCGGTGGTGCCGGCCCCCGAAAAACAGACGCAGACCTTAGCGGATAAGCGGCCGCGGTACGAGGTATGGGGTTTGCGCGGACTACGATATCACTGGCTTATGAGCAGGCCCCAGCCGGTCAGCCGGCACATACCCGATCCCGAGCAGATGGCCCTGTGGCCGGAGATTTCGGGGAACACGATCAACGGCCTTGGCGAGACCGAGGTGCGCCCGCCGAGCCCGGTCTACTGGCACCAAAAGGAAGAAATCGCGCACGGGCCGGTGCAGGACTACTTCTATGCCCAGTTCCTTGATTCACCCGGCGTGGTGGAGGCGCGCGCGCGCCGACAGGTGGCGATCGATTCGCCGCTGCCCGAGGTTGCCCCGCAGCGCCGCGAGGAAACGCCCGAGCGGTGGTCGGCACTGGTGAAGGAAACCGCGCTGGCGTTCGGCGCTGACGATGTCGGGATCGCGGTGATGGACCCGACCTGGATCTTCGAGGGTCATGAACAAGGTACTTGGAAGTGGGCGATTGTGATCGCAGTGGCGCACGACTACGACGAACTGAAGCAGGCGCCCGGCGAGGCCGCCGCGATCGAGGTCCAGAACCAGTATGTTCGCGCGCTCGAGGTCGTGAAGGCGATGACCGGCTGGATTCGCGAGCAGGGGTGGCCGTCGGAACCCAAAGGCGGTCCGATGGCCGGAACCATGGTCATGATTCCGGCGGCGATTAGGGCTGGACTCGGCGAACTGGGCCGCCACGGTTCGATGATTCATCGCAAGTTCGGATCGAACTTTCGCCTCGGCGTCATCCTCACCGATCTGCCGCTGATTGAAGACGGTCCCGACGTGTTCGGCGCCGACGACTTCTGCACGAACTGCAACGTGTGTTCCGATGCCTGCCCGCCGGCCGCGATCTCGCCGGAGAAGCAATGGGTGCGCGGCGTGGAGCGCTGGTACGTCAACTTTGACAAGTGCCTGCCGTTCTTCAACGAGAACATGGGCTGCGCCATTTGCATTGCGCAATGTCCCTGGAGCCGGCCCGGCGTGGCCCACACGTTGGTCGCCAAGATGGCCCGGCGGCGGGCATCGGCCGGGTAGCTGTTCAACCAACATCTGGCGGCATGGCCGCAAGATGTTGAAAATCAGTGACTTACAAGATATTGGCCGGAATTTTGTCCGAGCCTCAACTGCCGCCGACAAATGGTGGAGCGCTGGCACCCCGCAGCCACATATGGTACGTAGGCTGCCCCGAACGAGGGCCCGGGAACACCAGACCCAAATGACCGAGACCGTCATCGCGCTAGCCGCCGATCATGCCGGATTTCCGCTCAAGGAAGTCCTTGATGGCGAACTCCGCGCACTCGGCTACAAGGTTCTCGACCTCGGCACCAATGGTCTCGAATCAGTCGACTACCCGGACTTCGGCCACGCGCTTGCCGAGGCCATCGAGGACGGTCGCGCCACCCTGGGCGTGCTTTGCTGCGGGACAGGGATCGGGATCAGCATGGCCGCCAACAAACATCCGGGTGTTCGTGCGGCGCTGTGTCACGACGTGACGACCGCTAAGCTTTCGCGCGAGCACAACGACGCCAACGTGATCGCTTTCGGCGCACGCATTGTCGGCACCGAGGTCGCGAAAGACAGTCTGCGGGCCTTCCTGGAAACGCCTTTCGGCGGCGGGCGGCACGTCGGGCGCGTGGCGAAGATCGACAAGGAACGAACCAAAGAGGCGGTATAGATGACGATTGCGGACACAGCTGATCACGCACCCGACGGCGGGTTCTTCACGACGGGGCTCGCGGACAAGGACGACGAGCTTTTCGGCGCCATTCAGAATGAGTTGAAGCGCCAGCAGAACCAGATCGAGCTGATCGCATCGGAAAACATCGTCAGCCGTGCTGTCCTCGAGGCGCAAGGCTCGGTGCTTACCAACAAGTACGCCGAAGGCTATCCCGGCAAGCGCTACTACGGTGGTTGCGAATTCGTAGACGTTGCCGAAAACCTGGCCATCGATCGTGCCAAACGGCTTTTCGGCTGCGAGTTCGCCAACGTCCAGCCGAGTTCCGGCTCGCAGGCGAACCAGGGCGTGTTCCAGGCGCTAATTAAGCCGGGTGACACCATTCTGGGCATGTCGCTGGCGGCGGGCGGCCACCTTACCCACGGTGCCAAACCGAACCAGTCGGGCAAGTGGTTCCACGCCGTGCAGTACGGCGTGCGCCGAGAGGACGCGTTGGTCGACTACGACGAGGTTGCGCAGTTGGCCGAGGAGCACCAGCCAAAGCTTATCATCGCCGGTGGCTCCGCCATTCCGCGGGTCATCGACTTCTCCCGTTTCCGTGAGATTGCGGACAAGGTCGGCGCCTATCTCATGGTCGACATGGCGCATTTCGCCGGGCTCGTGGCCGGCGGCGCGCACCCAAGCCCGTTCCCGCACGCCCACGTGGTCACGACGACGACCCACAAGACCCTGCGCGGCCCGCGCGGCGGGATGATCCTGACCAATGATGCGGAGATCGCAAAGAAGGTGAATTCGGCGATCTTTCCGGGCATTCAGGGCGGCCCATTGATGCACGTGGTCGCTGCCAAGGCGGTTGCTTTCAAGGAAGCGCTTCAGCCGGCCTTCAAGCTCTATGCGCAGTCTGTGGTCGACAATGCCCGTGTGCTGGCAGCTAGGCTGGTCGAGGGTGGCCTCGACATCGTCTCGGGCGGTACCGACACGCACCTGATGCTCGTCGACCTGCGGCCCAAGGGCCTGACCGGGCGTGACGCGGAGCAGGCGCTCGAACGTGCCCACATCACCTGCAACAAGAACGCGATTCCGTTCGACCCCGAAAAACCGATGATTACGTCGGGCCTGCGCCTTGGCACGCCGGCCGGCACCACGCGCGGATTCGGCGGCACGGAATTCCGCGAGGTCGGGGAGATGATCGTCGAAGTGCTCGATGCGTTGGCCGCCAAGCCTGACGGCGACGCCGAGGTCGAGGCGCGGGTCAAAGAAAGGGTGCTGAACCTCTGCGCCCGCTTTCCGATTTATCCGGCATAGAGAAGGCAGCCAGAGATAGGCTGGGGGAAGACGTATGCGCTGTCCGTTTTGTGGAAATGACGACACCCAGGTTAAGGATTCGCGTCCGGCCGAAGACAACTCGGCGATTCGCCGCCGACGTTTCTGCGCCGCGTGCGGGTCGCGGTTCACGACGTTCGAGCGCGTGCAGTTGCGCGAACTGACTGTCGTCAAGAAGAACGACCAACGAGTGCCGTTCGACCGCGACAAGCTGGCGCGTTCGATCATCACGGCGACACGCAAGCGACCGGTCGAGCCTCAGCGCGTCGACCGCATGATCAACGGCATCGTCCGTCGCCTGGAAAGCCTGGGCGAGTCGGAGATATCGAGCACCACGATCGGCGAACTCGTCATGGAGGCTCTCGCCAGTCTGGATCAGGTGGCGTACGTCCGCTTTGCTTCTGTCTACAAGAACTTCCGGGAGGCCCGCGACTTCGAAGCCTTCATCGGCGAAATGGGCGGGAATACTGACGAAGACTACTGAGCGCGACAGGGCGCACATGCGGGCCGCGCTGGCGCTGGCCCGTCGCGGCTTGGGGCGCGTGTGGCCCAACCCGGCCGTGGGTTGCGTTCTCGTGCGTGATGATGTGGTGATTGGCCGCGGCTGGACACAGCGCGGTGGGCGCCCCCATGCGGAGACCGTTGCACTTGCTGCAGCCGGCGATGCCGGTGGCGCGACGGCGTACGTCTCGCTGGAACCTTGCAGCCACCACGGCAAGACACCGCCATGCGCCCAGGCGCTGATCGATGCCGGCGTATCGCGCGTGGTCAGCGCAATCGAGGATCCCGATACGCGTGTCCGTGGGCGTGGCCACCACATGCTTCGCGATGCCGGTATTGCCGTTGACGTTGGTGTGTGCGCCGAGGAGGCGCGTGCGATCAACCGGGGCTTCTTCAAAAAGACCAACGACGCGCTGCCGATGGTGACGCTCAAGACGGCCGTCTCGACCGACGGCCGCATTGCGACGGATACCGGCGAAAGCCAATGGATCACGGGTGAGGCAGCACGTCACGACGCGCACCGACTGCGCGCCGAGCACGACGCGATTGTCGTCGCATCGGCGACGGCAATCGCGGACGATCCCCTTCTGACCTGTCGCTTGCCCGGCATGGCGGATCGCTCTCCGGTGCGTGTTCTTCTCGACGCCCACCTCCGGGTGCCTGTCGAAGCCAAGCTCTTTCAGACAGCCAAGGACATTCCCTTGTGGGTCTTCACGGCCGTGGCGGCGGACGATGCGCGGTGCGTGCAGCGTGCCGAGCTGGGGGCGGAGGTCGCGACTGTCGGTACGGATCGGTCCGGCCACGGCGTCAACCTGCGCGAAACCTTCGGCATTCTTGCCGCGCGCGGGATCACGCGCGCCCTGGCCGAAGCGGGCGGCGCGCTGGCAAGCGCGTTGCTGGGTGATGGTTTGGTCGACGAACTCGTTGTCTATCGCGCGCCGGTCCTGATCGGCGGCGATGGAATCCCGATGACCGGCGGGCTTGGTGTGAAGGCGCTGGGTGACGCCGTCGCGCTTGAGCGGACCGCCCACCGGACGGTCGGCGACGACATAGTGGAAGTTTTCCGCCTCTGGGCCTAAGTATTCCCTCATGTTTACCGGAATCATCACCGATGTCGGCGAGGTGCGATCCATCGAGACGGCGGGCGACACGCGCTTCGTCATCGACACCCATTACGACACGGGCTCTGTCGAAGTCGGCGCATCGATCAGCTGTTCGGGTCCCTGTCTGACGGTTGTCGACAAAGATGAGGGCTGGTTCGCGGTCGATGCCTCCGCCGAAACCCTCTCAAAGACGACGCTGGGTGGCTGGAAGCAGGGGACGCGGGTCAACCTCGAGCGGGCGCTGCGGGTCGGCGACGAGATGGGCGGTCATATCGTGACCGGACACATCGATGGCGTTGCGACCGTTGTCGCGCGCGAACCTGAGGGCGGCTCGATCCGGCTTACATTCGAGGTGCCAGAAGCCTTCGCGCGCTATGTCGCGCCCAAGGGGTCAATCGCCCTGGACGGCGTTTCTCTGACCGTCAACGAGGTCGATGGTGCTCGCTTCGGCGTCAACATAATTCCGCATACACAGGACGTGACGACGTTCGGCGCTTTGAAACGCGGCGATCAAGTCAATTTCGAAATCGACGTTCTTGCGCGCTACGTCGACCGCCTACGGGAGACGATGTGAGTTTGTTGCAGGAGACGCCGGCGAAAGCTTCGCTCGACGACTATCTGTCGTCGATCGACGACATCATTACCGATGTGCAGGCGGGGAAGATGATCATCCTCGTCGATGACGAGGACAGGGAGAACGAAGGCGACCTCATCATCCCCGCGGAGAAGGCCACCCCTGAAGCGATCAACTTCATGGCCAAGTATGCGCGCGGGCTGATTTGTCTGGCATTGACCGAGTCGCGATGCGCGGAACTTGGTCTCGAACTTATGACCCGCAAAAATCAGTCGCGCCATGAGACGGCGTTCACCGTATCGATCGAAGCGCGGGAAGGGGTGACGACGGGCATCTCTGCGGCCGATCGCGCGCAAACGGTGAAGGTCGCGATCGACCCGACGAAAGGGCGGCATGACATCGGTTCGCCCGGCCATGTATTTCCGCTAATGGCCCGGGAGGGCGGGGTGCTCCGGCGAACCGGACATACCGAGGCGGCCATCGACATCGCGCGGCTCGCCGGCATGAATCCATCCGGTGTGATCTGTGAGATCATGAACGACGACGGCACCATGGCGCGGCTGCCCGATCTGGTTCAGTTCGCCCAGTTGCATGGGCTGAAGGTGGCGCGCATCGCCGACCTCATCGCTCACCGCCGACGCACGGAGCAGATCGTACGCAAAACCGTCAGTCGGCCTCTCAAGTCGGTGCACGGCGGTGACTGGACGGTCTCGGTCTACGAAAACACCGTCGACGGCGCGGAGCACCTTGCCCTGGTCAAGGGCGATGTCGCCGACGGCAAGCCCGTTCTCGTCCGCGTGCATCCCTACAACGTGGTCAACGATCTGCTGGGCGAAGTGAACGCGCGCGGCGGTCTGCTTTACAAGGCGATGCGCTTGATCGGTGAAGAGGGACGGGGCGTCGTCGTCGTCATCCGCGACACGCAGCCGTTCAGCATGGCCGATCGGATTCGTTTCGAGCTCGGCGAGGACGCGCCGGGGCCGCTGCGCGACTATGGTGTCGGTGCTCAGATACTGCTCGACATCGGCGTGAAGGACATGATTCTCATGACCAACAAGCCGCGGCCGGTTGTGGGCCTCGAAGGCTATGGGTTGTCCATCGTCGAGCGTTACTCCCTGGTCGGCGACCAGGACCAGTCATGAGCGGCGGGCCCCGCGTCCTGATCGTGGAAGCGCGCTTCTACGAAGACATCTCCGATCAACTCGCTGCAGGCGCGATGGCGGCCATTGAGGCGCGGGGCGGATCGTATAGCCGGATTGCGGTGCCTGGCGCTCTGGAGATTCCGGCTGTCGTCAAATTCGCGGTCGATGCCGCCGCTGCGGGCGGCGAGGAATTTGACGCTTTCGTTGCGCTGGGTTGCGTGATTCGCGGCGAAACCACCCACTACGACCACGTTTGCACGGAAAGCATTGCCGGACTCCATCGCCTGATGCTCGACCATGGCCTGTGCGCCGGAACCGGAATCCTCACCTGCGAAAACCGCGAACAGGCTTGGGCGCGGGCTGCAGTCGACAAAGGCAACAAGGGAAAGGCGGCTGCGGATGCCGCGCTCGACCTTCTTGCGATCAAGCGCGAGCTGGCGGGCGGCTGAAGCATGGCCAGCGCGCGCAATGAAGCGTCAACGGCGGGAGCCCGTTCGGCTGCGCGCCTTGCGTCGGTGCAGGCGCTCTACCAGATGTCACTGACCGGAATCTCGGCCACCGCCGCGATCGGCGAGTTCGTCGCGCATCGTTTCGGTCGCGAGGTTGAGGGGGTCGTCTATGAGGGCGTCGATCGCGCGTACTTCGAAGACGTTGTGCAGGGCGTTGCAGCACGCCGTGACGAAATTGATGCGCTCTCTGACGGTGCGCTCGACAAGGACCGAAAGATCGACCGACTCGAGAAGATTCTGGCAGCCATCCTGAGGGCCGGAACGTATGAACTTCTTGCACGGGTGGATGTGCCGGCGCGCGTGATCATCAGCGAGTATGTCGATGTCGCCCACGCGTTCTTTGAGGACCAGCAACCCGGCTTTGTGAATGGGGTGCTGGATCGGATCGCGAAGCAGGTGCGCGGGGACGAACTGATGGAGACACGGTCGCAGAAAGGCGCGGCCTGAAAGCCAATGATGCGCCGCGGCGAATTTGAGTTGATCGCCGATCTTTTTGCGCCCCTCAGCGATTCCGATCACGGCCTGTCTCTCGAGGACGACGCCGCGCTGTTTGCGCCTCGACCCGGTCACACCTCCGTGCTCACGACCGATACGCTGGTTGCCGGCGTCCATTTCCTTGCAGACGATCCGCCCGTGGCGCTGGCGCAGAAATGTCTGAGGGTGAACCTGTCAGACCTCGCCGCCATGGGCGCGACGCCGCGCGGCTATCTCGTGAACCTAGCGGTGACCGATACAAGCGACGACGTGTGGCTTGAGGGCTTTGCAGCGGGCTTGCGTGCGGACGGAGAGGCCTTCGGCGTCACGCTGTTCGGTGGCGACACGGTGCGAACTCCCGGACCGGCGACGATCTCGGTTACTGCGGTCGGCGAAGTGCGGACCGGCCGGACGCTGCGGCGATCGGGCGCGCGTGTCGGCGACCTGATCTACGTCTCGGGTACCGTTGGCGACGGCATTGCAGGTCTGCGGGTTCAACAGGCCGCAACCGACCTGGAGGATCGGCACCGTGCCTTTCTCGTGGAGAGGTACAGGCTGCCACAGCCTCGCATCAAACTTGGCACGGCTCTACTCGGGCTTGCGACCGCCGCGCTTGACGTGTCGGACGGTCTCGTCGCCGATCTCAGGCACATCTGCGAGACTTCCTGCGTCGGCGCTCGGGTCGATGCGGACAAGGTGCCAATGTCTGCTGCCACGCATGCCGCCATTGAGGCGCGCGTTCTCACACGCGAGGACGCGATGAGCGGCGGCGATGACTACGAACTTCTGTTCACGGCGCCGGCCGAGTCCCAAGCCGCATTGGATCGTGCCGCCGAGGCGGTGGGTGTTCCGGTGACGCAAATCGGGGCGATCATCGATGGCGTGGGCGTTCAGGTCACGGATGCGCGCGGTAGCGAACTGAGGTTCGAGCGCGCCGGACATACGCATTTTTGAGACCCGCCGTGCTCTTGTCGGCGTCTCGACGAGGGCGTAGCGTGGTCGGCCTCTCAGTGACAGCGGTACCTGTGGCGTGAAAAAGCTCATCTTCCTCGGCGTTGGCATCATTCTGTTGGTTGTGATCGCGGCGGCCGGCATGTCGCTTGTTTCCGGCGGAGGAAACGAAGAGGAAGAGGTCGCGGCGGTTCCGGAAGAACCAAAGGAGCCGGCCGAACCGCATACCCTCGAAATTCGACCGATCAGCGCGCCCCTGCTCCAGGACGGCAATGTTTCGCGCTACGTGATCCTGACGGCCAAGTTCGACCTGCTGGCGCGCCCCGACCAGGCCGCGGCCGCCGAGGAGAACCGTCCCGTTCTGCGCGATGCGCTGGTGCGCGCGCTCCATGCGAAGCCGGTGAAGATTTCCAAGGACGGAAGCACCTTTGACGCAGCCGACCTGCAAGCCCGGTTCATCTCGGCGGCGAATGAGGTTTTCGACAAGGGCATGACCCAGCAAGTCGAAGTCGGCGAGGCCAGGGCGAGCGAACGCGCACCGGCTCAGCCGCCGCCCGCGCCGAAGAAGGAAAGCAGTGGCGGCGGACACTAGAGGCAACAACGTGGCGACAAATCCCAAGGCGACCGTCGGTCTCCTGGCCCTGTGCCAGGCTTTCTTCACGTCCTCCAGCTCCATTATGGCGCTGACCACCGGCCTCGTCGGTTTTCAGTTCCTGGGAGAGGACACGACGCTCGCGACCGTGCCGGTTTCTGCAATGGTGATCGGAACAGCGATCGCCACGGCGCCGGCTTCGATGATCATGAAGCGGCTCGGCCGCCGCATGGGCTTCACGATCGGGGCGGTGATCGGGGCGATGGGCGCTTTGGTGGCTTGTCTGGCCATGTGGCAACTCAGCTTCTGGGGCTTCTCTGCGGGTATTCTTTTGCTCGGTATGTACAACGGCTTTTCGCACTACTACCGCTTTGCCGCGGCCGATGTATCTCCGGATCACTTTAAGAGCCGCGCAATATCGCTCGTTCTGTTCGGCGGAGTCGTAGCCGCGTTCGCCGGGCCTGAGATCGCTCTGAGAACAGCCAATCTCGTGCCGGAGGTCCAGTTTCTTGGCACCTATCTCGCGGTGATCGGACTTGTGTTCATGTCGATGCTGCTCATCCAGTTCATCCGCATCCCGAAGCCGTCGATCGTTGAGCAGACCGAGACTGGCAGGCCGTTGTCGGAGATCGCTCGCCAACCCAAATTCATCGTAGCCGTGTTGTCGAGCATGATCGGTTTTGCGGTCATGGTACTCGTCATGACCGCGACGCCGATCGCGATGGTCGAGCAGTTCGAACACGCCCTGAGCGACGCCAAGACAGTGATCCAATGGCACGCGTTGGCGATGTTCGCGCCATCTTTCATCACAGGTACGCTCATCGCCCGGTTCGGCGTCACCAACGTCATTGCCGCCGGGATTGTCTTCATGATCGGCTCGCTGGCCTTCGCGGTGACAGGCGTTAGCTTCCTCAACTTCTGGACGGCGCTATTCCTGCTGGGTCTTGGTTGGAACTTCATGTTCGTGGGTGGCTCCACGCTGCTGACCGAGACCTATGAGCCGGCGGAGCGGGCCAAGGCGCAGGGATTCCACGACTTTATGGTGTTCGGCCTGGTGGCGATCGCCTCCCTTTCCTCGGGTGCGCTGCTGCAGCTTCTGAGTTGGCAGGCCGTCAGCTACGGCGCGCTCCCCTTCCTGGCGGTCGTGAGCGTTGCTCTTGTGTGGCTCTTCCTGCGGCGGCCGGAGCCGGTTCGGGCCTGATCGGCCGCGGCCTCGCCTCGATGCGCGGGTTTGTTGCTTTGCTGGGGTAGTTCTGGCATGTTCCGCGCGATTTTTCGCGGGGACGGGCCGGAATCCGGCCTCCAAACACCCTTTTCCACGCAGCAGAATTAAGAAGGGCCGATCTCATGTCAGACTGGTTATGGTTCGCGATCATCTCCGGCGTCGTCGCCATCCTCTACGGCATCTACGCCAGCCGTTCGGTACTCGCTCGTAGCGCGGGCAATGACCGGATGCAGGAGATCGCGCGCGCGATCCAGGAAGGCGCCAGCGCCTACCTCAACCGGCAATACAGGACCATCGCGATCGTCGGCGTCGTCATCGCCGTCGTCCTCCTGGTCCTTTTGGGCTGGAAGGAAGCGGTTGGCTTCCTGATCGGCGCCGTATTGTCGGGCGCGACCGGTTACATCGGGATGCACATTTCGGTCCGTGCCAACGTTCGCACCACCGAAGCGGCGCGCAGCGGGCTGGCCGAAGGCCTCGCCGTGTCTTTCCGCGCTGGCGCGGTCACCGGCATGCTGGTCGCAGGTCTGGCCCTGCTGTCGGTCGCCGGCTACTACGCAATCTTGCTAGCCCTTGGCGCAGAGGGGCGCGAAATCATCGATCCGCTTGTCTCGCTCGGCTTTGGCGGGTCGCTTATTTCGATCTTCGCCCGACTTGGCGGCGGCATCTTCACTAAGGGTGCAGACGTAGGCGCCGATCTCGTCGGCAAGGTCGAGGCCGGCATCCCCGAAGACGATCCGCGCAACCCCGCGGTGATCGCTGACAACGTCGGCGACAACGTTGGCGACTGCGCGGGTATGGCGGCAGACCTGTTTGAGACCTACGCCGTCACCGTGGTGGCGACGATGGTCCTCGGTGCCATTCTGTTCAGCGCCAACGAAGCGTTCATGGTTTACCCGCTGGCGATCGGTGGCGTCTGCATCTTCGGATCGATCATCGGCACTTTCTTTGTTCGCCTTGGCAGCAGCCAGAACATCATGGGCGCGCTCTATCGCGGGTTCATTGCGACCGCGGTCCTGTCGGCCATCGGTTTGTACTTTGCCACTGAATATGTTCTCGGTTGGTCGAACACCTTTACGACCGTTGGCGGCGTGGAATTCAGCGGGGGAACGTTGTTTTGGTGCGGCATCGTCGGTCTTTTGGTCACGGCCGCGCTGGTCTGGATTACCGAGTACTACACCGGCACCAACTACCGACCGGTGCGCAGCGTCGCCGAGGCATCGACGACGGGACATGGCACCAACGTGATCCAGGGTCTCGCGATCTCGATGGAGGCCACCGCGGTCCCGGCGCTGATCATCGTGGCGGGCATCATCGTCACATACCTGATGGCAGGTCTGTTCGGGATCGCGATTGCGGTAACGACGATGTTGGCGCTGGCCGGCGTGGTTGTCGCGCTCGATGCCTATGGCCCTGTCACCGACAACGCCGGTGGCATCGCTGAGATGGCCGAACTCGAGGACGAGGTTCGCAACACGACCGACGCGCTCGACGCGGTTGGGAACACGACGAAGGCGGTGACCAAGGGCTATGCGATCGGTTCGGCCGGTCTTGCAGCGCTGGTTCTGTTCGGCGCCTACACGGAAGACCTGCGGCAGTTCTTCCCGGACGTGCCGGTCGACTTCTCGTTGAGCAACCCGTACGTGGTGATCGGCCTGTTCCTTGGTGGCTTGCTGCCGTATCTGTTCGGAGCGCTCAGCATGACCGCAGTTGGCCGCGCAGCCGGTTCGGTGGTCAACGAGGTGCGCCGCCAGTTCAAGGAGATTCCAGGCATCATGGAAGGCACTGGCAAGCCGGATTACAGCAAGGCTGTGGACCTGCTTACCCGCGCGGCCATCCGCGAGATGATCATCCCGTCGATGCTGCCTGTCCTCGCGCCGATTGTCCTCTATCTGATCATTTGGGCGATTGCCGGCCAGGGCGAGGCGTTCGCTTCGGTCGGGGCGATGCTGCTCGGCGTAATCGTCACCGGTATCTTCGTCGCGATTTCCATGACCGCCGGTGGCGGCGCGTGGGACAACGCGAAGAAGTTCATCGAGGACGGCAATCACGGCGGCAAGGGTTCCGAGGCTCACAAGGCCGCGGTAACCGGTGACACGGTCGGTGATCCCTACAAGGACACCGCGGGTCCGGCCGTGAATCCGATGATCAAGATCACCAACATCGTCGCCCTGCTTCTGTTGGCGGTACTGGCCTAGGTCAGCCGTCGCCGCCAGAACCGGGCGAGCCGGCAGTGAACCGGCCGACGTTGCCGAATAGCTGCTCGAGCAACCCCAACTCGCGACCGTGAGTTGGGGTTGTTCGTGTCACGGGGTCGATCAGCCGGCCATCCTCGAGCGCGAAGCGCTTGATTTCCTCGACCGTCCCATCGTCGTTGAAGTTCACCGCGACGACCCGCTGTTCGATCACCTCGGGCTCGAAGAACGCGAAGGTCTCGGTCCGCTTGCTGAAGTAGATCCACGTGTTGTCGTCGAACGTGGCGATGGAAGACGGCGAACCGAGTTTCTCGATCACCGCATCCTTGTTGT
Source organism: Alphaproteobacteria bacterium (assembly GCA_038116985.1). Classification (GTDB taxonomy): domain Bacteria; phylum Pseudomonadota; class Alphaproteobacteria; order SHVP01; family SHVP01; genus CALJDF01. The sequence continues at coordinate 8,363 of JAYOEZ010000016.1, read as the reverse complement.
CGGTGCCGGTCTGCATGGTGGCGAGCACTTCTTCATCCGGAACATACCCATGGAGACTGACCGTCGGCGTGCAGGCTGCAGCCAGCAGCCCAAGCGCTACGACGAAATTTCGAGCCAGAGCGAGGCGTTGCATCGGGGAACCCGGACTCCACGGAACGAAACGAACGAGTGTCCCGGACCATGATACCGTCACCTGTCAGTGTCAACTTGGCTGGGATCGCGCCATGGTCGTGAACGCGCTGCGCAGGGCATGGCGAAACTTCGTCGCGGATAGGCAATACGGCGGGCCTGCGCGCGAGGCCTACCTGTCGGTGGTGGGCGCTGCCCGTCAGCCGTTGCTCTATTCGGCCTACCACGTGCCGGACACGGTAGACGGTCGCTTCGAGATGATTGTTCTCCATGCCGTCCTCGTCATTCGGCAAACCAAGACGCTCGGCGAAGCTGGCAAGCGTTTCGGGCGCGAATTCATGTCCTATCTGTTCGATGACATGGATCGGAACCTGCGCGAGATGGGGACAGGGGATATGCGCGTTGGTCGGCGCATCAAGGAGATGGCCGAGGCCTTTTATGGCCGGGCGGGTGCCTACCAGGATGCCCTCGAGAGGCAGGGCACGCCGCTGGCCGATGTCCTGGCGCGCAACGTTTATCCCGACGGTGCTCCTGGGGGTGGGATCGTCCCGGCGTTCGCGGCCCTGGTGGAACGGCAGGCGCGGCACCTCGAGGGAACGCCCCAAGACGCATTGCTGGCCGGAAAGGTCAGTTTTCTGCCGGTTACGATGCCTGACGCGGCTCCGATGGATAGGAATTGACCGGTTCTTGGGCAGCCTTTACTTTCCGCGCCTTAATTGACCCCCACATTTCACGCCGAGACCGAGACCGCCGCTTTGGCGGATAGGGCTGATGCTAGAGTTTCACTACCTTGTGGACGCCGACGAACTGGACGAGAACGAGACCCAAGTCTCGTTTGTGGCAGACGATGAGGCGCGCGATGGCTTGGCGAAGCAACTGGGCCTCGTGGCGTTAGAGCAGTTCGACGTGACGGCGTCGTTGCGCAAACGGTCCGATGGGGTGGTTGTCGCGGTCGGGACGATTCACGCCGCCGTGGTTCAGCGTTGCGTGGCTACGCTCGAGCTTCTGGAAAGCGCCATAGAGGAGCCGTTCGAGGTGCTGTTCGCGCCGCAGCAAGTGGGGACGGAAGCGGGAGAAGTAAATATTGAGCCGGGCGGGGACGATATTGAGCCCTTCTCGGGAGGCCGGATTGATCTCGGGGCCACCGCGAGGGAATACTTGGCGTTGGCCATAGACCCCTATCCGCGCAAGGTTGGCGCCGAGTTCCACCGCGAAACGCTTGGCGAAGAGACCGAGAGCCCCTTTGCTGTGCTGGCAAAGTTACGAAGCAACCTTTAAGTACTTGAGATATAATCGTTCCGGAAACGGTAGGTAGTCATGGCAGTTCCAAAGAAGAAAACCACCCAATCGCGGCGCAACATGCGTCGCTCGCATGATGCCCTGACGCTGCAGAACTCGGCCGAATGTCCGAACTGCGGCGAACTCAAGCTGCCGCACCACGTGTGCGCCTCATGCGGCTACTACAACGGTAAGGAAGTTACCGAAGGCAGCGACGCGGCCTAGGTCGCGGAGGAGATCGGCTTGACGCAGCCAATCACAATCGCACTTGACGCAATGGGCGGGGACAAGGCCCCCGGGATTGTCGTCAAGGGCATCGATATCGCGCGCAAGCGGCATCCGCACGCTCGGTTTCTGCTGTTTGGCGATGAGCGCCGTCTCGGGCCGATCGTGAAGCGTTTCCCCAAGATCGCGGATCGCGTCGAGATTCGTCATGCGCCGCAAGTCATCGGCTCCGAGGACAAACCGTCGCAGGCGCTCCGGCGCGGCAAGGACAGCAGCATGCGCTTGGCTATCGATGCCGTGCGTGGTGGCGACGCGGCCGGGGTCGTCTCGGCAGGCAACACCGGCGCATTGATGGCGATGGCCAAGGTCGTGCTCAAGACGGTGGAAGGTATCGACCGTCCTGCCATGGCCGGAGTCGTGCCGACCAAGCGAGGCGAGAGCGTCATCCTCGATCTTGGCGCCAACGTCGAGTGCACCTCCGAGAACCTGGTCCAGTTCGCGATCATGGGTGCCGAGTTTGCGCGCAGCGTCCTGGGTGTCCGAAAGCCGATGGTCGGATTGATGAACGTTGGCGTGGAAGAGCTCAAAGGGCACGAAGACGTCAAGCTGGCCGCCCAGGTGCTGCGCGAATCGACCGACTTGCCGCTCGCGTTCGAGGGTTTCGTCGAGGGCGATGATGTTGGACAGGGCACCGTCGACGTATTCGTGACCGACGGATTCTCCGGGAACATTCTGCTCAAGACCGCCGAGGGCACCGCGAAGCTCTACAGCGAGATGCTGCGGTCGGCCTTCCGCCGCTCCGTCCTGTCACGAATCGGATATCTGCTGGCTCGTCCGGCGCTCCAGACCATTCGCAAGAAGGTCGATCCGCGCACCTACAACGGCGCTCTGTTCGTCGGTCTTAATGGCGTCGTGGTCAAGAGCCATGGCGGGACCGACGCGATCGGCTTCGCCAATGCGATCGGCGTTGCTGCGGACCTGATCCGCGGGCGCTTCAACGAACAGATCGTTCGCGATCTCCAGACCCTCTCAAATCAAAGCGCGCCGCGTACCGAGGCTGCCGTCTCGTGACCGTTGTTCGGTCCGTTGTTCACGGGTGCGGCTCGTACCTTCCTGCGGGACGTGTGACGAACGACGATCTCGCCAAGAAGGTCGAGACCTCGGACGAATGGATTCAGGCCCGGACCGGCATTCGCCAGCGGCACATCGCGGCCGAGGGAGAAATGGCGTCCGGCCTCGCGCTCGAGGCTTCCAGGAAGGCGCTCTCGCAGGCAGGTATCGCGCCGGAAACTGATCTGGATCTGATCGTACTGGCGACGACGACGCCGGATGAGACCTTTCCGGCTACTGCAACGACGTTGCAGTCAAAACTTGGCATGAACCGTGGGTCGGCTTTCGACGTTCAAGCGGTTTGTTCCGGGTTCATCTACGCGATGACGGTGGCCGACAGCCTGTTGCGCACCGGACAGGCCAGGACCGCACTTGTCGTCGGCGCCGAGGTATTCTCTCGAATTCTCGACTGGGAGGATCGCGGCACATGCGTTCTCTTCGGCGATGGCGCCGGCGCGGTCGTCCTCAAGGCGGAGGAGGGGGACGGGTCGAGTGCCGACCGCGGCATTCTGGCGACCAAGCTGCATTCTGACGGAAGGATGCACGATGCCCTCTACGTCGACGGCGGACCCGGTTCGACGGGCACCGTCGGTCATGTCCGCATGAAGGGCAAAGAGGTCTTCCGCCATGCGGTCGTCAACATGGCCGAGGTGGTCAATGAAGTCGTCGCGGACGCTGGCGCAACGATTGACGACGTCGATTGGCTGGTGCCGCACCAGGCCAACAAGCGGATCCTCGATTCGACCGCCAAGAAGCTGGGAATCTCTCCTGACAAGGTCGTCGTCACCGTGGATCAGCACGCCAACACCTCGGCTGCGTCGGTCCCACTGGCCCTCGATGTTGCAGTGCAGGACGGCCGGATCAAGCAGGGTGACCTGGTCTTGATGGAGGCGATGGGGGGCGGATTCACGTGGGGTGCCTGCCTCGTCAGGTGGTGATTCCGCGCTTTACTGCGGATTCCATGCAACATCAGCGTCGCCCCATATCTTATTGATATCGCATTGTTATTGACGGGGTATCCCCCCACGAGTACCGTTTTGCCCGGCAGTAAGGGAGGGGAACCCGTCAATGGCAGGGAAAACGGTGACCCGGGCACAGCTCAGTGAAGCTGTGTACCAAGAGGTCGGCCTGTCTCGGAACGAATCCGCGGATTTGGTGGAGTCGGTCCTGCGCGAAATCGGCAACAGCCTCGTCAAGGGCGAGACTGTGAAGATTTCGTCTTTCGGGAGCTTCTACGTTCGCGAAAAGGGCCGCCGCATCGGACGCAATCCGAAGACAGGCGAAGAAGTTCCGATCTTGCCCCGACGGGTATTGGTCTTTCGTCCCTCGCATGTGCTCAAGGACCGGATCAACGTGGGCGCAGGGCAAGAGGGGGAGCAATAAATGGCGACGACCAGCCCGCGCAGCGAGGGCAGAAGCCGTAACCGCAAGTCGCCGGAGGCCTTCCGGACGATCAGCGAGGTCGCCAACGAACTCGACGTGCCCCAGCACGTCCTGCGCTTCTGGGAGAGCAAGTTCGCCCAGGTACGCCCTCTGAAAAGGGGGGGCGGCCGGCGCTACTACCGCCCTGCAGATGTTGAACTTCTGCGCCGGATCCGGTCGCTCCTTTATGAGGAGGGGTACACCATCAAGGGCGTCCAGAAGCTCTTGAAGGAGAATGGCAAGCGCGCCGAGATCGCCCGGCCGAGCCAGGGAGCCCGCCGTCTGACCGAGCGCGCCGGCCTGCCTCGTACGAAGGTTGATGCCATTGAGGCAGCGATCGACGAACTCGACGGACTTCGTGACCTCCTCAAGTCGGCCAAGCGTCGTTGATCCGGCTACTCGCGTTGCCGCTCCAAACCTGACCCGCTATATATCGCCCCACGGTCGGAGCGTGGCGCAGTCTGGTTAGCGCACCACACTGGGGGTGTGGGGGTCGGTGGTTCGAATCCACTCGCTCCGACCATTCGCATCCCGGTGGAGAAACGCAGCCCATGTTGATTCGGTCGGGCCTCCTCGCGAGCCTCGCCCTAGCACTCGCGGCCTGCTCGGATGAACCCTATGAAGCTGCCTGCCAGCAGTCGGTGCTGGCGAACCGGCAAGAGTACGCCCAGGCGTCGCCGGTCTTCGACTATGAGCTGAGTCGAACGCACTATTTCTCCAATGGAACCGCCGAGTCGGTAACCGTCTACTACCTGGAACTGGGTATCGAGGAGGAGGCCCCACGCCGGGTGCGCATCTCCTGCTTCGGCAATACCGACAAGGCTTTCGTCTACGCCTTTGTTAAGGACGAACTGCTTGGACCGCGTGTTGTTGGTTCTTCCGGCGAGACGCTGCCATCGCGGCCCAAGGTGAATCCGCGCTAGAGCGCCAGCGCCTTTGAGCGGATCCCAGCCAGAATCTCACGACGAATGAGCCCACTGATGGGCCGGATCGCGAACCAGTAGGGCGTGAAACGGCGGACCGTACCCGGCGTCGGGCAGAAAATCCGCGTTTCGGTATGGAGCTCGGCATGGTTCGCATGATCGACCAGGCGGAATCCCCAGGCGAGCTTTGCGAATTCCGGGTCGCTGAAACCGACAAAGTCTTCGGCTGTGACTTCGGCCAGGCCTCCCCTTGGTCGCCAGAACTGCCCGACCATGCCCAGAACGAGTTCGCGGCCCGGCGCCTCGCCAAGGCGAAGAAAACCGTTCATTCCGGACAGGTCGAAAAGCGCTGGTCTCGGTATCGCCCGTCCGGCAAGCCGCGCCGGCAGCATCCTCACGGCGACCGCCCCCCGCGTCAGAGGCGAACCCTCCACTCGTGCGGTCTTCAATGCCTGCCAAACCAGGTCGGTCGGGGCTTCGATCGCGATGCGATGGCGCTCCGAGAACTGGTAGGTGGGCAGATTGCGTTCGAGAATGTCCCAGTCCATAAGTGTGTCGCCCCCGCAGCGATGCCATCTTGCCGAGGAGACCTCGATGCCCGCCTATATCATCACATTGTCGAGCCAACGTGGCGCCGATTCATCGTGGCGTGAGGAATACTACAAGCTTGTTGTGCCGCTTCTTGAAAAGCACGGCGGCAAGATCGTGCTGGCCGGCACGCCTCAGCCCATGGAACGGGCGAAGCCTTGGTCTCGTGGCGCCATCATCGAATTCCCCGACGCGGCCGCCGCCCAGGCGTTCTACGACGATCCGGACTATCACCACGCCAAGGGCCTGCGCATTTTTCACAACGACGGTGAAATTTATCTGCTTAGGGACGAATAGGACGACAAGAACGCCGGCCGATGCCTGACCCCAACCAAGGTTTGCCGCCCGCGCTTCGTCAGGCCCACGAGGCGTTGCAGAAGGGGCGCCCCGCAGACGCCCTGAACATGCTCCAGGTGCATCTGGCGACAGCGCCGGATGACGTCGGCGCACTCAACCTCGCCGGGCTCGCGCAACTGACGATGGGACGCATGGCCGACGCGGTGGTCACACTGGAGTCTGCCCTGAAGGGCGATCCCGACCATGTTGAGTCGCTAACGCATCTGGGCGTAGCGCTACTCAATCTGGATCGGCAGGACGAGGGGATCGCGCGCCTCGAGTCCGCGGTCGCGCTGCGGCGCAACCACGTGCCCGCGCAGTTCAATCTCGGCTTGGCCTACCTCCGCGCTGGACGTGCCGAGGAGGTAGTAAACATTCTGAAGCAGGTCGCGCGCGCCGCGCCGCGTAACGCCGGCGCGTGGTTGAACCTCGGCGTTGCCCAGGTCCAGGCGGGTGAACGTGCGAAAGCGCGCGAATCGTTCCGGACCGCGGCAAAGCTGGCGCCGCAGGACGCCGCGCCGCGGCGCAATCTCGCCAACTTGCTGGTCGAGGACGGTGATGCTGCCGAGGCGGAGCCGATCTTCGCCAAGCTGGTGGAGTCGGCACCGGACGATCTATCGGCGCATTTGGGCCTTGCGCTGGTGCGTGAGCGCCTCGGCCGCCGCGACGAGGCCATTGCGCTCTACGAGAGTCTCCTCGCAAGAGATGCGGGGCACAGCGGCGCGCATACCAACATCGCGCCGCAGCTGGAGCGTTTCGGACGTTTCGAGGACGCGCAGGCACATCTGCAGGCTGCCATCGATCAGGACCCCGGGCACCCCGAACCGGCGCATAACCTCGCGGGCTTCTTGATACGAACCCGGCAGTTCGAAGCGGCGCGAAGGCAATTGGAAGAAGGCGCTGCCAAGTGGCCCGACGATCCCTACTTCCGGGAGCGCCTCGCAGGACATCTGTACAGGCGGCTTGGGGACCCGGCGGCCGGCCGAATCGCTGCTGAACAACTCCTGTCCGATTTTCCCGGCAATATCGGCGCGCTCGAATTGCTGGCCGCCGACCCGGACTATGCCTTTGCGCGGGAGCTTGCCGAGGATTTGGCGGCGCGCGTGGAGGAGGGCGACGACAGTGCAGAGGACCGGGGTCGTCTGTGCTTTGTCCTGTACGCGTACTGGGATCGGGCCGGTGAAACGAAAGATGCCTTCGCCTGGCTGCGCCGCGGCAACGAGTTGATCGGCGCTACCTACGCCTACAAGCCGAATGACGACACCGTCCGGACCGCGCGCCTCATCAAGACCTTCGACCGCGCGTTCTTTGAGAGCCGGGCCGGCTGGGGAGATCCCAACTGTCGGCCGATCTTCATCATCGGCATGCCGCGGTCGGCGACGACACTGGTCGAGCAAATCCTCTCACGCCACTCGCAGGTCACCGCGCTCGGCGAGTTGCGCGACGCTTCGGAAATCGGCGAGGACCTTGCCCGCATGAACCGGTCGGCGCGCGGCTTTCCGCGGGCCGTTTCCGAGGCCGGCCAGGATCAGGTCGCGGCAGCGGCGGCCCGCTATCGCGCCGTGACGCAGGCGCTGAGCGGAAGCGACGGCGCAATCACCGACAAGATGCCGGGCAACTTCCAGTACCTCGGGATCATCTCTCTGATGCTCCCCAATGCACGCATCATTCATTGCCGGCGTGACCCGATGGACGTGTGCTTCTCGATCTATCGCCACAATTTCCACGGTGCGGCGCACGGTTACGGGTTCGATCTGACGGCGTTGGGCAACTACTACCGGCAGCACGAGAAGTTGATGGCGCACTGGAACAAAGTTCTGCCGTTGCCGATTCACGAGATCGTCTACGAAGATCTCGTCGACGATCTTGAGGGGCATGTCCGCGCGCTGCTTGAGTATTGCGAACTGCCTTTCGAAGAAGCGTGCCTGTCTTTTCACGAGAGCGGCCGCGGCGCCGACACGGCGAGTTGGGCCCAGGTCCGCCAACCGTTGTTCCGATCCTCGATCGGTGCCTGGAGGCGCTACGAGGACGACCTTGCGCCGCTCGCCAAGGCGCTGGCCAAGGGTTAGCGGTAGGCCGCGCGTATCTGCCTCACGGCGCCTTGCCACCCCAGAAGCAGCGCTTCCCGCGTATCCTCGGCCATCGTCGGTTCGAACGTCCCTTCGGCGTGCCACGTGCCTGCGGTTTCCTGGAGACTTCCATATAGGCCGCAGCCGAGACCGGCGAGCAGCGCGGCGCCTCGCGCAGTGGTCTCGGTGACCGTTGGTCGCGCCACCGGGATCGCGGCAATATCAGCAAGGAACTGCGCGAACCAATCGTTTGCCGCCATCCCGCCGTCGATGCGCAACGATG
>JAYOEZ010000015.1:0-48255 GCA_038116985.1 Alphaproteobacteria bacterium | reverse complement strand
AGCGCATCCGCGACGAGCTGAGCGATTCGGCGATTCGCATCGGCGACGCCATCGTTGACGGCATCACACTGTCGGGCGGTATCTCGGGCGTTGTCTCGACCGACCGCTCGATCGACGCGGCGCTGGCCCGCGCCGACAGCCTGATGTACTCTGCCAAGCAGATGGGCCGCAACACGGTGCACGCGACGGGCTGAGGCCCTACTCGAACAAGCCGGCGTATTCCTTGCGCAGGTCGTCCTTGACGACCTTGCCCATGCCGTTGCGCGGCAGTTCGGTTTTCACGAGATAGCGTTTGGGGCGCTTGGCGGGCGCGAGACCCTTTGCGGCGTGGGCCTCGAGCGCCTGGCTCGGGTCGGCGTTCGCATCCTTGGGCACCACGACGGCGACGACGGCCTCGCCCCAGTGCGGGTGCGGCACGCCGACGACGGCGGCTTCGTTGATTGCGCGCTCTTCCAGCAGGTAGGCCTCGACCTCGGCGGCATAGACGTTCTCGCCGCCGGTGATGATCATGTCCTTGAGACGACCCGACAGCGTGAGGAGGCCGTCGCCGTCGATGGAACCGAGATCGCCGGAATGCACCCAGCCGTTGCGGATGGTCTGCGCGGTGAGGTTCGAATCGTGCCAGTAGCCCGACATCGATTCGGGCGAGCGACAGACGATTTCGCCCACCTCGCCGGTGCTCACGTCCCTGCCTTCCTCGTCGACGGCGCGCACTTCCATGCCGGGGCCGGCGCGGCCGACGCAGTTGCCGGGTCGCGCGTCGATGTCGGCGTCGCGCAGGTAGGTGAGCGTACCGCCCTCGGTCAGGCCGTAGCAGTTCCACAGCCGGGCGCCGGGCGCGGCGGCGCGCACGGCATCGCGCACCCAGTCGGGCAGCGGCGCCGCGGCCGACATCCACAACTGCACCGAGGGCCACGTCGTGTTGGCCGCCTGCATCGCCGCGGCGACGGCCGCCGACATGGTGGGCACGAAGAAGACGTGGGTGGCCTTGTGCTGATCGACCAGGGCCACGGTGCGCGCGGCGTCGAAGGTGCGCTGCGACACGACGGTGCCGCCGGCGGCCAGCGTCTGGAACAGCATGAATTCGTGGCCAGCGGCGTGGAACATCGGTGTCGAAGCGAGCAGCACCGTGTCGGGGCCGATAAACATGGCCGACTGGCGCAGGGCGACGATCATCGCGCCCGCGAACTGGCCGCGCACAACGCCCTTGGGCGCGCCGGTCGTGCCCGAGGTGTAGAGGATCGACACCGGCGCATCGAGGGCGATGGCCGGACGCGGCGGGCGCTTGTCGAAGCCGGCCTCGACCGCGTCTTCGTAGGGCGTGCCGTTGGGCATGTCGACGTTGTCGGTGAGCAGGCGCGAGGCGGTGACGAGCTTGGCGCGGCGCAATGTCGGCGCGGCGACGGCGTCGGCGATAAGCACGCGCGGCTCGGCGTTGCCCAGGATGTGGTCGTGTTCGCGGTCGGACTGGCGCGGGTTGAGGGGCACGGCGATGCCGCCGAGCTGTGCGGCGGCCACGTAGCCCTCGACGAAGGTCGGGCCGTTGCCGAGCGCCAGGCCGACGCGATCGCCCTCGCGGACGCCCAGTTCCCGCATCTCGGCGGCCAGAGCGTCGATGCGGCGCAGGAGTTCGGCGTAGGTGCGCGTCCCTTCCTCCCACACGATCGCCGTCTTGTGGGGATAGGCCTTGCCCGCCCGCCGGATCAGGGCGGCAACGTCGATGGCGTTGTGGGCGGAGGGGATCATTTCCTCAGCCTAGGGCATTTTCCGGATTGGCCGCCAAGCGACCGCAAGCTCTGTCAACGCCGTGCCGACCCACAGACAACCCCCTCGCATGGCGCCGCTGCGCAGCGCCTTGCGGCTCTCCCTGCACGCAGGGGGAGCAAAGTAGAACCGGACCGGGCAATGCGACACCTTGCCCCAGCTCCTAGTAGTGCATTCGCGCTCCCTGCAGCGGGTCTGCGGGCATGCGCACGCCGAGTTCCTCGCAGTCGCGAATCTGATCCTTGAGCCAGCGGCGGCGCAGCTCGGCGTTGCTGCGCACCTTGATGCCGAGATCGATGAATTCGTTCTTCGGCTTTTCCGAGCCGAAGTAGTCGATCACCGTCGGGTAGCGCTTGTCGAACAGGCGCTGGATCTCGGCCATGCGCCCCTCGTCGATGGCGCGGCGGGTGATTTCCTTGCCGACGCCGGCATGCGCCATGCCTTCGTCCATGTAGTTGCGCGCCGACCAGATGGCGTAGGGAATGTAGTTCGAGCCCAGCGAGGCGAGCGACTGGTAGCCGGCGGCGCGTTCGCTGAGCCAGCGCATGATGCCGATCTCGTCCCAGGACTCGATCTCGATCTTGAAGAAGTCGAGCAGGTAGTCGCCGTTGCCGTAGCGCATGTCGTCAATTACGGCTTGCGGGTCTTCGCCGAGGTTGCGCAGCAGGTCGACCATGCCTTCGCCGTGCTCGCCCTCTTCCTGGATGGTGTGCGACCACTCGGCGATGTCCTCGGCGGTCGGCGGGTCGAGCGCTTCGAGGTAGGTCGTGGTGTATTCCGAGCTCAGGTGCATCTTGAGCAGTTTGACCAGCTTCTTGCGGTAGGCGTCCGAAAGATCGGCGCTGCCGTCGAGATAGATCGTCTCGATGTCACGCCCGGCAAAGCGCTGCGGATCGTCGGGCACGATGAGGCCGAGGCCGCCGAGTTCGGCGATGACCTTTTCGGCGAAGGCCTTCTCGCCGACGACGGCGGCGCGGCCGCGAATGCCGGACGACAGCTCTTCGTCGTCGTGCGCGTCGTCGGCGACGAGCGCGAGGGCCAGCGGGTACCACTTGTCGAGCGAGGCCTGCAGCTTGTCTTTCAAAACGGCGTCGACGCGTTCCTTCATCCGCGCGAGCTGGTGGCCGGTCCAGTCGCAGTATTCGGTCGGGCGTTGGCCGCCGAGCGCGGCGTGCATGTACAGGCGCGCCACGGTGACCGCGAAAGGCACGTAGTCGGTGCCGAGATAGCCGAGCGCCCAGGATGCCTGCGCGCGGTCGCGCAAGTAGCGGAACATCAGAAAGTCGTCCCAGTCGGCGATCTCCGTGCGGAACAAGACGGGACGGTGTTCGGTGCCGTCCATCGCCTTGAGGCCGTGGGCGATACCGGGATTGGGGTCGGTGCCGATGCTGTCGAGGATGCGCGCGACTTCCTCGATGCGGCGTCCCTGCAGGCCGCGCTCGCGGGCAGCTTCCTTGTTCTCTTCGGGGGTCGGGAAATGGACGTAGACTTCCTTGACCTGTTGCTTGTTGCACTCGATCTGCAACATGGTCAGGAGGATGCGCGTCAGCGCGGCGCGCGCCTCAGGCGCGAGTTCGTCCGGCGTCATCTTGACGCGCGGGTCTTCGATCCGGGTGATGTCTTCCGCGAGCGCCATGCCTGCCTCCCTGTTGCCCGCGGGTAGCGAACCCCCCGCGCGGGAGGGAGTCAAGGCGGGGTTCAGACGTAGTCGAGCGGCAGCGCGGCGGTTTCCTTGATCCGCTCCATGGCGAAGGACGAGGTCACGTCCGACAGCGGCACACGGCCGATGAGGCGTTTGTAGACCGCGTCGAAGGCGGCGATGTCGGGCACGACGACCTTGAGCAGGTAATCGACCTCACCAGACATGCGGTAGAACTCAACGATTTCCGGGATGTCGGCGACGGCGGCGGCGAAGGTCTCGAGCCACCCCGGCTCGTGCCGGTCGGTGCGCACCGCCATGAAGACCGTGACGCCAACGTTGAGCTTGGCGGCGTCGAGCAGCGCCACCCGGCGGCGGATCACGCCGTCAGCCTCGAGTTTCTGGATGCGGCGCCAGCACGGCGACTGGGACAGGCCGACCTCTGCGGCAATCTCCGCGACGGCGCGACCGGCGTCTTCCTGCAGCGCACCGAGAATCTTGCGGTCTATGGCATCCATGCAACTATTCTATTCCAATATTTCTTTAATTATCAGAAGAAATTTGCTCTTTCGGGTCGATTCGGAGGCAAGAACGCAAAGAAATCCACGCCCTGTACCAGTAGGCTTGCCGCCATGATCAAGCGTGCCTTCACCGACCACCCCGCCTCGGTCAACGAGACCTACGGGGAACACCTTGTCAGCGCCACGGGATTCGGGGTCAGCATGATCCTCGGCGGTCTCGCCTGCCTGGTACACGGGCTGCTGCCGTTCCTGTTCGTGAAGACCGGGTCCAACGCCATCGCCGGCCTGCACGGCCGGATGATCACGCATCGCGTACGCCCGCGCGGCACTTTTCCCGCCGCCGCGGAATAATCCGGAGACCTCCCTCTCCCGTTCCGCCCCGGCGGGTGTACGCGCGCGTGAGCGCCGCTAGACTGCAAGGCCCTGTTTGGCGGAGCCGCGAATGCTGATTGCGCAGATCACCGACATGCACGTCATGCCCGACGGGCAGCTGATGGGTCAGGTCGTGCCGACCAACGCGATGCTGGAAGCGGCCATTGCGCGCATCAACGCGTTCTCGCCCAGGGTCGACGCCATCCTGGCGACGGGCGATCTGACCGAGGGCGGCACGCCTGAGGCCTACGCGGCGCTGCAACGCATCCTGGGCGCCGCCGAGCCACCGGTATTTCTCATTCCCGGCAACCACGACAAGCCCGACGCGTTGCGCGCGGCGTTTCCCACTCATGACTATCTCGGCAGCGAGGGCGACGTGCGCTACGTCGTCGACGACTGGCCGCTGCGCCTGATCGGGCTCGACACGCGCATCCCGAAACACCCCGGCGGCGAAGTGACGCCGGAGCGCCTCGCCTGGCTCGAGGCGCAACTCGACGCCAGGCCCGACGCGCCGGCTTTGCTGTTCCTGCACCACCCGCCGTTTCGCACCGGCATCTGGTGGATGGATGCGATTGGCCTGAAGGGCGCCGACGCGCTGGAAGAGATCGTGCGCGCACACTCCAACATCGTCGGCGTGGTGTGCGGCCACATCCATCGCTCGATCTTGCGCGCGTGGGGCGGCACGGTGGCCTACGTCGCGCCATCGACGGCGCACCAGATGCACCTCGACCTCGACGGCGATTCGTTCCTACATTCGACCAAGGAGCCGCCGGCGTTCGCGCTGCACAGCTGGCGCCCGGACACGGGCCTCGTCACGCACACCGTCTACATCGACGACTTCGGCAAGTACGACCCGCCCGACCACCACGACCAAGAGATGATGAGCGGCGTGCGCGCCTTCTTCGACAAGGCGCGCGGCGAGATGGGGGTTTAGCCCTTCGGCCCGGACGCCGCGCACCTGCGGCGCGGTGCGTCCCGCTCAGGAAGACGTCCTTCGAGGCGCAGCGCTGTCGCGCTGCTCCTTAGGATGAGCTAGCAGCTGGGGATGCGCTAGACGCACCGTCCCCCATCGACCTCCAGACACACGCCGGTGAGGAAGTTGGCCTCTTCGCTGGCGAGGAACAGGGCGGCGTTGGCGATGTCGAGCGGCGTGGAGTAGCGGCCCATCGGGATGCCGGCGAGGAACGCTTTGCGGTTCTCCGGCGTATCCGGCATGCCCATGAAGGTCGAGGTCAGGCCGGTCTCGCCGATCACCGGGTTGATCGCGCAGACCCGGATGTCGGGCGCGAACTCGACGGCAAGCGACTTGGTGATGACGACGGCGGCGCCCTTGGTGGCGTTGTACCAGGTGAGGTTGGGACGCGGGCGCACGGCCGCCGTCGAGGCGACGTTGACGATGACCCCCTGCCCTTTGGCCTGACGCAGCGCGGGGACGGCGTGGACGGTCGAGAGATAGAGGCTCTTCACGTTGACGGCGAAGACCTTGTCGAAGTCGTCCTCGGTGACCTCGAGGCTGGAGCGGTTGGAATAGGCCCAGCCCGCGTTGTTGACGAGGATATCCAAGCCGCCGTGCGTGTCGGTCGCGTGCTTGACCATGGCGGCGACGTCGGCGTCCTTGGAGACATCGGCGTGGACATAGCTCGCCTTGCCGCCTGACTTTTCGATCTCGGCGACGACGCGCGCGCCCTCGGCGTCATTGAGGTCGGCGACGACGACTGTCGCGCCTTCTTCTGCATATCTTTTGGCGATGCCTTCGCCGAAGCCCGAGGCGGCGCCGGTGACGATAGCGGTCTTGTTGGCGAGTCTCATGCTCTTCCTCAGTCGTGTTTCAGGATCACGGTCTTGCAGACCGTGAGATCGTGCAGGGCCTCCATGCCCTTTTCGCGGCCGAAGCCGGAGCGCTTGTAGCCGCCGAAGGGGAGTTCGACCCCGCCGCCGGCGCCGTAGCAGTTGACGAAGACCTGGCCGCATTTGAGCGCCTTGCCCATGCGCATCTGGCGGCCGCCGTTTTCGGTCCACACGCCAGCGGTGAGCCCGTACTCGGTGTCGTTGGCGATGCGGACGGCCTCAGCTTCGTCGTCGAAGGGAATCGCCGACAGCACCGGGCCAAAGACCTCGTCGCGGGCGAGCGCGTTGGCTTGGGGCACCGGACCGTAGAGCGTCGGCTGGACGAAGTAGCCGCCTTCGGGCGCGTCCGCATCGATCGACGCCTGGGCGATGATCGGAATGCCGTCGGCCGCCGCGGCGTCCATGAAGCCGGCGACGCGGCTTCGCTGCGTTTCGCTGATGAGCGGGCCGCAATCGAGATCCTGATCCCACGCACCCACCTTGAGCGCGGCGAAGCGTTCCGCGGTGGCGGCGACGAAGTCGTCGTAGATGCTGCGTTCGACCAGAAGGCGGCTCCCCGCGGAGCAGGTCTGGCCCGCGTTCTGGACAATCGCGCCGGTGACGACCGGCAGCGCCTTGTCCCAGTCGGCGTCGGCGAAGACGATCTGCGGCGACTTGCCGCCCAGTTCCATCGTCACCGAGCGGTTGTGGTCGGCGCTGGCCTTCTGGACGAGCGCACCGACGGCGGGCGAGCCGGTGAAGCAGACGTGGTCGAGACCGGGATGACCGGCGAGCGCCGCGCCTGCCTCTTCGCCGAGACCGGTGACGATGTTGACGACGTCGGGCGGGATGCCCGCCTCCAACGCGAGTTCGCCCATCCTGATGACGGTGAGGCCGGCTTCTTCGGCGGGCTTGAGCACGATGGCGTTGCCCGCGCACAGGGCGGCGGCGATGGTGCGCGCGCCCATCTGCAACGGATAGTTCCACGGAATGATGTGACCGGTGACGCCGTGCGGTTCGCGAATCGTCAACGCCTGGTGCCCGGGCAGGAACGGGATCGTGTCGCCCGTGATCTTGTCGGCGGCGCCGGCGTAGAACTCGAAGTAGCGCGCCGCCACGGTGGCGTCGACCCGCGACTGCTTGAGCGGCTTGCCGGTGTCCTGCGATTCGAGGCGCGCGAGCTCGTCGGCCGAGGCCGCCATCAGGGCCGCCATGCGCGCGAGATGACGGCCGCGCTCGACGGCCGGCGTCTTTTCCCAGTGGCTCTCGAAGGCGTGGCGGGCGGCCGCAACGGCGGCGTCGATATCGGCGGCGGCGCTGCGCGCCATGGCCGCGAAAGGCACGCCCCGGCCGGGATCGGCGAGATCGAGGGTGCGCCCGTCTTGCGCCGGCTGCCACGCCCCGCCGACCAGATTCTGTGTGGTTTTCATGGCTCTCCCGTCACGAAAGCGCAAAACCTAGCCCTTACGACGGACACGATCCACGCTTTTGCGGGTTCGGCCAGCCAGCCGTGGTGCTATAGTTCTTGCTTCGGCCCGGCGGTTCGCGCCGCCCGGCACGATAACAAACAAGCCCGGCACGCCGGGCGCTTTAGGGAGACACTCATGAGAAAGCTACTCGTTGCTGCCGCACTGGCGACGACGGCCCTGGCGCCGTTGACCGCACAGGCGCAGATGAAAGACTCCGTCGTGCTCGGCATGCAGCTCGAGCCGTCGCCCGGCCTCGACCCGACGCAGGGCGCGGCGGCCGCGATCAGCCAGGTCACCTGGTACAACATCTTCGAAGGCCTGACCCGCATCAACGAGGCCGGCGAGATCCAGCCCATGCTGGCCCGCAGCTGGTCGATTTCGCCTGACGGCAAGACCTACACGTTCAACCTGGAACAGGGCGTCAAATTCCACGACGGCGCCGACTTCACCTCCTCGGATGTAAAGTTCACGATCGAAGCCAACGCCGCCGAGGACAGCGGCAACAAGGCCAAGGCGATGTACCAGGCGATCAACGCCATCGAGACGCCGGACGACCACACGGTCATCCTGTCGCTCGACGCACCGAACGCGCTGTTCCTGTTCAAGTCGGCGCAGTCGACGGGCGCAATGGTCGATCCCGCATCGGCCGGCAGCAACATGACCAACCCGATCGGCACCGGCCCCTACAAGTTCGTGCGCTGGACCAAGGGCGATTCGGTCGACATGGAGCTGTTCGATCAGCACCGCAACGCAGCGAACATCAAGATCAAGACGGCCAAGTTCCGTTTCATCAACGACGCCAACGCGCAGGTCAACGCGCTGCTGTCGGGCGATCTGGACTACATGACGGCGCTGACTGCGGCGCAGATGTTCACGCAGTTCAAGAACAACCCCGACTTCACCGCGCTGGAAGGCACGACCGAAGGCGAGACGATCCTGACGATGAACAACAAGTCGGGCGCGCTTTCGGACGTTCGTGTCCGGCGGGCGATCCAGCACGCGATCGACCGGCAGGCACTGGTGGATGCGGCGATGTTCGGCTACGGCACCCCGATCGGCTCGCACTTCGCGCCGCATAACGCAACCTATGTCGATCTGACGGGCATGTATCCGTACGACACGGCCAAGGCGAAGGCGTTGCTGAAGGAAGCCGGGCACGAGAATCTCGAACTGTCGCTCAAGCTGCCGCCGGTCGGCTATGCCCGCGACGGTGGCCAGGTGATCGCCGAAATGCTCAAGGACGTCGGCATCACCGCCAATATCGAGAACGTCGAGTGGCCGGTGTGGCTTGACCAGGTGTTCCGCGGCAAGCAGTTCGACCTGACCATCGTGTCGCACGTCGAGCCGATGGACATGAACAACTACACCAACCCGGACTACTACTGGCAGTACGACAACGCCGAATTCCGCGACATCTACGCGAAGTTCGAAGCGTCGACGACGCCGGCAGACCAGAAGAAGTACATCCAGGAGGCGCAGCGCAAGATCGCCGAGGACGCCGTGAACGGCTTCCTTTTCGAACTGGCGCGGCTTTCGGTCGCGAAGAAGGGCCTCAAGGGAATGTGGGCGAGCTGGCCCGCGTTCATCAACGAGGTTGCGGCCCTGTCCTGGGACGAGATGTAGTTCTTCGTCCTTCGGGACGCCCTGCTTCGCGGGGCTCCTCAGGATGAGCTAGATGGGAGGGGTAACACCCCTCCCCACCCTCCCCCTCTCGCGAGGGGGAGGGATTTCTTTTTACGGAGTCCGTCATGCGCGTACTCATCGCGATGATGAAACACGAGACCAACACGTTCTCGCCGGTGGTGACCGACTGGGCACGTTTTGAAGATTGGGGAGCTTTCCTCGGCCCCGACGTGGTCAAGACCTACAAGAACACCGCGATGCCCATCGCGGCCTATATGAAGATTGCCGACGAAATGGGCGCAGAGATCGTCACCCCACTGGCCACCGAGGCGATGCCGTCGGGCAAAGTGACCATGGACGCCTACGAATATATGGCGGGACTAATTACCGACGCGGCCAAGGACGTCGACCTGGCGTTGCTCGACCTGCACGGCGCCATGGTGGCCGAGCACCTGTTCGACGGTGAAGGCGAGTTGCTGTCGCGTCTCCGCGCGCTGAAGCCCGATCTGCCGATCGCGGTGACCTGCGACCTGCACTGCAACCTGACCGCGGCGATGGTCGACAATTGCACGGCGCTGATCGGCTACAAGACCTATCCGCACGTCGACATGTACGAGGTGGCCGAACAGGTCGGGCGCATCGTCGTGGGTTCAGTGCAGGGCAAGCTGAACCCGGTGATGGCGTGGGGCCACCCGCCGCTGTTGTCGCAGACGCTGCGCCAGGGCACCGACGACGAACCGATGAAATCGCTGATCGCCATGGCGCGGGCGGCCGAATCCAAGAAGGGCGTGCTGGCCGCTACCGTGTTCGGCGGCTTTCCGATGGCCGACATTCCCGATGCGGGCAACACCACCATCATCGTCACCGACGGCGACGAGAAACTCGCCCAGACCGAGCGCGACCGCCTTCTTGAGGCGATCTGGGAGCGCCGCGACGAGTTCGTCTACCAACACGAGCCGCTGGAAGAAGCGGTCGGCCGCGCCAAGCAGATGACCGACGGCCCGATCATGTTGCTGGATCACGCCGACAATTGCGGCTCGGGCGCCAACCAGGACGTCATGACGGTGATCGCCGAAGTGCTGCGCCAGGACCTCGACGACGTGGTCGTCGGCGCGGTGTGGGACCCGGGCGCGGTGCAGGAGATGCAGCGCGCCGGCGTCGGCAACACGATCACCCTGAAGCTGGGCGGCAAGACCGACATGCCCGCCATCGGGCTGAAGGGCGAACCGCTCGAGATCACCGGCACGGTGAAGGTGCTGACCGACGGCAAGTGGATCGTGCGCGGGCCAATGTATACCGGCGTGCCCGTCAATATGGGCCCGACGGCGGTACTCGATGCCGGCAAGGTGCAGATCGTCATCGTATCACGACACCACGAGCCGTGGGACCGCGGCGTGTTTTCGTCCGTCGGCATCGAGCCCGAGCATCACCGTTACATCCTGCTGAAGTCACGCATCCATTATCGCGCCGGATTCGGCGACATCCCCAAGCAGACGGTGACGCTGGACGGCGACGGCGTGACGACCTCGGACAATTCGAAGCTGACGTTCGAGCACGTGAAGCGGCCGATCTTCCCGCTCGACCGGATCAACGACCCCTCGCTCGACGCGCCGTCGACGCGCGGCTCGGGCTGACGGCGCGCCAGCATGCTGCGCGACGCCTACGGCAACGACGTCGATACCGACAATCCCGCCACCGTGGCGGCGATCAACCGGTTCGCGCATTCGTTCATCGCCTACGGCAAGGACTTCGCCGTCATCCTCGACGCGGTGAAGGACGACCCCGACTGCCTGACGGCGCGCGCCCACGCGGCGCTGCTGGGGCTGTTCATGGAGAACAACGCCGGGCGCGCGATCGCCAACGAACACCTCGCGGCAGGCCTGAAGCTGATGATCGCCGGCCGCGGCACGCTGCGCGAACATGCGTATTTTCGCGCCGTCGAAGCGGCGGCGCAGTACGACGTGCCGAGCGCCAGCGCAGCGCACGAGGAACTGGCCAAGAACTGGCCGGGCGACCTGTTCGCCTCGAAGCTGGGACAGGTTCACTACTTCAACATCGGCGATGCGGCGGGGATGCGCCGTCTGGCCAAGAAGACCTTTCGCGCGCACCCGCTGACGCCCTACGCCTGGGGCCTGCTCGCCTTCGCGCTTGAAGAGTACGACGAGTTGGACGAGGCCGAACGCGCCGGACGCAAGGCGTCCGAAATGACCGACGTCGAGCCCTGGGCGCACCACGCCGTGGCCCACGTCTACGAGACGCGCGGCCAGCTCGACGCAGGCATCGAGTGGATGGAAAGCCACGCGCACCTGTGGAAGGACTGCAACTCCTTCATGTTCACCCACAACTGGTGGCACCTGGCGCTGTTCTATCTCGACAAGGGCGACGCCGATCAGGCGTTGAAGATCTACGACACGCGTCTGTGGGGGGCGCCGCAGGGCGATTCGTCCTATTCCCAGGATCAGGCGGGCGCGATCTCGATGCTGATCCGCTTCGCGCTGCGCGACGTCGTGCTGGACGGGCGCTGGGGCCATGTCGCCGACGCGGTGTTGAAGCGCGAGGTCATGTACGACCAGCCGTTCCTTACCGCGCACTACGCCTATGTGCTGGCGCGTTCGGAACATCGCAACGCCTACGAGCGCTTTCTCGACGGACTGGCGGCGCACGCCGACAGGCAGAACGCGGCGCAGCGCGGGATGTGGCTGTCGCATGCGCTGCCGCTGTGCCGCGGCATGGGCGCACACGCCGACAACGACTTCGATCTGGCGGCCGAGCTTCTGGGCGAGAGCCGGCCGCACTGGCAGAGCATGGGCGGCAGCCACGCCCAACGCGACCTGTTCGAACAGGTGTTCATCGATTCGCTGATGCGTTGCGGGCGCGCCGCCGACACATTGGCGATCCTCGAGGCGCGCGCCGAAGCGCGGCCCAACGTGAATATCCACAAAATCGAACTGGCGCGCGCCAAGAGGGCGGCCAAGCGATGAGCGACAAGGCGACGAGCGACGCGGCGGAAACCGCGGGCGCGCTGCTCGCCGCGCACCGCGCCAAGGAGACCTTCACGCGGATCGGGCCGCAGGGCGCCGATCTCACCTTCGCCTACGCCGTGCAGCACCACTACGTCGCGCTGCTGTCGGCAGAACAGGGCGCGCCGGTCGCCGGCTACAAGATCGGACTGACGACGCCGAAGATGCAGGCGATGGTCGGGCTGGACCAGCCGATCGCCGGATCGGTGCTGGCCAACCGCATCCACCACGGGCCGACGACGTTCGCGACGGCGCACTACGGGCGGCTGGGGATCGAGTGCGAGATCGCGCTGCGCGTCGGCCGCAGCCACGACGGCGACGATGCCGCGGCGACGCGCGACAGCGTCGCAACAATGATCGACGGCGCGGCGGCGGCCTTCGAGGTGATCGACGACCGCAACGCCGACTATGGCGCGCTGGAGGTGGTCTCGCTGGTCGCGGACAATTCGTGGAACGAGGGCATCGTGCTGGGGCCGGTGCAGCCCTGCCCCGAACTCGCCGGCCTGACCGGCACCCTGCGCATCAATGGTGCGGACGTCGATACCGGCAGCAGCGACGACGTGCTGGGCCACCCGCTCAACGCCGTGGCCTGGCTGGTGCGCTATCTCGCGGCGAACGGCGCGGCGCTGGAGCCGGGGCAATGGGTGTCGACCGGCTCGATCATCGCGACGCGGTTTCCGCAAGCGGGTGACCGCTATGCATTCGAGGTGACGGGGCTGCCCCCGGCCGAACTGACCGTCGCCTAGCTCCCGCCGATGTGCGGGACCGCGTCGAGCAGCGTTCTTGTGTAGGCGTGCTGCGGGTCGGCGAAGATTTCTTCGGTGGGGCCGCGTTCGACGAAGACGCCTTCGTTCATGACGGCGACCTCGTCGCAGACGAACTTCACTACGGCGAGGTCGTGGCTGATCAGCAGGTAGGTGACGCCGAATTCGTCCTGCAGGTCCTGCAGCAGGTTGAGGACCTGGGCCTGGACCGAGACGTCGAGCGCGGAGACCGGTTCGTCGGCCACGATCAGCGCGGGCCGCGTGATCAGCGCGCGGGCGATGGCGATGCGCTGGCGCTGGCCGCCGGAGAATTCGTGCGGGTACTTGTCGGTGTCGCTTTCCTTGAGGCCGACGGCGCTCAGGCTCTCGATCACGCGGGCGCGGCGTTCGTCCGGCGTCGTGTCCTCAAGGGCTTCGAGCGGTTCGGCGACGATGCGCGCGACCTTCATGCGCGGGTCGAGCGAGCCGAAGGGATCTTGGAACACCATCTGGAAGTGGCGGCGCAGCTTGCGCAGCTCTTCGCGCGGCAGGGCGTTGATGTCCTGGCCCTGGATGCGCACCGAGCCTTGCGTCGGCGTTTCGAGGCCCATGATGCAGCGCGCGAGCGTCGACTTGCCGCAGCCCGATTCGCCGACCACGCCGAAGCTGCGTCCCTTGGCGATGTCGAACGAGACGCCGCGCACAGCGTGCACCTCGGGCGGCGCCTGCCACAGGGTTTCGCGCGGCAGCGTGTAGCGCTTGTGCACGTCCTGGACGGTGACGACGCCACCACTCATCGCGCAGCCCAATCCTTGCGCGCAACGTCGCTGTGCAGGCAGGCGACGTTGTGGCCGGGGGTCACCTCGGCGACCGGCGGCGGCGTCGGGCGGCAGGCGTCGGTCACGTAGGCGCAACGTTCCTGGAAGGTGCAGCCGGCCGGCAGATGGACGAGTTCCGGCACGGTGCCCGGGATGGTCTGCAGGCGCTTGCGCGCCGCGCGCGTGGCGTCGAGCTGCGGCACGGCGGCGAAGAGGCCCTGCGTGTAGGGATGCGACAAGTCGGCGAAGACTTCCTTGGTCGGCCCGCTTTCGACGCGGGTGCCGCCGTACATCACGATCACTTCCTGGACGTTTTCGTAGATGACGCCGAGGTTGTGGCTGATGAGGATCATCGCCATGCCGAGGTCGTCGATCAGCGAGCGGATGAGGTCGAGTATCTGCTTCTGGATGGTGACGTCGAGCGCGGTCGTCGGCTCGTCGGCGATCAGGAGTTCGGGCCCGCAACTGAGCGCCATGGCAATCATCACGCGCTGGCGCTGGCCACCCGAGAGCTGGTGGGGATAGGCGGCGACGCGGCTTTCAGGCTCCGGGATGCCGACCATGCCGAGCAGGCGGACGGCCTCGGCGCGCGCGTCGGTCTTGTTCATGCCGCGGTGGATGATCATCGATTCGGCGATCTGACGGCCCACGGTGTGCAGCGGGTTGAGCGACGTCATCGGCTCCTGGAAGACCATGCCGATGCGGTTGCCGCGAACGTCGCACATGCGGTCTTCGCTGTACGCGAGCAGGTTATCGCCATCGAGCTTGACCGCGCCGTCGGCCCAGCCGTTTTCCGGGAGCAGCCCCATGACGGCGAGCGCGGTCATCGACTTGCCGCAGCCTGATTCGCCGACGATGCCCAGGGTCTCTCCCTTCTCCAACGCAAACGACAGGTTGCGCACCGCGCGCGCCGGCCCGTGCGCCGTGTTGAGCGTGACGGTGAGGTTTTCGACCGAGAGCAACGGCATCAGCGTTTCCTCGCGAGCCGCGGGTCGATGATGTCGCGCAAGCCGTCACCCAGCAGGTTGAGGCCCAGCACCGACACGGCAATCGCGGCGCCCGGATAGACCGCCAGCCACGGGTTGATGAAGATCATCGAACGTGTCTCGTCGAGCATCCGGCCCCACGACGGCGTCGGCGGCTGCGCGCCGAGGCCGAGGAACGACAGCGCGGCCTCGGCCAAGATGGCGAGCGCGAACTGGATTGTCGCCTGCACGACGATCACCGAGATGATGTTGGGCAGGACGTGCTGCAGGGTGATGAGAAAACGGCCCTTGCCGGCGGCGCGCGCAGCAAGGATGAACTCGCGCGCCCAGATCGCGTTGGCCGCGCCGCGCGTCAGCCGCGCGAAGATCGGGATCGAGAAGATGCCGATCGCGACAATGGCATTGACCGCGCCCTGCCCCAGCGTGGCGACCAGCATGATGGCGAGCAGGATGGCGGGGAACGCGTACATGAAATCGGAGCCGCGCATGATCAGTTCTTCGGTCCAGCCGCGCTTGGCCGAGGCCCACAGGCCCAGCGCCACGCCGAAGGCCATGCCGATCGAGACCGAGACGACGCCTACGGTGATCGAGTTCTGCGCTCCCGCCATGATGATCGAGAAGATGTCGCGGCCGAACTGGTCCGTGCCGAGCAGATGCTCCCACGACGGCGGCAGGAAACGCGCCCGCAGGTTCTGCTTGACCGGATCGTAGGGCGTCCAGACGAGCGAGATCAGCGCGGTCAGCACCAGCAGGCCGGACAGAGTCCCGCCCGCAACGAAGGAACGGTGCGACAGGCAGCGGCGCCAGAAGCTTTGGTTTTCCATCGCGGCCTACACGTCGTGCGGTTTGAGCCGCGGGTCGATGACGGCGTAGAGGATGTCGACCACGAAGTTGATGAGCACCACGATGGCGGCGAGCATCAGCACGACATCGCGCACCACGACGACGTCGCGGTTCGAGATCGCCTGCAGGATGAGGCGGCCCATCCCCGGCATGGCGAACACCTCTTCGACGATGATCGTGCCGGCGAGCAGGTTGGCGAACTGCAGGCCCATGATGGTGATGACGGGGATCATCGCGTTGCGCAGCACGTGGCGCCACAGCGTGGCGCGGCGGCTGAGACCCTTGGCGCGGGCGGTGCGCACGTAGTCCTCGCGCATGGTTTCGAGCACGGCCGAGCGGGTGAAGCGCGCGAGGATCGCGCCCTGCACGGTGGCGAGCGCGATGGCGGGCAGGATCAGCGCCTGCAACGCCGGCCAGAATCCGTTGTGCCAGCCGGGAAAGCCGCCGGAAGAGAACCAGCGCAGGTTCACGGCGAACAGCAGGATGAGCAGCAGGGCGAGCCAGAAGTTGGGTACCGAGATGCCGAGCTGGCTGATGCCCATCACGGTGACGTCGCCCGCCTTGTTGTGGCGCGAGGCGGCGTAGACGCCGAGCAGGAACGCGACCACCGCCGAGAGCAGCATCGACAGGATGGCGAGCGGCATGGTGATGGCGAGGCGGTCCTTCACCAGTTCGAGGACCGAGACCGAGTAGGTGTAGCTGGTGCCGAAGCGGCCGGTGAGCAGATCGCCGAGCCAGGCGAAGTAGCGTTCAAGGATGGGCCGATCGAGGCCGAGCTTGGCGTGCAGCGCGTCGACGGCGCTTTGCGGCGCGTTGATGCCGAGGATCACGCTGGCCGGATCGCCGGGCAGGATTTCGAGCGCCAGGAAGGTGAGGATGGTCGCGCCGAACAGCGTGGCGATGAAGGTAGCGAAACGCTTGGCCAGAAAGACGCTCATGCGGGCCCCGAACGGCGGCGGAACGAGAGTGGTAGCACAAATGGGCCCCCACGACACGAATGCGGACGGTCCTTCGGGACACGCCCATCGGGCGCTCCTCAGGATGAGGGGAAGCGCGCCCTGGTTGCCACTCTGCGCGATAGCGAGGCTAGTCGGGCGTGTCGGTCTTGGCGGGCTTGCGCCAGTCGGCGTCGAGCAGCGTGCAGCGGCCCGAGGCGCGGAATTCGATCAGGGCCCAGTGGGCGTGGGGCAGAACTTTCTGCGGTGCGCTTTTCGCCGGGATGGCGCCGAGCCAGGCGGCGGCGTGGACGAGAGTCGCGCCGTGGCCGACAAAGACCTTCAGCGTGTCGCCGGTGAGATGGGGCCACATCTCCTCGGCGCGGCGCCTGATGAAGCCGCCGACGCGTTCGCCCGCGGCGCCGAGCGATTCGGCGCCGGGGAACGGCGGGCGGTAGTCCGGTTTGGCGAGCCAGGTCTTCGGCGGCTTGGTGAAGCGCGGGTCTTCGGCGACCAGGGTTTCGATCTCCTTGAGCGTCAGGTTGGCGGCGCCGCCGAAGCTGCGGCCCGCGAGCTCGCTGCGTTCGACGGCGCGATAGCCGCGACCGGTGATGTCGTCGAGTTCTTCGCCGAGAATCGCGGCCGTTTGCCACACCGGCTGGCTCGGCGCGCATTCGATGTCGTCGTCGATCTTGCAGTCCATCTTCTCGGCCAGCGCCTGCAGGCGGTGCGCGGCGTCGCTCGCCTCGTCCTCGCCCTTGGCGGTGAGCGCGTGCGGCAGGTTGGCGGCCGGCACGCCCTTGGGCTGATCGAGGACGGCGTGGCGCATGAAGACGGCGATGAGACGGGACATGGGCAACTCGTTGCTTGGTGGGCGCTCTTTGCATCATCTTGCAGCGCGCGATGCAAGGGCGACCTTGTCCCTGTGTCGCGGTGTTCCTTCACATCACAGTTCGGGGCAACCGGCCTCCTCCCCTGCTTGCAGGGGGAGGATGCAGGAGGGGGTTGGTTCTTGCGGCGCTTGACGGCGGGGCCAGGTCGCTGACCCCCTCCCTGCCCTCCCCCTCCGCTTCGCGCAGGGGGAGGAGGAATCGTGGGCGCTTGCGTGCGGTGGCGCGGCGAGCCGCGTCGGGGAGCCGTCCTTCGGGACGCGCCCTTTGGGCGCTCCTCAGGATGAGATGGTCAGGTCACACTTGTCGGCGGGCCTGGTCGGCGGTCAGGCCTGGTCGGCGACCTTGAAGGATTCGCCGCAGCCGCAGGCGCCGACGACGTTGGGGTTGTTGAACACGAAGCGGCTGGCGAGTTTCTGTTCGACCCAGTCGAGTTCGCTGCCCTTGATGTAGCGGACCGCTTCGGGATCGACGTAGAGGGTGGCGCCGTCGCGTTCGACGACGATATCGCTGTCTTTGCGGGCATCCGCGAAGTCCATCGTGTAGCTCATGTCCGAGCAGCCCATCTGGCGCACGCCGACGCGAATCGCGGTCGCCCCCTCGTGGGCCGCAAGCAACCTCTTCACGCGGTCGGCCGCGGTGGCGGTCATGGTGAGTACGTCCATCACGTCGCTCATGTCGGTCTAGTCCATTCCAAGTTCAAGTCGCGCGGCCTCGGACATCTTCGAGGGGTCCCAGGGCGGCTCCCAGACGACCTCTGCCGTCGCCGTGTCGATGCCGTCGACCATGGTCAGCGCCTGCTCGACCATGCCGGGCATGATCTCGGCCACCGGACAGCCCGGTGCGGTGAGCGTCATCGTCGCGTGGGCGTGGCGGTTCTCGACCTTCACGTCGTAGATCAGGCCGAGTTCGTAGATGTCGACCGGGATTTCCGGGTCGTAGACGGTCTTCAGGGCCGCGACGATGACGTCCATCTCGGGGCCCTCGTCGTCGGGTTTGGGGTCGGCGTAGTGCGCCGGATCGGTCGTGTCCATGGGATGCTCGGTCATTCGGTCTTGGCCGTCGTTGCTTCGCCGTCCATCGCGTTGTTGAGGGTGTGCCAGGCCAACGTCGCGCATTTCACGCGCGAGGGATACTGGCGCACGCCCGAGAGCACGACGAGACGGTCGATGTCGTCGTCGCCCTCGAAATCGCTTTCCGTCGTGACGAGTTCGTGGAACTTGTCGAAGAGGGCTTTCGCCTCGGCCTCGGTCTTGCCCGTCAGCACCTCGGTCATCAGCGATGCCGAGGCCATCGAGATGGCGCAGCCGCGGCCCTCGAAGTGCACGTCCTTGACGATGCCGTCTTCAAGCGTGACGTAGACGTGCACCTTGTCGCCGCACAGCGGGTTGTAGCCGTCGGCCTCGCCGGTGAAGGACTCCGGCTTGCCGAAGTTCCTCGGGTTCCTGCCGTGGTCGAGGATGATTTCCTGATAGAGCTCGCGCAGGTCGTTCATGCGAAGAGCCTCCTGACAGCATCGAGACCGTCAACGAGCGTGTCGACATCTTCGCGCGTGTTGTAGATACCGAACGAGGCGCGCACGGTGCCGGCGATATCGAAGTGATCCATCAGCGGTTGCGCGCAATGATGGCCGACGCGTACCGCGATGCCTTCCTGGTCGAGGATTGTCCCGACATCGTGGGGATGCACACCGTCGATCAGGAACGACACGATGCTCGCGCGATCCTTGGCCGTACCGACCAGCCGGATGTCGTTGAGCCCGCGCAGGCGCTCCAGCGCGTAGCCCAGGATATCTTCTTCGTGGGCGACGATGGCGTCATGACCGATGCCCGCGACGTAGTCGATCGCGGCGCCAAGACCGACGGTGCCCGCGATGTTGGGCGTGCCGGCCTCGAACTTGTGCGGGAGCTGCGCGAATGTCGTCTTTTCGAGGGTAACGGTCTCGATCATATCGCCGCCGCCCTGGTAGGGCGGCATCGCCTCGAGCAGCGCGCGCTTGCCGTAGAGAACGCCGATGCCGGTGGGTCCGTAGAGCTTGTGGCCGGAAAAGACGTAGAAATCGCAATCCACGTCCTGCACGTCGACGCCGCGGTGAACGATGCCCTGGCAGCCATCGATCAGGACCGGAACGCCCTTGGCATGGGCCGCCGCCACGACGTCCTTCACCGGCACCACTGTGCCGACGGCGTTGCTGGCGTGGGTGACGGCGGCGATGCGGGTCTTGTCGGTGAGCGCCTGCTCGAATGCGTCAAACAGGAAGGCACCGGTCTCGTCGGTCGGCACGGCGCGCACCACCGCGCCCGTCGCCTTGGCGATCATTTGCCAGGGGACGATGTTGGAGTGGTGTTCGAGCGCCGTAATGAGGATTTCGTCGCCGGTCGTGAGATTGGCGCCGCCCCAGCTTTGCGCGACCAGGTTTATGGCCTCGGTCGCACCGCGGACGAACACGATCTCCCTGGTGTCGCGGGCGTTGATGAAGGCGCGGACCTTTTCGCGGGTTTCTTCGTAGCGTCGCGTCGCGGTCTCGCTCAGTTCGTAGACACCGCGATGAATGTTGGCGTATTCCGCCTCGTAGCAGTGGCGCACGGCGTCGATCACGGCGCGCGGTTTCTGCGCGCTGGCCGCGGAATCGAGAAAGACGAGCGGCTTGCCGTGCACCTCGCGCGCGAGGATCGGGAAATCGCCACGGATGCGCGCGACATCGAACGCGGCCGCCGTATCCTTGAGCGCGGCGCTAGCCATGGCCGGCCTCCAGCCAGTCCTCGACGAGCGTATCGAAACGCGCGCGGTCGGCCTCGCGAATCTCCTCGAGCGCCGCCCTGACGAAGGCGGAGACGAGTAGCCGGCGCGCCGTCGCGGCATCGATGCCGCGGGCCTGCAGGTAGAAGAGTTCGCTCTCGTCGAGATCGCCAGCCGTCGCGCCGTGACTGCATTTCACGTCGTCGGCGTAGATCTCCAATTCGGGCTTGGCGTCGATCTCGGCCGCGTCCGACAGCAGGAGCGCATTGTTGAGCTGGTGCGCGTCGGTCTTCTGCGCGTCGCGCGCGACCGTCACCTTGCCCTGGAAGACGCCATGGCCGTCGTCGTCGAGCACGCCCTTGAACACCTGCCGGCTGGCGCCGCCGCCTGCGGCGTGTTCGACGTCGGTCGTGATATCGCAGTGCTGGCCCGCGCCGACGAGATAGGCGCCGGCGACATTAAAGGCCGCGTCGGGGCCGGCGATGACGGCCGACTGGGTCTGGCGGGCGAGCCGCCCGCCGGTCATGGCGAGGAAACCCTGGTAGTGCGCGCCCTGTTGCAGGGTGACGCGGGCCTGGGCGAGATGGAAGGCGTCCCCGCCTTCGGCCTGGGTCTTGTAGTGGTGCAGCGCCGAACCCGGCGCGAGCGAGATGTCGGTCACCGGATTGGACCAGTAGACGCCGTCGCCGAGGTGCGTCTCGTTGACGGTGGCGCGCGCGCCCTCGCCCATGACGACGACGTTGCGTGGATGCAGCGCGACCGGTCCGCCGGCGGCGTCGGCGAGAAAGACGATCTCGATGTCCGGTTCGAGGGTCACACCGGCGTCGAGCAGCAGCACGTAGCCGTCCATCATGAAGGCGCCGTTGAGCGCCGCCAGGGCGTCGCCGTTCGCCGGGTCGAGCGACGCCTTGAGCGCGTCGGCGTGGGTCTCCAGCGCGCGGCTCATAGGCAACAGCGTGACGCCGGCGGGCAGGCCGTCGAGCCTGGAGGCGTCATGGTCGACGCGACCGTTGGCGACGACGAGACGCGGCGCGCCCGGGTCGCCGATACCTGCGGCGCGCTGGCGCAACGCGTCGGACACGTCGGCCGACGGCACGCCGAACTCCGTGTCGGCGAGCGCGCGCAGGTCGGTGTACTTCCATTCCTCGACGCGGCGCGAGGGCAGCGCCTCGTCGCGGAAACGCGCGAGCGCACCGCGCCGGGCGTCCTGCAGCCAGCCGAGCGGCGCGCCCGGCAAGTCCTCGCGCAGCTGCTCGAAAGCGCCGACGAAGGGAAAGTCCGCGGTGATGCGGCGTGGCTTCATGCCGCGGCCTCCGCAGCGATGTTGCCGTAACCTTCCTTTTCAAGCTCCAGCGCCAGCGACTTGTCGCCCGAACGCACGATCTTGCCGTTTGCCAGCACGTGCACGAAGTCGGGCACGACATAGTCGAGCAGCCGCTGGTAGTGGGTGATCATCAGCATGGCGCGGGCTGGATGGCGCAGCGCGTTGATGCCGTCGGCGACGGTCTTGAGCGCGTCGATGTCGAGACCTGAATCGGTTTCGTCGAGGATGGCGAGGGTCGGTTCGAGCATCGCCATTTGCAGCATCTCGTTACGCTTTTTCTCGCCGCCGGAGAAGCCGACATTGACGGGACGGCGCACCATCTCGTCGGTGATGCCGAGTTCCTTCTGCTTCTCGCGGATCAGCTTGAGGAACTGCATCGCGTCGAGTTCTTTCTCGCCACGGTGCTTGCGGATCGCGTTATAGGCGGTCTTGAGGAAGGTCGTGCCGGCGACGCCGGGAATCTCCACCGGATACTGAAAGGCGAGAAAGATGCCTTCGCGGGCGCGGATTTCCCGTTCGAGTCCGGTCAGGTCCTTGCCCATGTAGGTGATGCTGCCACCAGTGACCTCGTAGCTCTCGCGGCCGGCAAGGACGTAGGACAGCGTGCTCTTGCCCGAACCGTTGGGGCCCATGACGGCGTGCATCTCGCCGGCATTGATGACGAGATCGATGCCCTTGAGGACTTCCTTGCCGTCGACCAAGGCGTGCAGGTTCTTGATTTCGAGAATGGGAGTCATGTTTCGCTTTTCTTCTTTGGTTAGCCGACGCTGCCTTCGAGGCTGATGCCGACGAGTTTTTGCGCCTCGACCGCGAACTCCATCGGAAGCTCCTGCAGCACCTGGCGGCAAAAGCCGTTGACGATCAGCGTCGTCGCGTCCTCTTCGGACAGGCCGCGCTGGCGGCAATAGAGGAGTTGTTCCTCGCTAATCTTCGACGTGGTCGCCTCGTGCTCGACCTGGGCGGTCTTGTTGCGCACCTCGATGTAGGGAACGGTGTGGGCCCCGCACTTGTCGCCGATGAGGAGCGAATCGCACTGGGTGAAGTTGCGCGCGCCTTCGGCGTTGGGCATCACCTTGACGAGGCCGCGATAGGTCGAGTCGGCCTTGCCGGCCGAAATGCCCTTGGAGATGATCCGGCTTTTCGTGTTCTTGCCCATGTGGATCATCTTGGTGCCGGTGTCGGCCTGCTGACGGTTGTTGGTGATGGCGATGGAGTAGAACTCCCCCACCGAATTGTCGCCCTGCAGGATGCAACTCGGATACTTCCACGTGATGGCCGAGCCGGTCTCGACCTGAGTCCACGAGATCTTGGAATTCTTGCCGCGGCAGGCGCCACGCTTGGTAACGAAGTTGTAGATCCCGCCGACGCCGTTCTCGTCACCGGGATACCAGTTCTGCACCGTGGAGTACTTGATCTCGGCGTCGTCCATTGCGACCAGTTCGACGACGGCAGCGTGCAACTGGTGTTCGTCGCGCATCGGCGCGGTACAGCCCTCAAGGTAGCTGACGTACGAACCCTTGTCGGCGATGATCAGCGTGCGCTCGAACTGGCCGGTCTGCGCGGCGTTGATCCGGAAGTAGGTCGACAGTTCCATCGGACAGCGCACGCCCTCGGGCACGTAGACGAACGAGCCGTCGGTGAACACGGCCGAGTTGAGCGTGGCGTAGAAGTTGTCGGCGGCCGGCACGACCGAACCGAGGTACTTCTTCACGAGTTCCGGGTGCTTCTGCACGGCCTCGGAGATCGAACAGAAGATCACGCCGTGCTTTTCGAGCTCGGCCTTGAAGGTGGTGGCGACCGAGACGCTGTCGAACACCGCGTCGACGGCGACGCCCGCGAGCATCTTTTGCTCATACAGCGGGATGCCAAGCTTCTCGTAGGTTTCGAGGAGTTTGGGATCGACCTCGTCGAGGCTCTTTGGCCCCTCCTTCTTCTTGGGCGCGGCGTAGTAGTAGGAGTCCTGAAAGTCGATCTTCGGATACGACACCTTGGCCCAGGTCGGCTCCTCGTCGGCCTGGTCAAGCCACATGCGGAACGCCTTGAGACGCCAATCGAGCATCCATTGTGGCTCGTTCTTCTTGGCGGAGATGAAGCGGACGATGTCCTCGTTCAGCCCCTTCGGCGCCATGTCCGAATCGATGTCGGTGACGAAGCCGTACTTGTACTTCTCCGTCGTGGCGGCGCCAATCGTTTCGCTTTCGCTGAGGTTGGTCATGCGATCCCTAGGCGTTGAGTTGCGGCGACGGCGGCGGCGCCTTGGGCGGCGCGGCAGGCGCGAGCACGTCGGCGAGCGTCAGATCGTCGAGCACGCTGCGGATGGCGGTCGAGACGACGTTCCAGCGCCCGGCGATCGAACAATGGGTTTCGTGTTCGCAGGCGGTTCCCGCCGTGTCGAGACAATCGGTCAGCGCGACATCGCCCTCGAAGGCGGCGAGCACATCGGTGAGGCGAATCTGGGCCGGCGCACGCTCAAGCCGGTAGCCGCCATAACGACCGCGTTCAGCCACCAAAATTCCGACCTCGGTCAGGCGGTGCAGCAGCTTGCTGACAGTGGGCGGCGGCAGCGCCGTCCACAGCGCCACGTCGGCTGTGTTCTGCGTGCCCTCGGGGTTGCGCGCCATTTGGTCGAGGACCACAACGGCGTAGTCGGTCATGCGGCTCAGGCGAAGCATCGGTCAATCCCGATTGGTTTAATCCTGAATAGATTAGTCGGACTTTAATTGGGGCGGAAACTAAGGGGTTTCAAGGTGCCGGGCAACCGAGAATCCACCTGGAATCACCCCCTTTAGGGGTATTCTAATGTACTTGAACAACATAAAGTGGAATGCCGCTGCCCGCCTTCCCCTGCCCGGCCCCGCGCGGCATAAGAGCGCCCCATGAGTCATCCTGACTGGCAGCCGCAAAGCGCGCCTCCGCCGCGCGAGCCGGCCTTCAACCTGCCGCCGACCGTCCTGGCGCTGCTGATCGCCAATGTCGGCGTGCACCTCCTGCTGAGTGTCGTGCCCTTCGAGGCGTGGCGCTGGACGCTGGTGAATCTCGCCTTCATTCCGGTGCACTACAGCGTCGAGGGGCTGGGCCGCTGGCCCGCCTGGGTGGCGCCGGTCACGTACCAGTTCCTGCACGGCGGCTGGCTGCATCTGTTGATGAACATGGCGATGCTGATGGCGTTCGGCTCGGCGCTGGAACGCGCGATCGGGCGCAACCGCATGCTGACGATCTACCTGCTGAGCGGGATCGCCGGGGCGTTCACCCACTTCGCCATCTATCCCGACGCCAGCGTCCCGGTGATCGGCGCGTCGGGTTCGATCAGCGGCCTGTTCGCGGCGACGCTTTGGCTGATGGCGCGGCCGGACCGGTTCGGGCGGCGCAACCTGCGTTTCTGGCCCGCGGCGCTGATCTGGATCGGCATTTCGGTGCTGATCGGGTTCACCGGGATGCCGGGCGCCACCCCACAAGGCGCCTCGATCGCCTGGGCGGCGCACCTCGGCGGCTTCGCGGCCGGACTGGTGTTGATGATGCTGGTGATCGCGAAGGCGCGACGCCGCTAGCCCAACGACGCCGCAAAGAACAGAACGCCGAAGGCGGTCACGGCAAGGGCGCCGAGGATCGACAGGGCGTGGGCCACCGCGCCTCCCGAACC
This sequence comes from Alphaproteobacteria bacterium, assembly GCA_038116985.1. GTDB lineage: Bacteria > Pseudomonadota > Alphaproteobacteria > SHVP01 > SHVP01 > CALJDF01. Next base: position 23,102 of record JAYOEZ010000015.1, on the reverse strand, counting down.
GCCGCCAAGCGACAACGCGCCGCGGCGCACGGCGACGCTGAGAGCCGCCAGCACCGAGACGGTGATTGCGGTCCCGACCGACATTGCGAAGGCCGAGGCAACGCCCGCAACGAATACACCCTGGGCCAGCGCGAAGAGCAGGACGATCACCGCACCCGAACACGGGCGTACACCGACCGCCAAGACGACCGACGCGGCCTGCCAGAACGGCGCGCTCGCCGCCCGCGCAAGAGCGTCGTGCCCGTGGTCGTGGTGATGGTGGCGGTGATGGTCGTGCGATCCACTCCCGCGGTGCGCTCTGATCTCCATCACGGCGTGGCGCAACATCCACAGGCCGACAAGCATGACGATGCCGTAGCTGACCGTTTCGAGAAGGCGAACCCGCTCCGTCGTGGCCATCCCCGAAACGCCCGCCGCGACGGCAAGGACGCCGACCAGCGCGATGGCGGCAAGCGCCTGCACGAACGAGGCGGCAGCGGCGAGCGAGACGCCGCGCCGCAGATTGCCCTCGCCGGCCAGCAGATAGGATGCGATCACGACCTTGCCGTGCCCGGGCCCGGCCGCATGAACGACGCCGTAGGCGAACGACAGTCCGAGCAGGACGGCGAGCGGCCAAACACTACCGCCCTCGCCGATCGCGCGGACCGCGTCGGCCAAGCGCGCCTGGATGACGCGCTGCGCGCGCCGGATGTCGGTCAGTACGCGCTGCACGACGCCCGGCCGGGCGGCAGTCTGTTCCGTCGCCGCGCGTTGTTCCGCCTGATCGCCGCCGCCAAGCGCACGCATCGATTGCTGCGCGGCGGCGGGCGACGAGAAGGCAAAGGCGAGCGCGAACACCAGCCCGATAATCCCGAGGCAGCGAAATAGCGTGTTGTGAGGTCGGCGCGCTAGGACGTCGCGCAAAGCAACTGCATGAGCGTCGGGCGCACCAGACCGAAATATATGGTGCGCTGGGGGTCGGGCATCACATTGGTGATGCAGCCGGGTTGGGCGCCGACGAAGCGCAGCGGGTCGAAGCGGTCGGGCGTGATCTCGATGTAGTAGGTCGGATCGTAGATCGAGAGTTCGATCGTCGTCGCGCCCGGCTCGACCGGATGCGGCATCGTAATGGTAAAGGCGTAGTGCAGCGTCCCGTCGACGAGCCGCGCGTCGAAATCCTCCACCGCCGCGATCTCGAGGGGCTCGCCATCGAGCCAGACATGGGAGAAGTAGTTGCTGTCCTTCAGCGTTTCGGCGCTTGTCGCTGCGAGCTTGGCCGCCTCGCCCTCGTCGAGCACGCCGTCGCCGTCGGAATCGAAATCGGTCAGCGCCATGCTGCTGAAGAACGGATCGAACGACCAGTGCACCCGGAGACCCTGAACGCGATCGTCTTCGAACAGAAACTCGACGTAGGTATCGATCCAGATATGGGGATGGGCACGGACGGCCGACGGCGCACCGAGCAGCAGGAAAGCCGCCAGGATGACCGCCAGAACGTGCGCGCGTGCAAACATGATCATCTTCTAGGGCAAATCCGCAGTCACGCGCAATTCACGAATGGGGGGCGAGACAATCCGCGAGCGACCGGGCAAGTTCGTTCAGCAGTTCGACGTAGAGGGTGGGCCCGGGCTCGAGCATCGCGCCCAGCGGATCCGCCATGCCCGCGCGTGCATTGGTTCCTTCGATGACGGTATCGATGACATCGGGGAAGAACTGCGGCTCGGCAAACACGCATACCGCCCCCGTATCGGCAATGCGCGTCCGGATGTCGCGCAAGCGCCGGGCGCCGGGTTTGCGGTCGGGCGTCACTGTGATCGCGCCGGCCGAGGCGAGTCCGTAGCGTCGCTCGAAGTACTGATAGCCATCATGGAAGACGATGTAGGCGCGCTCGCGGACCGGTTCGAGGACACCCAGCAGATCGCGGTCGAGCCGGTAAAGGCGCGTCACCATCCGGTCGGCGTTGGCGCGATATCTCAGCGCATTCGCCGAATCGATCCCGGCGAGCACCTCGGCGACGACCTGCACCGCGACAACTGCATTGGCGGGATCGAGCCACAGGTGCGCATCCTTGTGGCGCCCGTGCTCCCCTTCATCGTCATGGTGCGCTTCGCCGTGGCCGTCTTCGTGGCGCGAATCACCGTGATCGTCATCGTGGTGCGCCTCGTCGTGGTCGTCATGATCATGTGCGTCGAAGAGACCACCGCGGCGCGTGTCCAGCAGCAACATGCCGTCTTCTTCCATCAGGGTAACGACCTGCCTTCCCGGGCGGGCGTTTCGCAATGCGCGCGACAGGAACTTCTCCAGATTCGGGCCGACCCAGACCAAGACGTCAGCGTCCTGAACCGCGCGGGCATCGGAGGGCGCCATGGCGTACGTATGAGGCGATGCGCCCCCGCGGATCAGCAGGGCCGGTTCCGTGACACCCTCGGTGACGGCCGCCACCAGGCTATGGAGGGGCGGTATGGTGACGACGATGCGCGGCGGTTCGGCCGCCCACGCGGGGCCTGCCAGACCGAGCAAGCCAGTCAGCACCGCGACAAAGCGGGGGCGCATCGTTGATCTCCCGTGTTATAAGGTAACGAATTGCATGTAATGTTATAGTATAACAGATGTCAACGCTCGGGTTCGCCAGTCACAACCACAAGGACTGCATCCGCGACGCCGTGCGCGCCGCAGAGGAGTTGTGCGCGGCGCGCGGGCTGCGTTTCACGCCGCTGCGGCGGCGGGTGCTCGAACTCGTCTGGCAAAGCCACAAGCCGGTCGGCGCCTACGAACTGCTCGACCTGATCAAGGCCGAGCGCGGTGCGGCGGCGCCACCGACCGTGTATCGCGCCCTCGACTTCCTCTTGGAGAACGGGTTCGTGCACCGGCTCGAGTCGCTCAATGCCTATGTCGGGTGCGATCATCCCGACGCGCCGCACGCGGCGCAGTTCCTGATCTGCAATTCCTGCCGCCGGGTCGCCGAAATGAGCGACGGCGCTATCGAGCGGCGCGTCAGCAACCGCGCTGCCGACGCCGGCTTCCGGAGCGAGCGCCAAACCCTCGAGGTGATGGGCACCTGCGAGGCCTGCGCAGAACGCCAATGAACATCTCCACGCCCCGAGACGATGCACTGGTCGAAGCGCGTGGCCTGTCCAAGCGTTATGGCGGACAGGCGGTCGTCGACGGCGTCGACCTCACGCTGCGCCGCGGCGAACTGACGACGCTGATCGGGCCCAACGGATCAGGCAAGACGACGCTGCTGCGCCTGTTGCTCGGCCTGGAAACGCCGAACGGCGGCGAACTGCGCAAACCGGACGGACTGCGCATCGGCTACGTGCCCCAGCACGTCCACGTGGACGAATCGCTGCCAATCACTGTGCGACGTTTCCTGAAGCTCGGCGGCGCGGAACCTGCCGCGATCGACGCGATCCTGCGCGACGTCGGCGCCAGCCACGTCGCCGGGTCGCCGCTGCAATCGATCTCCGGCGGCGAGATGCGGCGCGTGCTGCTGGCGCGGGCGCTGCTGCGCGCACCCGACCTTCTGGTGCTGGACGAACCCACAGCCGGCGTCGACCTGCAGGGTCAGGCCGAACTGTACGAGATGATCGACGCGGCACGACGCGAACGGCATTGCGCCGTGCTCATGGTGTCGCACGATCTGCACGTGGTTATGGCGGCGACAGACCAAGTCGTATGCCTCAATCATCACGTCTGCTGCTCGGGGGCGCCCGATACAGTCAGCGAACATCCCGAGTACCTCGCGCTGTTCGGGCCAAAGGTTGCAGAGACGCATGCCGTCTATACGCACCACCACGATCATGAACATGACGCATCGGGTACGGTCGTGCCGCTGGGCGAGGAGACGCGCTGATGCTCGACGATTTCGTGGCGCGTGCGATCGTCGCCGGTGTCGGTGTCGCGCTGGTCGCGGGACCTTTGGGCTGCTTCATCGTCTGGCGTCGCATGGCGTTTTTCGGCGCGACGATGTCGCATGCCGCGCTGCTGGGCGTGTCCCTCGCCTTTCTGCTCAACATCAACGTCACGTTGGGGATTGCGGTGGCCTGTGTGGTGACCGCCGGCGTACTGCTGTCGCTGACCCGCCTGAAGGTGGTGCCGACCGACACGCTGCTGGGGCTGCTGGCCCATGCGTCATTGGCGCTGGGGCTGGTGGCGATCTCGTTCCAGGAGACGCTGCGCATCGACCTCCTTAGCCTCCTGTTCGGCGACATCCTGTCGGTGTCGCGCGGCGACCTCGCATGGATTCTCGGCGGCGGAGCGGCGGCGCTGGCGGCGCTCGGCGTGATCTGGCGGCCGTTGCTCTCGGCGACGGTGCACGAGGAACTGGCGCAGGTCGAAGGCGTACGGGTGCGGCTGGTTCAGGCGGCCTTCGTGTTGATCATGGCGGTCGTGGTGGCGATCGCGATGAAGATCGTCGGCCTGTTGCTCATCATCTCCATGCTGCTGATCCCGCCCGCGGTGGCGCGGCGTTTCGCCACCACGCCGGAAACGATGGCCATGATCGCCGCACTGGTCGGCGTGCTGTCAGTGCTGGGTGGTATCGAAGCCTCGCTCGCGTGGGACACGCCCGCAGGCCCGTCAATCGTGACTGTGGCAACCGCTTTGTTCATCGCCTCGCTGCCGCTGGCCGGCGCACTGTGGCAAGGGTTCCGGCGGCCACCGCCCAGCGCCGGCGATCATGCGCACGGACAACATCAAGGCCACCATCACCACTGATCGAGCGACCGTTCGGCAGAACGGACAAGTGCTGTGCATAGTTCGGACATGAACGTCTTTCTGACCGTCATCGCCACCGTTCCGGTCGCCGCGTGGGTGTTTCTGCTCTTCGCGCGCGGGCGCTTCCACACGACGCGGTTGCGCAGCGACGCACCGCCGGGCGACCACGTCGGCGCGGCGGTCGTTGCCGTGATCCCGGCACGCAACGAGGTGGACGTGATCGCGCGATGTCTTACCTCCGTGTTGACCCAAGATTATCCCGACCTCGATGTCGTGCTCGTCGACGATCAGAGCGACGACTGCACCGCGGAAGCCGCGCGCGACGCTGCCGAAGCCTGCGGCCAGGCGCACCGGCTGACGGTGGTCCGCGCCGCACCGCGACCCGACGGCTGGGCCGGCAAGGTCTGGGCCATGGCGCAGGGACTGGACGAGGCCGACCGGCGCTTTCCTGGCGCGGCATATGTGTGGTTGACCGACGCCGACGTGGCGCACGACCAAGTCAATCTGCGGCGGCTGGTCGATACGGCGACAACACACGATCTCGATCTAATGTCGCAGATGGTCATGCTGGCCACCAAGGGGTTCTGGGAGCGGTTGCTGGTCCCCGCTTTTGTGTTGTTCTTCGCCAAGCTGTTTCCCTTTGCCTGGGTCAACGACCCAGCAAACAGGACGGCGGCCGCTGCGGGCGGATGCGTTCTGGTGCGGCGCGCAGCGTTGCGCCGCGCGGGCGACTTCGAGTCGATGAAGGACGCGCTGATTGACGATTGCACCCTGGCCGCGCGGATCAAGTCGGAAGGGCACGAGAACGGCGGTCGGTTGCGGCTGACGTTGACGACCAAGGCACACAGCGCGCGTCCCTACGGCGGGCTACGCGGGGTTTGGCGGATGGTGGCCCGCAGCGCCTACACGCAGTTGAACCATTCGCCGCTGCTGTTGCTCGGGACCATTGTCGGCATGCTGCTGCTCTACGCCGCGCCGCCGGTGTTGTTGCTGACCACGCCGTGGCATGGCGCGGCGACCGCCGGCGCGCTGGGCGCCCTCGGGTGGTTGCTGATCGCCGCGGCGGCGTGGCCCATGTTCAGGCTCTATCGCGTCGCGCAGCTGGCGCCGCTGCTGCCCTTGGCCGGGCTTCTCTACACGTTGATGACGCTGGATTCGGCTGCTCAGCACTGGCGCGGCCGCGGCGGCGCCTGGAAGGGGCGCACCGCGCCCGCCGTGGACGCCCCGCGGGGCGAAGGCTAATCTCGGTCGCGGGGAGAACCGACCCGTGGACGCCATCGAAACACCGTCGGGCAAGGACGCCGGCGACGAGAACTTCCCCGTGGGCTCGTGGCTGTTGCCGCCCGCGCTGCGCCCGCACGTGGCGACGTTCTACCGTTTCGCCCGTGGCGCCGACGATATCGCCGACAACCCTGGGCTTTCCGCAGACGAGAAGGTGGCGCGGCTCGACCGGCTCGCCGCGGCCATACGCGGCGACGACCACGACGATCCGGCCGCGGAAATCGCTTATGCCATGCACGCCTCGCTGAAAGCGACCGGCGTCACGACCAAGCACTGCCTCGACATTCTTGACGCGTTCCGCCAGGACGCGACGAAGACGCGCTACGCCGACTGGAGCGACCTGATGGCCTATTGCGAGCGGTCGGCCAATCCGGTCGGGCGTTACCTGCTCGACCTGCACGGCGAGGACAGCACGGGCTATGCAGCGTCCGATCCGTTGTGCAGCGCGTTGCAGGTCATCAATCATCTGCAGGATTTGAAGGACGACTTTCACGAACTCGACAGGGTGTATCTGCCGCAGGAGTGGTTGGCGGTCGAAGGACTCGACGTGACGGCACTTGCCGCCACAGCGAGCGACGTGCGCCTGCGGCGGGTAATTGATCGCTGCCTGGACGGCGTCGTTGCGCTGCTCGACCGCGCACGGCCCCTGCCCGACGCTGTGCGGTCGGGACGGCTGGCGCTCGAGTCCGCGGCGGTCCTCTCTCTGGCGAACGGCCTGGCGCAGGCCTTGCGGCAGCAGGACCCGATCGCGGGCCGTGTCGAGCATTCCAAAGCCGCGTTTGCGGTACGAGGCGCAGCCGGCGTGCTGCGCACCCTGATCCGACGCCCGTTCATCGGCGGCGGCCGCACCGCCGCGGCGGCGAGCGAGCAATGACAACGGCCGCGCCGCAGGCGCACGTTCAGGAGATCGTCGACCGGTCCGGCACCTCGTTCCGCTGGAGCATGAAGATCCTGCCGCCCGAGAAGCGTCAGGCGATGTATGCGGTCTACGCTTTCTGCCGCGAGGTCGATGACGTCGCCGACGAACCGGGCGATCCCGCCCGCAAGGAAGCGGAACTGGATGCCTGGCGCGCCGAGATTGCCGCGCTCTATGCGGGAACACCGACACGGCCGACGACACGCGCGCTTGCCGAAGCGCTGGGGCACTTCGATCTGCCGCAGGAGGCCTTCCTTGCCGTCATCGACGGCATGGCGATGGACCTGAAGGGCGAGATGCGCGCGCCCGACGCGGCGACATTGCATCTCTATTGCGACCGCGTGGCCGGCGCGGTCGGCCGGTTGTCGCTGCCGATCTTCGGCGGCGCATCGCGATTCGAGAACGAGCTTGCGCGTGCGCTGGGAGAAGCCCTGCAGTTGACCAACATCCTGCGTGATCTGGGCGAAGACGCGCGACTCGGGCGGCTTTACCTACCGCGCGAACGCCTTCGCGCGCACGGCATCGAGACGGACGATCCCGGAGCTGTGCTGGCCCATCCCAATGTGGGCGCGGTGTGCCGAGAACTCGCAACGGCAGCGCGGCGGCGCTATGCGGACAGCGCGGCGTTGATCGCGCGCGGCGATGCGACGTTGCTGCGCCCGTGCCGGGTGATGATGGCCGTTTACAGGCGCATCCTCGACGGACTGGAGCGCCGCGGCTGGGACGACCCGGGCGCGCCCTACGATCTGCCCAGGACGACCAAACTGTGGATCGCGTTGCGTCACGGCCTTCTCTGAGGTGAGCACGACCCACATCATCGGTGCAGGGCTTGCCGGGCTCGCTGCCGCCGTCGCGGTGGCGGGCACCGGCCGCAAAGTCGCGCTGTACGAGGCGGCGCCGCAGGCCGGCGGGCGTTGCCGCTCCTATTTCGACGAAAAACTCGGCACAACGATCGACAACGGCAACCACCTGCTGATGAGCGGCAACGACGAAGCGCTGCGGTTCGTCGAGACCATCGGGTCGCGCGATACGTTGGTAGGCCCCGATCGCGCGGCCTATCCGTTCGTCGACGTGTGCAGCGGTGCAATGTGGGTTGTGCGCCCCGGCGCGAGCCCCCTGCCCTGGTGGCTATTGATGCGCGCGCGACGGGTGCCGGGGACGCGGCTTGCCGACTACGCCGGCGGCCTGCGCTTTCTCACGGCAGGACCGCACGCCACGGTCGACGACGTCGTCGCGCCGGGCTCGACGCTCTACGAACGGTTCTGGGAACCGCTGGCGGTGGCAGCGTTGAATTGCGCGCCCAACGCAGGCGCGGCGGCGTTGCTGCGTCCGGTGCTGTTGCGCACTTTCGCGCGCGGCGAAGCATTCTGCCGACCGCTGATCGCGACGCACGGTTTGTCGGCCACGTTTGCGGACCCTGCCCTCGCCTATCTCGCGGCACATGGCGCAGAGGTCAGATTCGGCGCGACGGTGCGCGACATCGTCTGGCGCGACGAAGGAGCGCGCGCCCTGCAATTCGAAGGACGCTCGGTCGACCTGGCACCAGGCGACCGCATCATCGTAGCGGTTCCGCCCGCCGGCGCGCAGCGACTGCTGCCCGATCTCGTCGCACCGGAGGGCTCGACCGCCATCGTCAATGCGCACCTGAAGTTTGACGCGCCGGTCGATTGGCCATGGCCCGCGCCGCTCGCCGGCATCATCGGGGGCACCGCGCAGTGGCTGTTTCACCGTGGCGACATCATCAGCGTCACGGTCAGCGCCGCCGACGCGCTGGCCGAACGATCGAGCGACGACATCGCGGCCGAGATCTGGGGCGACGTCGCCCGTGCCCTGGCGCTCGACGCGGCACGCAAGCCGGCGATCCGCATCGTGAAAGAGAAACGCGCGACGTTCCTGCAGACGCCGCAACAGGTTTCCAGACGGCCCGGTACGCGGACGCGCTGGCGCGACGTGTTTCTTGCCGGCGACTGGACCGATACGGGGCTGCCGGCCACCATCGAAGGGGCGCTTCTCAGTGGCCGAAAAGCGGCGCAGGCGGCCATGACCGCACGTTAGTGCGGTTGCCCCTGTGGGACCGTTTCAGTAGCGTTGCCGCGTCAGGGGACGGGGCAAACGGAAGATGAACGGGTCCAGCGTGGCGGCAACGCCGGCGACACTCGACGAAACCGTTGCGGCGGCGCACGAGGCGCTCGCCAGATTGCAGCGCGACGACGGCCACTGGGTTTTCGAACTCGAGGCCGACGCGACGATCCCCGCCGAAACGGTGCTGGTGTTTCACTTTCTGGGAACGCCCGAACCGGAACTCGAAGCCAAGCTCTGCGCCTACTTGCGGTCGGTTCAGAACGGCGACGGGAGTTGGCCGCTGTTCGCCGAAGGTGCGGGCAACATGTCGGCGACAGTGAAGGCCTACTTTGCGCTGAAACTGGCCGGCGACGAGGCTGATGCATCCCACATGACGCGGGCGCGCGACTGGGTGTTGCGGCATGGCGGCGCGGAGCGCAGCAACGTGTTCACGCGCTTCACACTGGCGCTGTTCGAACAGGTGCCGTGGCGCGCGGTGCCGACGATGCCGGTCGAGATCATGCTGCTGCCGCGCTGGTTCCCGTTTCACCTCGACAAGGTGGCGTACTGGTCGCGCACGGTGATTGTTCCGTTGCTTGTCCTGGGCTCGTTGAAACCCAAGGCGCGCAACCCGAACAACGTCAGCATCCGCGAACTGTTCGCGGCGTCGCCCGACACATTCCGCCACTACATCGCCAACCCGACCGGCAAGCCGCTGGGCAACGTATTCATCGTGCTGGATGCGATCCTGCGCCGGATCGAACCGCTGTTCGCGCGTACCATGCGCCAGCGTGCGATCAAGCGCGCGATCGACTTCTTCACGCCGCGGCTGAACGGCGAGGACGGCCTCGGCGGCATCTTCCCCGCCATCGCCAACTCGGTCATGGCCTACGATGCGCTGGGCTACGACCACGGCCACCCCGACTTCCGCACCGCCATGTCGGCGATCCGGAAGCTGCTGATCATCGAGGACGACCGGGCCTATTGCCAGCCGTGCCTGTCGCCGGTGTGGGACACCGGCCTGGCCGCCCACGCAATGCTGGAAGCCGGCGAGGCACCGGACGGCGCGGCGATGAACGCGTGCTTCGACTGGCTGCAAGCGCGCGAAGTGAGCATCAGGGGCGACTGGACGGCGCGCCGGCCCGACCTCGCACCCGGCGGCTGGGCCTTCCAGTACGAGAACGCGCACTACCCCGACGTGGACGACACGGCGGTGGTTGCGATGGCGATGCACCGTGCGGACCCGGCGAAGTTCAAGGACGTGCTGGCCCGCACGGCGACATGGATCGTGGGCATGCAGTCGAAGAACGGGGGCTGGGGTGCGTTCGATGCCGACAACACGCATCACTATCTGAACCACATTCCGTTCGCCGATCACGGCGCGCTTCTCGACCCGCCGACGGCCGATGTGACCGCTCGGTGCATCAGCATGCTGTGCCAGCTGGGCTACGACCGCGCCGACAAGACCGTAGCGCGCGGCCTGAACTTCCTGCGCCGCGAACAGGAAGCCGACGGTTCGTGGTTCGGTCGCTGGGGGGCGAACTACGTCTACGGCACATGGTCGGTCATGTGCGCGCTCAATGCTGCGGGCGAAGATCCACAGAGCGACACCATGCGCCGCGCCGTCGCCTGGCTGGAGGCGCGGCAAAACGACGACGGGGGCTGGGGCGAAACGCTGGCGAGTTATGAAACCGCGTATCGCGACGCGCCCTGCGCGAGTACCGCTTCGCAGACGGCCTGGGCCGTGCTCGGCCTGATGGCGGCAGGCGAAACGGACTCAGAGGCGGTGCAGCGCGGCATCGCTTTCCTGGAACGACATACGCGCAACGGGGCCCGCTGGAACGAAACGCTCTACACCGGCACCGGATTCCCGCGCGTGTTCTACCTGAAGTACCACGGCTACGCGGCCTACTTCCCGCTGATGGCGTTGGCGCGGTACCGCAACCTGCAGCGCAGCAACGACCGCCGCGTCGGCTACGGCCTCTGAGATGAAGGTTGGGTTCGTCTGCGGCCTCGCCGACGAACGCCGCGTCATCGAGAAGCGCGACGGCGGCGTACAGGGGCTGGTGGCGGTGACCGGCGCGGACCCGGGCCGCGCCCTGCCGGCCGCACGACGTCTTGTCACCGACGGGGTGCGGTGTCTCGTGAGCTTCGGGCTCGCCGGTGGGCTCGACCCCGCGCTCACGACCGGCTCCCTCGTCATCTCCCATCGCGTGGCAACGCGCGAGGCCGCCTATGAGGGCGACGCCGCCTGGGCCGGGGCGATGTCCGCCGAAATCGAGGGACACGGAATGATCGTCTGCGGCGGCACAGTGTTCGGCGCCGATCTCCCGGTGCTGTCGCCCAAGCACAAGGCCGAGTTGTTCGCCCGGACCGGTAGCGTCATCGTCGACATGGAGAGCGCCGCCGTCGCCCAGGCCGCGCAGGAGGCTGGCCTTCCATTCGTCGTGGTGCGCGCCGTGTCAGATGATGCGGACGCGACGGTGCCCGACTACGCGACGGATGCGATCGACGCGGACGGCCGTGCCGATGCATTCTCGGTGCTCGGCGGCCTGATCGGCGATCCCTTGAGCCTGCCGCAACTGATAGGCGTCGCGGCCGGCGCATCGCGCGCCTATGCGACCTTGCGCCGAGCGGCGCCATTCATCCATCTACCGGCCATTCAGTCGTAGCCGTTGTCGCGGAACCAGGCGACGGCGTCGCGCACCGCGTCGGCGGCCGGACGCGCTGCGTAGCCGAGGTAATGTCGGGCCCTGTCGGATGAAAAGTACATGTGCTTGCGCGCCATGCGTACGGCATCGCGCGTGGCGAACGGTTCGCGTCCCGTGACCTGTGCGAGGATTTCGCTGATTACGGCGACGGGATAGACAACCGCATGCGGCAGCTTCACCCGGGGCGCCGGTTTGCCGGTGCGTTCGGCGACCATCTGCAGGATCGTGCCGAGCGTCAGATCCTCGCCGCCGAGTACATAGCGTTCGCCGACGACACCCTTGTCGAACGCGAGCAAGTGACCCTGGGCCACATCATCGACGTGGACGACGTTGAGTCCGGTTTCGACGTAGGCCGGCATACGGCCGCGCATGGCTTCCACGATGATGCGCCCCGTCGGCGTCGGCCGGACGTCGCCCGGGCCGACCGGCGTCGATGGATTGACGATGACGACCTGCGCCCCCTCCTTTGCGACGACCTCGCGCACGGCCTGTTCGGCCAGATACTTAGAGCGCTTGTAGTGGCCCACCATGTCGTCGAGCGACACCGACGTCGCCTCGTCGGCGGGCGTGCCGTCTCGATTGATGCCGAGCACCGCGACGCTGGAGGTGTAAACCATGCGCGGCACACCGGCGGCGTGCGCCGCGCGGATCAGAGCGCGGCTGCCCTCGACGTTGACCTCGTACATCTCGCGCGGGCGGCGGGCCCATAGGCGGTAGTCGGCGGCGACGTGGTAGAGGGCGGTGCATCCCTGAAGGTGTGCAGCGAACGACGGCACGTCACGCAGGTCGCCCTCGACGATCTCAGCGGCAAACCCGGCGAGATTGCGCCGGTCGCCGCCGGGACGGGCCAGAAGCCGCAAGGTCGCGCCACGCACCGCCAACGCGCGTGCAACGGCGGCGCCCACGAAACCCGTGGCGCCGGTGACGAAGACGGTCATGGACGGATCCGGCGGCGGCCGGGATCAGGCGCGCGCGGGCGCCTCAAAGGATTCGTTGTAGCCGAGCGCCTGGAGCGCCGTGGCGACGATCTGCGGCGCGTTGAGGCCGGCGATCTCGTATTGCTTTTCCGGCTTGTCGTGGTCGATGAAGAAGTCCGGCAGGCACATGGGACGGAACTTGATCCCCGATTCCAGCAGGCCTTCGCGGGCAAGGAAGTGCATGACCAGCGTCGCGAAGCCGCCCATGGCCCCCTCTTCGATGGTGATCAGCACCTCATGCTCGGCGGCGAGCCGCCGGGTCAGATCCTCGTCGATCGGCTTGGCAAAGCGCGCGTCGACGACCGTCGCCGTCAAGCCGCGCGCGCCGAGTTCGTCTGCGGCCTTGAGCGATTCCTGAAGCCGCGTGCCGTAGGAGAGAATGGCAACCTTGGTGCCTTCGCGCAGCACCCGCGCCTTGCCAATGGGCAGGGGCGTGCCGCGTTCCGGCATCTCGATGCCGATCGATTCACCGCGCGGATACCTGATCGCGGAGGGCGCGTCGTCGATCTGCGCCGCCGTCGCGACCATGTGCATCAGCTCCGCCTCGTCGGACGGCGCCATCAGCACGAAGCCCGGCAGGCTGCCGAGGAAGGTGATGTCGTAGCTGCCCTGATGGGTCACGCCGTCAGCGCCGACCATGCCGGCGCGGTCCATGGCGAAGCGCACCGGTAGTTTCTGGATGGCGACGTCGTGCACAACCTGGTCGTAGGCGCGCTGCAGGAAGGTCGAATAGATGGTGGCGAAGGGCTTCAGCCCGTCGGCGGCCATGCTGGCGCAGAAGGTCACGCCGTGCTGCTCGGCGATGCCGACGTCGAAGGCACGTTCCGGGAAGCGTTCGGCGAACTTGTCGAGGCCCGTGCCCGACGGCATGGCGGCGGTGACCGCAACGATGCGCTCATCCGCCTCGGCTTCGGCGATGAGCGCCTTGGCGTAGACGTTGGTGTAGCTGGGCGGTCCGCCGGTCGGCTTGGACTGCTTGCCCGTGATGACATCGAACTTGCTGACGCCGTGGTACTTGTCGGCTGCGTTCTCGGCAGGCTCGTAACCCTTGCCCTTCTGCGTGACGACGTGCACCAGGATAGGGCCCTCGCCGCGCGATTCCTTGGCATTGCGCAGGATCGGCAGCAGGTGGTCGAGGTTGTGCCCGTCAATCGGCCCGACGTAGTAGAAGCCAAGTTCCTCGAACAGCGTGCCGCCGGTCAGCATGCCGCGGGCGTATTCCTCGGCCCGTTTGGCGGCCCGTTCAAAGGGGCGCGGGAACTTGCGTGCGACTTCGCGGCCGATGTGACGAACCGAACGATAGGGTTTGGCCGAAATGAGGCGCGCAAGATAGGCGCTCATCGCGCCTACGGGCGGCGCGATCGACATGTCGTTGTCGTTGAGGATGACGATGAGGCGGCTGTGGGCAGCGCCGGCGTTGTTCATCGCCTCGTAGGCCATGCCGGCGCTCATCGCGCCGTCGCCGATCACAGCGACGACGTTGTTGTCGCCACCGCGCAGATCGCGCGCAACAGCGAAGCCGAGACCGGCGGAGATCGACGTCGAACTGTGCGCGGCGCCGAAGGGGTCGTATTCGCTTTCGCGCCGGCTGGTGAAGCCCGACAGGCCGCCGCCCTGCCGCAGGGTGCGGATGCGGTCGCGGCGTCCGGTGAGAATCTTGTGCGGGTAGGCCTGATGGCCCACGTCCCACAGAATCTTGTCAGCGGGCGTATCGAAGACATAGTGCAGCGCGACCGTCAGTTCGACCACGCCGAGACCGGCGCCGAGATGGCCGCCTGTAATGGACACGGCGTCGACCATCTCGTTGCGCAACTCATCAGCGACCTGGCGCAAATCGCTCTCCGGCAAGGCACGCAGGTCGCCCGGGAGGTGCACCTTGTCGAGAAGCGGGGTCTTGCTGTCGTCGCTCACGTCGGAATCCTTAGGCGGCACTAATATGCGTCTTGTCGGCGGCGGCCTTCGACGCCGCCTCGCGAACCAGGTCATCGAAGACGTAGACCGCCGGGCGCTGGCCGTCGAGCGGAATCTCAGGCGCCAACGGACCCTCGGTTCGCGGGCCGCGCAGGCCGGCCAGCATGATCTTCAGCGGATTGCGCACGGCGTCGCTTACGGCGGTGGGCTCGTAGCCGCAGTGGGCCATGCAGTTGGCGCATTTCTCGTAGTTGCCGGTGCCGTAGGCATCCCACTCGGTATCCTCCATGAGTTCGGCGAAGGTCGCCGCATAGCCCTCGTTGAGCAGGTAACACGGGCGTTGCCAGCCGAACACGTTGCGGGTCGGCGTCCCCCACGGCGAGCACTTGTAGCTCTGGTTGCCGGCGAGGAAGTCGAGATAGAGCGGCGAATGGTTGAGCAGCCACTTCTTGCCGTTGCGCCGTTTGAAGACATCGCGGAACAGTGCCTTGGTGCGCTGGCGCGACAGGAAGTGCTCCTGATCGGGCGCGCGCTCGTAGGCGTAGCCGGGCGAGATCGTGACGCTGATGCCGAGGTCCGCGGTGAAGTCGAGGAACGCGGCGATGTCTTCCGCCGGCATGCTGTCGAAGATGGTGGCGTTGACGTTGACCTGAAAGCCCTTCTCCTGCGCGACCTTGATCGCCTGTACCGCTCGATCGAATACGCCGTCGAGGCATACGGCCTTGTCGTGATGCTCCTTGAGGCCATCGAGATGCACGGAGAAGAAGAGATACGGCGAGGGCTTGAACAGATACAGTCTCTTCTCGAGCAGCAACGCGTTGGTACACAGTGAGACGAACCGCTTCCGCCTGGTGATTTCGGCCACGATCTCGCCGATCTCCTTGTGCAACAACGGCTCGCCACCGGGAATGGCGACGACCGGCGCGGGGCACTCCTCGACCGCCTTGATGCAATCGTCGACCGACAGGCGCCGGTTCAAGATTTCGTCCGGGTAGTCGATCTTGCCGCAGCCGGCGCAGGCCAGATTGCAGCGGAACAGCGGCTCAAGCATGAGCACGAGCGGATACTTCTCGCGGCCCAGAATCTTCTGCTTGATGATATAGGCGCCGATGCGCAGTTGCTGCCGGAGAGGAACGCCCAAGAGCCCGCCCCTACGACGCCGCCGCGATGTCGCCGGACGATGGCTCAACGAGCTCAGCCGGCAGCTTGAAGCGGATATTCTCTTCGACGCCGCCGAGTTGGCGGACATCGATCGTGAAGCGACCGGCCAGGCGGCCGACCAGTTCTTCGACAAGTTCTTCGGGCGCCGACGCGCCGGCGGTGATACCCACGGCCTGGGCTTCGTCGAGCCATTCGAGATCGAGTGCGCGCGCGTCCTCGACAAGGTAGGCCGCAAGGCCTTCGGCTTCGCCGATCTCGCGCAGCCGGTTCGAGTTCGAGCTGTTGTGCGCACCGACGACGAGCAGGACGTCGACCTCGTGGCACAACTCGCGCACCGCGACCTGGCGATTCTGAGTCGCGTAGCAGATGTCCTTGACGTCAGGGCCGACGATCGCCGGAAAGCGCACACGCAGCGCCTCGATGATTTCGCGTGTGTCGTCGATACTGAGCGTCGTCTGGGTCACGTAGCTGAGCCGTTCGGGGTCAGTCGGCATGAGCGTCTCTACATCGGCAAGGCAGGTCACGAGGTGCACGGTTCCGGTGATCTGGCCCATCGTCCCCTCCACCTCGGGATGGCCCTCGTGGCCGATCAGAACGACATCGAGTCCCTTCTCGGCCGAGCGGCGACCCTCCTTGTGAACCTTGCTGACCAGCGGACAGGTGGCGTCGATGACGTGCAGACCGCGTTCACCGGCATCGCGTTCGACGACACGCGACACGCCGTGGGCGGAGAACACGGTGACGGCGCCGGCGGGCACCTCATCGAGTTCCTTGACAAAGATCGCGCCCTTGTCCCGCAAGGATTCGACGACGCGTTTGTTGTGAACGATTTCGTGACGGACGTAGACCGGGGCGCCGTAGGTCGTCAGCGCGCGTTCGACGATCTCGATGGCGCGCTCGACGCCGGCGCAGAAGCCGCGCGGTTTCGCCAAGACCACCTTGAGATGCCGTCTTTCGTTCTCTGAGTTCGTCCCTGACCCCACGGTCCGATCTCCCTGCCGGTCGCGAGAAGTTTTCCGCACCGCAACCGTTTGCTCGTTGACCCTACCGGATTCGATCGCATGAATACCAGAATGGCCCAGAAATGACGACCCGACACGCATATTTGGCGCGGCTCGCGCCCATCCAGGCGATGATCCTGGCGGCCCTGCTGTCGGCGGCGGCCGCCGGATCCGCCCATGCCCAGATTCGCTCCGATCCGGCCGCCAGCGGCGGCGACACCACCCGCGCCGTCAGCAACCGCAACGCCTTCTCCTCGCCGGCGCGTAACCTGCCGCCGCAGCTGCGACAGCGCTTTTTCGACGGCAACAAGCTGTTCAACGCCGTGTGGGCCGCGCCGCCCAACGATGACACCGAGTTCGTCGGTCTTGGGCCGATCTTCAACGCGCCTTCCTGCATCGCTTGCCATGCGCGCGACGGCCGGGGCGCGCCGCCGGAGAACGACGCACCGATGACGAAGATGCTGGTGCGGATCAGCGTGGCCGGCGCCGACGACCGAGGCGGTCCGCTGGGCCATCCGCGCTGGGGTCTGCAGATCAACGACAAGGCCGTGCCCGGGGTGGCACCCGAAGGACAGGTGCGGATCACCTATCGCGAGGTTGCCGGCAGCTACGGCGACGGGACGCCGTTCAGCCTGCGTGCGCCGGCCTACAGGTTCGTCCCGGAGGATGGCGCCGGGGCAGAAGGCCTCCTCATGTCACCGCGCGTCGCGCCTGCGGTTTTCGGCCTAGGGCTGCTCGAGGCGATCCCAGAGGACGCACTTGCCGTGCGCGCCGATCCCGACGATGCCGATGGCGATGGCATATCGGGGCGGCTGAACCGCGTGTGGGACCCCGCCAGCAGGACGATGCGGCTGGGGCGCTTCGGCTGGAAGGCGAACGCCCCAAGCCTGCGTGTCCAGAATGCCGAAGCCCTGCTCGGCGACATCGGCATCACGACGTCGCTGTTCCCGGAACAGAACTGTTTGCCGACGCAAGCCGACTGCGCTGCAGTGGCGCAGCGCTTCGGCGGCATCGAAGCAGACGACGTCATTCTCGATGATCTGACATTCTATATGGAGAGCATCGCCGTGCCCGCACGGCGCGACGTGCGCGATCCGTCGGTGCAGCGGGGCCAGGCGCTGTTCGGCGACATCGGTTGCGCGGGCTGTCACACGCCACAGATCGAAACCGGCGATCATGCGAATCCGGTTGTGGCGCATCAGACCATCCAGCCGTTCACCGATCTGCTGCTGCACGACATGGGCGACGGGCTCGCCGACGGACGCCCGGATTTCGCCGCTGACGGGCGGGAATGGCGCACGCCGCCGCTTTGGGGGCTCGGCCTCATCGAGACCGTCAACGGGCATACGTTCCTGCTGCACGACGGGCGCGCCCGTAACGTCGCCGAAGCCATTTTGTGGCACGGCGGCGAGGCCGAGGCAGCCCGCGAAGGTTTCCGCACCCTGCCGGCAACGGACCGCGAAGATCTTCTACGTTTTCTGAATTCGCTCTAAGCCCGGTTGCGGCGCGCGGAACGATCGGGTGTGATCGTGCCTTGCCCTGTCGAGAGGAGCGGCCCGTGGCGCTGGATACCGAGACCTTTGCGCAGCTGCGCGACACCGTGCGCCGGTTCGTGCGCGAACGCCTGGTGCCGCACGAGGCGACCGTCGACGAGACCAACGAGATCCCGGCTGAGCTTCTCGCCGAGATGCGCGACATCGGGCTATACGGCCTGACAATCCCCGCCGAATTCGGCGGCCTCGGCCTCAACACCGAAGAAGAAGCCCAGATCGCCTTCGAACTGGGATGGACCTCGCCAGCGTTCCGCTCGGCATTCGGCACCAACGTCGGCATCGGTTCGCAAGGCATCGTGCTTGACGGCACCGACTCGCAGCGTTCGCACTATCTTCCCAGACTGGCGAGCGGCGAGATCATTAGTTCGTTCGCACTAACCGAACCGGACTCCGGCTCGGACGCGGCCGCCTTGCGCACGACCGCACGACGCGACGGCGACGACTACGTCATCAACGGCGGCAAGCGGTTCATTACCAACGCGCCGCGCGCCGGATTGTTCACCCTGATGGCGCGGACCGATCCCGACGAGAAAGGTGCGCGCGGCGTGTCGGCTTTTCTGGTCGAGGCGCCGCGGCCCGGCCTGACCATCGGCAAGCCCGACCGCAAGATGGGCCAACACGGCAGCCTGACGGCCGACGTGATGTTCGAGGACTGCAGGGTGCCGGCGGAGGCGCTGCTCGGCGGCGTCGAAGGTCAGGGGTTCAAGACAGCGATGAAGGTGCTGGACCGCGGTCGGCTGCACATCGCGGCCGTGGCGACCGGCGTCGCCGAGCGGCTGATCGATGCGGCAACGCGATACGCCGTGGAGCGCCAGCAGTTCGGCAAGCCGATCGGCGAGTTCCAGCTGATCCAGGCGATGTTGGCCGACAGCCGGACCGAAGCCTATGCGGCGCGGACGATGATTCTGGATGCCGCGAAGCGGCGCGATGCGGGCGAGGACGTGTCGGAGGAAATCTCGTGCTGCAAACTGTTCGCGACCGAGATGGTCGGCCGCGTGGCGGACCGCGCGGTGCAGATCCACGGCGGGTCGGGCTACATCGCCGACACCGGGATCGAACGATTCTACCGCGACGTGCGGCTGTTCCGGCTCTACGAGGGCACAAGCGAAATCCAGCGCATCATCATCGCGCGCAGCATGTTGCGCGAGGCGCGTTAGGCCATCAGTCCCTGCGGATCGCTTAATCGAAAGCGCTGACCGAAGCGCTCGTCGTAGTCGACGAGCTGGGTGAGCTTGCCCGGCTTCCCGGCGAGCATCTCGCTCAGTTCCGCGGTGGTGTGAGCATCGGTAAGGAAGGCGAAGGTGGCGGCCGGCGCGCGTGCCGGGAAGCGGCTGGAGTGCCACGTGCCCTTCCACATCATCACGCCCCGCGCACCGTCGATGTAAAAGGCGCGCAGATCCTCAGGACGCGGGATGGCCGACGCATCGTCGGGATCGGTCGGCGGCGCAAAGACGGTGACCGACGCGTCGTTGTTGAGTGGGATAAAGCTCTGCGTCACCGCGAAGTGGCGCTCGATCAGCGAAAACTCCAGCGCCGGTTGATACTCGAATCGGGCGAAGTGCAACTCCATCTTGCCGTCGATCTCGAAGTCGACGCCCCAGGTCGTGGCGTTGCCGCCCTGGAACAAGGGCGGGTCGTCGCGTTCGCCGATGACCTGACCGAACGGCGCGAAGGCCTCGGGAGTGAGAAGCTCGATCGGAATTTCGATGATGTCGGGCATAATGCTCTTCTCCATTTCTAGAGCAGACCGGCCTGCCGTGCCGGTCCCTTGATAAGGTCCATGAAGCGCGACGGCTCGTGCGTGTAGCCGATGGCACTGCGTCCGACGGCGCCGCTCATCCCCGCCATACCGCACAGAATGAACAGGTGTCGCACGGTGAGAAAGAACGGCAACTGTTCCCGCTCTTCGTCACTGAACGGGCGTACGGTTTCATAGCCGGTCAGGAACGCGGCGCTGAGGTCGGCGCCGCGGCTCAGGTAGTCGTTGCGCCAGACGAAGTGCAGCAGCTCCTTGGCAAAGAAGTCGGCACCGCAATTGTCCCAATCAAGAAAGATCAGTCGGCCGTCATCGGCGAGGAAGACGTTGTGCGTATGGATGTCGCCGTGGCACGGCCCGCGGGGCAGATCGAGCGCCCTGAGCCGTTGCGACGCCTTGTCGATCAGGTCGGCGTAGAGACGGCCCTGCTCGCTGTCGGCGCCGACCATCGTCATGAGCGCCGGCAAGCGGCGGGCCATGAAGGCCGGACTGTCGACGTCGACGGCGTGGGGCGGCGCGAAATCCTCGGCCATCAGATGCATGCGGGCGACGGTCGCACCCAGGCGCGCGGCATCGGCCGCCGTGGCGCGCCGCGCCATTGGCGCGCCGTCAGCCCAGGTGAATACTGACAGGAACCGCTCCCCTTCCGGGGCCTGTACCGCCGCGAACCCCTCGCCGTCGCGGGTGATGAGCGGCGCGCTGACATCAATGCCCTGCCCGGCGTAGAACCCGATCAGCGCCGTCTCGTAACGCACCTCCTCGGCGCTGCGAAAACCGCGACGGAGTACGCGCATGGCGTATCGTGTGTCGCCGCCACGGAGCAGATAGACGTCGTTGACGCCGCGCGCGAGTAGTTCGGCGTGGAGCGGTCCCTTGAGGTCGTAGGTGCGCGACACGACGTCGGCCAGGGCGTCTGCCCGCAGAATGCTGTGGGTGATCGGGATTTGCGGGACAGCGCTCACCCGATCAGTCTAGCCTCTCAGGGCTATGCCTTACATCGACACCGAAAAAGCGACCCTCTATTACGAACTGCACGGCGTGCGCGGCCCTGTCGTCACCTTCGCACATGGCGGCGGGGGCAACACACTGGAATGGTTCCAGCAAGTGCCGACGTTCCTGCGCCGCTACCGCGTACTTCTGTTCGACCAGCGCGGCTGGGGCCGATCGCGCTGCGCCGTCGACGATATGCGCTTCGAATACTTCCCGACCGACGCACTGGCTGTGATGGACGCGGCCGGCGTTGAACGTACGGCGATCGTGTCGCACGCCATCGGCGGCTGGACCGCGCTGGCTACTGCGATAGCCGCGCCCACACGCATCGCCTGCATCGTCATGTCGGCGAGCGGCGGCGGCGTGTTGTCGGAGGGTATTCTGCGGGTGTTTCGCGAAGGACCGGGCAAGGTGGTCGGCGAACGCGACCGCATTCAGCAAGTCATCACCGCGCCGGACTTTCCCGAACGCGAGCCCGAGCTCTATTTCCTGATGGGCCGGATCGGCAAGCTGAACCAGGATGTCGGTCCCTTCATGAAGCGATCTCTCGACCCGGCCAACGGCGTCACCGCCGAGCGGCTCAAGGACTATCGCGTACCGACGCTGGTGGTCGGCGGAAGCGAAAGCCGGATCATTCCGCCCGACGTGCTGCGGGACGCGGCGAACCACATCCCTGGTGCCGAGTTCATCGAGATTGCCGGGGCGGGCCACGCACCGCCCTTTGAAAAGCCGGACGCGTTCAACGGCATGGTGCTGGACTATCTGGCGCGGCACTTCCCACCGGACAACTAGACCCCGACGAACGTCCAGAAATAGCCGTCGGGCGCGTTGAACGAGAACGACGGCGCGCCAAACTCGTCCTCGGCGATAGCCGTGACTTCGCCGGCGCCGCCGGCGATCACCTTGTCGCGCATCGCGGCAATCTCGGTCACACGATAGGTGTAGAGCGAGAACCCCAGGTGACCCGCGCGGGTACGATCGACCAGGTTTTCGCCACGCGTGTCGCCGGTAATGCGGAACACGCGCAGCTTGCCCGAGCGCTGCGTGGCCTCGGTGTCGCCCGCACGTACGTCGTCGAAATCCGATTCGCGCAGGAGTTCGCCGACGGCCAGCGGTACGACGACCGTGGGCATAGCGCCGTCGGTCGCGACGTAGTCGACGTCGTGCCGCTTCAGTTCAAGAACGTCCTCATAGAAATCCAGCGTATCGGCGCGATCCTCGGTGACGCAGAGGCCGACCTGCGTGAACTGGCTGGCGCGAAAACGGCTTTGTTCATTGAACTGACCGAACAGCGGCAGGTCGTGAGCATAGCGCTGCACCAGAACGTGCCGATAATGCGGCTGGAAGAAGATGAACTCGCGCTTGCAGCGAATCTCATCGGCGTAGGGATCGTCGCCGCCACCCGGCGCCGGCACGGGGTGAAAGATCGGCCCCATGGTGTGAACCGGTGCGCCTTGCGCGGCGAGCGCGGCGGCGAAGTTCGCGACCTGGAACACCTCGTTGGTCTTGGCCACGGCCCAGCGGTTGCCCGGCGTGCGCAGCGGCACCATCCCGAGGCCGTCACCAAGCGGCCTGTCCCAGCGCATCAGCCGGACGAGCCCATGATCGGCCTCCTGATGCAGGAGACGCACCGATTCGAGGCCCGAATCCACGCCGTACAGGCGCGCCGCCTCGGCGGCACCAAGCCGGCCCCGCGCATCGGCCCGATAGCCGAAAAGCGCCCAGTAGCGCAGCGCAGCATCAAGGTCCGGCACCCCGATGCCGACCTCATAAACCCCGCCGACAACTGCAGGTTCGGCCATGCTCACTCCTCCGTCATTGCGCTCCGTCTTTGGCGCGGTCCGATCCTAAGGTAGCCTCTCGACATGCGGATCGTCGCGGTCATCTTCGTCGTCGCGCTCATGGCGGTCGCCTACTGGCTGGTCGCCGCACCTGCCGGCGTGGGCGACGGCGAGAACGGCGCAAGACAGGCGTCGGTGACGGACCGCTATCAGCGCCAGTTGCCGCCGGCCGGACTGCCCGCGCCCGGCCTCGGCACCCCCGGCGGCGCCGGTGGAATCTGCGGCGGGGGAGCCGGGGGAGACGGGGC
>JAYOEZ010000014.1:0-49441 GCA_038116985.1 Alphaproteobacteria bacterium | reverse complement strand
AGCAGGTGCCGCACTTCTACCTGACGATCGACTGCGAGATCGACAAGCTGCTGGCCATGCGCAAGGACCTGAACGAACGCGGCGCCAAGGACGAGAGCTACAAGCTGTCGGTCAACGACTTCGTCATCCGCGCGGCGGCGCTGGCCTTGAAGAAGGTACCGAACGCCAATGCCTCATGGACCGAGGCGGCGACGTTGCGCTACGACAGCGTCGACGTCTCTGTTGCCGTCGCCGTCGAGAACGGGCTGATCACGCCGGTGGTGCGCAACGCGGACCACAAGGGCCTGGCCGAAATCTCCAACGAGATGAAGGACCTCGCCGGCCGCGCCCACGAGGGCAAGCTGATGCCCGAGGAATACCAGGGCGGGACGTTCTCTATTTCGAACCTCGGGATGTTCGGCATCAAGGAATTCGCCGCCGTCATCAATCCGCCGCAGGGCGCGATCCTGGCGGTCGGCATGGGCGAGCAGCGCCCCGTGGTGAAGGACGGCGCGCTGTCCGTCGCGACGGTGATGTCGTGCACGCTGTCCTGCGATCACCGCGTCGTCGACGGCGCGATCGGGGCCGAACTGCTGCGCGCGTTCAAGGGCTACATCGAAGACCCGGTCACGATGCTGCTGTAGGCGCACGAGCGCACCGCACCTGCAACGAACCCGAACCGGAAGGCAGACATGGCAGCACAGCAATACGACGTGGCGGTCCTCGGCGGAGGCCCTGGCGGTTACGTCGCGGCGATCCGCGCGGCGCAACTCGGCCTCAAGACCGTGTGCATCGAGCGCGAACACCTCGGCGGCATCTGCCTGAACTGGGGCTGCATCCCGACCAAGGCGCTCCTGCGCTCGTCGGAGATCTATCACCTGATGCACCGGCTGGACGAGTTCGGGCTCGCCGCCGACAATGTGCGTTTCGATCTGAAGAAGGTCGTGCAGCGCAGCCGCAAGGTGTCGAAGCAGTTGTCGAGCGGCGTCGCGCATCTTCTCAAGAAGTACAAGGCCGATGTGATCGACGGCCACGGCAAGCTGACCGGACCCGGCAAGATTGCGGTGACCAAGGACGGCAAGCAGGTCGCCGACGTGCAGGCGAAGCACATCATCCTGGCGACCGGCGCGCGCGCACGCGACCTGCCCAACATCAAGGCCGACGGCAAGAACGTCTGGTCGTACAAGGAAGCGATGGTGCCCGAGACCATGCCGAAGTCGTTGCTGGTCATCGGGTCGGGCGCGATCGGCATCGAGTTCGCGAGCTTCTATCGCACGATGGGCGCCGAAGTGACGGTGGTCGAAGTGCTCGACCGCATCTTGCCCGTCGAAGACGAGGAAATTTCAGCCTTCGCCAAAAAGCAGTTCGAGAAGCAGGGCATGAAGATCATCACCGGCGCGTCGGTCGCCTCGCTGAAGGCGAGCAAGGGCGGCGTGCAGGCGGCGATCGAACCCGCGAAGGGCAGCAAGGCCAAGGCCGAGACGATCACCGCAGAGAAGGTCATCCTTGCGGTCGGCATTACCGGCAACGTCGAAGAGATCGGGCTCGACGCGGTGAAGGGCGTCAAGGTCGACCGCGGCCACGTCGAGGTCAACGAGTGGCTGGAAACCGGCGTGAAGGGCATCTACGCGATCGGCGATCTGGTCGGGCCACCGTGGCTCGCCCACAAGGCGATGCACGAGGCGGTGATCTGCGTCGACAAGATCGCCGGCAAGAAGGGCGTGCACCCGATGAAGACGCTCAACATTCCGGGCTGCACCTATTGCCATCCGCAGGTCGCCAGCGTCGGCCTGACGGAAGCGGCGGCCAAGCAGAAGGGCCACGAGGTCAAGGTCGGCAGGTTCCCGTTCATCGGCAACGGTAAGGCGATCGCGCTGGGCGAACCGGAAGGCATGATCAAGACGGTGTTCGACGCCAAGACCGGCGAGTTGCTGGGCGCGCACATGATCGGCGCCGAGGTCACCGAACTGATTCAGGGCTATACGGTGGCGAAGACGCTGGAGACGACCGAGGCGGAGCTGATGGAAACCGTGTTCCCGCATCCGACGCTGTCGGAAATGATGCACGAATCGGTCCTTGACGCTTACGGGCAGACCCTCCATTTCTAGGATCAGATGACTGAGGTCACAGACGGCGCGGCGGTGCGGCCGCGTCATCCGGAAAAAGCGCACAGGCCCGACAACCCGATCAAGCGCAAGCCTGACTGGATTCGCGCCAAGGCGCCGGTCTCGCCCGAGTATCACGAAACCCGGAAGCTGATGCGGCGGCTGAACCTGCACACGGTGTGCGAGGAAGCTGCGTGCCCCAACATCGGCGAATGCTGGGCGCAGGGCCATGCGACGGTGATGATCCTTGGCGAGATCTGCACGCGTGCCTGCGCTTTTTGCAATGTGACCACCGGTATTCCCGGTGCGGTCGATCCGTTCGAGCCGGAACACACGGCGCTGGCTGCCAAGGAACTCGGGCTGAGCCATATCGTGGTCACCTCGGTCGACCGTGACGATCTTGCCGACGGCGGCGCCAACCAGTTCGTCAAAACGATCGCGGCGCTGCGCGCACACACGCCCGACACGACCATTGAAATCCTGACACCGGACTTCCTGCGCAAGGACGGGGCGCTGGAGACCGTGGTGGCGGCCAAGCCCGATGTGTTCAATCACAACCTCGAAACAGTGCCGCGGCTGTACCCGGACGTGCGGCCCGGCGCGCGCTATTTCCATTCGCTGCGCCTGCTCGACACGGTGAAGAAGATCGATCCGTCGATGTTCACCAAGTCCGGGATCATGGTCGGACTGGGCGAGACCAAGAAGGAAGTCGGGCAGGTGATGGACGATTTGCGCTCCGCCGATGTCGATTTCCTGACCATCGGCCAGTATCTGCAGCCGACGGTGAAGCACATCGGCGTCGATCGCTTCGTGTCGCCGGACGAGTTCGCCGACTACGCCGCCATGGCGCGGGCCAAGGGCTTCCTGATGGTGTCGGCGACGCCGATGACGCGCTCGTCGTATCTGGCGGGCGACGACTTCGCCAAACTGCGCGCGCTGCGCGACGCACAGCTCGCGGGCTGATGCCGACTCACGCCGAAAAGAAACTGCTGCCCTACACGCCGCAGCAGCTGTTCGACCTCGTCGCCGACGTCGACCGCTACGCGGAGTTTCTGCCGTGGTGCGTCGCAAGCCGCGTCAATTCGCGAACCGGCAACGTGATCCACGCCGATCTGGTGATCGGCTTCAAGATGTTCCGCGAGAAGTTCACCTCTGAGGTGACGCTCGACCGGCCGGGGCGCATCGACGTGAAGTACGCCCACGGGCCGTTCAAGTATCTCAACAATCACTGGGTGTTCATTCCGGAAGAGGGCGGAACGCAAACGACGATCGACTTCTACGTCGACTTCGAGTTCCGCTCGAAGCTGCTGCAGGGCCTGATCGGCGCTGTGTTCAACGAGGCGGTGCAACGCATGGTGCGCGCCTTCGAGAAGCGCGCCCACGAGATCTACGGTGGCGAAGCGCCGGAGGGCGCAGCGGAGGGGAAGGGCGCGGCCTAGGCCCTTCGACTCGTTTTCCTTGCAGCAAGCTGCAAGGAAACGGCTCAGGATGACGGCGGCTTCAGAGGCTACAACTCTGCGCCCACCTCGATCAGCGTGCGACCCAGCAACTGACGGTTCTCGAAGGCGGCGTGCAGTTCGGCGACCTTGTCGAGCGGCTCGACGCGCTCGATCGGGATGCGCCACTTGCCTGAACTGAGGTTGCCGAAGAGTTCGGCCTGTTCGGCGCCGCGGGTCGCAGCCTGATGGAAGTACTGCACGAAGCCCGTGACCGAGAACGACTTGCCGATGAGCTGGCTGATGTTCACCTCGGGCGGTGGGCCGGCCATCTGGCCGAGGTAGATGACGTTGCCGAGCGGCGCTACGGCCTTGTAGTTGAGCGGCGCGTCGGGGCCGGCGACACCATCGAAGATGACGTTGGCGCCGCGGTCGTTGGTCAGGCGCATGACGACGTCGGCCCAGTCGTCCGACACCCGGTCGATCAGCATGTCGGCGCCGAACTGCTTGGCGTAGTCGGCGCGCGCCTGACTGCCGACAAGGCCGTAGATGACGGCGCCCACGTCCTTGGCGATCTGTGTAGTCAGCGCGCCGACGGCGCCGGCGGCCGAGTGCACGACGACCACGTCGCCTTCCTTGACACGGCCGGCGGAGTGGACGAGGTGCCAGGCAGTCGGGCCGCAGGTCGCGAACACGGCGGCCATCTTCCAGTCGAAGTCGTCTGGGACGGGGACGAGACGCGCTGCCGTGGCGAGCGCGTATTCGGCGTTGCCGCCCCATTCGCCGACGGCGGCGACGCGCTTGCCGATGAGGTCTTCGTCGACGTCGTCCGCGACGGCGTCGACGAGGCCGGCGTACTCGTAGCCGGGCGTGTAGGGCATCTTGGGCGCGCCCCATTTGACCCGCGCGGCGCGGCTGTGCGTGTCGAGCGGGTTGAGCGCGCAGTAGGCGACCTTGATGCGGACCTGACCGCTTTTCGGTTCGGGAACGCCGATCTCCTTCAGTTGCAGAACCGACGGATCTCCCGGCGCCTCGACGACGACGGCGCGCATTGTGTTGGCCATGTGTGCCTCCTTGTTGCCTGCGTTGTCGCGCGGCATGGCGTGGGGGTCAAGGCGATGACGGCCGAATGGGTGCGGCCGGCTCTGTTGCTCGCCGGGGCGGAACCGCCACCTCTCCCTGGCGCGCAGAGGGAGGAGAAATCTTGGCCAGGCGCCGAGGCTGGCGCGGAACGGGATGCCAGTCGCAGCTAGAACGCCGCGAGGAAGCTGTCGATGGCAGCTAACGCTTCGGGTTCGTCGAGGAAGGGGCAGTGGTTGCGGTTCGGGATTGTCGCGGCCTGCATGTCGGGCTTGCGGCGTTTCATCTCGGCCATGCCCGAGGCTTCGAGGATGTCCGACGCATCGCCGCGGATGGCGAGGACGGGAATGTCCTTGAGCGATTCGAAGGCCGGCCACAATGAGCCGCGAGTCTGGCCCGCGCGGAAGGCGCGTCCGTAGCCGGGGTCGTAGTTGGGCCTGATCTTGCCGTCGTCGAAGCGCTTGCAGGTGCGCCGGGCGTGGCGCGTCCAGTGATCGTCGCCAAGATCGGGCGTCGGGGTGTCGTAGTTCTCTTTCAGGGTGCGGCCGGCGTCCTCGAAGCCGTCCCAGCTGCGATCCTGGACGCTGCGCGTGCGCAGCCGCTTGCTGCCGTCGGGGCCGATCTCGGGACCGATGTCGTTCATCACGACGCCGGCAAGGACTTCGGGGTTCGACAGCCCCAGCACCATGCCGATGATGCCGCCGCGCGAGGTGCCGACGATCACCACCTTGGGCACACCCACGTGGCGCAGGAATTCGACGACGTCGTCGGCGTCGGTTTGGAAGCCGTAGTTGTTTTCGTCCGGGTCCCAATCCGAGTTGCCGTGGCCGCGCCAGTCCATCGTCAGAACGCGGCGCGTCGCCGCGACATGGGGCGCGAAGTCGTCAAACGACCGCGAGTTGGAGGTCGACCCGGCGAGGCACAAGACCGGCGTTCGTCCCTCGGGACCGGCATAGTCGCGGTAGTAGAGGCTGAGCCCGTCGCGGGTGTCGAAGCGGCCTTCGGTGCAGGACATGGCGTTACTCTCCGGCTGCTGCGGCGCGATCAGCCCGCAGCTTGATGGTCAAGGGAATGAGACCGCAGACGAACGACAGGCTGACCGCCAGCAGCATGGTGACGAAGAGGGCGGTGCCGCTCGGATCGATCAGACTGGCGACGGTCTGCGCGCAGATTGCCCCGAAAATGGTCTGGACGAACGCCGCCAGGCCGGACGCGGTGCCGGCGAGTTCCGGGATCACGTTGAGCGCGCCCGCCTGACTGTTGGGCATCGCCAGGCCGTTGCCCACCGACGAAAAGAACGACGTGCCGAACATGACCAGCACGCCGAGACCGATCACCGAGAACGTCGCCAGACCGGCGGCGACGCAGATCACGGAGACGAGGCCGCCAAGGACGACCATGCGCTCGAGGCCGACGTGGTTCGACAGTCGACCGCCCATGAAGTTGCCGGTCATGAAGACGAGCGTGACGATGGCGAAGTAGGCACCGAACTCGGTCGCCGGCCGTTCCAGCACGTCGACCATCAGGTAAGGGCCGACCGCCATGAAGGCGAAGAACGATGCCGCGCCGAAGCCGCCCTGCAGGATGAAGCCGATATAGACGGGCGAACGGAACAGACGGCCGTAGCCGCGCATCATGTCGCCGAAGTTGCTGACCGCGCCGCTGCCGCTTTCCTTGCCGCGCATCGTCATCCAGGCGAGCAGCGCGACCAGGGCGCCGAGCGCCAGCGACACGATGAAGATCCAGCGCCAGCCGAGCAGGTCGGTGATTATGCCGCCGCTGATGATCGCCACCATGGGCGCGCCGACGGTGACGAAGATCAGTGTGCCAAGGACCCGCGCCGCGCCGGCGGGTCCATAGAGATCGCGCACGATGGCGCGGGTGATGACCATGCCGGCGGCGCCGCCGACGGCCTGCACGACACGGCCGATGATCAGCACGGTGACGTTCGGCGCGAACAGCGCGATTGCGGTACCGACCATGAACAGGGCGAGCCCAACGAAGAGCATCGGCAACCGCCCGTAGCGATCGGCGAGCGGGCCGTAGAACAGGGTCGAGATGGCGAGCGCGACCATGGCGGCAGAGAAGGAAATCTGGGCGACGCCGATGGCGACGTCGAACTCGACGGCGATCGCCGGGACCGACGGCACGAAGAGCTGAGTCGCCGCCGGACCGATCGCGGTATTCGCCACCAGCGCGACGAGAAAAGGCAGGGGAATGCGGGGGACGTCGGTCACGGGAAGCGGACCCTAGACGAAACGCGGGTGCACAGCGCACCGAAATCGCGCGGTTTGCCCGCGCGCCGGACGCGGCGTCCCTATTTCTGCCAGTTGAGCTCGCCGCCGACTCGGATCACCGCGCGTCCCATGACCTGACGCGCGGCGAACCGCTTGTGCAGATCGGGAACGTCGTCGAGGGCAACTTCCTCGCTGATCGGAATCTTCCATTCGCCACTGGCGACCTTGCGCAGCACCTCGGCGTTGTCGCGGGTGCCGCGGCTTTCGAGCAGGGGCAGGTTGAAGCCGCCGACGAAGGCCGACTTGAAGATCAGGGTCGAGACCGGGATCTCCGGCGCCGGGCTGCCGGCAGTGGCGCCGATGTAGATGCAGTGTCCGCCGGGCGCGATGACCTCGTAGTTCTTGGGAGCGTCCGGTCCCTGGTTGCCATCGACGATGATGTCGGCGCCGGCACCGCCGGTGATCTGCCTTACCGCGGCGACCCAATCGTCCTTGGTGTAGTCGATCAGGTGATCGGCGCCGAAGGGCTTGGCGTAGTCGAACTTGGCGCCGCTGCACAGACCAATGACCTTGGCGCCAGCATCCCGGGCGATCTGGGTCAGCATTATTCCGATCGGTCCGGCCGCTGAATGGAACAGGCACCAGTCGTCCGGTCGGATGCGCGCTGCGGTGTGCAGCGCGTGGTAGGAGGTGTAGGTCATGCCGCCGTAGCAGGTCCCGATCCGCCAATCGAGTTCGTCCGGCATCGGCGCGGTCCGGTCGAGCGGCGAGATCGAATACTCGGCGTTGCCGCCGAACATGTTGCGCGAGTGGTAGCGCTTGCCAACCATCGACGGATCGACGCCGTCGCCGACCTTGTCGACGACGCCGGCGTGTTCGATGCCGGGAATGAAGGGCCACTTGACAGGCAGCCACGACACCTTGCCTTCGCGCGCGAAGACGTCCATCGGATTCATGCTGGCGTAGGCGACCTTGATGCGCACTTCGCCCGGACCGGGCTCCGGCACCGGCACATCAGCGAGGTGAAGCCCTTCCGGCCCGCCGGGTTCGTCGATCACCACCGCCCGCATCGTTTCGCTCATGCAGCGCTCCCCATTTCGTGTGTCGCTTCGAGAATCATCTTGAGCGCATCGACGACCGTCGCAGCGCGGACCGCGCCGCGTCCGATATCGCCGTATTCCATGCGCTGATGATGCGTCGGCGCGCCGGTGCGTGCCAGCGCCATATGCACGAGGCCGACCGGCTTGGACGGCGTCGCGCCGCCGGGACCGGCAATCCCCGTCACCGAGACCGCGATGTCCGCCTTGGCGCGGGCCAACGCGCCCTCGGCCATGGCACGCGCGACCTCCTCGCTGACCGCGCCGACGGTATCGAGAAGCGTCTGCGGCACGCCCAGAACGTCGCGCTTGGCGTCGTTGTGGTAGGTGACGAAACCGCGGTCGACGACCGACGAAGAGCCCGCGACCTCGGTGAGGCAACCCGCGATCAGCCCGCCGGTACAAGATTCCGCCGTGACCACCATGACGCCTTGCGCGCGGCATGCCGAAAGTACGTCCTCGGCGAGCAGGATGAGATCGTCAGAGAACAATGCGGTCCTCCACGAACCAGACGACGAGCAACATCACCGCGCCGCCATACACGCCCGCAAGCACGTCGTCGAGCATGACGCCGAGGCCGCCCTTGATGCGGCGGTCGGCCCAACTGACGGGCCACGGCTTGACGATGTCGAAGACCCGGAACAACACGAAGCCCGCGGCGAAGTACCAAACGTTCAGCGGCGCGACGACGAGCACGAGCCATTGACCCGCGACCTCGTCCACGACGACGGCGCCCGGATCGGCAATCCTCGTCCTCTCGACGTAGACGGTGGACGCCCACCAGCCGAGCGCGAAAACTGCAACGGCGGCGACGAACAGTCCGAGCGGCCCCGACGCCCACATCAGGAGCCAGGCCAACGGGACCGCGACAAGCGAGCCGACGGTGCCGGGCGCGACCGGCGACAGGCCCGCGCCGAAGACCGTCGCGACCAGCGAAGCCGGGTGGGCGAAGGACAGGGCAGGGGTCGTGCCGACGTCGTTTGTCATGACGGCAGGCGGATGGTGGCCGTCGCCTGGGCGGCGATGCCTTCGCGGCGGCCGGTGAAGCCCAAACCTTCGGTCGTGGTCGCCTTGACGCTGACGCGATCCGGCTCCAGACCGAGCAGGCCGCCGAGCGCGGCCCGCATGGCGTCGCGATGAGGAGAAACCTTGGGCGCCTGGCAGATGATGGTGACATCGACGTGGGCGATGCGGCCGCCCCGCGCCCGCACACGCTCGACGGCGTGCCGTACGAACAACCGTGACGGCGCGCCGGCCCATTGCGGGTCGGACGGCGGAAAATGCTCTCCGATGTCACCGTCGCCGAGCGCGCCGAGGATCGCGTCGGTCAATGCGTGCAGCGCCACGTCGGCGTCGGAGTGACCGGCGAGCCGATGGGTGTGCGGGATCGACACGCCGCACAACACGACTCCGTCGCCCGCTTCGAAGCGATGCACGTCGAAACCGGTGCCCACACGGGTATCGCCGAGTTGCGCCGCGAGGATGCGCTCGGCGCGTTCGAGATCGTCGGGTGTCGTCACCTTGAGATTGTCCTCGGCACCGGGCACCAGCACAACGCCGAGCCCGGCGAGTTCGGCGACCGCCGCGTCGTCGGTCAGATCGTCGCGCGCCGCCGCCGCGGCATGCGCCCGGACGATGGCCGAGTATCTAAAACCCTGCGGCGTCTGCGCGCGCCACAAGCCAGTTCGATCGATGGTGCGTGCGATGCGTCCGTCGTCGTCCGCCGACTTCAGCGTGTCCACGACAGGTTGCGCTGCAACGGCGCCGTCGTTGGTGCCGAGCGCGTCGACCACGCGGCCGATGAGGGCATCGTCGGGAAAGGGGCGGGCGCCATCGTGAATCAGGACGTTGTCGGGCGGATCGGCTGCCAAACTATCGAGACCGCGGCGCACCGACTCCTGCCGCGTCGCGCCACCGGCAACCGGCTCAAGCAACGGCAGACCAGCTACCGCACCCCGGTAATAGGCCTCGGCCGCAGGATCGATGACGACCCGGACGGCTCCGATGGCCGCGTGGGAGGCGAGACGCGCCGCGCTATGCCGAAGCAGCGGCGCGCCACCGAGGGGCATGTACTGCTTGGGAGTTTCGCCGCCGAACCGCGCACCGCGGCCCGCGGCCACGATGAGCGCCACGGTCGTCACCTGCGGAACCTAGCCCCGTGCTTCGGGTCCGCCAAGCACCGCGAAATCCTTGCGCGCGCCGGGGCCGCAGCCTAGTTTGCACAAAGTTTCGGCACCTGGCACGCATGCCCAAGAAATGACCATTCACGTCGGACCGCTCAACCTCGGAACCAACGTCCTGCTCGCCCCCATGTCGGGCGTGACAGATGTGCCGTTTCGCCGGCTCGTCCGCTCGCTCGGGGGCGCGGTCACCTTCTCGGAGATGATCGCCAGCCGCGAGATGGTGCACGCGTCGGTGCGGTCGCGCCGCATGGCGGAACGCGATTCCGACCACGGCCTTCACGCGGTTCAATTGGCCGGCCGCGATCCGGAGATGATGGCCGAGGCCGCGCGCATCAACGAAGCTGAAGGCGCCGACATCATCGACATCAACATGGGCTGCCCGGCGCGAAAGGTCGTCGGCAGTCTTTGCGGGTCGGCCCTGATGAAGGACCTGCCGCTTGCACGACGGATCATCGAGGCGACGGTGGGCGCGGTGAAAGTACCGGTCACGCTGAAAATGCGTACGGGCTGGGACGAAACGAACCGGAACGCGCCCGAGCTTGCCCGGATCGCCGAGGACTGCGGAATCCAGATGATCACAGTACACGGCCGGACCCGGGCCCAGTTCTATGAAGGCCGCGCCGACTGGCGCTTCATCCGCGAGGTGAAGACAAGCGTCGGCATTCCGGTGGTCGCCAACGGCGACATCGAGAGCTACGACGACATCGACGCCTGCCTCAAGCAGTCGGACGCGGACGGCGTGATGATCGGCCGGGGCGCCTATGGACGCCCGTGGTTCATCGCGCAGGCGGACGGTTACCTGCGTGACGGTTTACGGCGGGCGCCGCCGCCGGCTGCAAGCCGTCTGGCCGTGATCGAGCGGCATTACGCCGCCATGCAGCGCCATCAGGGGCAGGACGCAGCGGTGCGCAACGCCCGCAAGCACTTTGCCTGGTACCTGCGTGGCATGCCCGGCGCCAAGACCGCGCTGGACGCGATCAACCGCGAACGCGACCCCGTCGTTGTTGTGGACCTGGTGCGGCGCTGCTTCGACAACGAACTCGAGAGTGCCGCCGCATGAGCGCCAGCCGCCGAAAGCTCGCGACAACAGGAACCGAAACGCCGGACGCCTTTGCAATCCTCGCCGCGATCCCCGACCCGTTAATCGTGGTCAGCCCGGCAACGCAAATCGAATACCTCAACCCGGCCGCCGAACAGTTTTTCGGCGCCAGCGCCGGTTTTCTGGTGGGGCAGAATCTCGACTCGATCGCACCGCGGGACGGGACGCTCTATTCGCTGACCGAGAGCGCCCTGGCGCGCGGCACCAGCGTCGCCGAGCATGACACGGAGCTGACCACGCCGCGCACTGGACGCCGCGAGATCAGCTTCCAGATCACCCCGCTTGGGGACGCGCCCGCGAGCGCGCTGCTGACCATCCGCGAGCAAACCATGGCCTCGCGCATGGGCAACCAGCTGAGCCACCGCGACGCGGCGCGCTCGGTCACCGGGATGGCGGCGGTTCTGGCGCACGAGGTCAAGAACCCGCTGGCCGGAATCAGCGGCGCGGCCCAGCTCCTGGAGAGCGGCGCCAGTGAAGAAGACCGCGAGCTCACCCAGTTGATTCGTGCGGAATCAGACAGGATTTGTGCGCTGATCGACAGCATGGAGCGTTTCTCGGACCAACGGCCGCTGGAACGGGGAGCGGTCAACGTGCATCAGGTGCTCGATCACGCCCGCCGCGTCGCGCAGGCGGGTTTCGCCGCCGGTGTGATTTTCGAAGAACACTACGACCCGTCATTGCCGCCGGTGCTCGGCAACCGCGACCAACTCGTCCAGGTGGTTCTCAACCTGATCAAGAACGCGGTCGAAGCCAGCGTCAGTCCTCCTTGTGAGATCACGATGTCGACCGCCTACCGCCACGGGCTTCGGTTGGGGGTACCGGGTACGCGGGATCAGGTGCACCTGCCACTTGAGATCACCATCCAGGACAACGGACCCGGCATCAGCGACGCGGTACGTCGGCACATGTTCGACCCCTTCGTCACGACAAAGCGGTCGGGCACCGGGCTGGGACTTTCCCTTGTTGCCAAGATCGTCGGCGACCACAGCGGACTGATCGAATGCGAGTCCGAACCCGGTCAGACCGTTTTCCGTGTCCGCTTGCCGGTCGCCGCAAACGACGAAAGGACGCATCGTCATGGCCGGTGAGGGGGTCATCCTCGTCGCGGACGACGACGCATCGATTCGCAAGGTGGTCAGCCAGTCGCTGGCACGGGCGGGCTATTCGGTGCGCACGACCGGCACCGCCTCGGGGCTATGGCAGTGGATCGAAAGCGGCGAGGGCGATCTCGTGATCACCGACGTGGTGATGCCCGACGAGGACGGGCTCGACCTGTTGCCGCGCATCCGCAAGGCCCGCCCGGACGTCCCGGTGATCGTCATGAGCGCCCGCAGCACGATGATGACGGCCATGCGGGCGACCGAACGCGGAGCATACGAATACCTCCCAAAACCATTTGATATCAACCAGTTGGTGTCTATTGTTAACAAGGTACTGGAAGACGGGGCGCGCGCCGCGCCGACGCTTCTGGCCGCGCGCGACGACGAGGAGATGCCGATCGTCGGCCGCTCGGCCGCGATGCAAGACGTCTACCGGGTCATGGGCCGCCTCACCGCGACCGACCTGACGGTGCTCATCAGCGGCG
Source organism: Alphaproteobacteria bacterium (assembly GCA_038116985.1). GTDB lineage: Bacteria > Pseudomonadota > Alphaproteobacteria > SHVP01 > SHVP01 > CALJDF01. The sequence continues at coordinate 36,640 of JAYOEZ010000014.1, read as the reverse complement.
AATCGGGGACCGGCAAGGAACTTGTCGCGCGCGCGCTGCACGACTTCGGACGGCGACGGAACCGGCCCTTCGTCGCGGTGAACATGGCGGCAATCCCGCGTGAACTGATCGAAAGCGAATTGTTCGGCCACGAGCGCGGCGCCTTCACCGGCGCGACGGCGCGGCACGGCGGCAAGTTCGAGCAGGCCGAAGGCGGCACGCTGTTTCTCGACGAGATCGGCGATATGCCGATCGAGGCGCAGACCCGATTGCTGCGCGTCTTGCAAGAGGGGGAATATTCGTCCGTCGGCAGCCGGCAGGCGAAGAAGGCCAACGTGCGGATCGTCGCCGCGACCCACCGCTCGCTGCGCCGCCTCGTCGACCAGGGCCTTTTCCGCGAAGACCTGTTCTACCGCCTCAATGTCGTGCCGCTGCGCATCCCGCCGCTGCGCGAGCGGACCGAAGACGTGCCGGACCTGGTGCGGCACTTCCTGGCGCGCGCCGAGGCCGAAGGCCTGCCGCCAAAACTCATCACCAGCGAAGCGCTCGAACGTCTGCGCGGATATCGCTGGCCCGGCAACGTGCGCGAGCTCGAAAACCTGGTCCGCCGACTTGCCGCGCTGACGGCCGACGACACCATCGGCGACGCGGCCGTCGACGCGGAACTGATGGACGATCAGAAGCAAGCGCAGGCGGACGGCAACGCGAGCCTTGGGGAGGCGGTCGAGCAGCACCTGGAAACCTATTTCGCGGCACACGGCGACACGCTGCCGCCCGACGGGATCTACCAGCGCGTTCTCCGCGAGGTCGAACGGCCGCTGATTTCACTCAGCCTCAAAGCGACACGCGGCAACCAGATCAAGGCAGCCAGTCTGCTCGGCCTCAATCGCAACACGCTTCGGAAGAAGCTTCGCGACCTGCAAATTGAGGTAGTGCGCCCCGCCAAGTGATGCAATAATGCAACATTGTGGTCTGACCGCACGGTGCGGCTGACCTGATGGTCACAGGTTATGGCATCTGAGTCACAGACCCAGGAGCATTTGGGACGGTTCTTCGGCTGGGCGCATCGCGTCGGCCTTGAGCGGCGGCTTGTATTGGTCCTCGCCGGCCTCGCAGTCGTCGCCGGCGTCCTGACCTATCTCGCAGTGATCGGCGCGCCGCCGTTCACTGAGGACCGCAGCGCGGTACGGCCGCTGCTGCTGGTCGACAGCATCATTCTTCTCAGCCTGCTGGCCGCGGTATCCGCCCGGCTGGTTCGTCTTGTCGTGGCGCGCCGCCGCGGCTCGGCGGGTTCGCGGATGCACGTCCGCCTTGTCGCACTGTTTGCCCTCGTCGCCGTGATCCCGACCATCGTGGTCGCGGTGGTCTCGGCGCTGTTCATCAACGTCGGCGTCGGCGTGTGGTTCAGCGAAAGCGCGAGGTCGGCCATCAACGCCTCGCGCCTCGTCGCCAATGCCTACGTCGACGAGAACCGCAACTCGATCGAGGCCGATGTGCGGGCCATCACCGACCTGATGCGGCCCAACGTGGTCAACGCCCGCAACAACCCGGTATTGCTCAGCGCGACGCTGCAATTCTTTGCGGACGCACGTGGGCTACCACAAGCGGTCATTTTCGACGGTCGCGGCACCATCCTCGCTCGCACGCGCCTCGCAGACGAACTGGTACGGCCCGAAGGTTTGCCGTCCGAGGAAGCGATGGTCCGCGCACGGCTCGGCGAGGTCGCGTTGCTCCGCTCCGGCGAGGAAAGCGTGCGCGCGCTGATGCGTATGGACACGCTGAGCGACACATACATGTATGTGGGCCGTCGCATCGATCCGATCGTACTGGCCTTCGCCGAACGGGCCCGGCGGCAAAGCGACAACTACGGCCGCCTGGAGAGCGAGCGCTCGCGCATCGAAATCAGCCTCGCGGCCGTTTTCGTGTTGCTGGCGCTGCTTCTGCTCAGCATTGCGATCTGGCTTGGTCTCGTTTTCGCCAACCGGATGGTGCAGCCGATCTCATCTCTGGTCGGCGCAACCGAACGGGTCCGTACCGGTGATCTGGACGTGCGCGTCTCGGAAGGCGACGACGACGACGAATTCGGTACGCTGAGCCGCGCCTTCAACCGCATGACGAGTCAGTTGCGGGCCCAGCGCGGCGAACTGATCGAAGCGAACCAGCAGCTCGACGAACGCCGGCGGTTTACCGAGGCCGTTCTTGCCGGCGTGTCAGCCGGCGTGCTCAGCCTAGACAGCACCGGGCGAATCCTCTTCCCCAATCGCTCGGCGGTCGCGCTTCTCGGCACCAAGGGCGATCAGCTCGTCGGCAGCGACTTCGGCGAGGTAGTCCCCGAGGCGGCCGAGTTGTTCGAACGCGCACGCGCCAGCAGGGGCCGACAGACAGACGGCGAAGTTCGTGTGACGCGGGGCGATCACATCCGCGACCTGCACGTGCGTATCGTCGCCGACAAGGGCGCGACGGGGCTGACAGGTTATGTCGTAACCTTCGACGACATCTCCGAGCTTGTATCGGCGCAGCGCCGCGCTGCCTGGGCCGATGTCGCACGGCGGATCGCGCATGAAATCAAGAACCCGCTAACCCCGATCAAACTCTCCGCGGACCGCATCCGGCGCAAGTACCGCGACGAGATCTCGTCGGACCCGGAGGTCTTTCAGCAATGCACCGAGACGATCATGCGGCAGGTCGACGACATCGGCCGCATGGTCGACGAGTTCTCCAAGTTCGCGCGCATGCCCGCGCCGGAGTTCGGCGCAGAGGACCTTCGCGCGATCGTCGAGCACGTCCACTTCCTGCAACAATCCGGTTCGCCGGAGATCAAGTACGAGGCAAGCCTGCCGCCCATCGGTCCTACCGTCTATTGCGACCGCGGCCAGATATCGCAGGCCTTGACGAACCTGATGCAAAACGCTGCCGATGCGATCGAGGGCCGGCGGGAGACGGGAGACGCCACGCCGGGACGCATCAAGGTCGAACTCTACGAGGACGGCGACCGGGTCGTACTCGTCGTCGAAGACAACGGCAAGGGGTTGCCGAACGAAGAACGCGCGCGTCTGACCGAGCCTTACGTCACGACACGCAAGAAAGGAACCGGGTTGGGCCTTGCGATCGTGAAGAAAATCATGGAAGAGCATCGCGGCCGTCTGGTTCTGGAAGACGCACCCCAGGGCGGCGCAAGGGTGTCGTTGATCTTTCCGCGATACAGCGATCCACGGACGGCAGCACCGTTGCCGGCCGCAGCAGAATAAGAGACGGCTAAGGGAGCAGGCAGGTTGGCGCGCGATATTCTGATTGTCGATGACGAGGAAGACATCCGAACTTCCTTGTCGGGCATTCTTGCCGACGAGGGCTACACGCCGCGCACGGCGCCGGACAGCCGCAACGCGCTCAAGGCATTCGAGGAGCGCGAGCCGGGCCTCCTGGTTCTCGACATCTGGCTTGAAAACAGCGAACTCGACGGCCTTGAACTGCTCGAAGTCATCAAGACGGACTATCCCAATGTCCCGGTCATCGTGATCAGCGGGCACGGCAATATCGAGACCGCGGTTTCCGCGATTCGGCACGGCGCCTACGACTTCATCGAGAAACCGTTCACGGCCGACCGGCTTCTGGTGATCGTACAGCGCGCGATCGAGGCCGCGCGCCTGCGCCGCGAGAACGAAGAACTCAGGCTGCGGGTGGGACAGGAATCGGACCTTGTCGGCGGCGCGCCCGCGATCAACGCTATGCGCGCTGCGATCGAGAAGGTGGCGCCTACGGGCAGCCGGGTTCTCATCAGCGGGCCGGCCGGGAGCGGCAAGGAAGTCGCTGCGCGCCTCTTGCACAATCGATCACGCCGCGCGCACGGTCCCTTCATCGTTCTGAACGCCGCGCGGATGTCGCCCGACACGATTGAAATGGAGCTTTTCGGTTCGGGGCAGGGCGAGGCCGGCGACGGTGCGAAGATCGGCATCTTCGAACAGGCGCATCAGGGCACCCTGTTCATCGACGAAGTGGCCGATATGCCCCTGGAGACGCAGGGCCGAATTCTGCGTGTGCTGCAGGAGCAGACCTTCACGCGGATCGGCGGCAGCGAACAGATTCGCGTGGACGTGCGCGTCATCAGTGGCTCCAGCCGGAACCTGTCCGAGGAGATTGCCGGCGGCCGGTTCCGCGAAGACCTTTACCATCGCCTAGCGGTGGTGCCGATCCGGGTGCCGTCCCTGGCGGAACGGCGCGAGGACATTCCCTTGCTCGCCCGCTATTTCATGGACCGCATGGCGCAGTCAACGGGACTGCCGGCCCGCACGATCGCGGACGACGCGATAGCGGTCCTGCAGGCCAAGGACTGGCCCGGCAACGTGCGCGAATTGCGCAACATGATCGAGCGCCTGCTGATCATGGCGCCGGGCGGTCCCGAAACGCCGATCCACGCCGAAACGATGCCGCCGGAGATTCGCGCCGACAACGCCTCCGCCCTGCATCACGCCGGCAACGGCGAGGTCATAGCCATGCCGCTGCGCGAGGCGAGGGAGATCTTCGAGCGCGAATACCTGTTGGCGCAGATCAACAGGTTCGGCGGCAATATCTCGCGCACCGCGACGTTCGTCGGCATGGAACGTTCGGCCCTTCACAGAAAGCTCAAGGCGCTCGGCGTCTCCGGCAACGGACGCGCCTAGTCGACGTCCCGCACGAACGGATCCAATCATGAGAATCATCGTCTGCGGCGCGGGTCTGGTCGGCTCCAGCATTGCGCGCCAGCTCGCCTCGGAGAACAACGACGTTACGATCATCGACCAGTCGGCCGAGACCATCCAGCGAATGAACGAGACGTTGGACGTGCGCGCAATCGAGGGCTACGCGTCGCACCCCGATATTCTGGAACAGGCGGGCGCCCGCGACGCGGAGATGATCGTCGCCGTGACCCAGAACGACGAGATCAACATGGTCGCCTGCCAGGTGGCCCATTCGCTATTCGACGTGCCGACCAAGATCGCGCGCATCCGGGCGCAGACGTATCTGGAACCGGCGTGGCAAAACCTGTTCAGCCGCGACCATATGCCGATCGACGTGATCATCTCTCCCGAGATCGAGGTCGCGCGGGCCATCACGAGCCGTCTCAGCGTACCGGGCGCGACCGACATCGTGAGTTTCGCCGACGACAAGGTCCGGGTGGTGGCGGTATCCGTCGACGAGCAATGCCCGATCATCGACACACCTCTGAGGCAATTGACCGAGTTGTTTCCGGACCTGCATATGCGCATCGTCGGCATCGTGCGCCGGGAGGGGATCATCACGCCGGGCGGCGACGATCAGATTCTGATCGGCGACGAGGTGTATTTCACGGTGGACTCCAGGCAGGTGCTTCGCGCGATGGACGCGTTCGGGCTCGAGGAACGCGAAACGCGGCGCGTCGTTGTCATCGGCGGCGGCAACATCGGCCTGTTTCTGTCCAAGCAGATCATCGACGAGTTCCCCGACGTGCGCCTGAAGCTGATCGAGCTGAGCCGCGCGCGGGCGGAACACGTCGCCGACGAACTGGAGAAGGCGGTGGTGATCCATGGCGACTCGCTCGCCTCGGAAATCCTGACCGAAGCGAACGTAAAGGACGCCGACGCAGTCATCGCCGTGACCAACGACGACCAGGTCAACATCCTGAGTTCGCTTCTCGCCAAGCGGGAAGGCGCGGCGCTCGCCACGACGCTCGTCAACAACGTCACATACGGGCCGCTGATCCGCTCGCTCGGCATCGACGCAGTGGTGAATCCGCGCGCCATCACCGTGTCGCGAATCCTGCAGCACATCCGACGCGGGCGCATTCGCGGCGTGCACTCGTTGCGTGACGGCCTGGCCGAGATCATTGAAGCGGAGACCCTCGACACCTCGCCGCTTTCCGGCAAGTCGCTGCGCGACGTCAAACTGCCCGCCGGGGTGATCATCGGCGCCATCGTGCGCGACAACGAGGTCATCATCCCGCGTGGCGAGACGGCGGTCGAAACGGGCGATCGGGTAATCGTCTTCGCGACGCGGGAAATGGTGAAGAAGGTCGAAAAGCTCTTCGCCGTGCGGCTGGACTTCTTCTAGGGCGGCGGGGCGCGACGGCGCCATGTTCTCAACCAACATCAGCGTTCTGGGCTGGGGCGCAACGATTCTGGCGGCCTTCATGACGCTGCCGGCCGCGGTGTCCTTCGGCGTCGGCGAAACGCAGACGGGACTCGCCTTCATCACCGGCGCAGCGCTCACCGTCTTTGCCGGCGGCACCGCCATCGTGGCGACGCGGAGCACCGCGCAGCGCGTCGACTTGCGCGGCGGCTTCCTGACGGCAACGCTGCTTTGGGTCATCATGCCGGCCTTCGCAGCCATCCCGTTCGTGCTGTCGGGCGACTTCCTGACGCCCACCGACGCCTATTTCGAGGCGCTGTCGGGATTCACGACCAACGGCGCGACGATCATGGTCGACCTCGAAAGCGCGCCCCGCGGAATCCTGATGTGGCGTGCTCTGCTGCAATGGCTCGGCGGTTTCTCGGCAATCCTGCTGGCGCTCGCGCTGCTGTCGTTCGGCGGGATCGGCGGCATGAACCTGTTCTCCTCGCCGATGGCGCGCGGCGAGCGCGACACGCTGATCGGACGGACACAGCGCGCTGCGCGTTCGCTCTGGTGGATCTACGCCGGCATCACCGCGCTCGGCATCCTAGCGCTTGTTGCTGTCGGTCTGAGCCCGTTCGATGCGACCACCCACGCGCTGTCCTCTATTTCGACAGGCGGCTTTTCCACGCAGAGCGCAGGCATCGCCGCGTTTGCGAATCTAGGCGTGGAAATCGTGCTGATTGTGCTGATGGTCATCGGCGCGCTGAACTTCACGCTCGTCTGGGCGCTGGCCCGCGGCAACCCGCGCGCGCTGCTCCGCGATTCGGAAACGCACTACCTCCTGGCCATCATCTTCGCCGCTACGGCACTTATCGCGGCGGGACTGGTTGGACTTCAGGAGTTTGGCTCGGCGGCCGGCATCCGCACGGCGCTCTTCGACGTTGTCTCGGCGATCACGACAACAGGCTACAGCGCGACCGCCGGGGCGGCTTCTGCGAGCCTGCCGGTCATCGTGCCGGTAATGCTGATGGGACTGATGCTGATCGGCGGCGCGACCGGATCGACGGCGGGGGGCATGCGGCTGATGCGGCTGTCGGTGTTCTTCAGACTGGCGGGGCGCGAACTCGCGCGGCTGTCCTATCCGCATGGGGTCGTGCGCCTGCGCTACGCGGGACAGATCATCGACGAGACCACGTTGCGTAGCGTTTGGGGGCAGCTGATGATCTTCCTGTCGCTGCTGGCGCTGGCGTCGCTGATCTTCGGCATCCTCGGGTTCGACCTGCAGGGCGCTCTGGCGCTCGCCGCGACGACGTTGTCGACGGGCGGCGCCGGCTTGTCGATGACGGCGCCGCATCTGGCGTACACGGAGTTCTCCGACGCCACGAAATGGGCGCTGTGCGCCGCCATGCTGTTCGGACGACTCGAACTGCTCGTCGTGCTGGTGTTGTTCACGCCGGCCTATTGGAGGAAATGACGTGTCGCGTATCGCCTATGTAAACGGACAATACGTGCCGCACGGCTCCGCCGCCGTCCACATCGAGGACCGGGGCTACCAGTTCGCCGACGGCGTCTACGAGGTGATCGCCGTCGACCGCGGCAAATTGGTCGACGCCGAGCCGCACTACGACCGTCTCGAGCGCAGCCTCGATGAGTTGAGCATCGACCACCCGATGCCGCGGGGCGCGCTGGACGTCGTCCTGCGCGAGGTGGTGCGGCGCAACCGGGTGCGCGACGGCATCGTCTATCTGCAGGTAACCCGCGGCGTCGCCCCGCGCGACCATGCATTCCCGGCTCTCGCCGTTCCGGCTGTGGTGGCCACGGCGCGACGCGGGTCCCGGCCGCCCTCGGCAAACCTGGAGAACGGGGTTCGTGTCGTGACAGTGCCGGACATTCGCTGGCAGCGCTGCGACATCAAATCCGTTTCGCTGTTGCCGAACGTGCTGGCCAAGCAGGCCGCGCGCGACGCCACGGCATTCGAAGCCTGGCAGATCGACGCGGACGGCAATGTCACCGAGGGCTCGTCGACCAACGCCTGGATCGTCGACGCGGACGGCAACCTGGTGACCCGGCCGCTGGCCAACTCGATCCTCAGCGGGATCACCCGGCTCGTCCTCAAATCGCTGGTCGAAGAGGCCGGCATCCAAGTCATCGAACGCGCCTTCAGCCTGGAGGAGGCCAAGACGGCGCGCGAGGCGTTCGTGACGAGCACGACCAGTTTCGTGACGCCCGTGGTTCAGATCGACGACCGGGTCATCGGCAACGGCAAGCCCGGGTCGACGACGGCCCGACTCATCGAGCTGTACGACGCACATCTGGAGGCCCACCACACGAAACCGTGAGCGGGAAGCCCGCAAGCCACCACGGGCGGCGTGGATTCGTCACCGCGCCCAAGCTAGACTCCGGTCACGACAGGCACCGTTTTGCTGCCGGAGGCCGCGCAAGATGGCCAGGGGGCCGGCACACAAGAAGAAGAAAGGACGAGGCGCCCAAGATGTCGTCGAACAAGTCTCAAAACGTCCAAGACGTCTTCCTAAATCATGTTCGCAAGAACAAGCTCCCGGTCACCGTGTTTCTCGTCAACGGCGTGAAACTTCAGGGTGTCATTAGTTGGTTTGACAATTTCTGCGTGTTGCTCCGCCGCGACGGCCATGTACAGCTCGTTTACAAACATGCCATTTCAACAGTCATGCCGGCCCAGCCAGTTCAGCTCTTCGATCCGGCGGCCGAGGAGAGCGGCGACGGCGAGGGTTAGTCCCATCGCGGCCACGATTTGACCGAGCCGCGCACCACCACGCCGCCGCGCACGGCGGCCGCCGTCCTGCACCCGCATCTCCGCGACGCCGGCAGCGCCGCGCGTGCGCCGGCGGCTGCACTGGAAGAGGCCGTCGGCCTGGCTGAGGCGATCGACCTCGACATTCGGGTTTCCGAGGTCGTCAACCTGCAGGCCGCTCGACCAGCGACGTTGCTCGGCGCCGGCAAGGTCCTGGAATTCGCGGAAACCGTGCGCGACCTGGGCGTCGAGATCGTCGTGGTCGACGCCGCCTTGAGCCCCGGCCAACAGCGCAACCTCGAACGGGCCTGGAATACCAAGGTGATCGACCGCACCGGGCTCATTCTCGAGATCTTCGGCGCGCGAGCGGCGACACGGGAAGGTCGCCTGCAGGTGGAACTTGCCGCGCTGAACTATCAGAAAAGCCGCCTGGTCCGGTCGTGGACCCATCTGGAACGCCAGCGCGGCGGCCACGGATTCATGGGCGGTCCTGGCGAGCGGCAGATCGAGTCGGACCGCCGCCTCATCGCCGAGCGCATCACTCGCCTGGAACGGGAACTCGACACAGTCAAACGGACCCGCACCCTGCACCGGGAAAGCCGCCGCAAAGTGCCGTTCCCGACCGTCGCCTTCGTCGGCTACACCAACGCGGGCAAGTCCACGCTTTTCAACCGGCTGACCGATGCCTCCGTCATGGCGAAGGACATGCTGTTTGCCACGCTCGACCCGACGATGCGCGGCCTCACGCTGCCGTCGGGCGAGCGCGTGATCCTGTCCGACACGGTCGGATTCGTTTCCAATCTCCCGCACGACCTTGTCGCGGCTTTCGCAGCGACCCTGGAAGAAGTGCGCGACGCGGACATCATTCTGCACGTGCGCGACATGGCGCATCCCGATTGCGACCACCAGAAGGCGGACGTGCTGGACATCCTCAAGGAACTGGGGACCAAGCCCGAGACGCCCGTCATCGAGGTGCAGAACAAGGTCGACCTGCTGCCGTCCGAAGAACGCGAGCGGCTGGACCGTCTTGCTGAGGGTTCGACGACGCTGGCCGTGGTCTCGGCGCTGACCGGGGAGGGGTGTCCTGCGCTGCTCGACCTGATCGGCTGGCACCTCAAGCAAGCGCGCGAATCCTGCGTCTTCAGCATTCCCTCCCACGACGGCCGGGCCATCGCCTGGCTCTACGAACATGGTGACGTGATCGGTCGCGAAGACACGAACGGCATGACGACCATCCGGGTGACGCTGTATCCGGCCGACGCCCGGCGCTTCGAGCGCCGCCTGGCCGAGGATCGACTGCTCGCCGCCGACTAGCCAACGCTTCGAGCCGCGGTTGACTCCGGGGATTTGAAACCGCTATCTACCGAGCACTCTCGCAAAGAGAGTGCTAATCCCGTTTTTCGCACCATCGAGGCAGCAAAAAGATGAAAATCAGGCCGCTCCAGGACCGCGTCATCGTGCGTCGGATCGACTCCGAACAGAAAACCGCCGGCGGAATCATCATTCCCGACTCGGCTCAGGAAAAACCGCAGGAAGGCGAGGTCATCGCCGTCGGACCCGGCGGCCGCGACGACAGCGGCAAGCTGATCAAGCCGGACGTCAAGAAGGGCGACCGCGTCCTGTTCGGCAAATGGTCGGGCACCGAGGTCAAGATCGAGGGCGAGGAAGTCCTGATCATGAAGGAGACCGACATCATGGGGATTCTGTCCTAGACAGGCCCCGGTCCGCAGGCGGGCGGCCAGCTAGTGAAGCGTCAGCCTGCCGTCGACGAACCGCATTTCGCCCGCACCAACCACCCCGGCCGACGCCAGCCGGACCGAATGAATCCGGGCCTCGATCTCGCGCTCCCAATAGTCGAGAAACGAGGCGATGACCGGGAACTTCGGTGCCAGATCATACTTCTGCAGGATGAAAGACTGGAGGAGGGCGGGGTAGTCGGGAAGGTGATAAAGGATTTCGGCGGTCGTCAGCCGATAGCCTTTGAGTTCTAGATCGATGCTGCGCTGCATTGGCACCTCAACAAAACCGTCACTCACAAGGGTATCGTGAAGGGGCCAGCGCTAAAGTCAATAAAAGCGTGTTTTCAATGATTTAGCACTCTTTCTTGTCAAGTGATAATCGCCCTCACGGGCGACACCTTGACATGCCTCACCAGGGGACTATATCCCGCGCGAGTTTTGGCACTCGGGCGCGCCGAGTGCTAAGCGGACCACGATCCGCATAGGCCGAGACAACAAACGACCGGAGAGAGAAAATAATGGCAGCCAAAGACGTCAAATTCGATCGCGAGGCACGCGACCGCATGATCAAGGGTGTGAACATCCTTGCCAATGCGGTGCGGGTCACCCTCGGCCCCAAGGGCCGCAACGTCATCCTCGAAAAGTCCTTCGGTTCACCGCGCATCAGCAAGGACGGCGTGTCGGTCGCCAAGGAAATCGATCTCGAGGACAAGTTCGAGAACATGGGCGCGCAGATGCTGCGCGAGGTGGCGAGCCGCACCAGCGACGAGGCCGGTGACGGCACGACGACCGCCACGGTGCTGGCCCAGGCCATCGTCAACGAAGGCGCCAAGTCGGTCGCCGCCGGGATGAACCCGATGGACCTCAAGCGCGGCATCGACAAGGCCGTTGGCCTGGTCGTCGCGGAGATCCGGAAGGCGGCCAAACCGGTCAAGACCGAGGCCGAGGTGGCGCAGGTCGGGACGATTTCGGCCAACGGCGAGAGCGAGATCGGCGATTTCATCGCCGAGGCCATGCAGCGCGTCGGCAAGGAAGGCGTGATCACGGTCGAGGAAGCCAAGGGCATGCAGACCGAACTCGACGTCGTCGAGGGCATGCAGTTCGACCGCGGCTACCTGTCGCCGTACTTCATCACCAACGCCGAAAAGATGATCGCGGACCTGGATGACGCCTACATCCTGCTGCACGAGAAGAAGCTTTCGAGCCTGCAGCCGCTGCTGCCGGTACTCGAATCGGTTGTACAGACCAGCAAGCCGCTGGTGATCATCGCCGAGGACGTCGAGGGCGAGGCGTTGGCCACGCTGGTCGTCAACAAGCTGCGCGGCGGCCTGAAGATTGCGGCCGTCAAGGCACCGGGCTTCGGCGACCGTCGCAAGGCACAGCTGGAGGACATCGCCATCCTGACGGGCGGCACGGTGATCTCCGAGGATCTCGGCATCAAGCTCGAGAACGTCACCATCGACATGCTGGGCCGTGCCAAGACCGTCTCCATCACCAAGGAAGAGACGACGATCGTCGAGGGCGCCGGCAAGAAGAAGGACATCCAGGACCGCTGCAACCAGATCCGGGCGCAGATCGAAGAGACTTCTTCGGAATACGACAAGGAGAAGCTGCAGGAGCGGCTCGCCAAGCTGGCGGGCGGCGTGGCGGTGATCCGCGTCGGCGGCGCCACGGAAGTCGAGGTGAAGGAGCGCAAGGACCGCGTCGACGACGCGCTGCACTCGACCCGCGCTGCGGTCGAGGAGGGCGTGGTGCCGGGCGGCGGGACGACGTTGCTCTACGCCAGCCGGGTGCTGGACAAGGTCGAGGGCGACAACCACGACCAGACGATCGGCGTGCAGATCGTCCAGCGCGCGCTGCAGGCGCCGGTCAAGCAGATCGCCGAAAACGCGGGCGTCAACGGCGCCGTGGTCGCAGGCAAGCTACTCGAGGGCAAGGACGCCAAGCACGGCTTCAACGCCCAGAGCGAGGAATACGTCGACATGATCAAGGCGGGCATCATCGACCCGGCCAAGGTCGTGCGCATCGCTCTGGAGGACGCCGCGTCGGTGGCCGGCCTGATCATCACCACGGAAGCGATGATCGCCGACAAGCCCGAGAAGAAGGACGCCGCGCCGGCGATGCCGCCTGACATGGGTGGCATGGGCGGCATGGGCGGTATGGGTGGAATGGGCGGCATGGGCATGATGTAGCCCACCGGCTGCAGCCCTTATGCCGTCTCCAACGGCCAAGATCAGGGCCGCGGGGTTGTTCCCGCGGCCCTTTTCTTTTCTCGCGCCCCCGCACCGGATAGCCCCATGACCCTCGATACCGCCGCCGTCGCCGCCGCGATCGAGGCCTGCGCCCGGGAAATCGTGATGCCGGCGTTCCACGACCTGGAGACGCTGGAAGTCGGCCTGAAGGGGCCGAACGACTACGTCACCGCGGCTGACGTCGCCTCGGAGGCCTTCCTGACGCCGCGACTGATGGAAATGCTGCCGGGCTCGGTGGTGGTCGGCGAGGAGACCGCCGGTGAGGAGGCCGTCTGGCGCGAAACCCTGCGCACCGCGAGGGCGGCCTGGCTGATCGACCCGATCGACGGCACCGCCAACTTCGCGGCCGGGATCCCGCTATTCGGCATCATCGTGGCGCTGGTCGAGAACGGCGAGACGACGCACAGCTGGGTTCACGACCCGAATACCGGCGAAATGGGCATTGCCGTGCGCGGCGAGGGCGCCCACATCGACGGCCGGCCGCCGGCGGTTTCATCCCAGCGAGACGCGACCAAGATGCGCGGCAGTCTGAACCTCGCCTTTGCCGAAGAGCATCACGCGGCGTCGCTGTTCAAGGCGCTGCGCCGGATGCCGCCGGTGCTGGAGCCGCGCTGCGTGGTCCAGAGTTATCTCTACCTGGCAAGCGGGCGCACGGACTTCGCGTTGTTCCACAAGATGTACCCGTGGGACCACGCGGCAGGGGTGCTGCTGCATCAGGAAGCCGGCGGGCACGTGCGCCACTTCGACGGCACGGCCTATGCGCCGCACCGTCAGCCGTTCGGCAACCCGCTGCTGGTCGCACCGAGCGAAGCGGGCTGGCGCGACCTGCGCAATCTGCTCTTTCCGGTAGGTTAGGGGCTCTAGCCCCGGCGCACGAAGTTGAAGCCGGCGAAGCCCTGCTGGGCAGCCATGATCTCGATCAGATTGATGTTGATGTTGGGCGGCGCCGTCAGCACGTAGTGCACGGCGTCAGCAACGTCCTCCGCGGTGATCGGGTCGAGCCCCTGGTAGGTCGCATCCGCCTTGGCCTTGTCGCCGTGGAAGCGCACCAACGAGAACTCGGTCTCGGCAGCACCGGGCTCGACCGAGGTGACGCGGATGTTCTTGTCGACCAGATCTGCGCGCAGGTTCAGAGAGAACTGGTGCACGAAAGCCTTCGAGGCGCCATAGACGTTGGCGCCGAAGTAGGGGTAGGCGCCCGCGACCGAGCCGATATTGACGACGTGACCGGCGCCGCGTTCGACCATCCCAGGAAGGACCGCGCGCGAGACGTACATGAGGCCTTTGCAATTTGCGTCGACCATCTCGTTCCAGTCGTCGAGATCGGCCTCGTGGGCGGCATTCAGGCCGCGGGCAAGGCCCGCGTTGTTGACCAGCGCGTAGATGTCGCGCCAGTCGCCAGGCAGGCCTTCGACGGCGGCCTGCACCGCCGCCTGGTCGCGGACATCGAGGGTGACGGGCAGGAGGCGTTCGCCCAGTTCAGCCGCCAGCCTGTCGAGACGGTCGGTGCGCCGGCCGGCGGCGATGATTCGAGCGCCCTCGGCATGGAGGGCGCGGGCGATGGCGTCGCCAAAGCCGGAGGTCGCCCCAGTGACCAGGACCGTGCGTCCGGCGAGATCTACTTTGCGGGATCGTGCTGTTTCGCTTCCTGCCACAGGGCCTCCATGGTCTCCAGGGACGCGTCCTCTATCGACGCATCCTGTTCCTTAAGTTTTGACTCTATATATCTGAAACGGCGATAGAATTTGTCGTTTGCACCACGCAGCGACTCCTCGGGATCGAGGCCGAGGTGGCGGGCCAGGTTGGCCACGGCGAACAGCACGTCGCCAAGCTCGTCGGCCACGGCGACCTGGTCGCCGGCCGCCATCGCGGCCGCCAGTTCGCCGCGCTCCTCGTCGAGTTTGGCCAGAACCGGGGCCACGTCGGGCCAGTCGAAGCCGACGCGGGCGGCGCGTTTCTGCAGCTTTTCCGACCGCGTCAGGGCGGGCAGGGCCGCCGGCACGTCGTCCAGCACGCTGTCGAACGCCTTCTGGGCGCGTTCCGCAGCCTTGTGGCGCTCCCAGGCGCCGGTCTGGGCGGCGGCGTCGGCGATGTCAGCATCCGCAAAGACATGCGGATGGCGGCGGATCATCTTGTCCGAGATGGCATTGGCCACGTCGGCGAAATCGAAGCTGCTATCCTCGGCCGCCATCCGGGCGTGAAAGACGACCTGAAAGAGCAGGTCGCCGAGCTCGTCCTTGAGTTCGGCGCGGTCGCCGCGCTGGATCGCGTCACGGACTTCGTAGGCTTCCTCGATGGTGTACGGCGCGATGGTCTCAAAGGTCTGTTCGAGATCCCAGGGACAGCCGCCGTCGGGATCGCGCAGCCGGTTCATGATGACCAGCAGACGCTGGAGGGCGGCTGCGGGGTCGGGCGCGGTGGCGGAGCGGTTGGTCACGGCGCCGACGCGCGGAGGTGCGCGGGTACGAGGGCGCTGCCCCTGGCCCGGCCCCGATATCCATTTGTCGCATAATATATATTATGACAAATAATAGATATATGTTTAGAGCCAATGGCTTGTGCGCTTTTATGCCCGTAGAACACCATCTTTCAGACCTCGATCACCATGTTGTCGTAGGCCGGCTCCACACCCGCCGGCAACGCCGCCGCCAGCGTACGGTAGTCCATCGACGTGTTCATGTGGGTCAGGATTGCGCGACGGGGTTTGACACGATCGATCCATGACAGCGTCAGATCGACCCAGGCGTGGGTCGGGTGCTCCTTGCGCTGGAGGCAGTCGACCAACCACGTCTCCACCCCTTCCAGCGCCTCGAAAGCGTCTTCCGGAAGGTGGTTGACGTCGGTCGAATAGGCAAACGGACCCATTCGGAACCCGAGGGTGCCGATGGGCCCGTGAACCTGCCGGAACGGCACGATCTCGACGCCGGCCACCGAAAACGGGCCCACGATCAGCCGGCCGTTGAGGATCGGCGGATAGAGACGGTTGGGGTCCTGCTCGAAGGTGTAGCCGAAACGGGTCTGGAGCTGGTCGAGGGTTTCGGGGTCGGCCCAGCAATCCAGCGGGCCGCCGCTCTTGTAGGCGATGAAGCGCAGGTCATCGATGCCGTGGGCGTGGTCGGCGTGCGCATGGGTAAACAGCACGGCGTCGAGGCGCTGGATATCGGCGTCGAGCGCTTGCTGGCGCAGGTCGGGCGAGGCGTCGACCAGGATCTGCGCGTCGCCCTGGCGCACCAGAATCGAGGCGCGGCGGCGGCGATTGCGCGGCTCGGCGGGATCGCAGGCGCCCCAGTCGTTGCCGATCCGCGGCGTCCCGCCGGCGGTACCGCAGCCGAGGATGACGACCTGCATGGCGCTTAGGCCGCCGGGTCGGCCGGCGGCTGGGCCCGGTCGAACAGGCTGTAGAAGTTCGCGGTGGTCTGCTCGGCCAGTTCTTCAGGCGAAAGGCCGCGCAATTCCGCGACGCAGGCTGCGGTGTAGCCGACATAGGCCGGCTCGTTGGTCTTCCCGCGCTTGGGCACCGGCGCAAGCCAGGGCGCGTCGGTTTCGACCAGAATCCGGTCCGCCGGAACGAATTTGGCGGTTTCGCGCAGATCGTCGGCCTTCTTGAAGGTCACGATGCCGGAAAACGAGATGTAGAAGCCGAGCTCCAGGGCAGCGGCGGCGAATTGCCGGGTCGCCGTAAAGCAGTGAATGACCCCGCGCAGCGCCCCTGCCCCGTATTCCTCGCGCAGGATATCGGCGGTTTCGGCGTCGGCGTTGCGGGTGTGAACGATGATCGGCAGGCCGGTCTCGCGCGCCGCGGCGCAATGGGCGCGGAAGCTGTCGGCCTGGCGTTCGCGGTCGGAGTGGTCGTAGTAGAAATCCAGTCCGGTCTCGCCGATGCCGACGACCTTGGGATGGTCGGCGAGGGCGACGAGTTCCTCGGCGCGCAGCGAATCGCTATCGGCCTCGTGCGGATGGATGCCGATCGAGCACCAGATATCGGGGCTGGACTCCGCGATCTCCTTGACCACCGCATGATTGGACCGGTGGGTGCCGATCGTCAGCATGGCGCCGACGCCGGCCGCGCGGGCGCGGGACAGCACCCCCGAACGGTCCTCGGCCAACTGGTCGAAGTCGAGGTGACAGTGGCTGTCGACCAGCACTAGGCGCCCTCCTCCTCGACGAAGCGCGGAAAGACGCCCTTGGGCTTGGGCAGGGCGGTGCCCGGCGCCAGCGCGTGGTCGGCGCCGATGGCGGCGAAGGTGCGTGCGTCTTCCGGCACCGAGAGGAGGTCCAGCAAGCGGCCCGCGGACTCCGGCACGAAGGGCTGCACCAGGATGCCTAGGCGGCGCACGGTTTCGGCGACGACGTAGAGCACCGTCGCCATGCGGTCCGTGTCGGTCTTGCGCAGTTCCCACGGCGCCTGGGCGTCGACGTAGCGGTTGGCGTCCCCGACGACCTTCCAGATCTCGGCCAGCGCGTTGTGGAAGGCGAGTTCCGCGTCAAGCAACTGGCGCGCCGCCGATAGCGCCGCGTCCGCGGCATCGAGCAACGCCTTGTCGTCGTCCGTCAACGGGCCAGGCTGGGGCACCTTCGCGTCGCAGTTCTTGTTGATCATCGACAGGGCGCGCTGCGCCAAGTTGCCGAGGTCGTTGGCGAGGTCGCTGTTGATCCGGTTGACGATCGATTCGTGGGAGAAGCTGCCGTCCTGGCCGAAGGGGACTTCGCGCAACAGGAAGTAGCGAATCTGGTCGAGGCCGTAGCGGGCGATCATGTCGCGCGGCGCCAGCACGTTGCCGAGCGACTTCGACATCTTCTCGCCCTCGATGTTGAGGAAGCCATGGCAGAATACGCGCTTGGGCAGTTCGATGCCGGCGGCCATCAGGAAGGCCGGCCAGTAGACCGTGTGGAAGCGCACGATGTCCTTGCCGATGACGTGGAAGTCGGCCGGCCAGTAGCGGCGGAACTTGTCCGAGTCCGTATCGGGGTAGCCGAGCCCGGTGATGTAGTTGGTCAGGGCATCGAGCCAGACATACATCACGTGGTCGGGGTCGCCGGGCACCGGAATGCCCCACTTGAGGCGCCGGCGCGAAACCGACAGGTCGCGCAGGCCCGACTTGACGAAGCTGACGACCTCGTTGCGCCGGGTCGCCGGCGAGATGAAGTCGGGGTTGGCCTCATAGTGCGCGAGCAGGCGCTCGCCCCAGTGCGACAGGCGGAAGAAGTAGCTGTCTTCCTCGACCCACTCGACCTCGGCGCCGGAGGGCGCAAAGAACTTGCCCCCTTCCCCCTTGGTCAGTTCGTCCTCGGTGAAATACGCCTCGTCGCGGACCGAGTACCAGCCCTCGTAACTGCCGCGATAGATTTCGCCGGCGTCGGCGAGTTTCTGCCAGATCGCCTGGGTCGACGCATGATGTCGCGGCTGGCTGGTGCGCACGAAGTCGTCGTTGGAGACGTGGAGGTAACGGTCCATCTCCTGGAACAGCGCGGCATTGCGATCGACGAAGGCCTGCGGCTCGATGCCCTCCCTGGCGGCGGTGCGGGCGTTCTTCTCGCCGTACTCGTCGGTGCCGGTCAGGAACATGACGTCGTAGCCGTCGAGCCGCTTGAAACGCGCCATGGCGTCGCTGGCTATGGCTTCGTAGGCGTGGCCGAGGTGCGGCGCGCCGTTGACGTAGAAGATCGCGGTGGTGAGGTAGAAGGTCTTGTCGGCGGCCATCAGCGTAACTTTCGTGCGGTCGCTGTAACGCGCGCAATGCATGCGACCGAAGCGCGGCCGCGCCGTTCGATCAGCTCAGGCGATGTCAGGGTCATGGTTGGTATTCCTATGCAGCGGTGTCCAAAGGACGCAGTTCAGGGCCCGGAATCCCGCGGGATCCGGGTGAAACATTCGCTGCATTGAGGCGTACGCAACCATACGCCGACGATGGCGAATGGCCTTTGGGATGTCAACAAGACCCGACTCTAGCGCGCCGTACCGGCCGCGCCGGCGAGCGTCGTGAACACGTTGATCACGATCTGCTTGCGGTCGAGGCTGAGCGCGTCGGCGCGTTCGGTGAGGTCGCGCACGTGTTCCCAAGCATCGAGCCAGCGTTCCGGATTGCCTGACTGCCAAAGGCGATCGACGACCGCGCGCTCGTCGGCGAGAATCTGCACCGGCTTGCGGCCTTCCGCACCGGCGCGGACCATGCGCGTCAGCCAGTCGAGCAGCAGGCGCACGAGCGTCGCATAGACGGCCTCCTGCCCGCGCCGCGCGACCTTGTCGCCGAGCGCCTGAATGCCGGCGACGTCGAGTTCCGGCAACGGCGCCAGCAGCGACACCAGCTCGCGGTAGAGGTCGAGGCCACCGACCTGCGCCATCGCCAGCGCCTGCCCGGCGCTACCATCGCCGAGCACCGACAAAGCCAAGCGCTCCTCATCGGTGTAGTCCTCCAGATGACGGGCGAGAATGTTCGTGACGGCCTCGGCCGGAAGCGGACGCAGCGTGAGCATCTGACAACGCGACCGGATGGTCGGCAGCAACCGTCCCGGCGCGTGGGCGATCAGAATCAGCATGCCCCCTCGGGGTGGCTCCTCGAGTTCCTTGAGCAGCGCGTTCGCCGCGTTGAGGTTCATCTCGTCGGCGGCGTCGACGATGGCCACCCGCCAGCCACTCGCACTCGCGGTGACGCCGAAGAAAGGCACCAAGCGGCGCACTTCGTCGACGACGATCTCGCGGCGCATGCGCTTGGCCTTTTCGTCGAAGGTGCGTTCGAGCGCCAGGAAATCTGGGTTCGCCCGGTGCGCAACCTGGCGAAACACCGGGTGGTCCGGCGCCATCTGCAGCGTGTCCTGCGGCTCATCGCCGAAGGCGAGCACCGAACGGGCAAGCCGGTAGGCCAACGTCGCCTTGCCGATGCCGCGCGGGCCGGCGATCAGCAGCGCGTGCGGCAGGCGGCCGCTTTGCCACCAACGGACCAGACGGGCTTCGGCTTCGTCGTGACCGAACAGGTCGGCGGTGAGCCGGGGGTGGTCCTCGGCGGGTGTCTCCTTGGCGGCCATGGCTAGAGTTTAAGGTGAGCGGCGGTGGCGGCCCAGACTCGGGCAGCCACGGAATCCTGGTCGCCGCTCGCATCGACGACGAGGCAACGCTGCGGCTCTGCGGACGCGATCTCCAGGAAGGCGGCGCGGATGCGTTCGTGGAAATCGTCGCCCATGCGCTCGTAGCGATCCTCGCCGTCGCCACGGCCGCCTGCGCGGGCCAGACCTTCTGCAACCGGCAGATCAAGGATGAGGGTCAAATCGGGCCAGACATCGCCGGCAGCGATGCGGTTGACCTGGTCGACCTGGGTACGGTCGACGCCCTGGGCATAGCCCTGGTAGGCCATGGTCGAATCGGCGAACCGGTCGCACAGGACCCAGGTGCCTGCCTCAAGTGCCGGCGCAATGGTCTTGCGGACATGTTCGTGGCGGGCAGCGTTGTGCAGGAGCAACTCGCTGCGCGGCTCCCAGCGATCGACCGCGCCCTCGACGAGCAGCCTTCGGATTTCCAGCGCGCCAGGCGCGCCGCCGGGTTCACGCGTGGCGAGAACCTTGTGCCCCGCCTCTTCGAGACGCTGCCTCAGGTGGCGAATCTGGGTCGACTTGCCGGCCCCCTCCCCGCCTTCGAAGGTGATGAAGCGGCCCGGGTTCACAGCGAGGCTATTGCGCCCCCCAGACTATGTGGCTGATCGCCGCGCCGAGACGGCCGACGAAGCCCAGGCGGCCGACGGATTGCGCCGCGACCAGGTCGCGTACCACGGGCTCCATGCCGGGCGCCTCGATGCGCACTTGTGCCAGCGGCGTACCCTGTTCGATCGGCGCGGGCAGCGGGCTCTCGTAGGACACCGTCACCCTCATCTCACGCCGCGCCCGGCGCGACATGGTCAGCAGCAAGTCGTCGGCGAGCACCAGCGGCACGGACGTTTCGTCACCGAGCCAGACCGGCACCTCTTCGACGACTTCGTTGGCCGAAAGCAAAGCGTAGTTGTTGAACTCACGGAAGCCCATGTCGAGCAGACGTTCCGCTTCACGCGAGCGCTGGTTCACCGACTCCAGGCCGTTGACGACCAGGATAAGGCGACGACCGTTCCGCTTCGCCGACGCGACGAGACCGTAGCCCGACTCCTCGGTATGGCCCGTCTTCAGGCCGTCGGCCCCGAGATCCTTGTACAGCAACGGATTGCGGTTGCCCTGCTTGATGCCGTTGTAGGTGAATTCCGTTTCGGCAAAGATCGGATAGAACTGCGGAAAGTCGTCGATGATGTGGCGCGCCAGCGTGGCAAGGTCGCGCGCCGAAACTCGGTGTTCCGGGTCGGGCCAGCCGGTCGAATTGCGAAAGTTCGAGTTGGTCATGCCGATGTCTCTGGCGACCCGGTTCATTTCCTCCGCGAAGGCCTCCTCGGTGCCGGCAAGGCCTTCGGCGAACACCACGCTCGCATCGTTGCCCGACTGCACGATGACCCCGCGCAGCAGATCTTCCACTGAAACGCGCGAGTTGTGTTCAACGAACATGCGCGAGCCGCCCATGCGCCACGCCGCCTCGCTGACGCGCATCGTGTCTTCGAGGGTGATCGATCCCTCGCGCAGCCGCTGGAAGACGACGTACAGCGTCATCAGCTTGCTCATCGATGCCGGCGGCATCGGCTCGTCGGCGTTTTTCTCGAGGAGAATCGCGCCGGTCGTGTCGTCGATCATGATGGCGTGGGTCGCCGGCGTTTCCACGGTCTGCGCAACGACCGGCCCGGCGGCAAAAACCGCGACGACGAATACGAACAAGAGCGATCTCAGGCGCATGACGGGAACGTCAGACCTCCGTTTGGCTTGGGGTAGCCTCACCATAAACACAAATGGGCCGAATTGATGACATCGCGCTCAGCGCGGGCCGACGACGATGCGCGCTTCCGGAAAACCGGAGGCGATCATGTTTTCGAGCACGACGTCAGCGTTTTCGACCGCGGCGAACGGACCAACGCGCACCCGGAAAAACTCGTTCTCGCCCACGATGGCCGACTGAATCTGGACTTCGCCGAACGAGATCAGGCGTGCGGCGAGCCGGTTGGCGTTGTCGTAGAGCGTGAACGATCCAGCCTGCACGTAAATGTCGGTCGGGCCGACCGCCTCGAGCGCGACCTGCGGCGGCGGCTCGTTGGAGACCGGCAACGCGGGCGCTTCGCGCACCCCGGGCGGCGGTTCGAGCGTCGCGGATTCGACCGGCCGCACAGGGATGGCCGCGACCGCGTCTCGTTCTTCCTGCGTCGTTTCCGGTTTGGCGGCAACGAAGCCGGCATCCACCGAATCGATCACCCGCACACGAACCCGCGCCGTGCCTTGCCGCTCGAAGCCGAGCAACTGGGCGCCGCGCCGCGACACGTCGATGATGCGCCCGTGGGCGAAGGGACCGCGATCGTTGACCCGGAGGACGATGGCACGGCCGTTCTCCAGGTTGGTGACCCGCACGTAGGTGGGCAAAGGCAGCGTGCGGTGCGCCGCGGTCAGATCATTCTGATCGTAGGTTTCGCCGTTGGCGGTGAGCTTCTTGTGGAAACCCGGGCCGTACCACGAAGCGATGCCGGTTTCGTCGTAGTCGGGCTCGACCTCGGGAACGTAGCGGACCCCCTTGATGACGTAGGGACTGCCGACCTTGTAGACGCCACCGGGGCCGATGGGCACGCCATTGGGCGCGATGCCGGCGACCTCATCTCCCGAGGTGACGGCGCCCTGGACTTCCTTGATCGCATGGATGGCGAGCTGGGTCTGGGCACAAGCCCCCAGCGTGAGCGCGGTGAGAATGACCAGCCCGCGCCGCGCGGCGCGTGCCCACCCCATCATCTTGTGTTTCCCAATCCGTCGGCCTCAGGATATGGGGCTTTTAGTTACCCGCTATCCGGTCCGAGAGCAAGCCGACAGCAAGCGCAAAGTAGTGTGAACGGTTCCAGCGCAGGGTCGCGCGGTAGTTGTCGTAGACCATGAAAGAGCGACCGCCGGGACCGTCGGGCAGCACGATCTGGGCGCGTAGTTGCCGTGCCGGCAGATCGCCGCCGTCGATGCGGCGCACGCCGAGCGCCTGCCACTCGCCGGTCGGCTTGAGCACGTCCTTGTCGGCGAGCGCCGAGTCGAAGCCGTTCGGAAGGCGCACCTCCCTGCCCCAGGTCTGGTCGTCCTGCCAGCCGACACGCTTCAGGTAGTTGGCGGCCGAGCCGAACACGTCGGCGCGCGTTGTCCAGATATCGCGTCGACCGTCGCCGTCGTAGTCGATCGCGAAGTTGACGAAGCTGGAGGGCATGAACTGCGCCTGGCCCATGGCACCGGCCCACGACCCCATCATGTCCTGGGGCGCGATGTGACGTTCGTCGAGGATGTGCAGAGCGTCGAACAACTGCTTGCGGAAGTAGGTGCTGCGGCGGCCGTCGAAGGCGAGCGTTGCCAGGGCGTTGATCACGTTAAAGCCGCCGGTCACGCGGCCGAAATCGGTCTCGATTCCCCACAATGCGACGATGAAACGCGGCTGCACGCCGATCTTGGCCCCGACTTCCTCCAGGATCGCCCGGTTTTCGGCAAACACGGCGCGGCCCTTTTGCACGCGCGAGGCCGGCACGACGCGATCAATGTACTGCTGGAAGGTCAGCGTGAATTCGGGTTGCCGGCGGTCGAGTTCGATGACGCGCTTGATCGGCTCGATGCCGCTGAGCGCCTGATCGAGGATCGGTTCGTCGATGCCGCGGCCGCGCGCCTCCTCGCGCACGCCGTCGAGCCAGACCTGCCACTTGGCCATGTCGAAGACGACCTCGGGCTTGTCGTCGGCCGCCCAGGCACTCGTCGTGAGGAAACACGCAAGAAGACCCGCTACCCATCCTGATCGCCGCACCTGCAACTCCTTTCCTATGCCGTGCCCGGAAACACGGCTGTTGTTCTCCCAAGAATCCTATACACGACCAGGCCGATCCATTCGCGCATCGCGCGTTGCGCAGAAGACGAGCGGCCCGCGAGGTCCCAGCCCAACGCCAGTCCGGGCACGACGGTGCCGTAGGAATGGTCGACCGGGTACGGCACCACCGGCCAATTCGCCTTGCGAAATGCGCCGACGGCGCGCGGCATATAGAGCGCAGTCGTGATCAGCACCCAGGTTTCGCCGGGCGCCGGGTCGATCACCGACTTTAGGTATTGCGCGTTCTCGAAAGTGTTGCGCGAGTCGCGCTCGAACACGACGCGCGCTACATCTACTCCCATGCGCTCAAGCGCCATCCGGGCGACGTCCGCTTCCTTCATCCTGGACGGATTGAGCGATCCGCTGCCGCCTGTGTAGGCAAGACGCGCGTTTGGGTAACGCCGGGCAAGATCGGCGAAGGCGATGAGCCGGTCGGCGGCCTGATTTACCGCGACAATTCCGCGGGCCTGGGTCTGGCTGACGGTTTCCGCGCCGCCCAGCAGCACGATGCCGTCGATGCGCGCCGGCAGCGGTTCTGCCACCGGAAATCGAGTCTCCAGCGGCGTGCCGAGCCACGCTCCGACCGGGAAGACCGCGAGGACGACGAGGACGACGATGCCGATGCCGACGAGACGGCGGCCCCAGCGCGCCCAGCGCGTCCACAGCAACACGGTTCCGAGCAGTCCGGCGATCAGCGCGAGGTTGGCCGGCGCGACGACGATCCAGAAGGTCTTGGATAGCCAGAACAGCACCGCGCCCTAATAGAACGGTGCGCTGCGAAACACAACCGCGTCAGGGTTCGATCTGCTGATAAACGAGCTTGGAGACCTCGAGCAGTTCCTCGCGCTCCACCTCGCCCGCAATCGCATAACCGTGCTCGCCGTAGATCCAGTAGTAGACGCCGACGCCGTTCTCGGAAGCGAACGCGAAGCGCTTGTTGCCGCCACCCGTGTCGCCGTGCCGCTGGTAGAGCGTGATGCGACGGCCCTCAACGTCTTCATAGAGGAAGTGCGCGGCGGGCCTGGTCTCGCCCGGCAACAGACGACCGCCGACGAACTGGAAGCCGGCTTCTGTCAGATCGGGAATAACGACCTGTGTGCCCAAACGGTTGGTCAGCCAGGCAACGAGGTGCGGCTTCTCCCCGGCGTCGACCTCGACCGCGTGGCGACGTTCGCGCGAGTAGATGGCGTGCACGATGCCGGCGCGCTCCGGGAAGGCCGCGGCCATCGGGTCTTCGCGCGAGGCGACATAGTCGTTGAGACCCCAGCCCCCGGCCGCGCCGGCGACGATGAGCACCAGCGCCGCGGCGATCCGCGTCATGGTCTGCACGAACGAGGTGCGCGCACCGCGAATGATCGCATGCGGCAACGGCTCGTTGAGCACGTCGTCGAACGACTCGTGGAGTTGCCGATTGAGCTTGCGAATTTCGCGCACGGTTTGCGCCGCCGCCTCGTTGGCGGCGAGATGCGCTTCGACTTCGGCGCGACGCGACGCGTCGAGCAGCCCGTCGGCGTAGGCGTGCAAGTCGTTGTCGGTGATGGGGTTCCTGGTCATGTTTCTGTCACCGCATCCTGTTGGGCCACACCCCCCTCTGCGAGCAACTGCCGCAGTTTTTCTCTGCCCCGCGACAACCGCGACATCACGGTGCCGATGGGGATATCGAGAACCCTGGCCACCTCCTGGTAGCTCAGTTCCTCGAGACCGACGAGCAGCACGACCGCGCGCTGCTCCTCGGGCAGTTTGGTCAGCGCCGTCTCGACGTTGCGCACCTCGACGCGCTTTTCCTGCGACGGCTTGCTGCCCTTGTCGTCGGTCCAGTCGGCGAGCGACACAAGCCGCGGCCGGCTGCCGGTCTTGCGCACCTGATTGACGTGGATGTTGTGCATGATGGTGAACATCCAGGCGCGCATGTTGGTGCCGGTGCGCCATAGGTGGAACTTGCTCCAGGCCCGTTCGAGGCAGTCCTGAACCAGATCGTCAGCGGCATTGGCATTCCCGGTCAGGGCGCGCGCATAGCGCCGCAGACGCGGAATCTGCTCAATGATCAGCCGATCCTTTTCCTGCAAGGCGCCCTACCTAATTCAATAAAAACAATGGACTAAAGAGCATTCTTAACATTTCAGGACGGTGACGAGATCGCCGTCCATGAGAGGTAAACGCCACCATAGGCGCAATATTCCCGGTCCACGCTGCCGCCGCCAGACCTGTTCGTCTAGTGTACGCGCCATGCAGCACCGGACCATCCGCGGCAAACTCGCCTACCGCCACGACACCCGCGGGGAAACCGGGCGCGAGTGGTTCACCATCACCGTCCAGCCCAACGGCACCCGCACCATCCGGGCCCTGTGCGAGATGGAAGACGATTCGGTCCTGCGTGACATGACCTGGACCGTGGACAAGGACTGGTTCCCGGTCGACGCCTATGTCCGGCTCAGCGTGAACGGCAAGTTCGAGGGCGCCTGCTGGTTCCAGATCGAAGGGAACCGCGCCGTCTGCGAGTCGTGGACCGAGACCGCAGGCCGTATGCGCCAGGAGATGACCTTCGACACGCCGGTACACATCGTCGGCGGTCATCCCGTCAGCGGCGATGCGATGAAGCCCGCGCACTTCGATCCCGCCGGTCCCAAGACGCAGACGTTCCGAATGGTCTCGACCTCGCCCCTGCCCAACGGCGCATCGGGCCCGATCATGGCCGCGCGCGACGGCGTGTTCGAATTCATCGGGGAGGAAGAGGTCACCGTCGACGCCGGCACCTTCGCCTGCCGACACTTCCGCTGGCACTTCACCGAGTTCCCGCCCATCGAACTGTGGCACCACGGACCGGACCTCCTGCCGGTCAAAGTGCGCTGGGATCTGGTCGACTCGGACTATGACTTGGTGGAGTACGCGGCGGACTAGTCGCCCTCACGCGCCGCATCTTCCCTACGGTCACTTCCACGCGCCCCAAAAAACCGCTCCCAGTGAGCGTCATGCCGCAGCGTGAGCAACCCTTGATAAATATATCGGGCGATATATTTATCAAGGGTTCCAGCTAGGAGGGACTGATGACTGACGAGACCCCTGCCCCCGACCCGAGACCCGCCGCAAACCCTGCCCATGACGCAACCGACAACCCCGGCGTGATCATGAGGCCGCCGTTGCTTTATCTCGGCGCGCTGGTGATCGGGCTTCTTCTGGAACGCGTGCTGCCGCTGCCGCTCGACGTGGCAGGCGCACGCTGGATTGTCGTCGCGGCCGCCGGCGTCGCCGGGCTCGGGCTTGCCGGCGCCGGAACTTCGCTGTTCCGCCGCAGCGGCACCAACGTGCAGACGCACAAGCCGAGCACGCTGGTGGTGACTTCGGGTCCCTACCGCTTCTCGCGCAACCCGATCTATGTCGGGCTGACGCTGTTCTACGTGGCGCTCGCGTTCGCGACGAACAGCGGCTGGGCGCTGATCGTGCTCGCGCCGCTGCTGCTGGTGATGCGCTACGGCGTCATCGCCCGCGAGGAGCGCTACCTAGAGGGCAAGTTCGGCGAGGACTACCTGAACTACAAGGCGCGGGTGCGGCGGTGGCTGTGACCTAAACCGGCACGTCGCCCTTGATCGTCGTGCGGTGCATGTGCCGGGTGTGCGCCTTGGCGTCGTAGGGCTGGGCGTGGTGCATGGTGCAGCGGTTGTCCCAGAAGACGACGTCGCCGACGCGCCATTCGTGGGTGTAGACGAACTGCGGCTGGGTCATGAATTCCTCGAGCTCGTCCAGGAACTCCAGCGCGTCGTCCTGTTCCATGCCGACGACGCCCATGCAGAAACCGCCGGCGTAGATCGACTTGCGGCCGTTCTCGGGGTGGGTGCGGATGAGCGGGTGATCGACCGGCGGGGTCTTGTCTTCTTCTTCCTTGGTCATCTTCGGACGGATGCCGGCCTTGTCCTTCTCGCGGTACCAGCGGCTGCCGAAGTGGTGGATGGCGCGCATCTTCGCCAATTGTTCCTTGCGATCGTCAGACAGCGCATCGAAGGCGGCGTGCATGCCGGCGAACAGCGTGTTGCCGCCGGTCGGCGGGACCTCGCGGGCGTAGAGGATCGAACCCAGCGCCGGTTCGGGCAGGTAGGACATGTCGGAGTGCCAGTAGCGGCCGGCGTCCTCGAGGCCGAGCGGTTTGCCGTCTTCGTCCTTCTTGTTGGAGACGACGATGATCTCGGGGTGGCCCGGCAGGCGGTACCACGACACGACGTGAATCTCCGGCGGGCCGAACCTGAGGGAGAACGCCTTGTGCTGCTCGGGCGTCAGGTCCTGGTCGCGGAACAACAGGACACCGTGGTCGAGATGGGCACGGTGGATCGCCGCGAAGGTTTCGTCGTCCAGATCCTGCGACAGGTCGACACCCTTGATCTCGGCGCTGAGCGCGTCGTGGACCTTGTGCACTTCGATGGTCATGGCCTACCTCCGGGCGCGCCTCAGGAACCGAGGATTGCGTTGAGCGCGGCAGCCTGCGCGGCCGGGGTCGCCGGCATCTCTGCCATGTCGCCCTTCGCCGCAAGGCGGGCGGCCTTCGCGGTGTAGCGCGCGACAGGATCGTCGCCTTGGCAGACGACGGTGACCGGCGCCTTGACGCGGCCCAGCGTGCGCCCGACGTCGTGCTTCAGTGCGGCCTCGTTCAGCAGGTGATAGGTGTCCTTGCTCTTGAGCACCTCGACGACGCGCGCATGCAGCCAGTCCGGCTTGAAGTTGGCGTCGACCGCCCGTGCGTTCTTGTTGTCGCGCGCATACCACGGCCAGAACACAAGCTCGTCGCGCAGCATCAGCCAGGTCGTGAAGAGATACGCGCCGTCCCAGTCCACGGTGATGGGTGGCGTGTAGTTCGCGGCCAGCCGCTTGCGCTCGGCTTGTGAGAACAGCATCGCGCCGTCGACGATCAGCTTGTTCACGCGCGAGGGATAGAGGACGGCCATCTCGGCGGCGACCGATCCGCCCGACTGCTTGCCGTAGAGATCGTACTTGCGGATGCCGAGCTTGGCGACCGCGGCGGCGGCATCGCCGGCGAAGTCCTTGACGCCGGGGCGCGACTTGCCGGGCGCGTCCGAATCGCCGTTGCCGGGCAGATCCATTGCGTAGACCGGCCGCCTGCGCGCCAGCGCCATCATCAGCGGTTCGAACATCTGCGAGGACCAGCGGCCGTCATGGATCAGCACCAGCGGGCGGCCCTTGTGCGCCTCCCCTGCCGAGCGCACCAGCACCTGGCCCCTGGGCAGATCGACGTAGCGGCGATTGACCCGGCCCGCGATGGGCGCAAGCGGCGGATCGTCCGGCGCCTTCACCTTGCGCACGTAACGCTTGAGCGCGCGCACCTGGGCCGGGATGTAGTTGTCGCGGCCATGGCGCTCTATCACCTGGTTCTTGCGCAGCTTGGGCAGCAGGTCGAGGTGGGGATAGAGCATGTCGTCATCGCGCGCCATGTAGGTCGCAGGGATGGAAAGGTCGCGTGCGGCCGCCCGGACGTCGTAGGTGAAGGCCGCGCCGTAGCCCTTGCGGTACGCGTCGCCGGAGCGGAAGAAATCCATGATCGAACCGTGCAGCACTTCGGGCGCGGGGAACGCTCGGTCGCTGCGCGCAGCGGCGCTGCGCTTGTACCAGGGGAACCAAAGCGTCTGGTCGCGCATCCGCGACCAGTGGCCCGGCAGGTGGCTGCCGTCCCACAAGGCACGGAACGGCGGC
Source organism: Alphaproteobacteria bacterium (assembly GCA_038116985.1). GTDB lineage: Bacteria > Pseudomonadota > Alphaproteobacteria > SHVP01 > SHVP01 > CALJDF01. Next base: position 7,213 of record JAYOEZ010000014.1, on the reverse strand, counting down.
AGGTAGTTGCGTAGGATGTCGCGGGTCTCGGCCGGCGTGAAGATCGGTACACCGTCGAGTACGACGCCGGTGAACTGCTTCGGGTTGCGGCGCGCGAGTTCGAGCGCGATGCAGGCGCCCGTATGGGTGCCGTAGAGCGCGCATTTCGGCATCTTCAATGCCTTGATCGCGTCGGCGTAGGCCGCCGCCATCTTCTGCACGTTCACCGTGGCGCTGGTCAGCGGATCGGTTTCGCCGAAGCCCGGCGAATCGAAAGCAAAGACCGTATGACTGCCCGACAGCGCGTCCATCAACGGGATCATCGAACGCGAGGAGGACGGCGAGGCGTGGATCAGGACGACCGGCGGCCCGCTGCCCGCCCGGCGGTAGTGCACCGCGCGTCCACCGACCGAAAGAAATCGCCGCTTGATGGTAGCCGCCATGGCCTCCTCCCCTTGTTCTTTTGTTTGGTGAGGCGCAGGCTATCACAACAACTTGTGGGCCGCGCATCGCCGCGTGATGGTTCGCCCACCCACACCCGACTTAGGATTGACGCCCGCACCAGCACGAGGCCGACGATGATCCGAACCACCCGGCGTTTCGCAGCAGCCGCTCTCGCCGCGTTCTTCCTGACGGCGCCGCTGGCGCTAACCGCCCCGACAACGTCGGTCGCGCAAGGCTCCTCCGCCGACATTCTCGATGCGGTGGTGCGGCTCGAAGCGCGGATCCCGCGCGACGCCGCGACGGCCCAGGGGCTCGGCACCCGGCGCGCGGGCCACGGCATCCTGATCGACGACGACGGACTGATCCTGACCATCGGCTACCTGATTCTCGAAGCGCAGGAGATCAGTCTCACGACGAACGACGGCCGCGCCTTCGGCGCCGAGTTCGTCGCCTACGACTACGACACCGGCTTCGGGCTGGTGCGGGCGCTGGAATCGACCGGCCTCAAGCCGCTGCGCATCGGTACCTCGGCGAAACTCGCCCAGCGCGACCGCGTCTTGGTGGTCGGCTCGGGCGGCGCGCAGAGCGTACTCGGCGCGATCGTGGTCGACCGGCGCGTGTTCACCGGCTTCTGGGAGTACATGGTGGACGACGCGATCTTCACCTCGCCGCCGCACGAGGACTGGGGCGGTGCCGCGCTGGTCAACGAGCGGGGCGAACTGGTCGGCGTCGGCTCGTTGTTCGTGCGCGACGCCCGCTCGGGTCGCACGACGCTGCCCGGCAACATGTTCGTGCCGATCGATCTGCTGAAACCGGTCCTGGCCGACATGCTGACCGAGGGCCGCGGCGCCGGCAGCGACCGGCCGTGGCTCGGCATTTTCAGCCAGGAACTGCGCAACGTCGTGGTCATCACCTCGATGTGGGCCAACGGCCCTGCGGCGCGCGCCGGGCTCAAGCCCGGCGACATGATCATCGGCGTCGGCGAAGAGCGCATCAGTACCCAGGAAGAACTCTACCGGACCATGTGGGGCCTGGGCGGTTCGGGCACCGACGTACCGGTCAAGGTGCTGCGCGACGGCGAGACGATGGATTTCACCGTCAAGTCGGGCAGCCGCTACGACTTTCTGAAGATCGGTGGGGACTCGCTTTAGGTCCTAGCCTTCGCCGCTCGGCAGATCGAACAGGTCATCGGGCAACGCCTCGATGTAGGCCGCGACTTCTTCGGTGGGCACGACATCCGCATATTTCGCATTCATGTCGCACAGGTTGATGGCGTGCGAGGCCTGGGAGCGGTCGAAGCAGCCGTCCTCGACGACGGTGACGCGGTAGTTGGCGCTGAAGGCGTCGATGGCGGTGGCGCGCACGCAGCCCGACGTCGTGGTGCCGACGATGATCACCGAATCCGCTTTCAGAAGCGTCAGGAAGGATTCGAGGTTGGTGCCGTAGAAGCCGCTCGGCTTGAGCTTCCTGATGACGATGTCGCTCGCCGCGGGCTCGATCTCCGGCAGGATGCCGTTCGGATCGAGGTTGGTGGTCGTGGGCGCCGGGCCCTTCTTGCTGGTGCGACTGTTCTTCCACGCCCAGCTGCCGCGGTCCCAGCGGTCGGCGCGCACGTCGCCGGTGGTGTAGATGACGGGCACGCCCTTGGCGCGGGCCGTGTCGATCAGGTTGCGGATGCGCGGGATGGCGTCCCAGCCCTCTTCGCCGCAGGAATTGGGCCAGCGTTTGATCGAGTCGAGGATCGGCTCAGGCTTGTCGCCGACGAAATTGTAGTTCACGTCGATGACCAGGAGCGCCGGGCGTTCGCCGAATCCGGCCCGCGTGCCGTAGCCTGACGCAGCGAAAACCTCGCGGTCGCGCGCCGTCAGAAACTGATCCCAAATCCGCTCGGCCATGTTTCTCCTCCCTGTCGGTCGCGCCACTTTAGCCTAGAATGCAGCGATGAATGAGATGAGGACGTTCGGCGACCCCGCTGTGCGGGCCGAGGGACACGGCGCCGTCAGCGAAGTGGAAGCCTTTGACGACGCGGCCGCGGCCTGCGCCCGCATCGCCGAGATCTACGCGCGATCCACCGCGATCATCGAGGCGCAGTTCGAACGCGCGGCCGCGGGCGAAACGCCCGACGCCGAGGCGCTGGCGCGCGCCTGCTATCCCTATGTCGGGATCAGCATCGGGCCCGACGACATGCAGACCGACGCGCAACTCGCCTATGGCGCGCTGTTCGATCCGGGCAACTACGGCACCACGGTGACGCGACCCGACCTGTTCGGCGACTATTACGACTCGCAGATCGGCCATCTCATCGCGAACCATCAGAAGCCGGTGCTCGTCGGGCTGAGCGACCGTCGCATCCCCCTGCCCTTCGTCGTCGAGGAAGCGACGGCGGGCGTGCGGCGCTCGCAGATCCACGCGTTGCAGCGCGACTTCCTGCTGCCCGACCTGTCGCGCATCGACGACGCCATCGCCAACAACACCCACGTCACGCCGCCGGGACAGCCGTTTCCGCTGGCGCTGTTCACCGCCGAGCGCGTCGACTTCTCGTTGCACCGGCTGGCGCACTACACCGCGACCGAGGCCGAGCATTTCCAGCGCTTTGTGTTCTTCACCAACTACCAACGCTACGTGGACGAGTTCATCGAGTACGCCAAGAAGGAGGTCGCCGAGGGCGACGAGTACGAGATGTTCGTCGAACCCGGCGGGGTGATTACGTCTAACGCGCGCCTGACCGATCAGCCGGCGAGCGGTGAACCGCTCAAGAGCCTGCCACAGATGCCGGCCTATCACCTGACGCGCGGCGACCGGCGCGGAATCACGCTGATCAACATCGGCGTCGGGCCGTCGAACGCCAAGACGATCACCGACCACGTCGCGGTGCTACGGCCCCACGCCTGGCTGATGCTGGGTCACTGCGCGGGGCTGCGGCGCACCCAGCGGCTCGGCGACTACGTGCTGGCCCATGCCTATGTGCGCGAGGACCACGTGCTCGACCAGGACCTGCCGCACTGGGTGCCGGTGCCGCCGATCGCCGAAGTCCAGGTAGCCTTGCAGGACGCGGTGTCGAACGTCACCGGCTTGCGAGGGCACGACCTCAAGACCAGCATGCGCACCGGCACGGTGGCGACGACCGACAACCGCAACTGGGAGCTTCGCTTCGACGAGCTGTTCCAGCGCCTGAGCCAGGCGCGCACCATCGCGGTCGACATGGAGTCCGCGACGATCGCCGGCAACGGCTTCCGCTTCCGGGTGCCCTACGGCACGCTGCTGGTCGTTTCCGACAAGCCGATCCACGGCGAGATCAAGCTGCGCGGCATGGCCAACGTCGTCTATCGCGAGCGTATCAGCCAGCACCTAGAGATTGGGCTGGAAGCCGTCCGCATTCTGCGCGAAGGCGGCATCCAGCAGCTCCACTCGCGCAAGCTCCGCTCCTTCGACGAACCGGCGTTCCGATGAATATCACGCAAGACCATATCGACCGGTTCGAGCGCGACGGCTATCTCGTGCTCGAGCGGTTCGCCGACGCGGCAGCTTGCGACGGGCTGGTCGAGCGCGCCAACGACATCGCGGCCGCCTTCGATCATCGCGAGGCACCAGTGTTCCTTGCGCACGAAGGTTCGGTGAACAGCGCCGACTACTTTCTGAATTCGGGCGACAAGATGCGTTGCTTCCTCGAGGAAGAAGCCGTCGACGAAAACGGCGACCTGCGCCAACCGATCGAGTTGTCGATCAACAAGATCGGCCATGCGCTGCACGACCTCGACGACGTGTTCGATTCGTTCTCGCGCAGCGATGCGGTGTGCGATCTCGTGCACAAGCTGCCGCTGCGCGACCCCAAGGCGCTGCAGAGCATGTACATCTTCAAGCAGCCGCGTATCGGCGGCGAGGTCACCTATCATCAGGACGCGACGTATCTCTATACCGAACCGTCGAGCGTCATCGGCCTGTGGTGGGCGATGGAAGACGCCACCAAGGACAACGGCTGCCTGTGGGCCTGGCCGGGCGGTCATCGGCAGGGCGTGAAGCTGCACATGAAGCGCGAGGCCGACGATCAGGTCTGGTACGACATCCATGACAGAACGCCGTGGGACGCCGAGAATTTCGTGCCGCTAGAGGTTCCCCGAGGGACCCTCGTCTTGTTACACGGCAACCTGCCCCACGGCAGCGCGCCGAATCGCTCGGAATCGTCGCGGCACGCCTATGCCCTGCACATCATCGACGGGGCCTGTGCCTATCCGGAAACCAACTGGTTGCGGCGCGGCCCGGACATGCCGCTACGCGGGTTCGCCTAGTTTTCGCAGGGTCAACACGGTTGCGTTCGGGTGTGGATAACTCCCGAAAGAGTCTGTTTGGGGTCTGACCGGTCCGTTAAGGTGGGCCGGAAACACATAAGGTAAGGAGGTCGTTTTTCATGAAACGCCTATTGATCTCTGGGCTGGCAGCCGCCGGCCTCGTCGCGGCCGTGACCACGGCCAACGCAGCGGACTTTTCGCCGGCCGTCGTCTTCGACATGGGCGGCAAGTTCGACAAGTCGTTCAACCAAGCCGCCTTCGACGGCGCCGAACGCTTCAAGGACTCGACGGGCATCACCTATCGCGAGTTCGAGGTCACGGCCCCGGCGCAGCGCGAGCAGGCGATCCGCAACATGGCGCGCCGCGGCGCCAACATCGTCGTCGGCATCGGCTTCGCGCAGGCTGACGCGATCAAGAAGGTCGCCGAAGAATTCCCGGACACGAACTTCGCGATCATCGACATGGTCGTCGACCTGCCGAACGTTCGCTCGGTGGTGTTCAAGGAGCATGAAGGCTCGTTCCTCGTCGGCATGGCCGCCGCCATGGCCTCCAAGACCGGCAAGGTCGGTTTCGTCGGCGGCATGGACATCCCGCTGATCCGCAACTTCGCGGCCGGTTACGTCGAAGGCGCCAAGTACGTGAACCCGAACATCGAGGTATTCCAGAACATGACCGGCACGACGCCGGCCGCCTGGAACGACCCGGGCAAGGGCGCAGAGCTCGCACGCAGCCAGTTCGGCCGCGGCGCAGACGTGATCTACGCTGCTGCGGGCGGCACCGGCGTCGGCGTCTACCAGGCCGCCAAGGACGAGGGCAAGCTCGCCATCGGGGTCGATTCGAACCAGAACTATCTGCATCCGGGCACGATGCTGACCTCGATGCTGAAGCGGGTCGACGTGGCGGTGCACGACGCGTTCATGGACGCCAAGAACGGCAAATTCACCGCCGGCATTCAGTCGCTCGGCGTTGCCGAAGAAGGCGTCGGCTGGGCGCTCGACGAGCACAATCGCGGCCTGATCACCCCGGAGATGGAGGCCAAGATCGATCAGGCCCGCCAGGACATCATCTCGGGCAAGATCAAGGTCGAGGGCTACAAGGGCAGCTGAGATCCAGCCTGACCTAGCAGTTCAGGGCCGGCGGCGGTTCGTCGAACGGTGGAGTACGTCTGGTGACCACGACGGAAACGGACGCCGCCCCGTCGTTCGACGCACGGCCGCCGGCCCTTGAATTGCGCGGGATCGACAAGTGGTTCGGTCCTGTCCATGCGAACAACAACATTTCGTTCGCCGTGCCCAAGGGCACCATCCACGGAATCATCGGCGAGAACGGCGCGGGCAAGTCGACGCTGTTGAGCATCGTCTACGGCTACTACCAGGCCGACGCAGGCGAAATCCTCGTCGACGGCACGCCGGTCAAGATCACGGGTCCTCAAAACGCGCTCGCCCAGGGTATCGGCATGGTGCACCAGCACTTCATGCTGGTGGAGCCGTTCACGGTGCTAGAGAACGTCGTGCTGGGCGTCGAGTCGGGGCGCCTGCTCAAGCCGAGCCTGGCACACGCGCGCGCCGAACTTGAGCGGCTGGAACGCGATTACGCGCTTGAGGTCAACCCCGACGCGATCGTCGAAGACCTTCCCGTCGGCCTTCGCCAGCGCGTGGAGATCCTGAAGGCGCTGTATCGCGGCGCCGACATTCTCATTCTCGACGAGCCCACCGGCGTGCTGACGCCGCAGGAAGTCGACCAGTTATTCGACATCCTTCGCGCGCTACGCGACCAAGGCAAGACGATCATCCTGATCACGCACAAACTGCGCGAGATCATGGCGCTGACCGACAACGTCACCGTGATGCGCCAAGGCGAAGTGGTCGCCAACGTGAAGACCCAGGAAACCTCGCGCGAGCAACTCGCCGAACTGATGGTCGGTCGCTCGGTTCTGTTGCGAGTCGACAAGGAGGCGGCAACGCCGGGCGACACGGTATTGTCGGTGCAAAACCTGTCGGTGCGCGACGGCCAGGGCGTGCAGCGGGTGAAGAGCGTGTCCTTCGACGTGCGCGCCGGAGAAATCGTCGGTATCGCGGGCGTGGCGGGCAACGGGCAGTCGGAGTTGCTGGAAGCGCTGGCCGGCATACGGCCCATCGAAGAGGGGTTGATCCGCTTCAAGGGCGAGGACATCACAGCAAACCAGATGCGCGACGCCCGACGCATGCGCGAACTCGGCATGGGACATGTGCCAGAGGACCGCCAGCGCATGGGGCTGGTTGTGTCGTTCCTCGCCAACGAATGTTCCATCCTCGGACATCACTACGATCCGAAGTACACCGGCCCCATCCTGATGAAGCAGGGCGCCATCCTGGAGGACGTCGCAGAGAAGATGGAGCGCTTCGACGTGCGCCCGTCCAATCCGCTGCTGCGCACCTCGTCGTTCTCCGGCGGCAACCAGCAGAAGATCGTGCTCGTGCGCGAGATGGACCAGAACCCGGACCTGCTGCTGGTCGGCCAGCCGA
>JAYOEZ010000013.1:0-49605 GCA_038116985.1 Alphaproteobacteria bacterium | reverse complement strand
GTCGTCGCTGTTGGTGTTGTTGTTGTTCTTCGCGCCGAGGGCGAAGGACGACGGCAGGACGGGGTCCGCGCCGGTCAACGCCACCGCGTCTAGGGCGGTGTCCGCGAGTCCGGCGGCGGCCCACAGGTTTTTCAGGGCGTCGCGGGGGGCGGTCATGGGGGCGACCATCGCCGATGCCGCGGCGGCGGACAATGGGCTGGTGCGCCGCCGGTCGCCGGGGTCTGGACATCGGCGGCGTTCCGTCGCATTCAATCGTCCATGACGCTGCTGCAGACGAATTTCGATCCCGCGGCCCATCCGGCGCCGCAGATCTTCGACGGCGTGCCGCCGGCGGGCTGGGCCCGCGCCGCGGGCGAGATTGCCGAGGCTGACTATGTCGTCGCCGCGCCCGATGCCGCACGGGGGCAGATTGCCGAGGCGCTGGCCGCGATCCATCGCCAGGGGCTCGATCTCGACACGGTGGAGCAGGAAGACCTGCGCCTGCCGGCGCTGGGCGACATCGTGCCGGACGTGCATGCGCGGCTCGACGGCGGACCGGGCTTCGCGCTGATCCGCGGGCTCGGGCTCGACGCGCTGGCCGAGGACGACGCGTCGATCGCGGCCTGGGGCGTCGCCAACTATCTCGGCAAGCCGATCCGCCAGGGGCTCAAGGCCGACCGCCGCGTTTTCACAGTGTCAGACCATCGCGGTGCCTACGACGATCCGATCCGCATCGGCGCGACGAAGCAACTGTCCAAGCCGCATACCGACAACGGCTGCCTCGAGCCGCGCTCGCCCGACTACGTCATGCTGGCCTGCTACCGCCAGGCGCGCGAGGGCGGCGAGTCGACGCTGATCTCGGCCTATGCGCTGCACGCCGCCTATGCGGCGCGGCGGCCGGGTCTCCTGCCGCTGCTTTACCAGCCCTACCACTTCCTGCCGCCCAAGCTGCACACCTGGCCGGCGGGGCCCGCCACCATCGTCAAGCCGATCTTCTCGGTGGAGGACGGCGTGCTGTGCGTGCACTACGCCCGGGTGATGATCGAACCCGGCATGGAACTGGCCGGGACGCCGCTGAGTGCCGCGCAGACCGAGGCGCTGGACCTGCTGGACGAACTGCTCGCCGACCCGGCGCTGGTCCGCCAGTGCCGCATGGCGCCCGGCGACATTCTTGTGAACAACAACCGGTCGACCCTGCATGGGCGGCTGGGCTACGAGGACGACCCCGACGCGCCGCGCTGTCTCAAGCGGTTGTGGGTGTGGCAGCGCCATCGCGGCGCAGGTGTGGACCCGATCGCGCTGGACCGCCGCGAATTCAGCTGAAACCGTCGGATTCCGGGCGCTTCATTCCTTGGGGCTGCAGTGCTAAAAGGTTCAAGCAAATAACTTCAGGGAGGATATCAATAATGAACTTGCGCAAATCACTCATGGGAGTAGCGGGCGCCGCGGCGCTGACGGCCTTCCTGGGCGGCGCGGCGGCGGCGGAAACGCTGGTCATCGCGGCGCCGGGTACCCCGGAAGGGTTCGACGGGGACGCGCTCCGCCCGTTCACCCAGCACGTCGTGGTCCAGACCTACGAAGGTCTGACCCGCTATCCGAAGATCATGCGGGACGGCAAGCCGGTTCTCGACGCGAGCCGCGTCGAAGGCCACTACGCCGAGAGCTGGACCGTGTCCAACGGCGGCAAGACCGTCACCATGAAGCTGCGTGAAGGCGTCATGAGCCAGGACGGCAACGAGCTGACCGCCGCCGACGTCGAGTGGAGTTGGGCCAAGTCGTTCGCCCAGAAGCGTACCGGCAACTTCATCGCGCGCGTGTCGAACGTCACCGGCGTGACTGCGAAGTCGAAGTACGAAGTCGATTTCACCCTTGAAGCCCCGAGCGCGATCTTCCTGAACGCGATCACCCTCTACGTGCCGGGCATCTACGATTCGACGGTGATGAAGGAGCAGGCGACTTCCGAGGATCCGTGGGGCCTGAAGTACATCGAGACCAACACGGCGGGCTTCGGCGCCTACAAGCTCGAGAGCCTTCGAGCCGGCGAGCAGGCGATCTTCGTCGCCAACCCGAACTACCATTGGGACAAGCCGTTCTTCGATCGCGTCGTATGGCGCGCGGTGCCTTCCGAGGCGAGCCGTGTCACGCTGTTGAAGTCGGGCCAGGTGCAGTGGATCGACCGTCCGAGCATCCGCCAGGCGGTGCAGCTGCAGAGGGCTACGAACGTCAAGGTCGAGGCGGTCACCGGCCGTTCGATCTCGAGCCTTCGCATGAACCCGAAGTTCGAGCCGTTCAACGACGCGCGCGTGCGCCGGGCGCTCAACATGGCCGTCGACAAGGACGCCATCAAGCGCGGCGTGTTCGAAGGCACGGGCACAACGGCGAAGTCGGTCGTGCCGCCGATCGTCGACGGCTACACCGACAAGCACTTCACCTACGACTACGATCCGGACGGCGCCAAGAAGCTGCTTTCGGAAGCCGGGGCTGAAGGAGCCGAGGTCGAAATCCTCTACTCCGACATCACGCCGTGGCAGGAGACGATGGCGATCCAGGTCGCCGACCAGCTGAACCGCGTCGGCCTCAAGGTGACGCCGAAGCGGATCACCGGTTCGGACATGCGTTCGCGCGGCGCACCCGCCGTGCAGGACATGCCGTTCTTCACCTTCGAAGACGGTCCGATCGTTCTGGATCCGGTCTACACGATGTACCTGATTGCGCATTCGAAGGGCGTGTCGAACCGGGCGGCCTACAACAACCCGGAACTCGACAGGCTCGTAGATGCTGCTCGTCAGGAACTCGATCGCGACAAGCGTATCGCCCTGATGGACGAGGCGCAGAAGATCTGGGTCGAGGACGCGCCGTGGATCATGACGGTCTATCCCGACACCATGGAAGCCATGTCCACCCGGATCACCGGCTGGACGTATTATCCGGACGAGCACGAGCGCTGGTCCGACCTCCGCTACCAGTAAGCGGAACCGAGACGAAGAGAAGCTCCGGCGTTCGTCCGGGGCTTCTCTGCTCTCGTCCTCATTTGTGAGGTGATGGCGCCATGACGTTGCGCGCGATGCTGATGCGGCGGCTGGTTCTCGCTCTGCCGTTGCTGCTCGGCATCCTTTTCTTCACGTTCATGCTGGTCCGTCTCGGGGGCCAGGATCCGGTGGGTTTGCTCGCCGGTCCGACGGCGACGACCGAGGAGATCGAGATCATTCGCAATGAGCTCGGTCTCGACAAACCGCTGTTCACCCAGTTCGCCATCTATATCGAGAACGTCTTCCAGGGCGATATCGGCCGCTCGTGGATCAGCAACCGTTCGGTGCTGCACGACATTCTCGAACGCATTCCGATCACCCTTGAGTTGCTGCTGTGGGGCGTCGCCATCGGCGCGCTGATCGGTGTGCCCATCGGGCTGCGCGCCGCATTCCGGCACGACAAGCTGTTCGATCACATCAGCCGCAGCGTATCGCTGCTGGGCTTTTCCATCCCGACCTATTTCCTCGGGCTGCTGCTGCTGTTCGTTTTCTTCTTCCTGCTGGGTTGGGCACCGCCCGGCCTCGGGCGCATCAGCCTGCTGATCTCGCCCCCGCCGACGATCACCGGCAGCTACCTGATCGACAGCCTGCTCACCGGCAATTTTGACGCGGCCGGGTCGGCCTTCTCGCAACTCGTGCTGCCCGTCATCTCGGTCGCCATCATTTCGGCCGCGCCGATCGTCAAACATACGCGCGCCATTGCTCTCGAGGTGATCGGCAGCGACTTCGTGCGCTTCGCGCGAGCCTCGGGGCTGCCGACGGAACGGGTCCGCCGCATCGTGCTCAAGAACAGCTCGACCCCGGTTACCACGTTCATCGGCACCGAACTGACCGGGCTCGTCGGCAGTGTGTCGCTGATCGAGTACGTCTTCGCCTGGGGCGGCGTCGGCCAATATGGGCTCAACGCGATCATCCGCGGCGACTTCGCCGCCGTGCAGGGCTATGTGCTGTTCCTCGCGCTGTTCTCCCTGCTTGTCTTCATCATCGTCGACCTGCTGGTTCTGGTCCTGGAACCGCGGGCGGGAGCGGAATAGATGGCGGATCTCGCGATCGGCAGCGCGGCGCAAAACAAAAGCGCCATTGACAAGGCCTGGGGCCGCATTGTCGGACTGAGCAAGCGCAGTCCGACATCGGTGATCGGCTTCGGCATCATCCTCTTCTTCGGGTTCCTGGCGCTGTTCGCGCCGCTGGTCATGCCCTACGACCCGGTGCAGGCAAACCCCGATCTGATTCTCCAAGGACCGTCGGCGGCGCACTGGTTCGGCACCGACGGCAACGGCATGGACGTGCTGTCGCGCGTCATCTACGGCTCGCGTTTCGCTTTTGGCATTGCGATCCCGGTAGTCATCGTCGCGCTCGCGCTCGGCGTGCCGATCGGTCTGTATGCCGGCTACAAGGGCGGCAATATCGACGAGATCATCATGCGTGTCGTCGACGCCTTTCGCGTCTTTCCCTCGATCATCCTGGCGCTGGCCGTGGTGGCGGCGGCGGGACCGTCGCTGCTGAACGTGGTGCTGGTGATCGGCATTCTCGACGCGCCGATCTTCGTGCGCGTCGTGCGCGCCGAGGTTCTCGCGCTGCGATCGAGCAACTTCGTCGAAGCCGGGGTCATCGTCGGCAACCCGACCCGGCGCATCCTTTTCGTCCACCTGCTGCCCAACGCAATCTCGGGCGCCATGGCGCAGACGGCGGTGCGTGGCGCCTGGGCCGTGCGCATCAGCGCGACCCTCGCCTTCCTGGGTATCGGCATCCAGCCGCCGACGCCGGAATGGGGCGCGATGATCCGCCAGGGCGCCGAGTTCATGGTCAACGGCCAGTGGTGGGTCGGCATCTTCCCTGGCGTCGCCCTGATCCTGATGGTGCTGGGTCTGAACATGTTCGGCGACGGACTGCAGGACCTGCTTGATCCCAAGCGCAGGAGCGCCGGCAAGTGACGTTGCTGCAAGTCCGTAACCTCCACACCCATTTCATTTCGCGCAATCTCGACAACGAGATCACGATCGCCCGCGCGCTAAACGGCGTGTCCTTCGACGTGGCGCCCGGCGAAGTGCTCGGCCTGGTCGGCGAGACCGGCGCGGGCAAGTCGCTGACCGCCTATTCGGTCATCGGCCTGCTGAAACCGCCGGCGCGCGTCGTCGACGGCGATCTGACCTTCGACGGCAAGGACCTCCGAAACCTGGATGACGCCGCGGTCAACAAGCTGCGTGGCGGCGAGATCGCCATGGTGGTGCAGAACCCGCGCTCGTCGCTCGATCCACTGACCCGCGTGGGCGAGCAGCTGGTCCGGGTGCACATGGCGCACCGCAGGACGTCCGAGGAGGCCGCGCGCCAGCGCGCCGTGGAGATGCTCGCCGCCGTCGGCATACCGGCGCCGCAGCAACGCATGCGGGCGTGGCCGCACGAGCTGTCTGGCGGCATGGCGCAGCGCGTCCTGATCGCGATGGCGCTGATGAACGAGCCCAAGATGATCATCGCCGACGAGCCGACCACCGGGCTCGACGTAACGGTGCAGGCGCAGATTCTCGATCTCCTGCGAGAGCTCGTGGAAACGCGCAACGTCGCGGCCATGATCATCACCCACGACCTCGGCATCGTCGCGCACTATTGCGACCGCATGGCCGTGATGTTCGCCGGCCGCATCGTCGAGACCGGCGACGTCGAAACGGTGTTCGAGAACCCGGCACATCCCTATACGCGCACACTTATCGCCTCGACGCCCGAACGGCTGCGCGAGGGCAAGGCCGCCATCCTGGGCGGCGGCGCGCCGCCCAATCTGTTCGACCTGCCCAAGGGCTGCCACTACGTCGACCGTTGCAGCTTCGCCCAGGACGTCTGCGGCGAGCCGCCCAAGTGGGAAGATCTCGACGACGGGCACGAGGCGCTGTGTTCGCGCATCGATGCGGTGCGCGCGGCGGGGGCGCTATGAACGAGCCGATCCTGCGCGCGGAGGGGCTGACCAAGCACTTCACGACGCCGCGTTCGGGCCAGATCGTGCGCGCGGTCAACGGCGTCGGCTTCGAGATGTTCGCGGGCAAGACAGTGGGCATGGTTGGCGAATCCGGCTCCGGCAAGTCGACGGTCGGACGCATGGTGGTGCGCCTGCTCAAGCCGACCGAAGGCACCGTCACCTTTCGCAACCGGGACATTGCCGCCCTGTCGGGCCGCGCGGTGCGGGATCTGCGCTCCGATCTTCAGATGGTGTTCCAGGACCCATGGAGTTCGCTCAATCCGCGCATGCGCGTGAAGCGCCTGATCGAGGAGCCGCTGCTGTTGCATTCGAAGATGTCGGCTGGCGAACGCTCGGATCGTGTCGAGGGGATCGCGCGCAGCGTACGCATGTCGACGCAGCTGCTGACGCGGTTTCCGGGAGAACTCTCGGGCGGCCAGCTGCAGCGCGTGTGCATTGCGCGCGCCATCGCAACCAATCCTGGGCTGATCGTGCTCGACGAACCGACGAGCTCGCTCGATCTGTCGGTACGTGCCGGCATCCTCGAGCTGCTGCAGGAACTGCGCGAGAAGAGCGGCGCGGCGATGCTGTTCATCTCGCACGATCTGGGCACCGTGCGCCTGGTCAGCGACTACATCCTGGTGCTCTATCTCGGACACATCGTCGAGTCGGGTCCGATGGACAAGGTGTTCGATTCGCCGTCGCACCCCTATACGCAGACGCTGCTGTCGGCGCACCTGCCGGCCGATCCCAAGGTTACCCTGAAGCGCCACCTGCTGAAGGGCGAGATCCCGAGCCCGATCGACATGCCGCCGGGCTGTCCGTTCCAGACACGTTGCCCGCTGGTGCGAGAGGACTGCAAGCGGGTGTTGCCGCCGCTCACGCCAGTCGGCGATGCCGGCCAGCAGGCGGCCTGCATCCGCATCGCCGAGGGCACCAACAAGGTGCCGCTCTAGACGTTCAACCCTTGCGCCAGGGCATGTCCGGCGCCGCGATGCATTCACCGACCAGCGCCGGCGCGTCGCCGTGGGCGGCAGGCAATGAGGGTCGGCTGTCGCCGAACCGCAGCCCGAACGAATGCCCGAGCGGGCTGGTCGCCACCGGCAAACGCCATTCGCCGTCCGGCGCCGGGCCGAGAGCCCAGTGCTTGTGCAACGCAGCTTCGGCCGTCCACACCGCGCCGCTCGGCATCGTGCGGTCGAAGGCGAGCGCGGCGTACTGGCCGAAGACGGGTGACGTCGGCTGGTCGCGGCGCATCAAGAGTCCGTAGCCGTTGGCCGGCGACCTGGGCGCGTCGCCGCCGTAGCCCCATTTCGCGACCCAGCCGTCGCGGAACTTGTCGAGTTCCATGTTGAACCAGACCTGCTCGACAGCTTCCGGCCCTTCGATGCAGAGCAGGTCGAAGTGCGTAAAGGGCGCGTTGGCGCCTTCCAGCACCTTCCAGTTCGAGTAGTGCGCGATACCCGGGATCGTGTTGAAGAACGGATTGTCGGTCTCGCGCAGCCAGTCGTCGTAGCCGCGCGCCTCGACGTCGCTGCCGGGCGTGTAGGTCAGCAGCACCATGGTTGCGTAGTCGACGTTGCTCATTGGATTCTCCTCACCGCCTGTTCTACCGCGCTGGGTCTTCCGGCGGTAGCGGCAGGGCGGGCAAGTTTGCCGTTAGTCGCCCTTCTTGCCCTTTGGCGGCAATTCTGCCGAAAAAGCGTCGCGATAGAGGTGGAGCGAGGTGACGAGGATGCCGGCGAGAAGCGGGCCGATCACGATTCCGATCGGACCCATTGCGGCGATTCCCCCCAGCGTGCTCACCAGGACCAACAGATCCGGCAGTCGCGCATCCTGACCCACGAGCCGGGGCCGTAGGATGTTGTCGATCAGGCCGACTACAATGCCGCCCCACACGGCCAGCGCGATCGCCGCTTCCCAGCGATCCTGAAAGAGAAGATAGACGGCGATCGGGCCCCAGACGAGCGGCGTGCCAAGTCCGGGGATCGCGGCCAGCGGGACGATGAGGCTGGCCCAGAACAGCGCACCGTCGACGCCGAGCAGTACCAATGCAACGCCGATCAGAACGGCCTGAATCAAGCCAACGACGAGCACACCCTTTAGCGTTGCGCGGGTCACCGCAAGACCGTTATCGATCACGCGGCGACGGTCCTCGCTGTCCAGCGGAAGGTAGCGGAGCATATAGTCGAAGGTTGCCGTGCCCCACTGCAGAAAAAAGAACATCGCATAGAGGAAGACGAACAGGTTGAGGCCGAACCCGATCGTTCCCTGGGTCGCGGCCGCGAGCGAGCCGAGAAAACCGGTGCCGGCGCTGCCGAGCCGGTCGGCGGCGTTACGTAGGAACTGCGCCCGATAGACGTCGAGTGGCTCGGCGAGTGGGACCCAATCGGGGATGCGCACTGTGACATTGCCATCCTCGCTGAACTGCTCGCTCAGCCACGACACCAGGCGCTGCCCGATCTCGATTCCCTCGCCAACGGCGGCGATCAGGATCGCAAGAACCGGGATGCCGACGGCGATGATCGACAGCAGGACCACGACGGCTGCAGCCAAAGCGTCGCGCGACCCCATCGCTGCGGCGACCTTGCGTTGGATTGGCTGCAGCAGGCCACCGAAGATTGCTGCAGACAGTACAGCAAGGAGGTAAGGCCAAGCCATCACCGCGAAAGCGATCACGACGATAGCCGCAATACCGAGGACAAATGGCTTGTAGTAGGAGTCGTTCATCCCCTGTGCCGCTAGGCTGGGTCTTCCGGCGGTAGCGGCGGACGGCCGAGGATCATGTCGGCGGCCTTTTCGGCGATCATAATCGTCGGGGCGTTGGTGTTGCCGCCGATCAGGCGTGGCATGGCCGACGCGTCCGCAACTCGCAATGCCTCGACACCGCGCACCTGGAGCTCCGGGTCGACGACCGCCGCCTCGTCGGTGCCCATCTTGCAGGTGCCGACGGGATGAAAGACGGTGCGCGCCTCCTGGCGCACCCAGGCGTCGATCTCGTCGTCGGTCGACACGTCGTCCGGCGGCGCGATCGTCTCGCCGCGGAACGGCGCGAAGGCTTCGTTGGTGAGCAGGCGCCGCATGATCTTCAGGGCATCGCGCATCGCACGCACGTCGGTGGGCGATGTCAGCGCGTTGGGCTGGATGGCGGGCTTGTCCAGCGGGTTGGCGCTCCTGATGCGGATGTGACCGCGGCTTTCCGGGCGCAACTGATGCACCGCGGTCTGGAAGCCGTGGCGGCGTTGGCCGGCGCGCGTGGTTTCGAGCGACAGCCCCGGGACCAGCGAACACTTGATGTCGGGCAGTTCGAGTTCGGGCCGGGTCTTGATGTAGCCCGAACCCTCCAACGGGATCGACGCGGCGGGGCCGGTGCCGAACAGAATGGCGCGCAGCACCGCGGCCGCCGCGCGATCGGGCCGAAACAGACTGTAGAGCGTGATCGGCTGGGTGCAGGCGTACTGCACATAGATGCCGAGATGGTCCTGCAGGTTCTCACCGACGCCGGGCACGTCGGCGACGACCGGAAGGCCGACGTCGCGCAGCAAGCCCGCCGGTCCGATTCCCGAAGACTGCAGCAGCGCCGGCGAATTGACGGCGCCGCCGCTGAGGATCACTTCGCGCGCGGCGCGTGCCTGATGCAACTCCCCGAAACGTTCGTACTCGACGCCGATGGCGCGCTTGCCCTCGAACAGGACGCGCGTCGCCTGTGCGCGGGTGACGACCGTGAGATTGGGCCGCCGCCGCGCCGGCTTGAGGAAGGCGGTCGCCGCGCTCTGCCGCTTGCCGCGGCGGATCGTGAAGTCGTGGAAGCCGAAGCCTTCCTGTTGGGCGCCGTTGAAGTCGTCGACGCGGGTGTAGCCCTCCGACACCGCCGCCGCCATGAACGCGCCGTACAACGGGTGGTCGCCTCGACCCTTGGTGACGACCAGCGGGCCATCGGTGCCGTGGTAGGCGTCGTCGCGTTCGAGGTGGCGCTCGGAGCGCTTGAAGTAGGGCAGCACATCGGCGTAGGACCAGCCGGTGCAGCCCAACTGGCGCCAGGTGTCGTAGTCCCGCGCGTTGCCGCGGATATAGACCATGCCGTTGATCGACGATGAACCGCCCAGCACCTTGCCGCGCGGCCAGTGCAGCGAGCGGCCGTTCAGCTCGGGCACGGGTTCGGTGTCGTAACCCCAGTTGACCGGCTTCCAGGTGTACATGGCGCCCGCCACGAGGGGGACGTGGATGAGCGGATTGCGGTCGCTGCCGCCGGCTTCCAGCAGCAGCACGCGGTGGGCCGGCGATTCCGACAGCCGATTGGCGAGAACGCAGCCGGCGGATCCCGCGCCGACGATGATGAAATCGTAGTCGGACATCGTCAGCGCGACGCGCCGCCTGCGCGCCGTCGGCGACTAGAGCTTGCGGCCGCCGAAGATCGTCGAGCCAACGATGCGACCGCCCTGATCCGGGACCGGCTCGTAGACGGTGCTGCCGTCGGGCTGGGCCACCGGCCACACCTCGCTGATCGTCTTGCGGTCGAAGCCCGAATCGGCGAGCAGGTCGCGCGCGTCGGTGTGGTGCAGCGTGCCCCAGAACGGTTCAGCGTTGTAATGCGTGTCCCAGTCCCAGTAGTAGGCCTCGTAGTCGTCGAGGCCGCGCGCGAACTGGGTGTCGACGTGCATGCTGACGCCGCCCTTGCGCAGCACGCGGTAGGACTCCGCGAGGATGTTCGGCGTCGCCCTCTGCGAAGTCTCGTGGAACAGGCCGTGCGAGACGACGAGGTCGAACGACTCGTCGTCGAATGACAGGGCCTCGGCATTCTCCTGCCGGAAGTGGACCGCGACGCCAAGGTATTCTGCGCGCGCATGGGCATAGCGCAGCGAGGGCGCAGCGATGTCGACGCCGTAGACTTCTGCGTCGGGAAAGCGCTCCTTATAGGGCACCGTCGTGCCGCCGATCGTGCAGCCGACATCGAGAATGCGCTTCGGCTTCAGGTCGGGGAACTGCTGGGCGATGTAGTCGATCAGCGTGTAGCCCGGCAGCGCGCGCTGCAGGCGCTCGCGGCTCTCGCGATGGCCGAGTGCTGCCGTGCCGCGGATCGGCAGGCCGTAGTAGTAGGCCCCGCGGTCGAACAACGCGCCGGCGTAGACGTCGTCCTTGGCGATGTCGGTGTGATAGCCGCCCGGCATGCAATGGATGTCGATCTTGCCGTTGTAGCCCGGAATCTTCAGGTCGGGGTCGAGCCACAGGCTGCCCTTCGGCTTCTTCACCCGGCTCTTGGCAATGAGGTCTTCGAGGTTGTGGAGCACGATCTCGCCGGTTGTGTCCCAGTGCATTTCCTGGATGGTCCGTGCGATGGAACTCCATGTCTGGACGAAGGGGTCTTCCTCCATGGCGTGTCGCCATTCCACGCGTCCTTGCGGTGCGCGGCCGTGTTCGGCCCGGAACTTCGGCTCGACGCGCACCCGTGCGGCGACGCGGTCGCCGGGATAGACGTTGTCTTCCATGTGCATCTTGAGACCGGCGATGAAGTTCTGGCGGGCCAACTCGTCGGTCGTCGGCAGCGGCATCATCGGATGGGGATAGGGCTGTTTCATGGCGGCGCTCCGAGGCTTGGGTGGCGTATACGAATAGCAAAATGCAGCGCGCCGTAGAAATGCGTTGGCTCAAACGGCGCGAATCCGCGGGTCCGTCGCGATGATCGTGGCGCTGAAACCGGGGATTCGCTCCATCGGGGAGGCGCCGACGGGTCCGGACGGCGCGGGCCGTGGACAGCGCCGGCCTCGGTCCGACAGGCGGTGGTGTCGCCACAACCGATCTGGCAGGGACGCATCGTTCGCTGCCATCCGGCCAACCTGCTAGCCTAGCCGGCAAAACAACAGTGGAGGCCGGCATGGGCATCGAGTCTGCGCATCCGACGATTCGCCGTCATTTCGTCACCGTCGACGGGACACGGCAGGTTCACTACCGCCGCGCCGGCAAGGGGCCGGCCGTGGTGCTGCTGCACCAGTCGCCGACGTCGTCGCGCGAGCACGAGCCGCTGATCGAGCGGCTGATGGGTGAGTTCACCGTCATCGCGCCCGACACGCCGGGCAACGGCCTGTCCGATCCCCTGACGTCGGACCAGCCGCTTGCCGAGGACTACGCGCACGCCCTGGCCGGCACGCTTGATGCGCTGGGGATCGAGCGCTGCGGATTGTCCGGTACCCATACCGGTGGCGTCACCGCGACCGAGTTCGCCCGGCTCTATCCGGAACGGGTCAGCGCCGTTATCGTCGACGGCGTCACCTGCTGGACCGAGGCTGAGCGCGCCGACGCACTGGAGAGCTACTTCACCGCCTTCACGCCGCGCTGGGACGGCGGGCATCTCGCCTGGCTGTGGTCGCGCATGCGCGAACAGTCAATCTTCTTTCCCTGGTACGCCAAGTCCGCGGCGGCGCGCCTGCACGGCAACCTGCCGTCGCCGGAAAGGCTGCACGGCGCGCTACTGGAACTGCTGCGGGTGGGCAACGAATACATCAAGCCCTACAAGGCTGCCTTTCTCTACAAGGGCGAGGAGTCGATCCCCAACGTGCGTTGCCCGGCGTTCCTGCTGGCGACGACTTCCGACGTGCTGCATCCCCATTTCGAGCGTCTGCCGCCCTTGCCCGACAACGTCATCGTCGAGAGCTTTCCCGGCGGACGTAAACCGCTCATGGACCGTGCGGTGGAAATCCTGCGCGCGCATCCCGGCCAGGACGCTGTGCCCGGTCCAAACGCGCCCAAGCCGCTCAAGACAGGCACGTGGCAGGACTATGCCGATGTCGACGGCGGCCAGCTGCACATGCGCCGCGCCGGCGGTTCGGGCGTGCCGGTTCTGGTGCAGCACGACGCTGCCAGCGACAACAACGTCGTGCGGATGGCTGCCGAGGGATTCGTCGGCAAACGCCCCGTGATCGCCTTCGACCTGCCGGGCAACGGCGAATCCGACAACACCATCGGTACCGACAAGAACAAGATCACGTGCACGACCTACGCCGAGGTGACGAGACAAGCGCTCAGTTCGATGGGCCTCGATGCGGTCGACTACGTCGGCACCTGGGGCTCGGGCTTCACCGGGCTCGAACTTGCCAAGATGCAGGACGGGCTGGTCCGGCATCTGGCGATAAGCCACGTCATCTATCACCCCGAAGCGCTTCGGCGGGAGCTGCTGGATAAGTACACGCCGACCCTCGAGGTCGACTGGTATGGCGGCTACCTCATCATGTGCTGGCATGCGATGCGCGATCAGGGACTGTTCTGGCCCTGGTACAACCGCACCGCGGAAGGCGTGATCCAGCGCGAGCCCTACGTCGATCCCGACATGGTGCATCGCCGCGTGGTGTCGCTACTCAAGTGCTGGAACATGTGGCAGGCGCACTACGGGGCGCACTGGAAGTACGACGCGCAGGGCGAACTTGCGCGCAGCCCGGTGCCGACGGCGCTGGTCGCGCCGGACGATCATCCCGGGTCGGCGTCTGCGCTGGCTGATCATCCCTCGCTCAACCGCGTGAGCATCACCACCGACATGAGCGGGTGGGCCGGCGCGCTGATGCCCTTCCTGGAGAGCTAGACATGGGAATCGAAGCGCCGATCGCCGGGATCACCCGCCACTTCGTCACCATCGACGGGGAGCGCCAGATTCACTACCGCCGTGCCGGCTCGGGCCCGCCGGTGCTGTTGCTGCACCAGTCGCCCAAGGCCTCGACCGAGCACATCCCGCTGATGCTGCACCTGAAGGACCGCTTCACCTGCATCGCGCCGGACACGCCGGGCAACGGCTGCTCCGATCCGCTGACGCTCGACGATCCGGTGATGGCCGACTACGGCGACAACATCGCCAAGTTCCTCGACGCGCTGGGGATCGACAAGGTCGGCGTGTACGGGTTTCACACCGGCGCCTCGGTCGGTTCGGCGTTTGCCGCGCGGCATCCCGAGCGCGTGCACATCGTCATCATGAACGGTCTGGTGTCGCTGACCGACGAGGAGCGCGCCGACATTCTCGCCAACTACCTGACGCCGTTCGAGCCGTCCTGGGACGGCAGTCATCTGACCTGGCTGTGGGCGCGGCTGCGCGAGCAGACGATCTTCTATCCCTGGTACCGCGCGTCGGGCGCCTCGCGCATGGTGCGCACTGTGCCGGAGCCCGAAGAGCTTCATGCCGGCGTCATGGAATTCCTGCGGTCGGGCGATGCCTATCGCAAACCCTATGGCGGGGCGTTCAGGCACGACGGCGCCGCCGCTGCCGCGTCGCTGACGTGTCCGGGTATCGTCTGCGCTTCGGAGTGGGACCCGACGATCAAGTATCTCGAACGCCTACACGACCTGCCCGACAACGTGACTGCCATGAGCCTGGGCGACCGGCGCGGCGACAGCGTCTATGCGTGGGTCGCCGAGGTGATGGTCGAGCACGCCAAGGGCGAGACGCCGCCGCCGCCCGCGCCGACGGCGATCGGCGACGGCACCTGGCAGGACTTTGTCGCCGTCGACGGCGGCCAGCTTCACGTGCGGCGCACCGAGGGGTCGGGGCGGCCGCTGCTGGTCCAGCACGACGCGGCGAGCGACAACCGCATCGTGCATCGGGTGACGCAATCGCTGGCCGGCAAGCGTCCGGCGTTCGCGTTCGACCTGCCGGGTAGCGGCGAATCCGACAACACCATCGGCGAGGACGTCAGCGTGGCGCGCTACGCCGACGTGCTGGGCCAGGCGCTCGATACGCTCGGGCTCGAGTCGGTCGACTTCTACGGCATGTGGGGCGGCGGGCTGTCGGGTCTCGACCTCGCGGTGCGCGCGCCCGACGGCATCAACCGGCTGGTCATGTCGAACGTTCTCTATTTCACGCCGGAAGAGGCGAAGGACTACCACGACAACTACACCTTCCCGATCGAGATCGAGTGGCACGGCGCGCACCTGCTCAAGTGCTGGCACGCGATGCGCGACCAGGGGCTCTACTGGCCGTGGTACAGGCGGACGCGCGAGTCGGTCGTGGCCGAACCCTTCGTCGACACCGAGATGGTGCACAACCGCGTCGTCGCCATGCTCAAGGCCGGCGATATGTGGCGCCACGCCTATCGCGCGCACTTCGCCTATCCGACCGGCGACATGCTGGGCCAAGCGAAGCGACCGGTGCTGCTGTGCTCGCCGACCTGGGATCCCAACCACCCTCATGGGCAGGCGGCGCATGCCGATCACCCGCATACGGCATGGCAGGAGCTGCCGGCCGACATGGCCGACTGGGCAGGTGCGTTCCTGCCGTTCCTCGACGGCTGACCCACAACCCTCACGGATCACACTTTTCTCGCAAGGGTTGCGCAGCGCGCGGCTTTCGATTCAAAGTAGAAGGGCGATTGGGGAGATCGTCCGCTGCCAAGCGGGAGGCAAGTCGAGTTCGTATGGCATCACCTTCATCGGGTGGCTGTCCTCTAAGCATTGCCGTCATCGGCGTCGAGAACATGGCCGAGTCCCTGGGGTTCTACCGAGGGATCGTGGGCATGGACGTGGTCGGCGAGGCAACGCTAAAGGGCCTGAGATTCGCCGGACACTGGCGGACGCCGCCCGAGGTGCGGGCGCAGGCCGTCCTGCTGGAGGCCAGCGGTTTCGACGTCGGCCGCATCATGCTGCTCGACTTCGTCGACCCGCGCCGCGAGCGCATCCGGGCGCGGCGCGAACGCAACATGGTCGGATTGATGAATCTCAACTTCTATGTCGCGGACATTCGGTCTGCCTATGAGGACCTCTCGGCCAAAGGCTACGAGTTCTGGTGGCCGCCGCGGCAGCACACGCTGAGCGAGGGCGTTGGCGCGGAAACCGGTGCGCTGCTTGAGGGGCCGGATGGCGTCATCCTCAACCTGATCCAACTCGACACCACCGACGAAAGCAAACGCATCGGCGCGATGCGCAGGTTCTTCCTCGCCGAAGGCAGCACGCGCACCGGCTATTCCCCGGTGGTGACATCGGCGCACGGCGTACGCGAGCGCGAGCGCGCGTTGCCGCTGTACACCGAACTGCTCGGCCTGCAGGTCGTGATCGACGAACCGCTCGGCCCGCCGGATCATCGGACGCACTGGACGTTTCTGCAGGGCGATCATCACTACGGCAAGATCGCGCTTGGCGAGGCGCTGAACTACGACGTCGAGGATCTGACGCCCTACGCGGTGGCGCCCAACATCGGCTATCTCGCCCAGGCTTTTGAGATCGACGATCTCGATCATGCGACGGCGTTCTGCCGCGACAACCGGATCGAGATCTACTCGCCGCCCGACGAGCTCGACCTGCCCGGCCTGGGCCGCACGCTGTCGATGATCGTGCGCAACCCCGGCTCCGGCGCGTTGATTCAGCTCCTGCAGACCAGCTAGTCACTTCCTTCACGTGAATGCGTCTTGCCCGCGGCGCGGCATGCGGCAGGATTAGCGGGGCGCGCACGGTTCGTATCCAGAGGAGGTTCGCGGATGAGACAAGTACTGATGGCAGCGGCGATCGCCGCGATCATTCTGGTTCAGGGCTGGTCCGCAGCGATCGCCCATCACGGCTGGTCATGGACTACTGGCGGCAACATCGATCTCACGGGGATCATCAAGGTGGTGCAACTCGGCAACCCGCACGGCCGGCTCGAGGTCGACGTCGAGGGTGAGGTCTGGGTCGTCGAGGTCGGGCAGCCGTGGCGCAACGCCCGCGCCGGGCTCAAGGACGGCGATCTCGCGGTCGGCGTCGAGATCAGGATCATCGGCGAACCGTCGGCCGACGTGAACGACAGGCGCATGAAGGCCGAACGTCTGTTCATCAAGGGCAACGAATACGACCTCTATCCCAACCGCGACTAAGGCATCCGACCGGGCATGGGCGAGGTTCTGGCCGCCATCGAAGGGACCGATCTCGCGGTGACGTTGCGCGGCGCACGATGGACCTATGCCGCGCTCAACGCCTTGCACATCGCCGGTGTCGCGTTGCTGTTCGGCGCCGCCGTCCCGCTTTCCCTTCGCCTGCTCGGCATGTGGCCGCGCATTTCCAGCGAGACCGTCGCGCGCCTTCTGGTGCCGGTCGCCGCCAGCGGACTGGCGCTGGCGCTCGCCACGGGCGCGGCGCTGTTCTCCGTCCGTGCGCGCGAGTACGCAGGCAACGGTTTCCTGCAGATCAAGCTGCTGCTCGTAGTCGTCGGGGTTCTGTCGGCACTGGCCGCCCATGCCAGCTACGGACTGTGGCTGCGCGCCGTAAGCGGGCGACGGATCAAGGCCCACGCCGCCGTCTCGATCGGCTGCTGGAGCGGCGCACTGCTTAGCGGCCGACTGATCGCGTTTGTCGATACGTAAGGCGCGGACAGGCGCTGGTCTGCCGGCGGGCTAGGTCGGCGACGCCAGCCGAGGTCGTGCGACACCGTGCCCCGGAACGGGAGGCGCTCCATGGATGCCGCATCCGGCGTGCCACCGGGTCGCGACTTCGCCAAGGTATTGCGCGAAAAGGCGCGCCGTTTCCCGGTCGGCGTCGGGTGGCGTGCGATCGGGCGGCTCGTCGATGTTCGCCTGACTCATCAGCCCAAGGTAGCCTGCCAGGCGATTGAGGTCGTTCTCGCTACCGGCGCTCGAATAGTGACCGCCCAGGAGATGCATTGGTATCCATGTCATGCCCATCTGCGCCGCGAACACAACGAGACGTTCCAAAGCATGAAGCTTGTCGCCGCTGCGACCGGCCGAACAGGTGAAGCCTGCTGCCACCTTTCCCGTCCACATACGGTCGAGCCAAACCGGACCCGAGGTCTTCTCGATGAATGCCTGCATCTCCGCGGAAACGCCGCCGATGTGGGTCGGCGAGCCGAAGACGATCAGGTCGGACGCGTGCAGGCGGTCCCAATGCGTCTCGATGTCGCCAACCTCGACGCGCGCGACACTGACGCCGTCCACAGACGTCAACCCGTCCGCGATGCACGCCGCGAGGGTGCCGGTGTGGCCGTCGACAGAATGATATAGAAGCGTTGCTAGAGGCATGCCGCGGTCCAAACCGCTCCGCATGGCCGGACCACTCTCCCGGCCATGCGGAGCGCTTGCTATTTGGCTTTCTTGAGTTCGTACCAGCGAATCTGATTGTCGGGATGGTAGGTAATCCCGGTGATCGACTCGCGCGTCGCCACGAACGATTTGTACTCGACGACGGGCGCCCAGGCGACGTCGTTCATCACCTGATTCTGCGCGTCGGCGAGTGCGGCATTACGTTTCGCGTCATCCGCCTCGTTGAAGACGCGGCCATAGTAGATCCCGTCGAGGGCTTCGCTGGAGTAGTTGATGATGTTGTTGATACCGCCCTTGTCGGGTGAAACGAAGAACAGCTGCACCGCATAGCCGGCGTCGACCCCGAACGGCGTGATGCTGTCGATGAGCGTCATCTGCAGGTCTTTCTTGACCAACTGCCGGTCGACGTACTGCGATTCGGGGATCGGGTTGAGCTGGATGTTCACGCCGACCTGCTGCAACGACGACTGGATCGCCGTGGCAATGGGCTGCAGCCAGGCATCGCGCTCCTGCGGGTAGGTCAGCAGGAAGGATTCGGATGGAAAGGCGTCGAGCCCGTCGCCGTTCGGGAAGCCGGCCTCCGACAGGAGTTGCTTCGCCCGGTCTAGATCGAAGGTGTGCTGCGTCTGCGTCTTTGCGAATCCTGGATAGGTGGTGGGTACCACGCCTTCCCAACGCCGTGCTTCGCCAAAGAAGGCGTTGTTGATGATCTGGTCATAGGGAATGGCGTGGGCGATCGCCTGACGCAACCTGGCGTTCTCCCACGGGGCGGCCTTGAAGTTCATCGCAACGGCGATGTTGCGGTTGCCCCAGGCCCCGGCGACGGTCACGCCGCGTGCCGACTTCAGGTTGTCGAATTCCTTCGGCGTCAGAAGCTCGGCGACATCGGCTTGCCCGCTCCGCACAACGATCGTGCGCGTCGAACTCTGCGGAACCTTCCGCAGGATGATCCGGTCGATGTCTGCCTTGCCTCGATAGTAGTCGGGGTTTGCGGTCGTGATGAACTCTTCGCTCTTCTTCCAGTCTTCGAGGCAGTACGCACCAAAGCCGGGCGCGTTGACGTCGTTGTTGTACTTGTGCGACCAGGGGTCGTCCGCGGTCGCGTTCTCTTCCATGATTTCCTGGTCGAGTACCTGGATGCCGAAGATCGTGAGAACGGGCAGCATGAGTTTGTTGGGTGCGCCCTGTTTGATCTGGACCGTATGGTCGTCTATCCTGGTTACTTCGTCGCCCAACTTCTTGGCTTCGGCGTCGCCGAATACGGCAGGCGTGAAGCCCGCGACCGACGCGACATTGGACAGGAACCAGCCGATCGGTGCGCTGCCGCTTACGGTCTTGGCGCGCGCGAAGGTATAGACGATGTCGTCGGCGGTCAGTTCGGCGCCGCCACACCCCTTTACACCTTCCCTAAGCTTGAAGGTCTAGGTCAGCGTCCCGGCATCGTAAGTCCATGACTCGGCGAGGCGCCCTTCGAAGTTCTGGAAATCGAGGATGCGCACGCCCTCGTCGTTGACATGGCTGAACGGGTAGTAGACCAGCGGTTCGAGCAAATTCACGAGGCCGGTCTGCGTCGCTGGCGACGCGGCCGTGGGTCCGTCGTAGTCGAGGCCTGGCGGAACGTCAGCCGTCAGGATCAACGCTTCCTTCGCCGTCGCATGGCCCGCGATCGTCGCTGACAAAAGTACGCCTGCCGCAATCTGTGTAAGCCGCATGGTCTCCCTCCCTGTTGACCGATGATGGCCATGCAACTCTGGTGCGGCCTTGACCTCCGGTCAAAAAAAGTCCGGACAAAGGGAGGTCATCGTTGGGTCATGGTGCGGGAAGAGCGCACGAAAAAGGGCGCGCCGTGGCGCGCCCTTTTCATTGGTAACGAGTGTGCCGCTCAGACCACGCCGTAGGCCAGCATGGCGTCAGCGACCTTGATGAAGCCGGCGATGTTCGCGCCCTTCACGTAGTCGGTGTACTTGGGATCGTCGGTGTCACCGTAGCGCACGCACTTGTCGTGGATGTCGCCCATGATCGTGCGCAGACGCTTCTGCAGGTCGTCGGCTTCCCAGGCAATGCGTTGCTGGTTCTGGGTGATTTCCAGACCCGACACCGCGACGCCGCCGGCGTTGGCCGCCTTCGACGGGCCGAACAACACCTTGGCGTTGAGGAAGGCGTGGATGCCGTCCTGCTCGGTCGGCATGTTGGCGCCTTCCGAGACCGCGATACAGCCGTTCCCGATGAGGGTCTTGGCTTCGTCGGTGGTGATCTCGTTCTGGGTCGCGCAGGGCAAGGCCAGTTCGCCTTCGACGATCCATGGACGCTTGCCCTCGTGGAAGGTCGCGCCCTTGAACTCGTTGACGTAGTCGGAGATGCGGCCGCGGCGGTGCGTCTTGTGATGCTTGACCCAGTCGATCTTTTCCTGGGTCAGGCCGTCGGGGTCGTGGATGAAGCCGCCCGAATCAGACAGCGTGATCGGCGTGCCGCCGCGGTGCAGAACCTTTTCGGCGGCGTGCGTCGCGACGTTGCCCGAACCCGAAATGATGGCGCGCTTGCCCTCGATGGCGTTGCCGGTCTTCTTCAGCATGTCTTCGAGGAAATAGACGGCGCCGTAGCCCGTCGCCTCGGTGCGCACCAGGCTGCCGCCGTACTCCAGGCCCTTGCCGGTCAGCACGCCGGTGTACTGGTTGGTGATGCGCTTGTACTGGCCGAACATGAAGCCGATCTCGCGGCCGCCGACGCCGATGTCGCCGGCCGGGATGTCGATGTCGTCGCCGACGTGACGATAAAGCTCGGTCATGAAGGACTGGCAGAAGCGCATGATCTCGCGCACCGACTTGCCCTTCGGGTTGAAGTCGGAACCGCCCTTGCCGCCGCCCATGGGCAGGCCGGTGAGGCTGTTCTTGAAGGTCTGCTCGAAGGCGAGGAACTTCAGGATGCTCTGGTTGACGCTCGGGTGGAAACGGATGCCGCCCTTGTAGGGGCCGATCGCGTTGTTGTTCTGGACGCGGTAGCCGCGCTGAACGCGGACATTGCCATTGTCGTCTTCCCAGCAGACGCGGAAACTGACGACGCGGTCCGGTTCGGCGATGCGGCGCAGGATCTGTTCGGAGTGGTAGATCTCCTTGTCCTCGATGAAGTCGAAGATGTACTGGGCGACTTCAAAGACCGCTTGATGGAATTCGGTTTCGCCGGGGTTGCGCCTTTTGACCCCTTCCATGAATTGTTCGAGATTGACGTGATCGGATACGGCCATCTGGGGCTCCCCTCTCATTCTTCTACGCAGCAGCTCTGCCTGACGGCGGCATGATACAGAGCCCGCCGCCCGATGTAGAGGCCCGTCGCCTCGAGGCCTCTAGTGGCGGAAGTGGCGGCGCCCGGTCAGGACCATGGCCAGGCCGGCCTCGTCGGCGGCGGCGATGACCTCGTCGTCGCGCATCGAGCCGCCGGGCTGGATGACTGCCGTGACGCCCGCATCGGCGGCGGCCAGGAGCCCGTCGGGAAATGGGAAAAAGGCGTCCGAAGCGACCACGGAGCCCTTGGCCAGGGGTTCGGCGAGGCCGGCGGCCTGCGCCGCATCGGCCGATTTCGAGGCGGCGATCTTCGATGAATCGACCCGGCTCATCTGGCCCGCCCCGATCCCCACGGTGGCGCCGTCCCGGGCGTAGATGATGGCGTTCGACTTGACGTGCTTGGCGACCTGGAACGCGAACAGCAGGTCGGCGATCTCGCGTTCGCTCGGCGTCTTCCTGGTGACGACCTTGAGATCGCTCTCGGCGATGACGGCGGCGTCACGGTTCTGCAGCAGGTAACCGCCGGCGACGGTGCGCACCGTCATGCCGGGCGCGGCCGGATCCGGCAGGGTGTCGGTGAGCAGCAGCCGCAGGTTCTTCTTCTTGGCGAAGACGGCTTTCGCCGCGTCGTCGGCACCCGGCGCGATGACGACCTCTGTAAAGATCTCGGTGATCTTCTTCGCCGTCGCCTCGTCGATCGGGCCGCCCAGGGCGACGATGCCGCCGAAGGCGCTGACCGGGTCGCAGCGCAGCGCCTTTTCGTAGGCCTCGATCAGCGAGCCGCCGATCGCCGCGCCGCACGGGTTGGCATGCTTGATGATGGCGACAGCGGGCCGCGTACCCCGGCGGCTGATCTCGGCGACAAGTTCGACTGCGGCGTCCGTATCGTTGAGGTTGTTGTAGGAGAGTTCCTTGCCCTGCACCTGGATCGCGGTCGCGATGCCCGGCCGGTCGCTGCCGTCGACGTAGAACGCCGCCGACTGGTGCGGGTTCTCGCCGTAGCGCAGCACCTCGCGGCGGCTTGCCGCCAGCGTCATGCGCTCGGGGAAGGTCTCGCCCAGCTCGCGCGCGAACCAGCCGGAGATCGCCGCGTCGTAGGACGCGGTGCGCGCGAATGCCTTGGCGGCGAGCCGGCGGCGCGTGTCGTCGGTGACGGCGCCGTCGTGGGCGCCCATCTCATCCATTACCGTCGCGTAGTCCGCGGCGTCGGTGACGACGGTGACGTAGGCGTGGTTCTTGGCCGCCGAGCGAATCATCGACGGGCCGCCGATGTCGATGTTTTCGATGGTCTCGGCGAAATCCGCGCCACGCGCGACTGTCTCCTCGAACGGATAGAGATTGATGGCGACCAGGTCGATCGGCGCGATGCCGTGGTCTTCCATGGCCTTTCTGTGCGCTGCGTCGTCGCGCACGGCGAGCAGGCCGCCGTGAATCTTCGGGTGCAGCGTCTTGACGCGGCCATCCATGATCTCGGGGAAGCCCGTGTGGTTCGACACTTCGGTGACGGCGATGCCCGCCTCCGCAATCGCCTTGGCCGATCCGCCGGTCGACAGGATCTCGACGCCGCGCTCGGAAAGGAAACGGGCGAAATCGACAAGACCGGTCTTGTCTGAGACGGACAACAGGGCGCGTTGGACGGGCTTGGTACTCATGCGGTCGGCTTCCTCCGGAGGGCGGTTATTGCGCGACGCTCGGCAGGTCGAGGCCGCTGGGCGTGAATTCGGGAACGATCTTGCGGATGAGCGCGGCGAGGGCGGCGAGGTCCTCGCGTTGCGCGGCATCGCGCAGCGCATCGAGATCGCGGTCGAGTTCGGCGAGCGCCAGAGTGCGCGGCGCCGCGCGCATCACCCCGGCTTGCGTGGTCGGCGTCAGGTTCTCGGCCTGGTGCGACAGTTCCTCATGCAGCTTTTCGCCCGGACGCAGGCCGGTGTAGCTGATGGCGACGTCCTTGTCGGGCTGCAGGCCGACGAGGCGGATCATCTGGCGTGCGAGGTCCTGGATGCGCACCGGCGTACCCATGTCGAGCACGAAGACGGTGCCGGCGACGTGTTCGGCGGCGTCCATCGCCGAGGCGGCGAGCACGAGTTCGACGGCCTCGCGCGTCGTCATGAAGAAGCGCGTCGTCTCGGGGTCGGTCACCGTGACCGGGCCGCCGGCGGCGATCTGTTTCTGGAACAGCGGCACGACCGAGCCGGTAGAGCCAAGCACGTTGCCGAAGCGTACGGCGACGAAGCGCGTACCGTTCTCGCGCTCGCGGCTCAGCGCCTGGCAGTACATCTCGGCGAGGCGCTTGCTGACGCCCATCACGCTGGTCGGGTTGACCGCCTTGTCGGTGGAGATCAGCACCATCGTGTGGATGCCGTGTTGCAGGCAGGCCTGGGCCACGACGCGCGAGCCCACGACGTTGGTCAGGACCGCCTCGTACGGGTTCTGTTCGGAAAGCGGGACGTGCTTGAAGGCGGCAGCGTGGAACACGAGGGCCGGGCGTTCGGCGGCGAAGACGTGAGCGATGCGGGCGGCGTCGCGCACATCGGCGAGCACGGCGCTGCGCGGGAGTTCAGGGTGACGCCCGCCGAGTTCGAGGTCGATCTGGTAGAGTGCGTGTTCGCCGTTGTCGAGCAGGGTGACGTGCGCCGGATCGAGGGCTGCGATCTGGCGTACGAGTTCGCTGCCGATGGTGCCGCCGGCACCGGTCACCAGGATGCGCTTGCCGGCGACGAGCCGCCGCACCGCCTCGCGGTCGAGGACCTTCTGGGGACGCCCAAGGAGATCCTCCATGTCGAGAGGCCGGATCGCGGTGGGATCGGGCCGGTCGGACTGGAAGTCGGTGACCCGCGGCAGGCGCGCCAGGGTCATCCCGAGGTCGTCGACCCTGTCGAGCAGGTCGCGCACCGATTCCGGCGTGATCTTCTCTGTGGCCAGGAGCAGGCGTTGCGGTCTGCGCTTGCGGGCGTCGAGTCTGCCGACAACGTCGGCCAGTTGCGTCACCGCGCCCATGACCCGCACGCCACGCAGGTCGCGACCGATGCGGCCCGGCTTGTCGTCGACGATGCCGACGACGCGGTAGGGCGCGCCGGCGCGCTGCATCTCGCGGATGAACAACTCGGCGGTGGCGCCGGCGCCGACCAGGAGCACCGGTACGCGGTCATCCACGGTACGTTCGAACACGGCGCTGAGGTTGCCGTCCTTGATCAGCCGGTAGGCGAGCCGCGGCAGGCTGAGCTGCGCGACCAGCAGCGGCCACAGCAGGATCATCGAGGTTCGCGGGAAATCCTGCAGGCGCGATATCAGGAATAGCAGCGGCAGGAAGAGCAGCAGCGCCAGCGTGACCCCGCGCACGATCGTCATCAGGTCGGTGACCGACGCGTAGTGCCAGATGCCGCGGTAGAGGCCGACGCGCCAGAACACAACGGCGCCGACCGCGACGAAGATCGCCGTGTTGGGCCAGTCGGTGAGGAACGGCACGTCGTTGCCGAGCGACAGATGGCGCAACCACACCGCCAGCTCGAAGGCGACGGCGGCCTGCAGGAGATCGTGCAGGGCGACAAGACTGACGCGCGACAGGCTGAGGAACGGTCGTGGGCCGGGCGTGGCTGTCATCAGGTCAGGTCTTCGGGGCTGCGTCGGGTGCAAAGTACCACAGCACCGCCGCGGTCAGTACAGCGCCGGCCAGCAGCGCTGCCCATTGATGCGGCTGGACGGCGCTGAGGTAGGCGAGCGCGATCAGCGCAGCGTTCAGCGCGAGAATGATGAACGAGACGCGGGCATGCGAACCCAGACGCCGCGCGGCGCGCTGGTAGAAATGACTTCGGTGCGCCTGCATGATCCGCTCGCGACGCACGATCCGGCGCAGCAAAGTCAGTGTCGCGTCCATCAGGTGGTAGAGCGGCAGCAGCAGCGCGGCGGCCCACAGGCCCGTACCGGCGAGCTCGAATAGCAGCCAGCCAAAGAGCAGGCCGAGCGGCACGGCGCCGACATCGCCGAGAAAGATCTGCGCCGGCTGCCAGTTGAAGTAGAGAAACCCGGCCAGCGCCGCGGCCAACACGACGCCGAACAGGGCGCGCATGGCATCGGGCGAACCGATCACCTGGCCCGCACCGGCCGCCATCGCGGCCAGCAGCATGATGCCGATACCGATGGACGCGCCTTCGACGGCGGTGATGCCGTCGATACCGTCCATGAAGTTGGTCAGGTTGATCAGCCACAGCCAGAGCAACCCCGTCGCCACGAAGTCGAGCCAGGCGGGCAGGATGCCTTGGAAGATCTGGCCGCCCGCCGACAGCGTCGCGAGGCCGATCACAACGACGGCGGCCTGCATGACGAGGCGGATGACGGGCGAGAGCGGCTTGCGGTCGTCGCGCCACGACACCGCACCGAGCACGGCGGCGAGTGCGATCACAACGGGCACCGAGGCGCCAAGCTCTCCTTGCGGCGTCAGCCCGGAAAACAGCCATACGAGCAGCCATTCGACGAGGATTACGCCAATCACCACGAGGCCGCCGCCGACAGGCGTCGGCGCCACGTGGCTCGAGCGTTCGTTGGGGTGGTCGAGGATCGCGCGGGCGCGCAGAACCTGAACCAGCAGGCGGGTGCCGAGAAACGACGCCGCGAAAGCGATCACGGCCACGACGATCAGGGTGACGATCATGCGGAGGCTTTATATCAGACCGGCCGAATGCCTGCTTCGGCCCGCGCGTAGGCCGCCATCGACTGCTCGACGAAGAGTTCGACCGAAAACTCGGTCACGGCAATCTCGCGGCTGCGCGCTGCCATGCGGCGGCGCAGATCGGGGTCGTCGAGCAAGCGGGCGATGGCGGCGGTCGTCGCAGCGCCGTCGCGCGCCGGCACCAGCAGGCCGTTGTCGCCGTCGCGCACGATCTCGCGGCAGCCCGGCACGTCGGTAGCGACGATGGCGCGCCCGATCGCGGCGGCCTCGATCAGACCGCGCGGTAGGCCTTCGCGGTAGGAGGGCATGCAGACGATGCTGGCCTCGGCCAGCGTGGCCGGCATGTCTTCCGAGAATCCCCGCCAAGTGACGATGCCTTCTTCTTCCCAGGCGCGAATGCCGGCCTCGCCGACGTCGGTCGGGTTGTCCGGATCGGTGCGACCGACCAGGACGAAGCGCGCGCGGCCCCGGAGCGCGCGGGCGGCGGCGATGAATTCGTGCACGCCCTTGTCGCCGAGAATGCGCGCCGGGAACATGACGACAGGCTCACCCGCCGGTTCGGGCCGTTGCGCAAAACGCGTCATGTCGACGCCGCAGCCGCGGATCATCTCGACGATGCCGGGATCGACCAGGCGGTTGTCGAGAAAGAGTTGCAGATCGTCGGGGTTTTGGAAGATCGCGACGCAGTTCGGGTGGCCGAGCGCGAAGAGATAGAGACGTTTGACGAAAGCGCGTTGTAGCCGTGCGGCGAGGCCTTCGATGAGGAAAAGATAGCCGAGGCCCGTTATGGCGTGCACCACCGCCGGGACGCGGCGCAGACGGGCGACGAGGCCGGCGTACAGCACGGGCTTCATCGTGACCGCGTGCAGGATGTCGGGCTTCACGTCGCCGACGAGCCGCCAGAGTCGGACGATCAGGGCGAGTTCACCGCCGATGCGCCGCGCGCCGCGCTTGAGCGGGATGTCGTGATGGATCAGGTCTTCGCGTTCGATGATGGCGACGGGGCCGTCGTCGTGCGGCACGGCGACGTGCACCTCGTATCCGGCGTCGCGCGCGGCCAGCGCAATGGGCAGGCGGTGCGTGATGAAGAAGGGCGCGTCGTTGAGCACCAGCAGGAGCCGCCGCTTGCTCACACCGCCCCTGTGTGTTCGCGCCAGGCCTGGAACATCAATGCACCCCACAGCGGGCCCGAGCGGTCGAAGCGGCCGGACTGGTGCTCGCGCCACAACCGGCGCAGGACGGCGACGTCGAAGTAGCCCTCGTCGCGCAGGCGCTTTTCGTCGAGCAGGGTTTCGGCCCAGTCACGCAGCGGGCCACGCAGCCAGCGTGTGACCGGAACGGCGAAGCCCTGCTTCGGGCGGTCGACCAGCGCCTCGGGCACATGACGATGCAGGATCTGGCGCAGCAGCCACTTCGACGTGCCGCCACGGATCTTCAAGTCGGTCGGCAGTCGCCACATCGCCTCGATCACCCGGTGGTCGAGGATCGGTACGCGCACTTCGAGGCTGACGGCCATGCTGGCGCGGTCGACCTTGGTCAGCACGTCGTCGGGCAGGTACCCGCCGAGGTCGTTGGTCTGCATCCACAACACCGGGTCGACGACGTCCTGTTGCGGCGCGGCCGGGCATCCTTCGGCGCCGAGGACGAAGGGCGCGCCGTACTGTACGAGCGCGCTGTAGGCCTGCGCCACCGACGACCCTCCGATGACGCCGCCCAGCTTATGCAGCCGCATCCCGGCCTGCGGCGGGCGGCGCGATGCGGGCAGAAGCCTGATCAGGGTTTCGAGCGCCGACGGCGACAGCCCACGCAAGGCGCTGCCCGCGAGGCCGCGCAGGGGACGCGGAATCGCGGCGAGGCGCGGCCAGCGCGCGGCAAACAAGTGGCGGGTGTAGCCCGCAAAGACCTCGTCGCCGCCGTCACCCGACAGCGCGACGATCACCTCGCGGCGCGCGACCTGCGAGACAAGATAGGTCGGAATCTGCGAGGAGTCGGCGAAGGGTTCGTCGTAGAACTCAGGCAGTTTCGGGATCAGGTCGGCGCCTTCGTCGGCGTCGAAGCGGATTTCGGTGTGGTCGGTGCCGAGGTGCTGCGCGACCGCACGGGCATGGTCGGCTTCGTCGTAGTCGGCTTCGCTCTTGTCGCTGTGACCGAAGCCGACGGTGAAGGTCTTGATCGGCCGATCGCTCGCCGCCTGCATGAGTGCGGTCACCGTCGAAGAATCGACGCCGCCCGACAGGAACGCGCCGAGCGGGACGTCGGCGACCATGCGGCGCTTGACCGCGTCGCCGAGCAGCGGCGCGATTTCCTCGAGCGCGGCCTCGGGGGACACGTCGGTAGCCGGCGCGTTCTGCGGCAGGGACCAGAACCGCGATTCACGCGTCTCGCCGGCGCGGTCGATGATGACGACGCCGGCCGGCGGTACACGGCGCACCTCCCGATAGATCGATTGCGTGCCTGTGACGTAGCCGGTGCGCACGAGGTCGGCGACGGCATTCCTGTCGATCGTCGGTTTCACCCTGGGATGCGCCTGTAACGCGCGCAGTTCGGAGCCGAACACGAAGGTGTTGCCGAAGCGGCCCCAGTAGAGCGGCTTGATGCCGAGGCGGTCGCGCACCAGCGTGAGATCGCGCGTCTCACGGTCCCAGATGGCGAAGGTGAACATGCCGATGAGTCTGGTCAGCGTCGCGTGGATGCCCCAGCGCGCGAAGCCCTCGACCGCGACTTCGGTGTCCGAGCGTCCGCGGAACGTGACGCCGGCCGCCTCGAGATCCTTGCGCAGGTCGTCGTGGTTATAGATCTCGCCGTTGTAGGCGACGACGTAGCGGCCGTCGGCGGAGGTCATCGGCTGGTGACCGGCGGCCGACAAATCGATGATTGCCAACCGGCGGTGACCCAGAGCGATACCCGCTTCTGCATCGGCCCACGAGCCGGCGTCGTCGGGCCCGCGGTGCGCGATGGCGTCGGCCATGGTGCGCGCGACGCGGTCGAGCGGTCTGTCGGTTTCCGCCGACAGCTGCAGGAAACCGGCTATGCCGCACATGGTCCGATTCCGGTGCGTCGCGTCATGGCGAACTTATGGCCGCGCACCCGCGGCAACACAAGCAGCGCTTATGGGGACTCAGCATGCGAGGGCCGCAGCAGGCCGGCCGCGAGCGCTGCCACCAGACACAGGCCGGCGATCCACCACGCCTGCCACATCCCGAAGTTCAGCACGAAGGGTGGCAGGACGGTGACAAAGGCGGCCGTCGCTGCGGCCATGCGGCGGCGGTCGGCGCGCAGCCGCCACAGCACCTGCAAGATGCCGCCGTAGATGAGAACGAGCGCGACGACGCCGATGACGCCCAGTTCGAGCCATGTCTGAAGCACCGCGTTGTGGGGATGCAGCGGCAGCGCGGCCGGCGCGATGCCGAAGCGCGGGCGCATTTCCTCGAGCCGGACGCCTTCGCTGCCGATCACGCGTGCGGCGTCGAACCCTGCGCCGAGCGGGGCGTGCTGCAGGGCGCGGTCTGCCGCGAAATTCCAGATGCCGATGCGGTGCGCCTGGGGTGAGGGCAGATCGATGCCGGCCTGTTCGACGCTGGCCAGGGTGACGACGTCCCGCGACAGCCAGGGCGCGACGCCGGTATAGAGAATAAAGAGTAGGGCGAGGACGGCGACGACCGCGCGCGGCGTGGCGAGCGTCGCGGCGAAGGCGAGCGCGCCAAGGACGATGCCGAGGATCGCGGCGTTCATCGGCAGGATGAAGACGGTGACGATGCCGACGATCAACAGCGCCGCTGCGCCTAGCCGGTGGCGTGACCACAGCGCGGCTGCCGCGGGCCACAGGAGCGGCGCGAACAGCGCCACGCCGCGGCCGACCCGTTCGAGGTCGAACCCGGCCTGTTCGACGGGATCTCCCCGCAGCAGGCGCAGCAGCCAGGCGTCGCTGAGGCCTTCAAAGAGGAATACCGCCAGCGCCACGCCGACCACGGCGAGGATCGCCTGCCGCCCAGTGCTGCCCTCTTTCCGAGGGCCGATCATCCAGGCGAGCAGCACCAAGCCGGGGACGAACAGCGCCACGGTACGTAGCGCCTTGGCGGGGTCGTGCAGGGGCGACCAGAAGGCCGAGGCGACGGCCCAGACTGCCATCAGGCCCAGGCCGGCAAACAGCAGCCGCGGGGTGACGTCGAGGCGGCCAAGTACGGTCACGGGCCAGATCGTGAGCAGCGCCAGCAGCAGCAGCGCGATCACCGTGCCGCCGGAGGCCAGCGGCAGCACCAGACCCAGCAGGATCAGGACCACGGCGACGGCGGTTTGGCGGGCTGCGGCCATCAGAACGACGGGTGCGGAGCAAGCGGCATCGCCGGCCAACATACAGGGCGGCGGGCGCCCGGAGCGAGGAGGAAAGAAAAGCTCCTTGCTGCGGCCCGGCGACGGGGGCATAAAGGAGCGATCCGCGGAATCGCGCGGATTTCCTGTGCCCACGATGTTGCCACCCAGCCATAGGTTTCAATGACAGCGGACACCACGCCTTCCGTCGCGGTGGTCGGCTGCGGCTATTGGGGCAAGAATCTTGTCCGTAATTTCAGTGGCTTAGGTGCGCTCGCCGCGATCTGCGACGTCGATCCGGCGCAGGCCGAGCGGCTTTCCGCCGAACACGGCGCGCCGGCGCGCGGCTTCACCGAGGTTCTGGCCGAGTCCGCGATCGGCGGCGTCGTCATCGCGGCGCCGGCGGAGCAGCACGCGACCCTGGCCCGCGAAGCGCTGCTCGCCGGGAAGGACGTTTTCGTCGAGAAGCCGCTGGCGCTGAAGGTTTCGGACGCCGAGGCGCTGGTCGCGCTGGCCGCCGACAAGGGGCGTGTCCTGATGGTCGGCCACCTGCTGCAGTACCACCCGGCGTTTCTCAAGCTGCGCGACTTCGTGCGCGAAGGCAAACTCGGGCGCCTGCGGTACCTCTATTCCAACCGGCTCAATCTCGGAAAGGTCCGGCGCGAGGAAAACATCCTGTGGAGCTTCGCGCCCCACGACCTGTCGATGATCCTGTCGCTGGTCGGCAGCCTGCCTGAATCTGTGCACGCGACGGGCAGCTACTACTTGCATCGCACCATCGCCGACGTGACGACGACACAACTCGCGTTTCCCGGCGGCGAGAACGCCCACATCTTCGTGTCGTGGCTGCACCCCTTCAAGGAACAGAAGCTCGTCGTCGTCGGCGAGGACGGCATGGCGGTGTTCGACGACGGCGAACCCTGGGAATCGAAGCTGTCGCTCTATCCGCATCGCATCGAATGGCGCGAGGGCATGCCGGTGCCCGAGAAGGCAGAGCGCGAACCGGTGCCGCTCGACTCCGACGAGCCCCTCAAACTCGAATGCGCGCACTTCCTCGAGTGCATGACGACGCGCGCCCAGCCGCGCACCGACGGCGCCGAAGGCCTGCGCGTCCTGCGCGTCCTCGACGCAGCCGAACGCTCGATGAGCGAGCACAGCAACATCGACCTCGGCGCGTCCTCGGGCGCCGCCTTCGTGCACGAGACGGCGCGTGTCGATCAGCCCGCATCGATCGGCGCCGGCAGCAAGATCTGGCACTTCAGCCACATCCTAAAGGACACGACCATCGGCGAACGCTGCGTCGTCGGGCAGAACGTGTCGATCGGCCCAGACGTGTGCATCGGCGACGACTGCAAGATCCAGAACAACGTCAGCGTCTACAACGGCGTCACGCTGGAGGACGGCGTGTTCTGCGGTCCCAGCTGCGTCTTCACCAACGTGCGCAATCCGCGTGCCGAGGTGAATCGCAAGGACGAGTTCTCCAAGACGATGGTCCGCCGCGGCGCGACGATCGGCGCCAACGCGACGATCGTCTGCGGTGTCGAGCTCGGGTCGTACTGCATGGTCGGCGCGGGCGCGGTGGTCACCCGCGACGTACCGGCCTTCGCGCTGGTCGCGGGCGTCCCGGCGCGGCGCATCGGCTGGGTCAGCCGCAGCGGCGACCGACTCGGCGCCGATCTCGTTTGTCCGCGCACGGGCGCGCGCTACAAAGAGACCGGCCCCGACACCCTGGAAGAAGTCCACGTGAAAGAAGTCGCCAAGTGAACGCCCAACCCGCCATTCCCTTCATCGACCTGGCGGCGCAGCGCGCGCGCCTGCAGCCCGGACTGGACGAGGCGATCGCTGCGGTCATTGCGCACGGCGCCTATATCAACGGTCCCGAGGTGAAATCCTTCGAGCGTGCGCTCGCCGACTTCGCCGGCGCCGCCGATGCGATCGGCTGCGGCAACGGCACCGACGCGCTGTTCCTTCCGCTGTTGGCAGAGGGCGTCGGCGCCGGAGATGCGGTCATCGTGCCGTCGTTCACTTTCGTCGCGACGGCCGAGGTCGTGGTTCTGACCGGCGCGACCCCGGTATTCGTCGACGTCGACCCCGATACCTTCAACGTGACCACCGAGAGCGTCGAGGCAGGGATCGACGAGGCCAAGCGTCAGCGACTCAAGCCGCGCGCGGTGATCCCCGTCGATCTGTTCGGCCTGCCCGCCGACTATGAGGCGATCGACGCCGTGGCGGCGCGCGAAGACATGATCGTCATCGCCGACGCCGCGCAGAGCTTTGGCGGCAGCCGCCAGGGCCGCAAAGTTGGCAGCCTGACGCGCATCACCTCGACGAGCTTTTTTCCGTCCAAGCCGCTCGGGTGCTACGGCGACGGCGGCGCGGTGCTCACCAACGATGCCGAGCTTGCGGAAAAGCTGCGCTCGTTGCGCGCCCATGGCGGCGGCAAGGACAAGTACGACAACGTGCGGATCGGCCTGAATAGCCGGCTCGACACCATCCAGGCGGCGGTGCTGTCATGCAAGCTTGCGATCCTCGACGACGAGATCGCGGCGCGCAACGCGGTTGCGGCGCGCTACAACGACGCGATGCCCGCATCGGTCACCGCGCCGCGCATCACCAATGACGCGGTGTCGGCCTGGGCCCAGTACACCATTCGGCTCGGCGACCGAGACGCCGTCGCCGGCAAACTGAAGGAGAAGGGTATTCCCAGCGCCGTCTACTACCCCAAGCCGCTGCACCAGCAGCAGGCCTACAAGACGTTCCCGGTCGCGGGCGGCAGCCTGCCGGCCTCGGACGCGCTCGCCGGCGAGGTGCTGAGCCTACCGATGCATCCCTATCTCGACGCAGCGACGCAGGATCGCATCGTCGAGGGCGTGCGCAGCGTGGTGGGGGCCTAGATGGACGTTCGTGGCAAGAGGTTCGTCGTCATCGGCGGCGCCGGTCTGATCGGCTCGCACGCGGTGGAGTATCTGGCCGGCGAGGATGTCGGCGAGATCGTCATCTACGACAACTTCGTTCGCGGCACGCACGAGAACCTGGAAAAAGTCATCAACGATCCGCGGGTCAAGATCTTCGAGGCCGGCGGCGACATCATGCAGACTGATATCCTCAACGCTGCGATCAAGGGCGCCGACGGCGTCTTTCACTTCGCGGCGCTGTGGCTTCTGCAGTGCTACGACTATCCGCGCGCCGCGTTCGACACCAACATCCGCGGCACCTTCAATGTGCTCGAGGCCTGCGTGCAGCAGGGCGTCAAGCGCCTGGTCTATTCGTCTTCCGCGTCGGTCTACGGCGACGCCGTCGAGGAACCGATGGACGAGGACCATCCGTTCAACAACACGAACTTCTACGGCGCGACCAAGATCGCGGGCGAAGCGATGGCCCGCGCCTTCCACCACCGCTATGGCCTGTCCTATTCGGGCTTGCGCTACATGAACGTCTACGGCCCGCGGCAGGATTATCGCGGCGCCTATATCGCCGTCATCATGAAGATGCTCGACGCGGTCGACCGCCGCGAGTCGCTGAAGGTCTACGGCGACGGCAGCCAGGCCTACGACTTCGTCTATGTCGGCGACTGCGGCCGCGCCAACCTTTGCGCCATGAAGGCCGACGTCGATGACCGCTTCTACAACGTCGGCACAGGCAAGCGGACCTCGATCAAGGAACTGGCGGAGATGGTCAACCTCATGACCAACAATCCGGGCGGAATCGAATACGTCCCTGAGGGCCAGACCTTCGTGAAGAACCGCATCGGCGCCACCGAGAACGCCACGCGCGACATCGGCTTCACGGCCGAGGTCGAGTTGGAGGCGGGCATGAGAGAACTCATCAACTGGCGCAACGCCCACAAGGAGTCGGTGGACAAGCGCCGGGCCGCCGCCGGCTGAGCATGACAGACACGGCGCAGCGCAACATCGCGATCGCCCTTCCCGCCACGGGTGAAGAAGAATGGCTCGCCTTGCGCGAGTCGATCGAAAGCGGCTGGCTGAGCCAGGGGCCCAAGGTCAAGGCGTTCGAGGACGCCTTCGCCGAACGCCACCAGGTCGCCCATGCGCTGGCGACGACGAGCTGCACGACCGCACTGCATCTGGCCCTGGCTGCGGCCGGCATCGGGCCGGGCGACGAGGTGATCGTGCCGGCCTTCACCTGGGTCGCCACCGCCAACGTCGCGGTCTATTGCGGCGCCACGCCGGTCTTCGTCGACGTCGACCCGCACACCTACAACATCGACGTCGCCCAGGTGCAGCGCGCGTTGACGCCGCGCACCCGGGCGGTCATCCCGGTGCATTTGTTCGGCCTGTGCGCCGACATGGACGGTTTGCGTGAGGTTCTGCCCGAAAGCGTCGTTGTCATCGAGGACGCGGCGTGCGCCGCGGGCGCGTCCTACCACGGCAAGCCGGCCGGCGGTCTGGGCGACATGGCGTGCTTCAGCTTCCATCCGCGCAAGTCCATCACCACCGGCGAGGGCGGCATGCTGACGACGAACGACGGGGCGCTGGCGGAGAAGGCCAACATGCTGCGCAACCACGGCGCCAGCGTTTCGGAGGAAATCCGTCACCGCGGTCCCAAGCCGTATCTGCTGCCGGACTTCGACGTACTCGGTTTCAACTACCGCATGACCGACCTGCAGGGAGCGCTTGGTCTAGTGCAGCTCAGCAAACTCGATGCGTTCATCATCGAGCGCGAGCAATGGGCGCGCTGGTACATGGCGCAGCTTGCGGACATTTCCTGGCTCGCGATGCCGTTGATCCCCGAGGGCATCACCCATGCCTGGCAGGCCTTTGTCACGGTCGTTGACGAAGAAAAGGCGCCGGCCCCGCGCAACGACCTCATGGAGCGTCTGCAGCAGGCCGGCATTTCGACGCGCCCCGGCACGCACGCGGTGACGGAGCTTGGCTACTACAAGGACACGCTGGGTCTGCAGTCGGGTCAGTTCGCCGTCGCCAGCCGGCTTGAGCGTCAGTCATTAGCGCTCCCCCTGCACAACCGCATGGGCGCGGAAGACTACGCCTATATCGTCGACATTCTGCACGGGCTCTAGGCCGTGTGCGGTGTCACCGGCATCCTGAATCTCGACGGCGCGCCGGTGTCGCCGGTCGTGCTGGGGCGCATGACCGACCTGGTCGCGCACCGCGGCCCCGACGACCATGGCACCCATGTCGACGGCGCCCTAGGGCTCGGACACCGCCGGCTGTCGATCATCGATCTCAGCACGGCCGGTCATCAGCCGATGGCGACGCCGGACGGGCGCTACGTGCTTTCCTACAACGGCGAGGTCTACAACTTTCTCGAACTGCGCACCGAACTGGAAGCGGCCGGGTTCAAGTTCCGTTCGCGCACCGACAGCGAGGTCGTTCTTTATGCGTTGGCCCATTGGGGCCTAGCCGCGGTCGCGCGCTTCAACGGCATGTTCGCGCTCGCCCTGTGGGACGCCCAGGAACGCACATTGCACCTCGCGCGCGACCGCTACGGTATCAAGCCGCTTTACTACGGCCGCGCGGGCAACTCGCTGCTGTTCGCCTCCGAGGTCAAGGCGTTCCTCGCCCATCCCGAGTTTGCGGCAAAGGTGTCGGCGCCGGGGCTGGTCGAGTACCTGACGTTCCAGAACTATTTCACCGACCGGACGCTGTTCGACGGCGTGCAGGTCGTCGAGCCGGGCACCGTGCTGACTTTCGTGTCCGGACGCGAGACTCCGACACTCAGGCCGTTCTGGGACTACAGCTTCGTCGAGCAGCACAGCGCCGGGGATGAAGCGGCGCTGGTCGAGGAACTGGACCGGCTGTTTACGCAGGCGGTCAACCGGCAACTCGTGAGCGACGTACCGGTCGGCAGCTATCTGTCCGGCGGCGTCGATTCCGGATCGATCACGGCGATCGCGGCGCGCCAGTTGCCGCTGATGAGCACCTTCACCGTCGGCTTCGATCTGAGTTCCGCCTCGGGCATGGAACTCGCGTTCGACGAGCGCGAGAGCGCCGAGCACATGTCCTATCTGTTCAAGACCCAGCAGTACGAGATGGTGCTCAAGGCCGGCGACATGGAGCGCGCGATGCGCAAACTCGTCTGGCACATCGAGGAGCCGCGGGTCGGCCAGAGCTACCCGAACTATTACGCCGCGCGGCTCGCCAGCAAGTTCGCCAAAGTAGTGCTTGCCGGCACGGGCGGGGACGAGCTCTTCGGCGGCTATCCCTGGCGCTACTACCGCGGCGCGGTGGCGAGCGACTTCGACGCCTATGTTCAGGCCTATTACGGATTCTGGCAGCGCATGGTGCCGGGGGACGCAATACAAGCGCTTCTCAAGCCGCTAGGCACCGCCGTAGACGGGGTCGACACACGGCAGATCTTCCACGACGTGTTCCACGAACACGCCCGCTCGCTGACCAGGCCCGAGGACTACATCAATCATTCGATGTATTTCGAGGCGCGCACGTTCCTGCACGGGCTGCTGGTGGTCGACGACAAGTTGTCGATGGCCCACGGTCTGGAAACTCGCGTTCCGTTCCTCGACAATGATCTCGTGGACTTCGCCATGGCTCTGCCGGTGGCGATGAAGCTGGACAACCTGCAGAACGTCGTGCGCATGAACGAAAACGAACCGGGCAAGCTGCGCCACTACTTCCAGCGCACCAAGGACGGCAAGCGCCTGCTGCGCGCGGCGATGGCGCGCTACGTACCAGAGGTCG
The DNA here is from genome assembly GCA_038116985.1 of Alphaproteobacteria bacterium. Lineage (GTDB taxonomy): Bacteria > Pseudomonadota > Alphaproteobacteria > SHVP01 > SHVP01 > CALJDF01. Next base: position 12,725 of record JAYOEZ010000013.1, on the reverse strand, counting down.
TGTCCAGTCGGGAGAAGCAGGGTTTTTCAGGCCCGGACGCGAGCTGGTTCCGCGGCGAGAGCATCGACTACGTGCGCGACCTTCTGCTGTCGCCACGCGCACGTATCTACGACCTGGTGGATCGCAAGACGGCGCAGGGCCTGATCGAGGACCATCTCGATGGACGCGAGAACCGGCGTCTGCTGGTCTGGTCCTTGCTGTGCCTCGAACACTGGCTCGACATCTTCGCGCATGGACAGCGCGAGGGCCTGACTTGACCGGCGAAGATCTCAGAGCGGCCCTGGCCGCGCTCTACGAGCAGACCGACGAGCGGCTGCGCGCCGAGCACGACCGCAGCCTGCCGTTCCAGGATGGCTTGCTGGACCGCTGGGAGCGAGCCAAGCGGCTCGGTTTTGCAGAGGGCGCGAGCATCTACAATTCAGCGCTTGTGTTCGGCGACGTCACGGTGGGCGCCGACACCTGGATAGGACCCTATACCCTTCTCGACGGATCGGCCGGGGGCATTGCCATCGGCCACCACTGCTCGATATCGGCCGGCGTGCAGATCTACACCCATGACACCGTCATGTGGGCGCTTTCAGGCGGCACCGCCGCAAAGAAGACAGGCCGCGTCGTCGTCGGTGACTGTACCTATATCGGCAGCCAGTCGATCGTGAAACACGGCGTCACCATCGGCAGCCGCTGCGTCGTCGCCGCCAACAGCTTCGTCAATCGCGACGTCGCCGACCGCACCATTGTCGGTGGCTCGCCTGCGGAACCGATCGGTCGTGTTGAAGGCGAAGGCGACGACATCCGACTTCGCTACGACGACTAGCGCAGGTCTACCGATCGCGCGCCTCCTCGATATTCTCCTGACGATCCCGGCGGCGCTGGTCGGCGGCGCGGGACTGCTCCTTGCCATGCTGCTGGTGCGCCGCGTCGACGGCGCCCGGCGCCCGGTCGTCGTGTCGGTTACCGCCGACACCATTGCCGAGACGCGCCGGCTCAACTCGGCCGAGGCTCTGCGGCGGTTCTACGACCGTTCGCCGTTCAAGACGACCTACGTGCTGCACGTCGGCCGCGAAGCGCACGGCGTGTGCCGACTCGCGCCGGGCGTTATCGGCATTTCGGTGCCGGTCCGCGTGCCGGAAGGCCTGCGTCTGCTCAACCGCCTGGCCACGGAAATCGTTGGCGCCTGCGCCGCAATCCGCCTGATGCGGCGTGTCGGCGGTGACGTGCTGGAAGTGATGTCGCCGAGCGCGATGGTGCCGCGTGCGCTGCTGGTGCGGCTGCTGTCAGGTTGCCGCCTGACGACGCAGGTGCGCGGCAACCTCGATCTGCTGAACCAGGCGCTGGGTCGCTATTTCTATTTCCGCATCCCGGTCGGTATCCCTCCGCTGCGCTGGCTCGCGCGCTGCGTGCACCACAGTGTGGCCGAGGGGTTCTACCGGCGCTGCGACCTGGTCATCGGCTACAATGTCAACAACCTGCAGGGTGCGATCTCGAACGGTGCCGATCCTCGGCGCAGCCGGTTGGCGCGGATCGCCGTCGAGCGCGCGATCGAGGACGCGCCGATTGTGCCGCGCGCGCAACTGGAGGGGTTCCCCCCCGAGGGCAGGGTCATCCTGGTGTGGTCGCGCGTCGGGCCGGAAAAATACATCCGCGAAGCGTTGCTCGCGTTCCTCGAGCTGGCGCCGAACCATCCCCACGTGCATCTCGTGGTGATCGGCGACGGACCGCAACGCGCCGAACTCGCCGAACTGGCGACGAGGTCGCCGGGCGGCGAGCGGGCGCATTTGATCGGCCACCGCGACCGCGGGTTCATCCGCTCGGCGGCGCAGGTTTCGGAGATCGCGCTCGTCCCCTACGGCGGCAGCTCGCTGGTCGAGGCGGCGTTGCTGGAATTGCCCATCGTGGCATTCGACATCGAGTGGCACGGCGAGCTGATCCGGCCAGGCGAAACCGGCACGCTGGCGGACTTCGCCGATGTGCACCACCTGGCGCGGCAGCTCGCGGCGGTTCTTGAGGACCGGGAAGGTGCACGCCGCATGGCGGCGGCGTGCCGCACGCTTGCGCTGGACATGTTCGACCCGGCGCGCGTGCGTGCCCAGGAGCGCCGGCATTACGCGACACTCCTGCGCGGCGCGGCTGAATGACGAGCGTCGACCTGCCGGTCTGGGCGGGCGCTTTGGCTCTGGTGCTTGCCATCGGGTTGCGCGCGTTGCCGCGCCTCCTGTGGCCCAGCCACCGCGGTACGGACGCCTACTATCACCTGGCCTATATCCGCCTGATCCGTGAGACCGGGCACCGGCTACCGCGGCGCAATCCGCGCATTCTGGGATCCGGCGAGCACAGCTATCCGGCGTTGTTTCACTGGCTGTTGTCGTTTCTCCCGCCGGCCGGCATCCGCATTGTCGACCGCTTCGGCGGACTGGCCGGCGACGCCGTGGTTGCGCTCGGCGCCAGCGCCATCCTGCTGGCGTGGGGGGTTCTGGACAGCGGCGGCGCCTTGGCGGTAGCTGGCCTCTACCTGATGCTGCCGGGGCTGACCTTGCCGCACATCGGGCCACGCGCCTTCACGCTGACGCCGCGTGTTTGGGCGCAGGTGCTTTACGCGCTCGCCGCCGGATGTTGGCTGCTCGCGGTCGAGACACCGTGGCTGTGGTGGTTGTCCATGGTGCCGCTGGGGCTCATGCTTCTGTTGTCGAAATTCGCAGTGCAGAACCTGTTGTTCGCGGCACCGCTCACGGCGCTCATCCTGTGGCGCGACGAACCGATCGCGACATCGCTTGGCGGTTTCGTGCTGGCGTTGCTCCTGTTTCGTGGGACGTTCGTGCGCCAGCTCGTCGGTCAGTACGGCCATCTTCGCTGGTACGTGCGCCACAATCTCGACATGCTGGCACATCGCGAAAACTGGAAGGCCATGGTCGCGGCGTTGACGTCGTTTGACCTGGGACGTCTGGCTGTCGAGGCGCTGTGGCACAATCCGGTGGTGTCCGGACTGGTGCGTCACTTCCCCATCGTGCTGGCGCTGGTCTTGGTCGTTTCGACCGCGGATGCCGCGCAATACGACGAGGTTGCGCTGGCCCTGACCCTGGCCGCATTCGTTCCTTGGTTCGTCACCGCGTTCGGCCGTACGCGCGTTCTCGGTGAAAGCGAGCGGTATCTCGAGTTCGCCGTGCCGGCCGCCTGGATTCTCCTGTGGACGGCGATGCCGGGCACGGGCTTGGCGCTGGCGCTTGCCGCCGTTTTCGTGATCGCCTATGGCGCGACGATCGCCTTCATGGCGCGCGCCGACCGCACGCTCAACGACCACGACCTGCAGGACGTCGCCGCTTATCTTGCGCCCCATGGCGACGCTGTTCTGCTGTGCCTGCATGACCCCGAGGCGTTCTTCTTTCTCGCGGAAACCGACTTGCGGCTCATGAAATACAACGGCGACCTCACGTCGCTCGGCGATGGGGGGCGGTTTGTCGAGCGGTTCTTCTGGCGTTATCCCTATGTCAACCCGGCCCAGCTAGGCTCACTGATCGAAGAGGGGAATGTGGATTTCGTCCTTGAACATCGCCGCGGCCGCCAGCGTCTGGTCGAGGCGTCGGGCGGCATCGACTATGCGACGGATGCCCTTTCGGTCGTGCGCGACAACCCGAGCTTCGTCCTCTACCGCACGAAGAGGTCTGCGGCGTGATCGAAACGCTCAAGGTGTACCTCAAGGTCGTGCCCGGCGGCGGCCGCCGACTCCTGTTCCTGGCATTGCTCACCGGCGTCGCCTCGCTTCTGGAAGGCGGCGCCCTGGTTCTGCTCGTGCCGATCATCGAGGGCAACGGGGCGACAGTGGCCGGCGGCCTGGCGGTGGACATCGCCCTCGGCTTCCTTGCCGCTCTCGGCGTGTCGCCGGCCATTCCCAATCTGGTCGTGGCCTTCGGGATTCTGGCGATCGTGGCGGCCGCGCTCACCTGGACCGCGACCCTTGGAATCCATGCAGCGGTCACCGCGACGGACGCGCGCATGCGCAAGGACCTGTTCGGGCGCGTCATGGGGCTGACCTGGCAGCGGCTCGCCGCGGAACGTGGAGGCGACATCGTCAAGGCGCTCAATGCGGATCCCATCCAGGCCGGCATCGGCCTGACCAATCTGCTGTTGGCCGGCACCCACGCTGTCGCAGGCCTTGCCTATCTGGTCATTGCTCTGGTTCTGTCGTGGCGATTGACCCTGCTCAGCATCGGCTTCGCGGTGATCGTGTTTCCGATCTACCTGTTCCTGGTCGCCGCCGGCCGGCGCGCCAGCCAGGATGCCAGCCGTCTCGAGGGCACCGTTCTAGGTCAGGTGCAGGAAAGCGTCGGCAACGCAAAGCTCCTGTTCGCGCAAGGGCTGCGCCAGTTCGTGATCGACCGCTATCGCGGCGTCGTCGAACGCTATCGCCGTACGCGCTTCCGCCAGGATGCCTTGGTAGAGACGTCGCGCCTGTCGTTCGAGGTCGTCGCGGTGCTGTTCGTTCTCGGCATACTGCTCGTGATCACGACGGGATACGGCGACCTGCCGATCAGCTTGGGCCTCGTGTTTCTGGCCGTCTTCTATCGACTGGCGCCCAAGATCATCACGGTGCAGGGCGGCCTCTTCCGGGCCGCCAATCATGCCGCGTGGATCAGGGAATGGTCGGCGCGCATGGACACCTATGGCGGCGCGCAGAGCCGGAGCGGTGGCGGACGCACGCCGACGCTTGAGCAGGGCATCGCGGTGCGCGGCGGCAACTTCCGCTATCGCGCGCCCGACGAAGCCGATCCGGCGCAGGTCGGCCGCATTCATGGTCTGCGTGACGTCAATCTCGAACTTCCCGCGGGCACGGCGGTCGCCCTGACCGGTCCGTCCGGTCACGGCAAGAGCACGCTGGTCGACGTCGTCACCGGCCTGATCGCGCTCGACAGCGGCGAGGTGCGCCTTGACGGGACGGACATCGCGGAGGTCGACATCGCCGCGTGGCAGCGGATGATCGGGCTCGTGCCCCAGGAAGCGCCGCTCTTTCACGGCACGATCCGCGAGAACATCGTCTTGGGCGATGCGGTTGTGGACACGACCCGCATGGAGGAGGCGCTGCGGCGCGCCGATGCGCTCGACTTTGTTCGGCAACTGCCCGGCGGCCTGGACGCAATGGTCGGCGAACAGGGGCACATGTTGTCGGGCGGCCAGCGCCAGCGCATAGCACTTGCCCGGGCGCTCTACCGCCGCCCCAAACTGCTGGTACTCGATGAGGCGACGAGCGCTCTGGATTCCGACACCGCCAGATCCGTTGTCGCCAATCTTGCGGCGCTCAAGGGCGATATGACCATCCTCGCCATCAGTCACGAGCCCAACCTGTTGTCGCTGGCCGACCACGTCTACGAAATGCACAACGGCGAACTGGTGCTGTCGAGCCGTGGTTGACATGTTTGGGAGTGGCCTCTACGGGAAGCCGCATCAAAACGGAGAAGCCGCTTCATGAAGATCGTCGTCGTCGGACTGGGCTATGTCGGGCTGCCGCTGTGCGTGGCGCTTGCCCGGAAGTTCGACGTGGTGGGCTTCGACATCAATGCCGCGCGTGTCGCGGAGATCTCGGCCGGCCACGACCGGACAGGCGAGGTGACCGAGGCCGATCTGTCTGCGTCGTCGGCCGGTTTCGTGTCCGATGCGAACGGGCTCGGCGGCGCCGACGTGTACATCGTTACGGTGCCGACGCCGGTTACCGACGACAATCAGCCGGACCTGGGCGCGGTGGAAGCGGCATCGCACCTAGTCGGCAAGGCCATCGGCAAGGGCGCCATCGTCGTCTACGAGAGCACCGTCTATCCCGGCGTCACCGAAGAGATCTGCGGGCCGATCCTGGAAGCGGATTCCGGTCTCATGTGTGGCCGAGACTTCTTTCTGGGCTATTCGCCCGAGCGCATCAATCCCGGCGATCGCGAGCATACCGTCGATCGCATCGTCAAGGTCATCGCCGGTCAGACGCCGGCCGTTACCGACACGCTTGCCGAAATCTACGGCGCGGTGACCAGTGGCGGCGTCTTCCGCGCCCGCGACATCCGCACCGCCGAAGCCGCCAAGGTGATCGAAAACGCGCAGCGCGACATCAACATCGCCTTCGTCAACGAGATCACCACGATCTTTCACAAGATGGGTATCTCGGTGCACGACGTTCTCGATGCGGCGCGCACCAAGTGGAACTTCCTCGACTTCCGCCCCGGCCTGGTGGGCGGTCACTGCATCGGGGTCGACCCCTATTATCTAGCGGCCAAGGCGACGGCGATCGGCCATCATCCTGAGGTCATCCTCGCCGGGCGCAAGATCAACGACGGTATGGGCGCCTACATTGCCGAGTCCGTGGCGGCCGATCTGGCGTCGAGCGCGCGTGTGCTGGTCATGGGTCTGACCTTCAAGGAAAACGTGCCGGATCTGCGCAACACGCGTGTCGTCGACATCGTAGCGCGGCTCAAAGAGCTGGGGCACGAGGTCGTGGTGCATGATCCGATCGCCGACCCTGCCGAGGCAGAGCAGTTCTACGGGATCGCGCTGTCGCCCGAACTGGGCGGCGGCTACGATGCTGCGATCGGCGCCGTCGCGCATGAAGCCTACGTCAACCTGTCGGATGAGGGTCTGGCCGGCCTCGTTCGCGACGGTGGCATTCTTGCCGACATCAAGGGGATCTGGCGGGATCGCGATCTCGGCGGCGTGCGCCGCTGGCAGCTCTAGGTGCGTCCGTCCATTCGCATCAGGTGCCACATCAGGCGTGCCGAGCGGTTTTCGATGCTGCGGCTGACGACAATCTGCCTCGTTCGGCGGGCGCGTCCGGCATCGCCGAAGTAGATGCTGTCCTCCAGTTGCGCCGTGCCATCCTCTAGCCCGAACACCCAGCCCGTTCCGTTCCCGAGTTTCAATAGAATCTGACGGTTGTCGCCCAGGGGCGATGCGTGGACCCGGGGATGCAAATGGAAACGCGCGCAAACTCCGGTCGGCGTGTCGGCATCCACCGTCGGCGATGGGATCACCTGATCCTCGCAGACGAGTTCGTAACCGTCTTTCGCGATATGGAAACGTCGAGACAGGCGAACGCCGAAACGTCGCGTGTAGGTTCCCGAAGAAAGCTCCATCCAGACGCTGTCGCCCTCCTCGCCGCGCAGAACCTGCGGCGTGTCCGGATCGCTCGCCGGCAGGTCCTGGTTGCGGTCGTCGATGACGAGTGCGGTGTGCGCGGCGGTCGCCCGCGCTGCAGCCTGCCACGCGGGGTCATCGCTGTCCGGCCGGCCGCAGTTGACGAACAGCCGCTCCTTGCCGACCGAAACCTCGAACGCATGCGCCGACAGAAACGGTTCGATCGCAGAGCCAACATGGGACGTTTCGGCAATGACGAGAAGGCGCGACTGTTGCAGTCGTGCAAATCCCGGCGCGTTGATAGGCGCCGTACGCGGCGCATGTCGGGAAACGATTGCGGCGATGCGCTCGCTGTCGCCTTCGCGTCCGCCACCAAAGACGGCCAAGCGCCCGTCGCCATGCGTCACGGTGCGCAAGGCGGCGCTCAGCGACTCGATTGCAGTCGTGAGCCGCGCGGACTCTGCGAGACGGTTCGCGGTCATGGCGTCGCGCAGGCAAAGCAATGCTTCGAGGACGCGAAGGTAGTCCTGAGGGTTGCGCGTCGCTCCTCCGTTCGTGACGTGTTCGACGTCGGACAGGGTCCTTGTCAGTGCACGATCCCAAGCTGATACCCGGCGTCCCAGTGCGATGTTTCCGGCCAGATAGCTCGCGCGAGCGATCGCGCGCGCGGTCGCCGAAGGGTGGCTTCCCTGGATGCGGCCGAGGTGTCGAACCTGTTCCCCGAGGGCACGCAGGAACGTGGGCGTGAAGTCGGGCTCCGCGTCGATCAGCAGCGTATCGGCAAAGGTCAGCCAAGCGAGAACGCGGCGACCCAAGGTTTCGGACGCCCATTCCAGCGGCGCCCATGTGCCGAAGTCGGCAATCCAGCGGCGCACCAATTCTCGGGCCTGCTTGCGCGCTGTGGGGCCATCGGCGGCGGCGAAGTCGGCCAACCAGCCGAACTCGTTGCACGCCTGGAGCCAGTCGGGCGAGATCTCGTCGCGGCGCCATGGCGCCTCGCGGGCGCTCTGCACCGTATGTCCCGCAAATGTGTAGCGACCCTGGAACATCTCGTTGGCGCGTGAGGCGGAACCGACATGCAGCGGGCTTGGTGTCCAGGCGATTGCGTCGGGCGGGCGCCGCCGCAGCCAGGCCTGGTAGGGACCCGAGCGGTAGATGGCGGATGTCATCTGTTCGCGCCAACCACGCCGCCTGGCCGTCTTCCGAGGCTTGGTCCTTGATGCCGGATCGCGCAAGGCTTCCGAGGTCACGCCGGGCGGCACCTCAATGCGGCAATGTTGTCGGCATAGCGATCAGTGCCGCCGGCGAATACCGCGGTGCCGGCGACAAGCACGTCGGCGCCCGCAGCAACCGCGTCCGGCGCCGTATCCGGCGTGATGCCGCCGTCGACCTCAAGCGCGATGTCGCGTCCGGTGGCATCGATCATCTCGCGCAGCCGCGCAATCTTGGAGGTCTGCGAGGGTATGTACTTCTGGCCGCCAAAACCGGGGTTCACGCTCATCACCAGGATCAGGTCGACGGTGTCGATGACATTGTCGACAGCCTCCGTCGCCGTCCCCGGATTGAGGGAGATGCCCGCCTGCTTGCCCAGCGATTTGATGAGCTGGATCGTGCGATGGACGTGCGGGCCGGCTTCTGGGTGCACGGTGATGATGTCGGCGCCGGCCTCGGCGAACCTGGGCACGAAGGCGTCGGCCGGTGAAACCATCAGGTGAACGTCGAAGGGCAGTTTCGTGTGCGCGCGCAAGGCGGCGACAACGTCCGGTCCGATGGTCAGATTGGGCACGAAGTGCCCGTCCATGACGTCGATGTGGATCATGTCCGCACCGGCCTGTTCGACGGCCCTGATTTCGTCGCCCAGGCGAGAAAAGTCTGCGGCGAGGATGGAGGGAGCGACCCGGATGGGCTGGGACATGGCTTTCTGTAACAACTTCACGAGTCGCCCGCAACGACCTCAGTCGGCTCGCCGCAGCCGGGCGACGAAGAACCCGTCCATGCCGCCCTCTGCCGTGCGGTCGCACGGCAACGTGCGTACGTCGCCATTGGCATCGGGTGCCGCAATTCCATCGGTTTCTCCGCGCGCGATGGGCCACCGCTCGGCGCCGCCGCTCGCGACGATGCGGTTGACGATATCTGCGCCCTCTTCCGGCTGGAGCGAGCAAACCGCGTAGACCAACACGCCGCCGGGTTTGACGAGCCGCAGCGCGGCGGTGAGCAGGTCGCGTTGCAGCGCTGCGGCCTGTTCGACGTCGTCCGGGCGCTTCAGCCAGGGAATGTCTGGGTGGCGCCGGATGGTCCCGGTCGCGGTGCACGGCGCGTCCAGCAGGACGGCGTCGAAAGTCCCGGTTTCGGATGGCGACCAGTTGCGCGCATCGGCAGTGATGGTTTGCGCTGTCAGCCCGAGACGGGAAAGGTTGTCGGTCACGCGGGCGAGTCGGTCCACGTCGGCGTCGACGGCCCAGACGCGCGCGCCGCCGGCTGCCAGTTGCGCGGTCTTGCCGCCGGGTGCCGCGCACAGGTCGGCGACGGACTTGTTCTCAAGGCCTGCCAGCGCATGCGAAAGAACCCGCACCGGCAGACCGGCGGCGAGGTCCTGCACCCACCAGGCGCCCTCGGCGAAACCGGGCAGCGCGGTGACGTCGCCGGCCCGAGCAAGGCGTACGTGGCCGGGCGCGAGGCTGGTTCCATCCAGGGCGGCAGTCCAGTCCGCGGTTTGACCAGGCGTCTTCAGCGCGAGATCGAGCGGCGCTTCGCCAAGGTGCGCCGTGGCGATGGCGGCGGCAGTCTCCTCGCCATAGGCCGCGCGCCACGACTGCCACAGCCAGTCCGGTGTGTTGATCGACGGCGTCGGTTCTTCGGTGATGGAGGCGGCGGGCGTGCGGATGATCTGCCGGAGCACGGCGTTGACCAGTCGGTCGTAGCGACCGGGCTGCGCCTTGGCCTGCTCGACCGCGCAGTTGACGGCAGCATGCGTCGCCGTGTCGAGGTGAATCAGTTGCGCCGCACCGATCCGCAGGATGTGACGGATGGCGTCCGCCTTGCGCGGCAACGGCTTCTCAATGTGCCGGGCGAGCCGCGCGTCGATGTCTCCCAGGCGCCGGAGCACGGTCGACGCGATAAGACGGCCGAAGGCCTTGTCCGAGGGGTTGCCCGCCGACGTTCTCTCCAGTGCGTCGGTCAGGGAGTGGTGTTTGTCGAGAACCTCGACAAGCAGGCACAAAGCGATGTCGCGAGCCGGCATGCCGGCGGTCTGCCTGCGCCGAGGCCGACGCGGCGGCGGCGCCATGTCAGACCCAGGGATCGGCGAGGCCCGCCTGCTGGCGCAGACGGCGAATCCGTTCGCTGGTCGGAGGATGGGTCGACAGCAGCGCGAAAAGCTGTTCGCGCCGCGTCCCAAAGCGGAATGTCTCGAGCGCCCAGGGACCATGCGCCCGCGCCGTCGGCTGCTCGGTCAGCGTCTCGATTCGCTCGAGGGCGGCCGCGATCCAGAGCGGGGCGCCGCAGAGTTCCGCGCCCGTCCGGTCGGCGGCATATTCGCAGCGACGGCTGATCGCCATCTGGATCAACATGGCCATTGCCGCGGCTGGAAGGCCGACGACGGCGACGGACCGGGCGCTGCTGCCGGTTTCATAGGCCACGGCGCACGATAGAGCGGCGAGCGCACCGCCGATGCCGAGCATCAGTGCGATCGCGGTGAGCAGGCGGGCGTCGCGGCGCACCAGGTGCGCGACTTCATGGGCCAGCACGCCACGGATCTCACGCTCCGACAGATCGGTGAGCAGGCCCATCGTCACACCGATCGCGCCTACGGGCTGCGTGCGGCCCGAGGCGAAGGCATTCGGACTGTCGTCGTTCATCAGAAAAAGGCGCGGCGGCGCGATCCCGGCCTGGGCCGCAAGCGATCGGACGATGTCGGCGATGGGCAGTCGGGGCCAGGCTGTGAGCGGCAAGTTGGCGGATCGCCGACTCGGAAAACGCAGCGCCAAGGCGTGCGCCGCGGCGGCGAGGCCGAGCGATGCTGCAAGCCCGACCACAAGGCCCGCGCTGCCATGCATCAGAAACGCGCCGGTCAGCACCAGAGCGATGACGCCCGAAAGGAGGGTTGCGGTGCGCGCGTAACTCATGGTCCTCTTTCACTGACCGGCCACCTGCGGCGGCCGGTATCCTACTCATCCCAGCCGCTGGAGGCGATTGTGACGGACCGTAAGGAACGCCCGAATACCGGCAAAAACAAGACCGAAGCGCCCGACTCGCCGTCTCCAACGCCCGATTCGGCTGCGAAATCCAAGAAGACCGGCGAGATCGGCGGTCCCAAGGGTCCCGAGCCGACCCGCTACGGCGACTGGGAACGCAAGGGAATCGCGGTCGACTTCTAGCGCGTTTTGCGGCCTAGCGGTTCATCCGGTTTTCGACGAGATCGTCGACCACGGCCGGTTCGGCCAGCGTCGAGATGTCTCCGAGCTGGTTGTGCTCGTTGGCGGCGATCTTGCGCAGGATGCGGCGCATGATCTTGCCGGAGCGTGTCTTGGGCAGACTTGGCGCCCACTGAATGAGATCCGGCGTCGCGATGGGACCGATCTCCTTGCGCACCCATTGGCCCAGTTCCTTGCGCAGCGCCTCCGTCGGTTCGGTACCGAGGGTCAACGTGACATAGGCGTAGATGCCCTGGCCCTTGATGTCGTGTGGATAGCCGACGACGGCGGCCTCAGCGACCGAAGGGTGCGCGACCAGCGCGCTCTCGACTTCGGCAGTGCCCATGCGATGGCCCGAGACGTTGATGACGTCGTCGACCCGCCCGGTGATCCAGTAGTAGCCGTCGGCGTCGCGGCGGCATCCGTCGCCTGAGAAGTACTTGCCGGGGAACTGCGAGAAATAGATTTCCTCGAAACGCGCGTGGTCGCCGTAGACCGTACGCATCTGCCCCGGCCAGGAGTCCAGCATGCACAAGTTGCCGACAGCCTCGCCCTCGTAAATCTTGCCTTCGTGGTTCACCAGCGCCGGGACGATGCCGAAGAACGGCTTGGTGCCCGACCCCGGCTTGAGGTCCGTCGCGCCGGGCAGCGGCGTGATCAGGATGCCGCCGGTTTCCGTCTGCCACCAGGTGTCGACGATCGGGCAGCGGCTATCGCCGACGACGCGGTAGTACCACTCCCAGGCTTCCGGGTTGATCGGCTCGCCCACCGTGCCCAGCAGCCGCAGCGAGGCTCGGCTCGCCTTTTTCACCGGGCCCTCGCCTTCGCGCATCAGCGCGCGGATCGCGGTCGGCGCGGTGTAGAAGATGTTGACCTTGTGTTTGTCGCAGACGTCCCAGAAACGCGAGGAATCCGGATAGTTCGGCACGCCTTCGAACATCAGGGTCGTCGCGCCGTTGGCGAGCGGGCCGTAGACGATGTAGCTATGCCCAGTGACCCAGCCGACGTCGGCGGTGCACCAGTAGACGTCGCCGTCGTGATAGTCGAACACGTACTGGTGCGTCATCGCGGCGAAGACGAGATAGCCGCCCGAGGTGTGCAGCACGCCCTTGGGCTTTCCAGTCGAGCCCGAGGTATAGAGGATGAATAGCGGATCCTCCGCGTCCATCGCTTCGGCTTCGCAGGTCGCATCCGCGGCGGCGCGGGCTTCGG
>JAYOEZ010000012.1:29774-51860 GCA_038116985.1 Alphaproteobacteria bacterium | reverse complement strand
GCGCAGCACGCGCGACGCGCCGTCGCGCGCCGCCGGCACCAGCGCCTCGCGGTCGCGCGGTTGGGCAAGCGGGAAGGGGGAGGCGATGTGTTGCACGTAGCGCACGCCGGCGACCGCCTCGTCCCATCCGGCGTCGGAGGTCAGGTTCGCCGCGATGAAACTCAGCCGCGAAACGTCGGCGCCGTTCCGGGCCAGCGTGTCGCGCACCGCGTCGCCGCGCGACGCGTTGCGTACCGTGCCGCGTACCGCATAACCCTCTTTGAGCAGGTCGAGCGCGACCTGCTTGGCGATGAACCCGCTGATCCCGGTCACGAGTACGGTGTCGGCCACGATGGCTCCCTCGGTTCGAGGCGTCCTGTCTCCCTAGACAGCTGCCTGGTTGAGTTCGATGACATTGCCGTCGGGGTCGCGGACAAACGCGGCCCTCGCCCCGCCGGGAAAGTTTACCGGTCCCTCAGTGATCTTGTGGCCTGCGGACTCGACGATGCGCATTGCTTCTTCGAGATCACCAACACTCAGCGCGGCGTGCGTGTAGCCGGCGTGTTTCTCTGGAAGATCCATCAGGACGTTGGGGGCTTCTGATTCGCGCGCGTTCAGGATGAGGTTTATTTCGGGACCGGAAGGATGTGTCAGGATTGCGACTGGCTCGGGGCCCACAGGGCCGGCTACGAATTGGTAGCCAAGCACCTCGTAGAACGAACGGGCGCGGTCGAGGTCGTGCACGCGAATTCCGATATGGGCGAGTCCGGTAACGACGGTGGTTTCAGTCATGGCTTCGCTCTCCTCGACGCGTCGTCGTGCGATTGACGGGGTTCCTGCTCGGTCCTTGGCCTGCTCTAGATAGGTTCGCACGCGCGCGTGGACAACAGCACCTCGCCGCCTATTGATGGCCCTCCTGCCGCAGCGCATCGCCGTAGGTGATGGTCGGCCTCGGTCCGTCTTCGTCGCGCGTCAGCCACACCGCCGCCACCGCAATCGCCACCGCGAGGAGCAGAAGCGTGCGTCCGTATCGGGCGAGGAATGGGCGATCGTCGTCGCTCATGTCGTGTGGAGACCAGGGGGAGATGGAGGCCGGGACCGGAATCGAACCGGTGTACAAGGATTTGCAGTCCTCTGCGTAGCCACTCCGCCACCCGGCCGGGGGCGCATCGACGCGTGCGTGAGACCCGCGTGTATAGGTTTGGGCCCGCGGCGGGTCAAGGCGTGCCGCCGTCCGCGCCCTCGAACAGGTCCGCCACGGCGTCGCCGTACCGGTCGACGGCGCTCCAGTCGGTATAGTCATGGCCGCGGCTCGTGTCGGTGCTGCCGCCGCTCGACCGCGCGATCCGCCGCATCACCAGCCGGATCAGCGGGTTGTAGGCCGGATAGCGCAGCGCGCCGCCGAAGTCCTCGCGCAAGGACGGCGACCATCCGGTCTGCGCCAGAAACGCGTCCCCCAGTCGTGCCGCCGTGCCCATATCCCGGGGGCGCGTCGAAGCCGCCACCAGGCTGACCCCGAAAAACGCGCCCGGCAGGGCGTTCAGCGCCGCACGATGGCGCGTCACCCAGAGCCGCGCCGCCTTCGGAAACCCCCCGTAGCGGACCGACGCCCCGAACACCACGCCGCGCACCCCCTCGGGCGCGCATTCGCTGACCGCCAGGTCGACCACGTCGACCGGCAGGTGCCGCGCCGTCAGCCGCTCGGCCAGCCGGTGCGCGATCCGCGCGGTCTGGCCGTCGTGGGAAAAGAAGGCGATGAGAACAGGGTGCGTCATGCAAAGCCATACTACGTCATGGCATATCGGGTCGCCTTTGCGTGAACGCAACTCCCGCGGCCGCGGTTGTCTTTGCCCCCGCAGAACCGTATAACCCGCTGATACCTAGGGTTTTTCGAGCGCTTTCCATGACCGAATACGACGCCGCCCGCCGCAACATGGTGCTCAGCCAACTCGAGCCGAACCGCGTCAACGATCCGCGTATCCTCGACGCCATGGGCAGCCTGCCGCGCGAGTATTTCGTGCCCAAGTCGTTGGCCGGCGTCGCCTATGTCGACGAAGACCTGCCCATCGGCCAGGATCGGTGTCTGATGGAACCGATGGTGCTCGCGCGCCTCATCGACGCCCTGGCGATCCGCGCCGGCGACCTCGTGCTCGACGTCGCCTGCGGCACCGGCTACTCGGCGGCGGTGTTGTCGCGTCTCGCCGGGACTGTCGTCGCCGTCGAGGGCGACGCCGAACTCGTCACGCGCGCCGGCGCCAACCTCGACAAGCTCGGCTGCGACAACGTTGCCGTCGTCGAGGGCGACGTGCGGGCCGGTCGCGCCGACCAGGGTCCCTTCGCCGCGATCCTCATCGACGGCGGTGTCGAGGAAGTGCCGCAGGAACTGCTCGCGCAGCTCGCGCCGGGCGGGCGTCTCGCCTGCGTCGTGCGCGACGGGCCGACGGGCAAGGCGATGCTCTTCACCGAGAGCGGTGGCATCGTCGGCAAGCGCCCGCTGTTCGATTCCGCGGTGCCGGTCATTCCGGGCTTCGAGCGTCCGAAGGCCTTCGCGTTTCAATAAGCGGAATCGTGGCTCCGACATTGAACGTGCGCCGCGTCCACCTATGTTCAAACGGTCGGGCCGGTTCCGGCGTTGACGTTAGGGCAGCGACGGATACGCCCGTCGCGCATCGTGTGGGCGGCAGATGAGCACGAAGGGGAAGGCGTCGATGACGAAAGTAGCGCGCACATTTGCGCTCGCTCTGGCGGGTAGTCTTGTAACCGCGGGCGCCGGCGCGCAGACCCTCGAAGAAGCGCTCGTCGCCGCATACCAGAACAATCCCTCCCTGCAGTCCCAGCGCGCGTCGCTGCGTGCCACCGACGAATCTGTTTCCCAGGCCCTTGCCGGCTGGCGGCCTACCGTCACGCTGTCGGCGGACGGCTCCACCCAGCACACCGACGGCGACAACACGGGCTCGTCCGATTCGACGCCGCACAGCGCCTCGTTGCGCATCTCCCAGCCGCTCTACCGCGGCGGCCGCACGGTCAACGGCATCGCCCAGGCCGAAGCCAACGTGCTCGCCGCGCGCCAGACCTTGCGCCAGACCGAACAGACGGTGCTGCAGTCCACCGTACGCGCTTACATGGACGTGCTGCGCGATCAGGCCGTGGTCGAGCTCAACAACAACAACCTCGAACGCTTGCGCCGCCAACTCGAAGCGACGCGCGACCGGTTCGAGGTCGGCGAGGTGACGCGCACCGACGTCGCCCAGGCCGAAGCGCGCGTTTCGGGTGCGATCAGTTCGCTCGTCGCGGCGCAGGGCACGCTCGAATCGAGCCGCGCCACTTTCCGCCGCGTCGTCGGGCTGGAGCCGGTCAACCTCAGCCGCGTGCCTACGCTGGGGCCGTTGCCGCAGAGCGAGGAAGAGGCGCGCCAGGTCGCCCTCGACGAAAACCCGCTGGTGCAGCAAGCCGTACGCAGCGAGGAAGCGTCGCGCGCTGCGGTCGACGTCGCGCGCGGCGTGATCTATCCGACGGTCAGCCTGTCGGCGTCCGCGTCGCGCTCCTACGATTCGAGCACCTTCAACGATCGCCTGGACAGCGCCAGCCTATCGGCGACGGTCAGCGTGCCGCTCTATCAGACCGGGTCGGAGTATTCGCAAATCCGCCAGGCCAAGCAGACCAACAGCCAGCGCCGCATCGACATCGAAACCCAGCGACGCGCGGTCACCGAAAGCGTCACCCAGGCCTGGGCCGCGCTCAACGCGGCCACCGAACAGATCCGCGCCAATGTCGACCAGGTGCGCGCCAACGAGGTCGCGCTCGACGGCGTCCGCCAGGAGGCCGAGGTCGGCTCGCGCACCGTGCTCGACGTGCTCGACGCCGAACAGGAACTGCTCAACTCGCAGGTCGCGCTGGTGCGCTCCGAGCGCGACGAGTTCGTCGCCGGCTTCGATCTGCGTGTCGCCCTGGGCCGCCTGTCGGCCGAGCAACTCGGCCTGCCGGTCGCCGTCTACGATCCGGCTGCCAACTACCAGACCGTGCGCAACAAGCTCTACGGCAGCGACATTCCCGGCGAGACGCGCTAGGGCTGGTCCCGGCCCCTAGGCGTCCGGTCCGTTCAGGGCGCGGCGGAACAACCAGTATCCGCCGAAAGCGATCTCCGGCAGTGCCATAGTTCCTGCTGCGACGGTGAGAGTGGATAGATGGTCCGCGTACCATCCGGCCGGCATCGCGCCGACCGTTTCCAGCACAGACTCGCCACCGATCGTGATCAGAAGTGCGATCAGATAGACCAGTGTTCCGAGAGTCGTCACCGCAAGAACCGTCAGAGTCGTCGCCTCTGCGTATTGTTCAAGACTACGTGCCACCGCAGCCTCCTCGTGATGTTGAGGTTCGTATGTGGCGAAACCGCTGGCTGGCTTCAAGTAAAGCACCGGTCGCGGGGCCCACTGCCCTACTTGAATAAACCAGCCAAGTAGCGGCGTATCGCGCCTTTGGTGTCGCTTCGCGATTCCGGCAGCTTCGCTAGCCGCTCTTCCAGCACTGCCTCGAAGTAGTCGCTCACCGAGCGATAGGCGCCGCGCCGGGCCGGGTCCTGCTCCTCTAGGATCATCTCCACGCGAAGGCGGCTGATTACCGCTTCGCAATCGACCGGCCCCAATTGGTGAGCTTGGCGGAGAAACGACTTGAAGCGCTTGAGGCTCTCCTCAACGCGTTCGTTGTTGGGCTCGACGGGCATTCCCTCAACCATGGGTGACCTCTGTTGGCACGTTCACTAAGGAATCTGGCGACGATCTGACGGTTCTTCCAGTCCGGTTTGCCGGGCCGCGTGGCGAATCAGCGGTCGGGAACCTGGGCGGCGAGGTGCGGTACGACGAACGAAAGGATCACAAAGCGGCCGCGCCGTTGGCGCGCCTGAATGAGGCCTTCGGGAGACTGGTCCGGCGAAGTGTAGAGACGGGCGCGCAAAGCCACGTGATCGAGGGCAATCTCGACGAGCGCGGCGTTGTAGCTACGGTCGAGCCAGTTTCTGGCCAGTCTCGCCCATGCCAGAATCTCGCGTTCGAGGCCGAGATCGGGGCTCCGCAACAGGGTGAGAATGCGAACGTTCTCGGTAACGATTCGGTTCGCCTCCCGGCGCTTGAAGGCCATGGTGCTTCTTGCGGCGCGGCTGCGTTTGGTTGGCTTTCCCTGGTTGCCGGCAAGCTCGTCGTCGAACTCGACCTTGAGGTAAGCGGCGTCTGTGGCTGTTTCCGGCGGCAGCGCCTCGTCGATGGCGCTGACTTCTTCCAGCCAGGTGCGCGCCAAGGTTCGGCGGGCTTCGTCGTCGAGCGGTTCGCCGGCTGCGAATGCCGCCATCAGTTGCGACCCCTCAGGCTTGGTCTGCGCGACGCTGGGGTCAAGGAACACGATCAACCATGCGGTTGAGCAAAAAGCGGTCAGCAGGTGCAGTGATAAGCGCGACATTCGTCTAGACTAGTGCTGTATCGAACCATAAGTCAGCAGGTGAGTTGGTCGATGCTGTACAGCACAGCGGCGTACCGCCGGTGGTCGTTAACGGTTTGGATAGCGCTTGCCGTTCTACTGGTGACGACTGTAGCGCGGGCGCAGCCGATTCCCTCCGTCATCGAGCCGACCGCGCTACCGCCGTTGCTTGAGGTCGAAGATGTCGTCGTTCTCGATCTGCGACGCCAGAACGAGTTCCGTGCGGGCCATCTGCCTGGCGCGGTCAGCGTGGACCCCGTCGTCGAATCGTTTCGGCGCAGCGCGGAGAGCGTTCTCGTCCGCCTGCCGGACCCGGCAGAATTCGCCGAGCAAATGAGCCGCCTGGGGATAGCCAACGAGGATCGCCTCGTCCTGGTGACCCGCGGCGAAAGCTGGCTCGACATGGCGACCGCGACGGACCTGTTCTGGTTGCTCAAACGCTTCGGGCATGAGCAGGTCGCCGTTCTCAACGGCGGCATGCGTGCGCTGACGCAAAGGACGCGGGTTGCGCTCGTCTCGGATGCGCCGCCTCGCGCCCGAGCCAGTTATCGCCTCGCGGAGCCACGGGTTGTTCCTGCGACCTTGGCTTCGCTGGCCGATGCAGCAGCGGTGGTGGACGCACGCCTGCGTGGGCAGTTCCTTGGCATCAATAAGACGGCCGCCGTGGCGCGGTATGGCACCATCCCCGGCGCCCGCAATCTGCCCGGCAACTGGGTCACCATTGACGCGGGTGGCTTGTTGCGGACAGCCGAACAGTTGCGCCCAATCCTGAAGCTGACCGGCGTGCCGGAGGCCGGCCGCATCGTCGTCTTCGGCAGTACGCCGTTGGCCGGTTCGATGGTCTGGTTCGCCCTGCGCGTGACCCTCGGCAACCGTGAGGTCCGGTTGCTCGATGGAGGCATGGGGGTATGGCAGGACAACCCGCAGAATCCCTTGGATAGTCATGTTGGCGGGCCGGTCGTCCAGGTCCCCTGACCGGTCGTGGCCCCTGGTTGCGCTTTCCGCTTGCCCTGGCCGCCCGCGATGCCCTATCGGTGGACGGGCGGGGTTAACAAAAAATCAATATTTGGCCCCTAGTGGTAGATTTTTGGCCATATCTCGCGTAGTTTGCGTATTGGCGGCGTGGAATAACCGTTTGACCGGGCAAGAATGAGCGATCCGAGGACCGACCAGGAACCGACGATGGAGGAAATCCTCTCGTCGATTCGTCGGATCATTTCGGAGGATGACGAGGGCGAGGGGCAGGACGCCGAAGCGGCGGCCGAGCCTGACGAAGACGACGCGCCGCCCGAGCCTGAACCCGAAGACGACGAGGATGACTTCGACCTCGAGGCCGCGGTCGAGGAAGAGGATATCGACCTCGGCGATTTCGAACCCGAGGAAGAGCTCGAGCCCGAGCCTGAGGAAGAGCCCGAACCGGAGCCCGAGGAAGACGAACCCGAGGAAGAGCCCGGACCACTCGTCGCCATGGACGACGAGGAGGAAGAGGACGACGACGACGAAGAAGAGGAGGACGAGGAGGATCGTCAGCCCATCGTCGACGACGCGCTCGACCTCACCAACATGGTCCGCGACGACGGATCGGTCCTCCAGCTCGACGCCGACGGCAACCCGCTCGAAGCCGAGGAACCGGAGCCCGAACCGGAACCCGAACCGTCCGCCTTCCAGGACGAACTCGATCAGGCCGCCATGCCGTCGGATCACGACGGTCTGCTTCACGCCGCCACCGCGAGCGCGGCCGCCAGCGCTTTCGCGCAGCTGTCTTCGACCGCGGTTCAGGTCCGCGGCCAGCCGCTCGGCAACCCGGACCGCACGCTCGAGGACCTGGTGAAGGAACTGCTGCGCCCGATGCTCAAGGCCTGGCTCGACAAGAACCTGCCCGCCGTCGTTGAACGCATCGTCGAAAAAGAAATCCAGAAGATCGCCCACGGCGCCGAGAAGTAGCCACGCGGCTCCGGTGCGCTGCGCCGCCCCAACGCCTCCCGACAATCACGTCATCTTGAGCCGGGCGCGAAGCGTCCGTGTCGAAGGGCGCTAGGCCTGCCAAACCAGCGGAAAGAACTCGCCCTCCGGCGCCGTACCCACCGCGACGTCATCGTAGTCCACGCCAAGAAACCGCATCGAATACGGACGCGGCTTCCAGCGGATATCGTCGCCCGCCCACCGGCTTGAAAAGCCGATCCGTGTCGCCGCACCGTCCTTCGCCGGCGGCGCGCCGTGAATGAGCATGGGGTGCAGCACAAGCGCATCGCCCGCACGCATCGGAAAGGTCATCTTCTCGCATTCGCCCGCCGCCAGTTTGGCATCGAAATCGGGCAGCGCCTCGAAACCTTCTTCGACGTCCTGCTGGTCGACGTAGACCGCGGGCCGATACAGCACGTCGCCCTTGTGGCTGCCCCGGATGCACTCCAGCGGCGCGGAGTCCTCGCTCACGTCTGTGAGCGCCACCCACAGGCCGGGGTTCATCTCGCCGGTGAAGGGAAACACCACCGCGTCATGGTGCCACGGCGTGCCCGACAGCATCTCGCGGTCGTAGCCGGCAGCCCGCGTATAGCCGTCGTAGCCCGCTTCGTGGATGAACGAATTGTCGTACCAGAAGCGCAGGAACGATGCGCCGACGATGGCGCCGATCACCGGCGCGACGCCTGATTCCTTCGCGAACGTCAGCAGTTCCGGCATCTCGCGCCACATGAAGCGGATCGACGTGCGTCCCGGCCCGTGGCCGAAATAGGTCGAATAGACCTCCCCCGGATCGCGCTTGAGGAATTCGTCGAACGCCGCCCGCAGCCTTGCCACCCAGTCGGCCGACACCAGCCCCGGCAGCTTCACCACCCCGTCGGCGGCATAGGCGTGCTTCAAAGCGGGAATGTCGTAGGAGCGTATCTCCGGTGCGTTCATCGCTGCCTCCGTGGAGCCATTTCGCCAGAGCCTGCGCCCTGGCCGGGGGAGGGTCAACAAGACCGATGGAGCGGGCGTGCGCCTAGGGCTTCTTGGCGATGATGAACGCGGCCTTGGTCGGCCCGGGCCGCCACTCGTGATCGATGACGAAGCCGGCGCGTTCCATGCTCTGCTTCAGTTGCGCGCCGGTAAAGATGCGCAGCGTGTTCGGGAACTTGCCGAGCAGGCGTCCGATGGGCGCAAGGATCGGGACCAGGAGCTTCATCAGAAGACTGTCGCCGATGCACACGGTGCTGCTCACCAATACGCCGCCCGGTTTGAGCATGCGGAAGAGGCGGGTAAGCGCGGCGTCGCGGTCGGCGACGAGGTGCAGGATCGAATGCGCCATCACCATGTCGACGCTGCTGTCCATCACGTCGAGCGCGTCGATCGCGCAGACCTCGAAGGTGACGTTGGTGACGTTCGCCTTCGCCGCCTTGTCGCGGGCGATGTCGAGCATGGCGGGCGAGATGTCGGTCGCGCGGATGTGCTTCACCGCGGACGCGTGGTGGATCGCGGTCGTTCCCGTGCCGCAACCGATCTCCAGCACCTCCATGTCGGCGTTCATGTAGTCGCGAGTCTTGGCGAGTTTCCTTTCGTACGCCGCTTGGTCGGCGACCGGCGACTTCGCGTATTTCGCGGCGATCGAATCCCAGAACCTGCCTTCGCTGGCCATCATGCCTCCGTGGTTTGCGCGCCCGGCATAACACAATTCGCGGTCGCCGGTGTGACGGCGCAGCCAACTGCAGCCTGACGCTAGGGCAGGGGTGTCGGATCTTATCGCGGCCGTGCCGGTCCCCATCGCAGCGCAGAGGGGTTGACAACTATATCGGAAGATATATTTATAAAGCCAACGATCAATAATGAAAGGAGCGCCCATGAATTGGCGCCATCGGCACCGCAGACACCACTTCCGCCGCCACATGCACCGCTTCGGCCCGTGGGCCATGGCGGGCAAGTTCTTCGATTCCGGCGATATTCCACTCGCCCTGCTGTCGTTGCTCGAGGATGGCCCACGCCACGGCTACGACTTGATGACCGCCGTCGAGGAACGCTCCGGCAGGCTCTATCGCCCGTCCGCGGGCACCATCTATCCGACCCTGCAGCAACTGCAGGACGAGGGCCTCGTCACCTCCAGCGAGGAAGACGGCAAGCGCATCTACGTCCTGACCGAGGCCGGCACCGCGCGCCTCGCTGAAGAGGCCGAGCGCATCAAGGACATCTGGCAGCGCGCCCAGGACGACGAGTGGGGCGACTGGGGCGACGCCATGCACCCCGATGCGATCGAGGTGCTCAAACCCGCGTTCCGTCTCATGCGCACCGCCGTGCGTTCGGCGATTCGCTCGCGCGATCCCGAACGCGCCGACAAGGTGCGCGAGATCCTGCGCCGCGCCGCCGACGACATCAAAGCCCTAAACGGCGACTGACATCCACCGGCCAGTCGCGTGACGCCGCCGCCGGCGATGTGCTCAACTCATCGCGGGGCATGACAGGGAAGGGTTCTCCATGGACGCACAGGTACAGACGGTCGTCGACGCGCTCGCCGCGCGCATCGAAAAGGAACGCGAGATCATCGCCGACAAGACGCGCGAATTCTCGACCGACGACATGGCGCTCGCCGCCGGCCCGTACTCGGCCGGCCTGCTCAACCTCCTCATCCGTGCCAAGAACGCGCAGCTCGTGGTCGAGGTCGGCACCTCCATCGGCTACACCGCGCTCTTTCTCGGTGAAGCGGTGCGCGCCACCGGCGGCCGCGTCGTCGGCATCGAATACCTCGACAAGAAGCATGAACAGGCCGTGGGCCACGTGAAGCAGGCCGGCCTCGACGACGTCGTCGACGTCCGCAAGGGCGACGCCAAAGAGATTCTGGCCGCCATCGACGGCCCCATCGACGTCGCCTTCATCGACGCCTGGAAGAGCGACTACTTTGACTATTTCGACATCCTGCTGCCGAAGATGTCGGTCGGCGGTACGATCGTCGCCGACAACATCACCTTCCCCGAGAGCAACAAGGAACTGATGCAGAAGTATCGGGAACACGTCCGCGCCAAGCCGAACGTGCGCTCGACTTTCCTGTCGGTCGGCTCGGGCCTCGAGATGTCGGTCAAGACGGCGGACTAGGGGCCGCGCTCATGTACATCGCCATGAACCGCTTCCGCATCCGCAGGGACCAGGAGGATGCCTTCGAGACCGTCTGGCGCGAGCGCGACACCCATCTCAAGGACGTGCCCGGCTTTGTCGCTTTCCATTTGCTCAAGGGTCCGGCGCAAGAGGATCACACCCTCTACGCCACACACACCGTATGGCAGTCGCGCGATGCCTTTGAGGCCTGGACCAGGTCCGAGGCCTTCCGCGCCGCCCACAAGAACGCCCGGGCCAATCCCGAAATCTACGCCGGCCCGCCGCAGTTCGAGGGTTTCGAAGCCGTCCTCGATCAGAAGTGACGACGCGCCCCGCCCAACGTCAGGCCATGATTTGGTCGCGCCTTTCGCCGGGCCGGGTTAGCGTGGCGGCATGATGCGGCTCAAGGATCAAATCGTCTGGATTACCGGCGCGTCGTCGGGCATCGGCGAGGGGCTGGCGCGGGTGTTCCACCGGGAAGGCGCAGAACTCATTCTGTCAGCGCGGCGGAAAGCCGAACTCGAACGCGTGAAGGACCTGTGCAGCGATGGCCCCGGGGCTGTTCACGTGCTGCCGTTCGACGTCGTCGACGAACCCGCGCGCGAGGCCGCCGCCCGGCACGCCCACGACATCGCCGGGCGCATCGACGTGCTCGTCAACAACGCCGGCATCTCGCAGCGCTCGCTCGGCAAGGACACCGACATGGCCGTGGACCGCAAGATCATGGAAGTGGACTACTTCGCGCCGATCGCGCTGACCAAACTGGTGCTGCCCGGCATGATCGCGCGCAAGAGCGGGCAACTCGTCGTCACGTCGTCGGTCGCCGGCAAATACGGGGTGCCGCTGCGCACCGCCTACTGCGCCGCCAAGCACGCGCTGCACGGCTATTTCGACACGCTGCGGATCGAGCTGACGCCCTACGACATTCGCGTCTGCCTGCTGGTGATCGCCGGAATCCGCAGCGAGGTGTCGCTGCACGCGCTGACCGGCGACGGCAGCACCTGGGGCAAGGAAGACTGGGGGCCCAACGACGGCATCTCCGCCATCGAAGGCGGCGAAATCATCGTCGACGGCCTCGCGCAGGGGAAATACGAGATCGATATCGCGTTCGGTCAGGCCTTGGAAAACCTCAAGCTGAAACGCGAAGACCCGGACCTGCTGGTCGAGCGCATGTCGAAGATCAAGGTGCCGGGCCAATAGTGGCGGCACCCGTGGGACCGGATTCGATGCCGCCCGTTGCGCTGGAACCCTCGTCCGTCCGATGAGCCCCGACGACGAACGTCGAGAGTCGTCGAACCCGCCGCCCGCCCCGCTTGGCCGGGCGATGCGCTTGTTCTGGCTGGCGCTCGGCGGGCTGGCGCTCGTTCTCGCCGTGCTCGGCGTCGCCCTGCCGCTATTGCCGACAGCGCCATTTCTGTTGGTCGCGGCGTTCGCCTTCGCGCGGTCGTCCGAACGCGTGCATCGCTGGCTCGTCGAGCACCGGCACTTCGGCTCGCTGATCGCCGACTGGCAGCGCGAAGGCGCCATCGCGCGCCGCGCCAAGTTCATGGCCGTCATCGCCATGGCTGCCGTCTTCGTCGTCAGCATTGTGATGGGCGCCGGCGCGACCGTGCTCATCATTCAGGGTATCGTCCTGACGCTGAGCGGAACGTTCGTCGTCACACGTCCGTCGCCAGGCAGGGGCAAGTCGGAGTAGTTCGTGCGACCGTTCGCGGTCTTCGTCGGCTAGCTCTTGAGGAAAAGAAATGCGCTTCCCCACCTACTTCATCCCGCACGGCGGCGGCCCCTGCTTCTTCATGGACTGGGATCCGCCTGATGTGTGGAACACGCTGCGCGTCTGGCTTGAGAACATCCTGCCGAGCCTGCCCGAAAAGCCCAAGGCGCTCGTCGTCGTCACCGCGCACTGGGAGGCCGATCCCGTGCGCGTCACCGCGATGGCCTCGCCGCAACTCGTCTTCGACTACTACAATTTTCCGCCGCACACCTATCAGCTGACCTGGCCCGCGCCCGGCGCGCCCGATGTCGCCGCGCGCATCCGCGGTCTGCTGGACGCAGCCGGCATCCCCAGCGAGGACGAGCCCGAACGCGGTTTCGACCACGGCGTTTTCATTCCGTTGAAGGTCATGCATCACGACGCCGACATTCCGACCGTCGCCGTCTCGCTGCGCCCCGATCTCGATCCCGCGTTCCACCAGAAGATGGGCGCCGCACTGGCGCCGCTACGCGACGAGGGCGTGCTGATCCTCGGCTCCGGCATGAGCTATCACAACATGGCGGGCTTCTTTTCGGGCGATCAGCTCGATACCTCACGCGCCTTCGACGATTGGCTGCACGCCACGGTGCAGGACAAGGGTGCGGCGCGCGCCGACGCCCTCAACCGCTGGACCGATGCGCCGATGGCGCGCCGGGTTCACCCGCGCGAGGAACACCTGCTGCCGTTGATGGTGGCCGCCGGCGCGGCGGCCGACGACGCGGGCGCCGCGACCTTCAGCGACGTGGTGATGGGCGTGCGGCTGACCGGGGTGCGCTTCGGCTAGTCCGCATGGCGGTGGCCGCGTGCGGCGATGCCGCGCACCGGCACCTGCAGCGTCACCTTGCCGGCCTTCTCGAAGGTCAGCGTCAGGTCGATCGTCTCGCCTTCCGTCATCGGACCCGTCAGACCCATCAGCATGACGTGGAAGCCGCCGGGCTGCAGCATCGTCGGCGCGCCCGGCGCCACGGGAATGCCGCCCTCGACGGGCCGCATCTTCATCACGCCGTTGTCCATCAGGTGCGTGTGCAGCTCGGCGCGCGCCGCCGCCGGCGTTTCCGCCGCAACGAGGCGGTCCTCGGCAGTGCTCGTCAGCATCATATAGGCGCCCGAGTTCGGCGCGCGGCCGATGCTGGCGCGCGCATAGGCTTCGCTGATCGTCACCGGCCCGACGGTGGCCGTGCCGGCCATCGCCGCGTGACCGGCGTGCGACTCCTTCTTCACGTCCTGGGTGGCGTTCTGCGGCGTCGCCGCCCGCACGGGATGTGCGGCGGCCATTGCGACGATCAGCGCGGTCAGGAACGCTGCGGCAAGGTGGAGCGTTGTGTTCATGTGCATCGCGCCACCCTAGGCGTCGTTGACGCGGGGTCACTGCGGCACGATGCCGCGCCACGCCAATGTTACCGAAGTTTAACCCGCGCTCGGCGACGGAGCGGCTATGTCGGGGGCGTGTGGGATACCGAGACGACATTCCAAAATCCCTCACCGGAGACAAAGATGAAAAAAACAACCCTCGCGCTTCTGTCCGCCGCCGCGCTTGCTGCGGCCGCCACGCCGGCCCTGGCGCAGGGCATGCGCGGCATGCACCACCCGGCGCGCCATGGCGGCCCCGACATGATCCAGACCTTCGACGCCAACGGCGACGGCCAGCTCACCCAGGCCGAGATCGACGCCTTCCGCGCCAACCGTCTGGCCGCGTTCGACGCCAACAACGACGGCAAGCTCAGCCTTGAGGAATACCAGGCGCTGTGGCTCGACGCCTATCGCGAGCGCATGGTCGACGAGTTTCAGCGCCACGACGACGACGGCGACGCCATGGTCACGGTGGAAGAGTTCAACGAGCCCTTCGCCAACATGGTCGCGCGCCGCGACGCCAACGGCGACGGCATCCTGACCCGCGAGGAACTGCAGCCGCGCCGCCACCGCGACATCAGCGACCGTCACGACGACGATGACGACCACCGCCGCGGCGAGCGCCGCCATCGCATGCCGCAATAGCGTCGTCGCGAAAACACGACGAGAAAGACGAGAGAAAAATCTCGCATCCGGCGCCGGTCCCCTTGGGTAGGAAGGACCGGCACCCTATCTAGACCTTGAGCCTGCCCATACTGCGCCGCGGCCTGCCTCCCTCTAGCCGCGGCGCCCGCGCAGGCCGACCGCGGCCCGCTCCGGCACCTCGTCCTCCCCCTTCGAGGCGTTCCCGGCAGCGGGCCGCCCGTCGTTTCGGCCCGTAGCCAGGCAACCGCGGCCACCCCGAGCGCCGCCCGCCAGTGACCGAAACCATCGAACGTCCCGCACCGGACTTCCGCGGCTTCGTCAACCTCCTCCCCCTGCGCGCAGCGGAGGGGGAGGGAAGGGAGGGGGTCCTTCTTCTGGCCGACACGGCTTGTTACCGAGACGGCGGCGCCCGCTGCAGCGCGGCGGCAATCGTGTCGATCACCCCGTCAACGTTGCGAAAAACCTCTTGGTTGGGAAAACGAATGACGTCGTAACCGCGCAGCTCCAGGAACGCCGTGCGCCGCGCATCGTAGGCGCGCTGCAAATCGTGACAGCTGCCGTCGATCTCCACGATCAGTCGTGCGCGGCTGCAGAGAAAATCGACGACGAAGGGGCCGATCGGCACCTGCCGGCGAAAGTAGTGCCCCATCACCTGGCGTCGCCGCAGCCTGACCCACATGCGCACCTCGGCGTCAGTCATGCGCTTGCGGAGAGACCTTGCCATGGCCGAGTCCTGCACGGGAACAACCCCCTCCTTTGTCCTCCCCCTGCAGGCAGGGGGAGGAGGGTTCATCTGCCAATCCCGGCGATATGGATGGAGCAAGGCGGCTTTCAGACCGCAACGCCGCGCGCAAAACCACCCGCGCTTTGACCCCGGTCAGGGCCGCGTTATAACCCACAGCCTACAATCGCCCGGAAAACCGAGGGAAACCCGCATCCCATGCCCCTGTCGAAGACCTACAAGCCTGAAGATATCGAGGGTCCGCACTACCAGCGCTGGGAGGAGGAGGGCGCCTTCGCGGCCGGCCGCAAGAACACCGGCAAGCCCTATACCATCGTCATCCCGCCGCCCAACGTCACCGGCTCGCTGCACATGGGGCACGCCCTCAACAACACGCTGCAGGACGTGCTCATCAGATTCGAGCGGATGCGCGGCCGCGACGCGCTGTGGCAGCCCGGCATGGACCACGCCGGTATCGCCACGCAAATGGTGGTCGAGCGCCAGCTCGACGAGCAGGGCACCGACCGCCACAAGCTGGGCCGTTCGAAGTTCGTCGACCGCGTCTGGGAATGGAAGGAAGAGTCCGGCGGCACCATCTTCAACCAGTTGCGCCGCCTGGGCGCGTCCGCCGACTGGGAGCGCGAGCGCTTCACCATGGACGAGGGCCTGTCGAAGGCCGTCACCAAGGTGTTCGTCGAACTCCACAAGCAGGGCCTGATCTACAAGGACAAGCGCCTGGTCAACTGGGACCCCAAGCTGCTCACCGCGATCTCCGATCTCGAGGTCGAGAACCGCGACGTACACGGCAACCTGTGGCACATCGCCTATCCGGTCGAGGAAATGCCCGGCCGCCACATCGTCGTCGCCACCACGCGGCCCGAGACGATGCTGGGCGACACCGCCGTCGCCGTGCATCCCGACGACGAACGCTACGCGTCGATGATCGGCAAGCACGTGATCCTTCCCTTGGTCGGCCGCCGCATCCCCATCGTCGCCGACGACTACGCCGACCCCGAACAGGGTTCCGGCGCGGTCAAGATCACGCCGGGCCACGACTTCAACGACTACGAGGTCGGCCGCCGCCACAAGCTCGAGGTCATCAACATCCTCGACGAAAAGGCGCACCTCAACGACAACGTGCCCGAAGCCTTCCGCGGCCTCGAGCGGTTCGAGGCGCGCAAGGCGGTGCTGGCGCAGCTCGAGGAACTCGGCCTGATCGAAAAGATCGACGACATCACCCACACCGTGCCCTACGGCGATCGCTCCGGCGTCGTCATCGAGCCCTGGCTCACCGAACAGTGGTACGCGGATGCCGCGACGCTGGCGAAACCCGCCATCGCCGCGGTCGAACGCGGCGAGATCGTCTTCGTGCCCAAGCAGTGGGAGAACACCTACTTCTCGTGGATGCGCAACATCCAGCCGTGGTGCATCTCGCGCCAGCTGTGGTGGGGCCACCAGATCCCGGCGTGGTACGGCCCCGACGGCGAGGTCTTCGTCGAAATGGACGAAGAGGCCGCGCTCAACGCCGCCAAACTCCACTATGGAAAAGAGACGCCGCTTCAGCGCGACGACGACGTCCTCGACACCTGGTTCTCCTCGGCCCTGTGGCCGTTCTCGACGCTCGGCTGGCCCGAAAAGACGCCCGAGCTCGACCGCTACTACCCGACCGACACGCTCGTCACCGGCTTCGACATCATCTTCTTCTGGGTCGCCCGGATGATCATGATGGGCCTGCATTTCATGGGCGAGGTGCCGTTCCACACCGTCTACGTCCACGCCCTGGTGCGCGACGAAAAGGGCGCGAAGATGTCGAAGTCCAAGGGCAATATCATCGACCCCCTGGAACTGATCGACGAATACGGCGCCGACGCGCTGCGCTTCACCCTCAGCGCCATGGCCGCGCAGGGCCGCGACATCAAGCTCGCCAAGTCCCGCGTCGAAGGCTACCGCAACTTCGCGACCAAGCTGTGGAACGCCGCGCGTTTCTGCGAGATGAACGTCTGTCTCCTGCGCCCCGACTTCGAACCCTCAAGCGTGCGCCAGCCCGTCAACAAATGGATCGTCGGCGAAACCACGCGCGCCGCCGAGGCCGTCACCGAGGCGATCCAGGCCTACCGCTTCAACGAGGCGGCCGACGCCTGCTACCACTTCGCCTGGCACACCTTCTGCGACTGGTACGTCGAGCTCATCAAGCCCATCCTCCTCCCCCGCGACGCGGGGGAGGTCCGCCCGCAGGGCGGGGAGGGGGCAGCGTCATCGGCATCCGGCGATGAGTTGGCCCAGGAAGAAACCCGCGCCTGCGCCGCCTGGGCATTGAGCCAGATCCTCCACCTCCTGCATCCCTTCATGCCCTTCGTCACCGAAGAGCTGTGGGACAAGCTGCGCCACGACTCGCCGATCCCCGACACCCAGGACCTCATCGTGCGCGACTGGCCCAACGCCGCCGAACTGCCGATCGACAAGGCCGCCGCGACCGAGATGGAATGGGTCATCAAGCTCGTCACCGAAATCCGCAGCGTGCGCGCCGAAATGAACGTCCCCGTCGCGGCCAAGATGAACGCCGTCCTCGTCGGCGCCCACAGCGAGACGCAACACCGCCTCGCGACCCACGCCGACCTCGTCACGCGCCTCGCGCGCCTCGAATCCATCGACCTCGCGAGCGAAATCCCCGACGGCGCCGTCCAGCTCGTCATCGACGAAGCCACCGTCGCGCTCCCCTTGGCCGGCGTCATCGACATCGCCGCCGAACAGGCCCGCCTGGAAAAAGAGATTCAGAAAGCCGACAGCGAAATCGCCAAGATCGACAAGAAGCTCGCCAACGACAGCTTCGTCTCCAAGGCCCCCGCCCACGTCATCGACGAGCAACGCACGAGGCGCGCCGACCACGCCCAGGCCAAGGAGAAACTCGCCGCCGCGCTGGAGCGGCTCAAGGAGGCGGGGTAGGGGACGCCGACCAACCGGCATTAGGCGCAACCCAACACCCTCATCCTGAGCCGGGCCGACTTCGTCGCCAGACGAAGGCGGTCCGTGCCGAAGGACGTGCCTCGCGCGCACAGCGCGCGTCTCTTTTCTCTTCAGAAACGGCAGCCCACGAGCAGGCCCTTCGACTCGGGCGGTTCGCGCTGTGTCGCGCAACCCACCCTGCTCAGGATGACGGGTGAGGCGAGATTGGTCGCGAAGCGCTACTATCGGAAAATGTTTGGGGTACTCAAGCGCCGGGCGACACCGGCACCCGCGGCGACGTGATCCACACAGAATGCCCCAAGCCTCTCCATAGACTAGGTACGAAAGGAGGGGAGACCATGGCGCAGACCCTCAGGATGATCTTGTCCGGTCTCGCGGCGTGCCTTGTTGTCGTCGTACTGGCATGGCCGGCCGCCGCCGCCAACACCCGGTCGTTCACTGTCTGGGGCGATCAGGAAGTGCGTTTTGCCGCGCCACACGGCATGTGCTTTCTCGACGAGAGCAAGGCGCGCGAAGCGCCCCTCCTGCAGGCGATAAGGGAGGATACTTTCGAGACGATGTTTGCCGTCATCGCTGCATGCGATTCATTGGCGGAGGACGGCGTCGACGGGCTCACCGTCCTCCAGGCGGATGAAGGCGATCGATATCTCTATCCCCACGAGGTCTTCGAGAGCTTCACGGCACTTCGCGCCCATATTCGCGCAGAAGGCGCGCCGACCTTCAATGA
This sequence comes from Alphaproteobacteria bacterium, assembly GCA_038116985.1. Lineage (GTDB taxonomy): Bacteria > Pseudomonadota > Alphaproteobacteria > SHVP01 > SHVP01 > CALJDF01. The sequence continues at coordinate 33,197 of JAYOEZ010000012.1, read as the reverse complement.
TCGCCGCGTGTTTCTTGAGCACGTCTGGAACACGCGGCGCCAACACGGCGAGGGCGACACCATCGCAAGCTACCACCTGGGCCAGACGCTGATCGTGGCCCTCGTGCTCGATCATGTGGACGGTAGCGCCGTCGTGCAGCTCTGGGGGGCGACGCCGCTGCGCGATCTCGTGATCTCCATCGACGTGCGCCACCCCGCCGATACGGCCGATCAGTTGGACGGTCTGACCACGATTCTGGAGGTCGTCATCGAGACCCTCAGAGGCCTCAACCCCGCCTGAGCCGTCATAGGCGCTCCTTGCGTGCTACCATCGCGCAAACGACGGAGACACCCAATGCGCCTAGCGATCCTCACCGGCGGCGGCGACGTGCCGGGGCTCAATCCCGCCATCAAGGCGGTGGTCGAGGGCGCGCACGCGCGCGGCTGGGAGGTGCTGGGCTTCCGCCGCGGCTGGGCCGGGCCGCTCAACGTCGATTCGGGCGATCCCGACGGCAACGCGCGCTGGGTCGACAAACTCACGCCCGCCGCGGTGCGCATCATCGACCGCGCCGGCGGCACCATGCTGCACACCTCGCGCACCCATCCCGGCCGCGTCCCGGCCGACGACCTGCCGCCGCACCTCGAAGGGCGGTTCGCGCCGGACGGCACCACCGGAAAAGTCGACTGCACACAGCACGTCATTGAAGCCTTGGACTGGCTCGGCGTCGACGTGCTGATCCCGATCGGCGGCGACGACACGCTGTCCTACGCCGCAAGACTTGCCGAAGAAGGGGTGCGCGTGGTCGCCATCCCCAAGACGATGGACAACGACGTCTACGGCACCGACTACTGCATCGGCTTTTCCACCGCGGTGACGCGCTCGGTCGAGTTCATCCACGCGTTGCGCACGCCCGCCGGCAGCCATGAGCGCATCGCCGTGATCGAACTGTTCGGCCGCCACTCCGGCGAAACCGCGTTGATCGCGGGCTACCTCGCCGACGCCGACCGCACGCTGATCTCCGAAGTCCCGGTCGACATCGACCGCCTGTCTTCATTGATCCGCCAGGACCGCATCGACAACCCCTCGCACTACGCCGTGGTGGTGGTGAGCGAAGGCGCCACCATCGAAGGCGGCGACCGCGTCGAAGGCGGCGAGGCCGACGCCTACGGCCACCTCAAGCTCGGCGGCATCGGTCAGGTCATCGGCGCCGAGATCAAGGCGCGCACCGGCGTCGAGATCATCAACCAGAGCCTCGCCTACCTCATGCGCTCGGGCGCGCCCGATTCGCTCGACCGGATGGTCGCCGTCTCCTTCGGCAACCTCGCCCTGCAACAGATCGAAGACGGCGAGGGCGGCGTCATGCTCTCGCTCCGCCAGGGCCGCTACACCACCGTCCCCATCGACACATGTATCTCCGGCGAAAAACGCGTCGACGTCGCCAACCTCTACGACCCCGAGAACTACCGCCCCAACCCGCACCACGTCCTGGGCGCCCCGATGTTCCTGTACTAGGACGTCCTTCGAGACGCCGCGCTCCCGCGCGGCTCCTCAGGATGAGGCAGTCCTATTGGGCAAGATTTGTTGGGGAGGGAGAGCAACCCTCATCCTGAGGAGCGCCGAAGGCGCGTCCCGAAGGACGTCGACCGGCGAACCCGTTTCACGGGAAAGTTGTCCCAGTTCCCCCATAGGACGGACTAGACTTCCAATCGTGCTGAGGGGGCGGACATGCATCTCATCGTCCATCTGCGACGGGCCGCTACAGGTTTCGTTGTCCTGGCCGCGCTGTGGGCCGCTGGCCCGCACGGCGTCGACGCGGCGGAACTGCGCGAGTTTACCGTCGAGGGCCAAACCGCGCGGATCGCACCGATGGCGGACAGGTGCTTTCTCGATCGCGACGATTCGCTGCATGGCCCGGCGTGGCTGCTGGTCGACAGGTTGCTCGGGCGCTCCGGCGTATTCGCGGTCGTGAGCGAGTGCGGATCGGTCGAGAGGGGTGATTTTGACAGAATGGTGGCCGTCTACGCCCTGGACGACACCATCGGCGTGGGCCGACGGGAAACATCAGAGTTGGCAACGGTGCTGGCGGACAACGTAGAGGTACTGCTGACCGACTATGATCGTTTCGTTCCTGATACCTACAACATGTTCCGGCTGCGGACGCCGCGCAACGAATCCATCGGCGGGATCATCAAGGACGGTACGCTGATACAGATTGTCGAAACCGAAACCAGATCCGGTCGCGCGATGTTTGTCGCCGGCACGATTCCCATCTACACCGGCAGAGGCAAGACTACTCTCTTGCAGACCTATTCGTTTTCGGCCACCGACCCAAGCCTCGTGTCCTTGCAGGTATCGATGCACGATGAGGTCCTGCAGAACATTCGCCGCAACAACCGCACCATCACGCTCCGACATAGCAGGTAACCCTGCGCTACGGCGCCGCTGAGTAGTGGGTCAGACCCACTACCCGCCGCTGGGCAAGCCCGCGCAACCGCGCTAGAACACCTGAATGCCCACCATCCTCATCACCGGCGCGAACAAGGGCCTCGGCCTCGGCTTCGCCAAACGCTATGCCAAGGACGGCTGGCGCGTGCACGCCGCCTGCCGCCGCCCTGCCGAAGCCGGCGACCTCAACGCGCTGGCGCAGCGTCACGACATGCAGGTCCACCAACTCGACGTCACCGACACGGCCTCCGTCGCCAAACTCGCCGAAACGCTGCGCGATGAACCCGTCGACGTCCTGCTCAACAACGCGGGCTTCCAGGGCGGCCATCCCCAGAAGTTCGGCCACACCAACTACGACGACTGGGAAACCGCCTTCCGCACCAACGTCATGGGCGTGATGCGGATGTGCGAGGCCTTCGCCGATCACGTCGCGCGCAGCGACAACAAGCTCATCGTCAATGTTTCGTCACGCACCTCGTCGATCGCGGGCAAGACCAAGGCCGACCCCGACAACTACAAGGGCGAACTGCACCAGTACCGCTCGACCAAGACCGCGCTCAACATGGCGACGCGCTGCATGGCGTGGGAACTGCAGCCGCGCGGCATCGCCGTCGTGCTGCTCGGGCCCGGCTGGGTGCGCACCGATCTCGGCGGCCCCACCGCGCGCCTGTCGGTGGACGAGGCGATCGGCAAGTGCGTCCCCACCATCGCCGCCTTCACCCTCGAAGACACCGGAACCTTCCGCGGCCACGACGGCTCCGTCGTGCCGTGGTGACGGCGCACGCCGCCGCTCACCCCCGCACGTCATCCTGAGCCGCAGCGCCGCAGGCGCAGCGAGTCGAAGGGCCTCGCCCTGAGGAGCGCCCGAAGAGCGCAGCGAGTCGAAGGGCCTCGTCCTGGGGAGCGCCCGAAGAGCGCAGCGAGTCGAAGGGCCTCGTCCTGGGGAGCGCCCGAAGAGCGCAGCGAGTCGAAGGGCCTCGTCCTGGGGAGCGCCCGAA
>JAYOEZ010000012.1:0-29674 GCA_038116985.1 Alphaproteobacteria bacterium | reverse complement strand
GGAGCGCCCGAAGAGCGCAGCGAGTCGAAGGGCCTCGTCCTGGGGAGCGCCCGAAAGGCGCGTCCCGAAGGGCTGCCTCACGAAAAACTGCCTTGGCCCGCGCATACCCCCGGCTAGACTGTCATTGGGGAGAGGGGAAGATATGAGCCTATTCAACACGATGCGCGCATCCGCCCTTTGCGCCGCGATTGCCGCAACGGTGCTGGCCGCGGCCGTGCCGGCGCGGGCCGCCGAGATTCTCGAATTCGACGTCGAGGGACAAACCCTGCGCCTTGGGCCCATTGCCGGCCTATGCGTTCTGGATCGCGACGATCCCGCAAACGCCACTGCCTGGAGCATGATTGGCGTCCAGATGCCGCGTACCAACGTGATCGCAGCCGTCGGTCACTGCGACGAGTTCGACCGTTCTGGGTTGAGCGGGTTGACAACGATCTACACCGCGCCAGGCGAAACCGGGCTATCCGAGGAACGTGTGGGGGCACTCTCGGCCGTGGCGCTCGAGCTCGTACCCGTCACGTTTGACGACCCCACGTCGTTCATCGTTCAGACATTCCGCCTTTTCGAGCAGGCGGGGTCGCCCAATGCCAAACTTGCCGGGCTCCACCTCGACGATGTGTTGATCGAGGGAACCGATCTATCGAGTCAGGGCTTGCGCGGTATTCTTGTGACCGGTCTCACCCCGATGCGCGGCATGATCGTCCAGACACTCACGATCGACATCGCACAAAGCGAAGAAGCGCTTGCCTTCCTCGCTCTCATCAACCATCGCGTCCTGACGAGCATCCGGGAACACACCCCGTCCGTCGCGTTGCGACGGCGGTAGCTTCACACTGGCGCCCAAGGCCCGCACCGAGACCTCATCCTGAGGAGCCGCGCAGCGGCGTCCCGAAGGACGAACGATTAGACCTCCAGGACCACCTTGCCGAAGAACTGGCGGCTCGCCAGCAGGTCGTGCGCCGCCTTCATGTCCTTCAGCGGGAAGATCTTCTCGATCACCGGGCGCAGCTTGCCCTCGTTGACCAGCTTGAGAACCTTCTGGTTCGCCGCCAACGGCGCGAAATGCGTCGAGGTCATGGTCAGCTGCTTGCGGAAGAACTCGATCATGTCGATCTCGACCTGTTCGCCGGCATGTGCGCCCGCCGTCGACAGCCGCCCGTTCAGGCACAGTGCCGCCAGGCTCTGCTGCAAGATGTTGCCGCCGACGCATTCGATGACCACGTCGGCGCCGCGGCCGTCGGTCATCTTCATCACCTCGTCGACGATGCTCTGGTTCGTGTAGTTGATGACCTCCGAGGCGCCGAGCTGGCGCGCGCGGTCGAGCTTCGCGTCCGAGCCCGCCGTCGCGATCACCCGCGCGCCGGCCAGCGCCGCGATCTGCACCGCCGCCGAGCCGACGCCCGAACCGGCGGCGTTGACCACGACGTCCTCGCCTTCCTGCACTTTGCCCTTGGTCACCACCAGCTCCCACGCCGTCGCCATCGCGACCTGGGTCGCCGCCGCGTCGAGATCCGACAGCCCGTCGGGAATGCGGATGATGTTCGGCTCGGTCACCTTGACGTATTCGGCGTAGGTGCCCCAGTGCGTCACGCCCAGCTTGTCGAAGTCGAGGCAGATGTTGTCCATGCCCAGCGCGCAGTTGCAGATCGCCCGGCGGCAGCGGCCCATCGACGTCGTCAGCTGCGGCATCACCCGGTCGCCGACCTTGAAGGTCTTCACGCCGGGCCCGACCTCGGCCACGACGCCTGCGCCCTCGACGCCGAGGATGTGCGGCATCTTGAGATTGAGATAGCCCGAAATGTCGCCGCGCACGTCGAGGTCGAAGTGGTTCAATCCCACCGTCTTGAGATTGATCAGCACTTCCCCTTCGCCGACCTTCGGCGTGTCGATGTCCTCGTATTTCAGGACATCTGACGGTCCGCATTCGTGAATGACGCAGGCCTTCATGGCGTTCCTCCCTCTAGCATTTTCAGGCCGCCACTCTGTCGGCTTTCAAAGCGGTGTGCCATATGAATTCGAAGCACGTATCGGTTTGGCTTGTTTCTTTCGATCTCCTTGGGATCTGGGATGTTTTTGGCACACGACCGTTGGTCGGTCATTTCTCCAGCGCTGGCTTGAGCCTTTCCTCCCGCGCTTCTGCCCAAAGGCATAGATCACGGTAGAACGGGTGAATCTCGTCTCCCAGATCCGTGGGCTCGTATTCGACGTGCGACGGGATTGTGTTGATGACCGTGCGCCGGATGAATCCGTCGTGTTCAAGTTCTCTCAGGCGAAGAGTAAGGATGCGTTGTGTCACATCCGGGATGGCTTTGCGAAGTTCTCCAAACCTCATTTTTCGATCGTGGATCAGGCAATACATGATTGCAGGCTTCCACTTTGCCCCGATGATTTTCATCATTTTTTCCACGGTTTGCACCCGCTGACGTTCGCCCTCTTTCATCGCCATCCTGGTATCAAAAATGTTCCTACTAGCTTTTTTATACTTGGCGCTCGATGATTGGTCAAAAGCAATCCAGGGAGGGGTAGATGGCTTTGCCAGTGATTGAGTATTCGGACCAATGGGGAGAGTGCATTGTCAGGTCGGCGGACAACTGCACCGAAATCAGGTGGTTTGATTCGACGGCTGAGATGTCGGGGAACGACTTCAAAAGCTTTCTCGCAGCCTTTGCCGAAATCGTCGAGCGCGCTGGGCTATCCGGTGCGCTGGTCGATGCGGTGCAATTCAAGATGGACATGGCCCAGATGTCGATGGGGTGGCGAGATGAGCACATCATTCCGAGGTACAACGCAGCGGGACTCAAGAAGTTCGCATTCATCATGCCGGCCGGAATGCCCGCCATTGGGGCGCCGCCCTCCAGGGAAGGCCCCGCCGATTTTCCTACGGCCTATTTCGGATCGCGTCAGGACGCGTTGAAGTGGATTTCCGCGTGACCGGCGCAATTGGAGACACCATAGGAAGGCGCAGATGAGCCCATTCATCATTGGAAACATTCAGTTCACGCTATCGCTCATCGTCTATGCCTTCATCGCGGTCTGGTACGTTCATCCGGCCTTGAGAGATGTCGATTGGCGCAAGGCCACCGTCCCCTTGCTGCTCGTGCACGCCTTCAGGTATGGCCCTTTGACGCTGCTGATGCCCGGCCAGGTCGGGCAGGATGTTCCCTTGGACGTGGCCCGCACCATAGCCTACGGCGATCTATTGTCTGGCATTCTCGCCATCGTTGCCGCCTGCGCAGTCTGGTACCGGCTCGCATTTGCACGAACGTTGGTATGGGTCTTCACAATCATCGGATTCGGCGACGTCGTGGTAGCATCCGTGCGTGGAATCGGCGCCGGGCTTCTCGACATGGACATGGGGTTCAATCTCTACATTTTGAACTTCTATGTGCCGGCGTTGATCGTCACCCACATCATGATAGTGACCTTGCTGCTCAGGAAGTCATGATGGAACGGGCAATGTGGATCGAGTCGATCTGCTGTAGCGTGGCTGCTTCGTGCCTACATGGTCGGAGACCTGCCCAGCGGTCAGCGAGGCCCACACCCGGGCCATCGCTTCGCGCCTCCCGGCCTACAACGCGGCCTACCTGGCGTTGGCGGCGCGCGAGGCCTTGCCGCTCGCGACATTCGATCGGGCACTCGCCTGCGCGGCCGGCACGCTTTGGCGCCTAAACCACCACCTCGACGAGCAGCAGAACGATCCCGATCATCGCCGCCCACCAGAACACCGTGCGGAACCACGGGATGCCGGTGACGTAGGCCGGCGCATAGCCGACACGCCCCCACAAATAGAGATGCGCGCCGATCAGCGACAGCTGGCCGCCGCGCTCGCTCACGTGCAGGATCAACACCAGCGCCGCGAACCACGGCAGCGTCTCGAGCAGGTTTTTGTAGGCCCGGTCCAGCCGCCCGGCGACCCCGGTCAGCGTGCGCGGCTCGTCGCGCGGGCCGACCCGCCAGTTGCCGAGCTGTCCTTGCGCCCAGAAGGTCGCCAGCGACACCTGCACAAGGCCCAGCACGATCGCACCCGTCAGCAACCAGAGTTCGGTCGTCATTTATTTGCCTCCGTACCCGCGCCATCCTAGGCGGTCGTCGCATGGGAAGCACATGTCAGCCCGCCGCCGCGGCGAGCGCCGCCAGCAGGAAGCACGCCGCCGCGGCGATCGACCCCGCCGTGCGCAGGTGGTTCCACCGCGTCCACGCGACGCGATAGTGCGCCCAGTAGGCATGGCCGTCGGCCGCGTCCGGGCTCATCCCGTCGAGCCGCTTGTTCATCGGCACGTTGCGCGCCACCGTCGTTGCAAACACCGTCACGATGTAGAGGGCGGCGCCGAACGCCGTCCAGGCCGCGGCAGGCGAGGGTGAAGCCGCCTGCGCATAGATGGCCAGCCCGATCGAAACCGGCGCCAGCGCCAGAAACATCGTCAGGAAACCGAAGCGGTAGACCTTGCGGTTGACGAGCTGCATCGCCTCCATCCCGCTCGTCGGTCGCGCCGCGCTCAGCGAGCGCATGATGAAATCGGAGAAGGCCTGGAAGACCCCGCCGACCAGGCCCGTGGCCAGGCCGAGCGCGAGACAGGCGTAGGGAAGCCAGGCGGCGCTCACGTTGGTGTCCATGTGCGTCCCTCCCTTATGCCGTTGCGGCGCTGGCGCCGAGCCGTTCGGCACGCGCGATCCATGAATCGATCCGTGCGGCGTTCGCCGTTTTGACCGAACCGAACTGGAACATCTTGCGGGTTGCGATACCGCAGAATCCCAGCACCTGGTTCTTCAGCACACGCCGCGCCGGCCGCCAGTACAGCAGCGTGTCGAGCCACGGCGGCGTGTCCGAGGTGATGAGAACGTCGGCAGTGCGGCCCGTCAGCAACTTGTCCCACTTCACGCCGCGGCGGTGATACTTGTAGGCAAATCCCGGCGTCAGGCCCCGATCCAGGACGGCCTTGGCCATCGTGGGCATGGCGCCCCACCAATAGGGATGGACCACCAGCAGGTGATCGGCCCAACGAACGGCCTCCTGCCAGCGCAGCAGGTCGGGCTCCAGCGGGGCGGCGTCCTTGTAGCCATCGAAACAGGCGCTGAACCGCATGTCGCTCAGATCCATGCGGCGCACCTCGACGTCGCCGCGCTCGAGGCCTTTTTGATAGGCGTCCGCCAGGGCGCTGCACAGCGAGCCGTTGCGCGGGTGGGCGACCCAGATGAATACGCGCTGCTTCATGACTTCCTCGCTTTCTTGACACTGTGTAAAGTTGACACCGTGTCAAATAGGCGTATCTTTACACTATGTCAAGTGACGAGGCCGAAACCCGCCCCCGCATCCTCGAAGCCGCCTGGCGTCTGCTGGAAACCAGGGCCGGCCAGGGCGTGCGCATGGGCGACATCGCCAGGGAGGCGGGCGTCAGCCGCCAGGCCGTCTACCTCCACTTTCCCAATCGCGCCGCGCTGTTGGGGGCGACCACGCGCTACATCGACGAGGTCAAGCGCGTGGATGACCGGCTGCGTGCCAGCCGCGAGGCCGGCGACGGGCTCACACGTCTCGACGCCTTCGTCGACGCATGGTGCGGCTACATTCCGGAGATCTACGGCGTCGCCCGGGCGTTGATGGCAATGCAGGACGACGACGACGCGGCGGCCGAGGCGTGGGCCGATCGCATGCGGGCGATGCGCGAAGGCTGCGCCGCCGCCGTCAAGGCGCTCAAGAACGACGGAACGCTCAAGCCCGATCTGCCCGCCGCGGCGGCGACGGACCTCCTGGCGATGCTGCTTTCGGTGCGCAACTGGGAGCAACTGGTGCGCGACGGCGGCTGGTCGCAACGCCGCTACGTCGAGGCGATCAAGCGAATGGCGCGCGACTCGCTCGTTGCCACGAAGATCTAGCCCGGACCGCCCACCGTGCCCGGCCGCGCGCCGCGCCGGGTCATCACGATCGTCCCGATCAGGATCACGCCGGCGCCCATCCAGGTGAAGATACTGGGGAACTCGCTGAACACGAGCATGCCGAACGACGTCGCCCAGCCCATGCGCAGAAACATCATCGGGTCCACCAGGCTTACGTCCGACAGGACGTAGGCGCGCACCAGAAAACGATGCGCCATGGTGCCGAGTACGCCGATCAGCAGCAGCGCGCCGAGTTGTTCCAGGCTCGGCCAGGTCCACACGAAAAGGGCAGGGACGAACGTCGCCACCGTCATCATCACGGTGAGATAGGCGACGATGGAGTCCGGGTTTTCGGTCCGGGTCAGTTGCTTGCCGAGCAGTTTCGAGCCGGTCAGCGCCGCCGTCTGCAACAGCACCAGCCAGACGCCGAGGCTGATCGCCGCGAAGCCGGGGCGCACGATCAGCAATCCACCTGCGACCACGATGGCGATACCGAGCCAGCGTCGCGCGTCGACCCGCTCGCCGAGAAACGCCATGGCGCCCAGCGCGACGAACACCGGGCCGGCCAGCGACAACGACGTCGCCTGGGCCAGCGGCAGCAACGCCAGCGCGGTGAACCACGCCAGGTTGGACACGCCGTTGAACACGCCGCGCGCCAGATGCAGCCCCAGATGTTCGGTGCGAAAGGCCGCGGGCCCGGTGCGCATGAGAAACGGCGCCAGAGCGACGATCCCGAACAGGTTGCGGAAGAACGCGATCTCGAAGGGGTGCATGCCCGTGGTCGACGTGAAACGCACGCCGGTATGCATGGCCGCAAAGAAGCCGCTCGCCAGCGCGACGAACAGCACCGTGCGCAACAAGGTGCCGCTGCGCGGGCTCGCGTCTGTCTCCGGAGGGGCGGGATCGGTCTTCATCGCGCGCGCATCATACGCGTGCGCGGCTTCGGGCGCTTGCGCCCGTCAGTGACGCTCCACCCAGCAGCCGTGGAAGCTCGTCGGCATGTGGTGGCGCAGCCGCGCCTCGGCGATTGGCCCTGCGGCGATGCGATTCGCGTCGAACAGATTCAGCGTCGCGATGTTCTCGACGCCGTCGGTCGCCTCGGCCAGGACCCATCCCTCGTCGCTGCCGCCAGCCTGTCGCGGCACGAACAGTGGTTCGCCGAACACCTGCGTCGATCGCCCTTCGTAGGCGTCGCGTTCGCCGGTCTCAAGGTCGACCCGGGCGACGCCGCTGGGCCACCATTCCCCCGGGCGCGTGGCGCCTAGGTAGGCGTGCTGGTAGGGCTGGCCCTGGCGCAGCGGGTCGATGGTCGGCAATTCGTAGGAGCGCTGGTCGATCACTTCGGCGCGGAGCGATCTCTTGCGCGTGTCGATGCGCCAACGCCGGATCATGCCAGGGGCTGTCGCGGTCTTGACGACGCCCTGCGTGACAGCGCTGAACGCGCCGTCTTCGTCCAGCAGGTAACCGGGGTCGTCGAAGCCAACGAAGTCGCAGAAGATTTCGTCGCCGACCTCATAGGCGTTGATGGTGTGAACGAACCAGGCCGCCGGCGCCTCGACAGTGAACGGCGGCTCGCCGTTCTTGGGCACGACATAGGCCAGGTTGCCGATCTCGGGCCGCCACCGCAGCGCGCGCACCAGCGGCTCAAGACCGAGCGCGGCCTTGAGCGGTCGGAGCACGACGGCGTTCAGCCCGAACACGATGTGATGCGGCGTTGCGAAGAAGTCGTGCACATAGGTGCGCCGCGGCAGATGCACCTGCATATCCAGCTTCACGAAGCCCTTGGCGTTCTCGATCAGGATACGGGCCTTGTCGGGCCTGTGGTATTCGCCACCAACCACCGTCCAGTCGCCATTGAACGGATCGATCTTGGTGTGGGTCAGGAACGCGGGAAAGTTCCCGGCCGTTGCCAATTGATAGCGGCTCGTTGTCTCCAGCGTTTCGGGATCCAGCGCCCAGGGTAGCCCGACTTCGTCGAAGGCGAGCAGCTTGCCGTGGCGAGCAAGCACGTTTTCCTCAGCCTGCGAGCGCCGGCGGCGGCCGAGGTTGGCGCTCCATCGCGGCGCCGGCGTGCTCCAGGTCGGATAGAGATAGTGTCCGGCGGCTTCCTCGGTGCGGTACTTGGTCGTGCGGATGAAGCGGGAGTGGAACCGAACGTTTCCGTCGGCGATGTCGTAGGAACGGATCATCCCGTCCCCGTCGCCCAGTGCGCGCTTCTTCACGCCGTCGCGTTCGAACAGACTCGGTCCGTTACGGAACAGGGTCCCCCGCAAATCGGCGGGCCACTTGCCCCGCGTCTCGGCGGGGTAGGGGTCCCGTTCGTCGACGCTCTTGACCAGAAACGACAGCCACCCGCTATCGGGTACGGGCGCCGCCACTACGCAAACCTCACCACTGCTACCAATCCCCCAGAAACTACTGGGGAATGATCCCGCTCAGGTCACGGTGCGGCAAGCGCGACCGGGCCCGCCGGTGACGGCGGTCACATGTGCCGGAGGCGGCAGAATCTCAAGGCAGCGCCATCCAGGTGCCCTGGACGCTGATCGGCAGGTGGTGTTCCAGGGCCGCTTCGGCGATAGGGCCGGCGGCGATCCGGCTCGCATCGAACAGCAGCAGCGAGCCCATCCCGGTGCCGCCATCCAGTTCCTCGACCAGCACCCAACCCTCGTCGGTGCCGCCGCCCTGGCGCGGCACGAAGACCGGTTCGCCGAAGCATTGAGTCGAGCGCCCCTCGTAGGCGTCGCGCGCACCTGTGTCGAGGTTGAGGCGAACTACGCCGCTGGTCCACCACTGGCCGGGGCGTGACGTTGCGAGATAGGCCTCCTTGTAGGGCAGGCCCGCGCGCAGCGGATCGATCGTCGGGTATTCGTGCGCGCCGCCGTCCAGCGTTTCCTCGCTCAACGTCCGCTTGCCGACGTTGATGCGCCAACGCCGCACCGTGCCCTGGTCGTGCGCCGTCGTCACCTGTCCGCGCATGATCGCGTGCAGCGGGGCGTTCTTGCCGAGAAGCCACCCCGGCGAATCGTAACCGACGAAGTCGCACAGGATGTCGCCGCCACTCTCATAGGCGTTGATCGTATGAAAGCTCCACGACGGCGGCGCTTCGCATACGAAGGGGTCGTCGCCGTTGCGCGGGATCACCATGGCCAGGTTGCCGGTCTGCGGCGCCCAGCTGATCGAATCCAGGATCGGTCCGAGACCGAGCGCGGGCTTCAGCGTGTTGATCTTCACCGCGTTGAGCGGAATGACGACGTAATGCGTCGTGGCGAAGAAATCGCGGAAATAGGTCTTGCGCGGCAGCGTCGCGACAATCTCCGACTTGGTAAACCCTTGTGCGTTCTCGGTGATGATCCGCACCTTGCGCGGCTCGACGTAATCGTTGCCGATCACCGTCCAGTCGCCGGTCAGCGGATCGAGCTTCGTGCGCGTCTTGAACGCGGGCCGCTCGATCGGCGAGCCGATCTGGTAGCGGCTGATGGTGCGCAGGGTGTTGGGGTCCAACGCCCAAGGCAGGCCGATCTCGCCGAATGCGAGCAACTTGCCGTGGCGCAGGTAGACGGTCGCGTCCGCTTCCGAGCGCCGCCGCCCGCCGCCGAGATTGCGAAACACGCCGCCCGGCGCGCGGGTGCCCCAGGTCGCGTACTTGTAGCGGCCCGCGGCTTCTTCGTCGCGGAACTTGGTCGTGCGCACGAACTGGGAACGGAACTGCACGCGGCCGTCGGCGATGTCGTAGGCGCGGATCATGCCGTCGCCTTCGGTGACGAAGTTCTTGCGCCGTCCGGCGCGCTCGAACAGGCCGGGTCCGTTGCGGAACAGCACCCCGCGCAGTGCCTCAGGACATCGCCCGCGCGTGACCATGCTGTAGTCCTGCTCGGTGCGCAGACTCTTGGCGAGGAGCGCCACCCACGCATGATCTTTGCTACCTGCCGGCGGCGTTGTTGAACGCGCCGACGTCACTAGTCGTCCCTGACCACTGGAACTAATCCCCCAATACTGCGGAAATCGTGTACTTGGGCCGCCGAGGCGGCAAGGCAGGACGCGCCCCCGTGTGACGACCGTCACATTTTAAGGCAAATTCGAACTGTCACATGCCTGTGCTATCCGATTCCAGGTGCACGTAAAAGGGGAAACACCTCACCTGGTTGCAATTGTGATCGGGAGCGCCCGTCGTGGCGTGCGGCCCGCCCCAAGGCTGAAAACCTCCATCAGGGAATCGGCGGTCAAAAGGGGCGGAGGTCTCCATATGTATCACCTCGGCAACCGCGCGGAGGAGTCCTGCTCGCCATGACCGACAAGATTGACCTTAGGAAGCTCCACAAGCCCTTCTTCGCGCCCGGCAAGAAACCGGAGATCGTCAAGGTGCCGCGCTTCGCCTACCTGATGATCGACGGCCAGGGCGCGCCCGAAAGTGCGGCGTTCGTGCACGCGGTAACCGCGCTCTACTCGGCGGCCTACACGCTCAAGTTTTTCGTCAAGGGAAGCGGTCGGACCGACTTCGCCGTTGCGCCGCTCAGCGCGCGCTGGTGGGCCGACGACTGGGACGCATTCGTTGCCGGGCAGCGCGACGACTGGCAATGGACGGCGATGATCATGAAACCCGACCACGTTACCGCCGACGATCTCATCGCGACCCTCGGCGAACTCGACCGCAAGGAGAAGCGCATCGCTGCGCACGACCTGCTGAGGCTAGAAACCTTGGAGGAGGGGACTTGCGTGCAGGTCATGCACCTCGGTCCCTATGCCGATGAAGGCCCGGTGATCGCCGCGATGCACGCCCATGCCGAAGCGCAGGGATACGCCCTAACCGGCAGGCATCACGAAATCTATCTCTCCGATCCACGCCGCACTGCGCCGGAGAAACTCAGGACCGTCCTGCGCCAGCAACTGGCCGGTTAGGACGGTCGTCGCAGGTTTGTCTCCGCTTGATGCTCAGCTCTCGGGCGCGCGATAGGGGCGGTGGCACGCCGCGCAGGCCTGGCCCACCGCGTTGAGCGCCGGACCGAGCGTCGCGCTGTCGCCGCTCTCGGCGGCGCGGGCAAGCCCCGCGACCGCGCCGCGGAACTGTTCGATGCGTGCCGTGAATCCTGGCCAGTCGTCCCAGATTTCCGGCTTGGCGCGGTTGTTGTTCTCTCCCGGATTGCGGTTCTCGAACAGGGCGGGCATGCGTTCGGCGACGTCGGTGACAGCGGCGACGATCGGCTCGGCCTCATCGGCCTCGAATCCGCCGCGCTGCATTTGCACCAGCGCCTTCATCGCGTCGGACAAGGTTTCCATCGCCTGATGCCGCGGGTCGTGCTCGTCGTGCGCCTGGGCCGGCCACGCCCACAGCAGCGCCGCCACGAAGACGGCCTTCAGGAGATACACGGGAAACAACGAAACGCGCATGACTCGAACCTCACTCATTGATGGCGATACGGGGCGACAAACTTGCCCGATGCTGCAGTTTAACACCACAATGCAACGCGTGAGTCGAGCGGTGACGGGAGTGTCATGATCAGAAGCGTCGAGCGACGTCTCGCCGCGATCCTTTCGGCCGACGTCGTCGGCTATACGCGTCTCATGCGCCGCGACGAGGAAGGTACGCTCGCGCGCCTTCATGCGGTGCGCGCCGAGGTCGTCGATCCCGGACTGGCAGATTATCGCGGTCGCATCGTCAAGGAGCTGGGCTACGGCCTGCTGGTCGAATTCGCCAGCGTCGTCGATGCCGTGCGCTGCGCCATCGACATCCAGCGCGCGATGAAGGATCGCGCCGGCAGCGATCCCGCCGACGCGCGCATCGTCTATCGCATCGGTCTCAACCTCGGCGACGTCATCGTCGACGGCGACGATATCCAGGGCGACGGCGTCAACATCGCCACCCGCATGCAGGAAGTCGCGCCGCCCGGCGGCATTTCGGTTTCCGGCATCGTCTTCGACAGCGTCAAGGACAAGCTGGCGCCGCATTTCGCGGATCTCGGCCCGCAACACGTCAAGAACATCGAAGAGCCGGTGCGCGCCTACCTGGTCATGATCGATCCGGAGATCGAGCGCGGCGACCGGCCGCGGCCCGCGCCGCCCCCCGATCCCGAGCCGAAGCAAACCCCGGGCGGCCCATCGGGTGACGGGAGCGCGCGGCACATCCCGAACGTCGACGGCCACGGCCGCGAGGGCCGCATCGTCGGACTGCTCACAGGCGTGCGCCGCGTCGGTACCTGGCAGGTGCCCAAACGTCTCAAGGTCGTCTCGGTCATGGCCGGTGTCGAGCTCGACTTCACCCAGGCCGTGTTCGAGTCCGCAGTGTCCGAGGTCGACGTTGCCGCCGTCATGGGTGCGGTCAAGGTGACCATCCCGTCGAACATCCGCGTCGAGTGCGACGGCGTGGGCATCCTTGGGGTCTTCGAGGCGCTGCAGCAGGGCGGTCGCGACCTGCCGTCCGACGCGCCGCTGCTGCGGATCGCCGGTACCGCCATCATGGGCGCGCTGGAGATCGCGCAGCAAAGCTGACCCCACGTCACCTGCTTTCTTTTTTCCGCTGCGACCATGACGCCGCTTGGCGCGGCGGCGTGTGGCGTGCTATGGCCTCGCGCATGAGTGGTGGCATGAACATCGGGATCGTCGGGGCCACCGGATTGGTGGGCGATCTCATGCGGCGGCTCCTGGCGGAACGCGGCTTCCCCGTCGCGCAGCTGCGTCTGTTCGCCTCGTCGCGTTCGGCCGGCAAGTCGTTGCCGTGGCAGGACGGCGAGGTCGTCGTCGAGGACGCGGCGACCGCCGACTACGCCGGTCTCGACATCGCCTTTTTCTCCGCCGGCGGCGCTACCTCGAAGGAACTCGCGCCCAGGGTCGCGGCGGCGGGCGCGGTCGTCATCGACAATTCGTCGGCCTGGCGGTCCGACCCCGACGTGCCGCTCGTCGTCTCCGAGGTCAACCCGCACGCGCTGGCGAACCTGCCCAAGGGCATCATCGCCAACCCGAACTGCACCACGATGGCCGCGATGCCGGCGCTCAAGCCGCTGCACGACGCGGCCGGGCTCAAGCGTCTGATCGCCAGCACCTATCAGGCCGTGTCCGGCGGCGGTCTCGCCGGCGTCGCCGAACTCGAGACGCAGGTCCGCGCCACCGCGGCCAACTCGGCGGTGCTTGCCCACAACCCCGACGGCGTGAAGATGCCGGCGCCAGAGAAGTGGGCGGTGCCCATCGCCTTCAATGCGGTGCCGCTCAACTACAAGATCGTCGAGGACGGCTACACCGAGGAAGAGATCAAATTGCGCGACGAGGCGCGCAAGATTCTCGAACTTCCCGACCTGCCGGTATCGGGTACCTGCGTGCGCGTGCCCGTCTATACGGGCCACGCCCTGTCGATCAATGCCGAGTTCGAACGCCCGATCTCGGCGCAACAGGCGCTCGACCTGCTGAACGCGGCGCCAGGCGTCGTCGTCACCGACGTGCCCAATCCGCTCGGCGCCACCGGCAAGGACGACGTCTATGTCGGCCGCGTGCGCACGGACCCGACCGTCGAACACGGCCTCGTCCTGTTCGTCGTCGGCGACAACCTGCGCAAGGGCGCCGCCCTCAACGCCGTGCAGATCGCCGAGGTCCTCAACAAGCGCCAGGCCGCCGCCGCCTGACGGTTTGCGCGGCACCTATCGCCGCGCGTCCGCACCCTCTAGGCTCTCGGTCATGCGCAGGCTGTGGCGGTTCATCCGGTTTCTCTGGGTCACCTTCGTGACCTTTGTCGTCGTGCTGGTCGCGCTTTGGCTCGGCAGCCTCGTCCTCAAGGAAGTGGACGAAGCCGCCTACGCCGAGGCGCGCGACTGGGTGCGCGTCGTACGCAGCAAGCACTTCCGTCCCGGCAAGCGCTACCGCTTCCTCGAAACCTACGACGAATTCAAGGTCGTCGACGCCGCGGCGCTGATCCGCGTCCATAGCGTCACCGATGCCATGCGCGCCCGCGCGCGCCTTGTCGAGGCGATCTGGGGCGAGGGCGGTCTGCCGCTCGGCCTGCGCCCGACGCGTGTCGAGCGCGACATCCGGGATCCGGTCTTCTCGCCCATGCCCGAGGTCGCGCGCATCGACCGCGTGATCCGCGAAACGCCGCCGGCGTTCATCTCGCGCGCCTATCACCTTGTGCCGCGCAATCCCAACGGCGCGCTCGTCCTGTATCACGAGGGCAATACCGGCAGCTTCCACCGCAACGCCGCGGTGCTGCAACGCTATCTCGCGGAAGGTTACGCCGTGCTTGCCTTCTCGATGTGGATCATCGACCGCCAGCCCGAACTCGTCGTGCCGGGCGCGGGCGCGATCACCTTCATCGACCACCAGCACCTGAAGTTCCTCGACATCGACCACATGCGCGTCTATTTCGACCCGCTCGTCGCCGGTCTCAACGCGCTGCTGGAAGAAGAAGGCTACGACGACGTCATCGCCACCGGCTTCTCGGGTGGCGGCTGGGCGATCACTGTGTGGGCCGCGTTCGATCCGCGCATCCGGCTGTCGTATCCGGTTGCCGGCAGTTACCCGCTCTACCTGCGCAAGTACCGCAGCTGGTCGACCTGGCAGGAGACCTACCCGGCGATGATCGCCGCCGCCAACTATCTCGACATGTACGTCATGGCCGCCGCCGGCCCCGGCCGCCGCCAGATGCAGGTGCTCAACCAGTTCGACGGCTGCTGCTACTCCGGCGTCGACTGGCAGACCTACGAGGCGGCGGTGAAAGAAGCCGCGTCAGGCCTGGGCAACGGCTGGGACCTGTTCGTCGACGTCAGCCACGCCGACCACCGCTACTCCCAGCTGGCCGTCGACCGCATCCTGGAAGACATCCGCGCCCACCCGCGCTGAGGCGCGCATCGGCCGCGACGGTCTAGAGAGCAAGACACCGTGTTTGACGATGTCTTGCTGTCGCTCAGCACCGCCCGTCAACCTCCTCCCCCTGCGCGAAGCGGAGGGGGAGGATGGAGGAGGGGGTCGAAGCGCCGCCAAACCGCAACATGGCCGCGAGTCCGCACGGACCAACGAACCGCCTCCGCGCCGCTGCCTCCCCCTGCCGGACAGGGGGAGGATGAACCCAATGCCGCGGAACCGGAATCTGGCGTAGCCCTACCTAAACGCGTCGCGAGAACGCGACCATCCCTGGCGTGGTCTCCACGGTCTCGTCACGCACGAATCCGGCGCGCTTCATGGTCGCGATCGACGCCGCGTTGTCGTCGGCCGCGATGCCGATCAGCTGCGACACGGCGTCCGCGCCCTCGGCCCACGCCACCAGCCCGCGCACGAGTTCGCTGCCGAGCCCCTGGCCCCACTGGTCCTCCGCCAGGAAATAACCGATATGGGCCGCACCTCCATCAAGCCGCAGGATGACGAAGCCGACGATGTCGTCGTCGTCCGCGCGGCGCACCGCAAGCAGCCTTTCGTCGGGCGCGGTGCCGGCGATCCAGGCCGCGGCGGCGTTGACGCTGTCGATGGTCTGGAGGGAGGGGGGCAGGGGTGCGGCAACGTTGGGTGACAGCACCTGCACCAGGGCGGCGGCCGCGGCGCTCTCGTCGTCGATCTCCGCGACGCGCAGCCGCGCGGTTTCAAACGCGATCATCGATCAACCCGGCATCAGCACTTTCGTCCCGAGCCGGCCCGGCAGCGCCGCTGGGCGCGAACGCGCCCAGGGACGAACGCCACGCAGCAACAGCCAGGGACGCCGGACGCAACGAGGAGCGTCAGACCGCCCGCGCCGGCACCAGTTCTTCTTCGGACTCCGCCTCGCTCGCCGCTTCCTCCTCGCCGAGGAAGACGTCGTCGGAGGGCGTGAACAGTTCGTGCTCGCCCGGCACGCCCTTCAGCGTGTGGGTGCCGAGCGAGGTCAGTTCGCCCGCGAACTGAGCCGCGAAGGCGTCCGAGATCAGCACGGTATGGCCGAGTTGCTTGGTCATGCTCTCGACCCGCGCCGCCTGGTTGGCGGCGAGCCCGATCACCGTGAACTCTAGCCGCTGCGGAATGCCGATATTGCCGTAGGTCACATCGCCAAGGTGCAGGCCGATGCCGTACTTGATCGGCGGGCAGTCGGTTTGTTCCTCGTTGGTCTTGGCGACCCGCTCGGCAACGTCGCGCGTCGCGCGCACCGCGCGGCGGCAGGCTTCGGCCGTGCCGGTCGTATCGACACGCTTGCGGTCGGGCGAATCGGAAATCGGGAAGATCGCCAGCACGGCGTCGCCGATGTAGCGCAGCACCTCGCCGCCGTTGTCGATCACCGAACTTGCCACGCACTCGAAGTAGCGGTTCAGGTGGGCGAGGTATTCGTCCTGCGCCATGCTTTCGGACAGGGCGGTGGAGTCGCGGAAGTCGCTGAACCAGATCACCGCGTGGATGCGCTCGCCGTCGCCCAGTTTGACCTGGCCGTTCAGCACCCGCCGCCCCGTATGCGCCCCGAGGAACGCCTCCAGCAGCCCCACGGCCGTGTTGCGCTGGGTATGCACCTCGAACAGCCGGCCCAGGCTCGGGAGGATCTGATAGATGTTGTTCAGGTCGCGCGCCGGAAAGCCGCCGGGTTCGAAGGACGTCAGCGACAGGATGCAGGTCTGCCCGTCGGTGAACTTGAACGGCATGGCGCAGTAGTCGGTAGCGCCTTCCTCAAGAAGGTCCTTGAGGATCGGGTAGTCGAGCCGGACGTCCGCGCCCTCCAGCCGGCGGCGCACGCCGCCCGCGCCGTTGAGGATCGTCGCGAAGGGGCTGTCGGCGAAGATCGGGCGCGTCAGGATGTCGTGCGGCGCGTTGCGCGAGATGACCTCGTCCTTGCCCGCTTCCCACTCCATGAGGTTGGCGAAGACCTGCGGGTGCAGGTTCGGAATGACGACGCGCACCCGGGTCGCCGGGACACCCGCCGCGTGCATCGCCGTGCTGAAACTCATGAACAGGTCTTCCGGAGTCGTCGCGTTCATCGCGTCGTCGACGACCCAGCCGACGAGCGGGTTGGGATAGACCACGGGTTCCACCTCCTCCGGCACGACCGGTGCGTTGCCACGGTAGATGGCGCTGATCTTCGAGACGTCGAAGGCGACGTAGCCGCGCAGCGCCTCGCCCTCGACATAGGGGTCTTCGTAGGCCCAGACCGCATCTTCGGCGGTCTCCCCGCCGACCTGGATCGACCAGTAGGAGGCGTTGCCCTTGAAGGGGCAGTGCGTCTGGGTCTTGCTCTGTTTGAGGTATTCCTGGCGCACGTCCTCGAAGGGCACGTAGTAGATGCCGGGGAGGCGCTCCTCGTGCAGGATGATCGCGCGCTGCGAGTCGGCGATCCACGTGCCGTTCTGTTCGATCCGGATACGATCGAAGCAGGATTCCACCCGCAACGTCTCGTCCAGCTTCAGGTTCCCGCCAACGGCCATGCTTGTCGTCCTCGTCGTTCGCCGGCGTAAAGGGGGCGCCGGTGCAGCACCTCATTTGGGGCGGTTCCTTTTGGGAACAAGCCCGCAGCCGCGAAGGCTAGCACACATTGCTGTGCCAGTGGCCGTGCCCCGAGCGGCGAAGGTGTCAGCTCGCGGCGGCGATGGGGAAGGGCGATGCGCGGCCCAACCGCAGCCAGGCCTCGACGACAAGCAGGTTCGGCACCCAGGCGAGCCACGACACCACCTGATAGGCCGTCTCGAACGGCAGCGCCGCGGCCAGGCCCGGCAGCCACAGGCGCAGGGTCACGGCGGCGAAGGTCAGCGCGTATGAACGGATCATCCACCGGCGGTGCGCCGCCACGTCGCCCGACAGGATCGCCCGCAACGCCATCGCCGTCGTTGCGAACCACAGGATCGCCAGCAGCCCGAACCCGGCATGGGTCACGGCGCCGCCGTAGGAATACTGCGCCATATACAGCCCGCCGACGCTGCCCGCGGCGATCCCGGCGACGTAGAGCCGGCCCGACCAGCGGTGCAGGGCAGGGCGCTTCGCCCGCAGCTTCCCGAGGAACTGGAACGGGCCGAGCAGCAGCGCCACCGCGCCGCCGACCACGTGCAGGCGAAACCAGACGGCGTGTTCGCGGAACACGTCGAGTTGCTGCGGAAAGCCGTCCGGCATCCCCGGTCTCAGGTAGTGCAGCGAGAACACCGCAATCCCGACGGCCAGCACCGCCATCAGGCCCCACAAGGCGCGGCGCGAAAGTGGCGGGCGGTGGGGGGGCGGGCATCGTGGTGTCGCTCATGGTCGGGCCTCCGATTGATGTTGACGGTGATTACATTGATCAATGTTGACGCTGTCAACACCAAATGCGATGCTAAGGGCAGGCGCTTCCTAGTCTCATTGTTTTTCAATACGTTATGGCTGATCGCTCACACAACGCACAAAGCGCGAAAAGCCCCGGTAGCGACGCCTATCACCACGGTGACCTGCGCAATGCGCTGCTGGCAGCGGCCGGCGATCTGCTTGAGGAAGTGGGCCCCGAACGCCTCTCCCTGCGCGAGGTCGCGCGCCGCTGCGGCGTGTCGCAGACCGCGCCCTATCGACACTTCGACACCCGCCATGCGCTGCTCGTCGCGCTCGCGGCCGACGCCTTTCGCGCCTTCGCCGGGCGCATGAAGAGCGAGGCCGAGGGCGTCGACGATCCGCCGGCGCGGCTGCGGGCGCTGGGCCGCGCCTACCTCGCCTTCGCCATCGCCAATCCTGCGAAACTGCGTTTGATGTTCGGGCCGCAATCGCCGAGCAAGGACTCAAGCGCCGAACTGCAGGAAGCGGCGCGCGAGGCCTTCGCGCTGATCCACGACGCCACCGAGGCGCGTCTCGCCCAGCCCGGCACCCGCAAGATGGACCTTGAGCAGGCGACGCTCGGCGCCTGGGCCATCGTCCACGGTCTCGCCAGTCTCGCGATCGACATGCCGTTGCCGCCGGGCCTCGAAGACGAGGCGCGCCGAAGCGAGCTCGCCGACACCCTCATGGACATCTACCAGCGCGGCCTCGACGCCACCTGACGAGAATCTTCTCGAAAGTCTCTCGGACGGCGGCCACGCACAACCGCCACGAACCTCCTCCCCCTGCTTCAGGGGGAGGCAGCGCCGCGCCAGCGGCGCGCGAGGGGGTCCGTTGAGCCCGGACGTGGTCACCACGCTCGGTAGCGAGGCCTAGCCGTGGCTCATTGCCGGCATCTTGCCGAAGGGGTGGAGCGCCAGGTGCGAGGGCTCGCCGTAGGCGACCGGCACCAGGTCGTGATCCACCCCCTTTTCAAGGGCCGCCATCCGGCAGGTCCGGGTGTAGGTCGAGGGGGCGAAGCCGTGCAGCGTCATGGTTGTCATCTTAAGTCCTCCTGTGTTGGTACAGATCAGACGTCGCTGTGAAGAAAGTCCGCCAACACATTGAAATACAGTAATTTATTCTCCAAAAGGCCGCGTCCGCCGAGCGCGGCTTATGGTTGATGAACCCTTAACGGAGTGACCTAGGTCACTGTTCGCGTCGGCCCCGGGCCGTAGTCTCATGCGGCGCGACGCGTGGGCCCCGGCCTGCATCGGCCGCGCGGTTGGTTCGATTGGTCCTGGTTCGATGCGCCGCCCCCGAGGAGCCCAATGACGCCCGAAGAATTCACCGAGACCATCAAGAAGCACGAACTGTTCGTGAAAGGCATGCAGGGCGGCGCCCGCGCCGATCTGCGCGAAGCCGACCTTTCGAAGATCAAGTTCACCTACCTCAACCTGCGCGGCGCCTCGCTGTCGGGCGCGGACTTCTCCGGTGCCGAACTGTCCGGCGCCGACTTCTCGCGCGCCGACCTTTTCGGGGCCAATTTCGAGGGCGCCGACGTCACCGAGGCGAACTTCGAGCGCGCCGATCTGCGTGGCGCCCGGTTCGGCGGCGCGCGCATGACCTTCGCCAATCTCTCGGAGGCGGATCTGCGGCCGGGCACGCTCGACACGCGCCCCAAGGATTCGCCCAACGCCGAATTGCAGGACGCCAACCTCGACTACGCCAAGCTCAGGCGCGCCAAGCTGTCGGAGGCCAATCTCGAATACACGTCGATGAAAAAGGTCGACGCCTCCTTCGCGACGATGATGCGCACCAACCTGCGCGGCGCGGATCTCACCGGCGTCAACTTCGAATCGGCGCGCCTGCAGGAAGCCAATCTCACCGGCACCAACCTGTCCAGCGCCCGCTTCAAGGACGCGTTGTTGCGCAACACCGACGTGCGCGGCGCCATCATGGTGGATATCGATCTCGAGGGCGCCCACATGCAGGGCGCGCGAATCGCCGTCGGCATCGCCAAGCTGCCGCCGGATTTGCAGACCATGCTGCGCGACCATGCCCTGTGGGTCGAATCGAACGGCGAGCGTGGTGCGCGCGCCGACCTCTCGGGCCAGCAGATGGCCGAGGTCAACCTGTCCGAATGCTATCTCTCCGGCGCCAACCTGCGCGGCGCGAACTTCGCCGGCGCGTCGTTCAAGAATGGCACGCTGGTCCTCGCTGACCTGCGCGAGGCCAACCTCACGGCGGCCGATCTGACGCGTGCCGACTTGTCCGGGGCGGACCTGTCGCGTGGTACCCTGCGCGCGGCGCGTTTCGACGGGGTGCGGGTCGCGCCCATCGCCCTGCGCGGCGCCGACGGCCGGGAAACCGGCCAGCAACGCCGCACGATGTTTGCCGACGCCGATCTCGCGGGCGCCCATCTCGGCGCCGCGGATCTTGGCGAGGCCGACCTCACTGGCGCGAAGACCGACGGGAATGTATAGAAATTACATTGTCTTAGTGCTTGGTTCTTATGTAGTCTGTTAATTGCCGCTTGCGCGGCACAGCGTAGTCAGGCGCTGCGGTTTTTTGGGGGACGCAGATGACGCCGCAAGAGTTCGTATCGATCATCAAGCGCCATGCGCTGTTCGCGAATGGCAAACCGGGCGGTATGCGTGCCGACCTTCGCGGTGAGAATCTGTCCGGATTGCGTCTACCGCGGCTCGACCTGCGTGGTGCCTCGCTCGCGGGAGCGAACTTCGCCGGCTGCAAGCTGCCGGGCGCCAATTTCGGCGCCGCCGATCTGTTCGCGGCCAACTTCGAGGGCGCCGATCTCTCCGAAGCGCGCTTTCCCAACGCCAACCTGCGCGGTGCCCGCCTCGCCGGCGCCAAGATGAACTTCGTCGACCTGCAGGGTGCGGATCTGCGCTCCGGCCAGCTCGACACCCAGCCGCGCCAGGATCCCAGCGCCGACCTCCAGGGCGCGCAGCTCGATTCGGCCAATCTCGGGCGTGCCCGCCTCGACGGTGCGCGCATGCAGATGGTGTCGCTGCGTGGCGCCAAGGCCGAGAACGCGATCTTCGACGGTGCCATCATGCGTGGCGCCAACCTGACCCGGGCCGATTTCGCCGGCGCGTCGGTCCAACACACCAATCTCACCGGCGCCGATCTGTCGGGCGCTTCGTTCCATGCCGCCATCATGATCCGCGCCGACCTGCGCGGCGCCATCCTGATGGAGACGGACTTCTCGCGTGCCAACCGACAGGGCATGCAGGCCAATCTCGGCATGGGCAAGCTGCCGGCCGAACTGCAGCACGTCCTGCGGGACCATGCGCTGTGGGTCGAATCGAACGGCAAGCTCGGCAAACGCGGCAACCTCCGCGGCGCCGACCTCAAGAGCGCCGATCTGACGAACTGCTACCTCGCCGGCGCCGACCTGCGCGAAGCCGACCTGTCCGGCGCGCGCCTCGAGGGCGCGTCCATGGTGATGACCGACCTGCGCGGCGCCAACCTCGCCGGTGCCGACCTTAAGGGCGCAGCGGTCTCGGCGGCCGACTTCAGCGGCGCCGACCTGCGCGAAGCCGATTTCACCGGCGCGCTCGCCGAGCCGTGGACGATCCGCGACGCCGCGGGCAAGGAAACCGGCAAGCGCCGGATTCTGTTCAAGAAGGCCGACCTGCGCGACGCCAAGATCGACACCCTCGATCGCAACGCCATCGATCTCTCCGACGCCAAACAGGGCAGCAGCCCCGGCGCCGCCCCGGCAATGGCCGACGACGAAGACTTCATGGAAGCCTAGGGCCCGCTGCCGCCTGATCTAGTCGCCGTCGGGCTTGCGCCGAAGCAGGAAGAACGGGAACTCGGTCGCCATGCGCAGGCCGGCGACCGACGACATCGCGCGCACGCTCTGCTTGGTCGCCATCAGCATTTCCTGCAGCACCAGACGTTGGCTGGGCTCGTCGCCCGCTTCCTGCACCCGGGTCAGGCGGAAGATCGCGTAGAGCCCGACCACCGAGGCGAGCAGGAAGAAGAAGTCCCACTGCTGCACGTCGAAGGTGCTGAAGTCGAGTTCCGTGCCGGGCGACCGCCAGCGCAGGACCAGCGACAGCTCGCGCTCGTTGAAGAAATCCGCGAACAGGCCGCCCAGGATGCCCGCCGTACCGGCCGCCACCGAATTGAACAGACTGTTGGTGGCGAGGTAGGCCGTCGCATCGCCCGCGGGCGCGAGCTTCATGGTGATCGACCCCGACGCCAGGGTGACGCCCGCGGTCGCGAAGCCGGTCAGCACATGGATCGCCACCAGGAGCGGGATCGTCAGGAAGTGCTTGTCTGGAAACGTGGTGAAGGTCCAGGCGAAGATCGACAGGATGAACAGCGGCGCCGCGACCTGCAGCACCGCCTTCGACGAGAAGCGGTCGGCGATGTAGCCCCATTGGCGCACCACCAGCACGTTGACCGTCTGCGAGATCATGGTCAGCACCAGCACAAGCCAGAGGTCGAGGCCGAGACGCGTCAGCATGTGCACGGCGAAGAACGGCGCCGCCAGGTTCACGGCGAAGTTCCACGACGTCAGGAAGTGCAGCAGCCGGCGGAAATTGACGTCGCGCAGCGGCGCGGCCAGTTGCTTGAACAGCGGCTGGACATCCGTCTCGGGCGGCATCTGCGGCTCGGGCACGCGCACCATTGCGTAGAGCGAATAGACGCCGCCGAGAAACGATAACACCAGCAGCGGCACGTAGGCGAAACGCGGCTCGGCCCAGCCGTAGATTCGCCACACGTCGACGAACACCGCGGCGCCGAGGCCGAGCGCGGTGCCGACCAGCGTCATCAGCGTCAGGCGCAGCCCGAAAAAGCGCCCCAGCCGTGAAGCCGGCACCAGGTCGCGCACCCACGGATTGAAGCTCACCGCCTGCAGCCCGCCGAAGCCGTAGCGCACGGCAAAGGCCGCAACCAGCAGCCACAGCGCATAGGGGCTCGGCGCCACGAACGCGGCCGCGGCGATAACCAGCATCATGGGCCGGCTGACCAGGCCGCCGATGGTGTACACCAGGCGCCGCCGCCGTAGCCGCGATACGAGGTAGACGCCCGGGATCTGGCTCAGCTGTGCCAGGTGCGGTACCGCTGCGAGGATGCCGATGACGAAGTTGGACGCACCAAGTTCCAGCGCGAACGCCGTCAGCAGCGCGCCGGTGGTCAGCGTCTCCATGATCTGCACGCCGACGCCGTTGCGCACGAGCCACTTCATGCCGCGCGCGACGTCGGAGGCGGTGGCGGCGACGATATCGGGATCGAGGCGCTGCAGCAGGCGGCGCATGGTCAGGCTGTCCGGGTTCGAAAGGGCGCCGCGATCGCGCGGCGCGCCGATGATCTAGGGCCGGCGTGGCCGCGTGACAAGAAGAATCCGCGCCGCACCGATGCGCGCCGCCCTAGCGGCCGTCCGGTCCGGCGTAGGCGCGTTCGACCCGGGCCACGCGCAGTTCGTAGTGGCTGTACCAGCGTTCCTTGCCGAGACGCTGCGCCGCCAGGTGATCGACGTTCGCCTTCCACGCCCGGATCGCGGCCTCGTCGGTGAAGTAGGACACGGTGATGCCGAGCCCGTCGGGGTTGCGCGCGCTCTCCACGCCGAGACAGCCGGGCTGCGTCAGCGCCAGGTCGACCATCGCCTGCGCCATGGCCGCATAACCGTCGTCGCCCTTGGTGCGCTGGGCGGTAAAGACGACGGCGTAGTAGGGCGGTTCCGGCGTGGCCGCGAATCCGGCGGGCATGGGCGTTCTCCCGAACGTGCTCGAAGGCGGCGAGCGCGCCGCAGTCGCTGCATTATAGAAGACAAGCCGCCGGCCTTGACCTGCCCCGGTCCGCCGCCGACGATCTTCCGCAAGGGAGGGCCTTTCATGCCGCATATCACCGTCAACGGCGCGAAGCTCTGGTACAAGACCACGGGCGAAGGGCCGCCGGTGCTGCAACTCCACGGCTCCGGCTTCGGCCACAAGAATTTCGCGCAAGGCACGCCGCGCCTGGCCCGGCACTTCACCGTCATCGACTTCGACATGCGCGGCTACGGTGCGTCCGACCGGCCCAGCCAGGACTACGACATGAAGCTCTGGGCCGACGACGCGGCCGGTCTGCTCGACGCGCTGGAGATCGACAAGGCGCATATCCACGGCACCTCGATGGGCGGCGCGGTGGCGATCCAGTTCGCCGCCACCTACCCGGACAAGACCGATCGTCTGATCCTCAATTGCGCCACGGCCAAACAGGACTTCGCCGCCCGCGCAGCGACCCGCACCTGGATCGATCTCGCGCGCACCTTCGGCATGGATAGTTCCCAACTCACCGACGCCATCGCCTTCCAGTGCGTGACCCGCGCCTTCCTGTCGAGCGACGGCGGCGGTCAGCCGTTTCTCGACGGCATGGCGAAAATGCTGGGCGAGGCGAACTCCACCGAGGTCTTCGTCGCCGCCTGCGAAGCCATCTCTACGATGGACCTGCGGCCGCTGCTGCCGAAGATCGCCGCGCCGACGCTGGTCATCGGCGGCGATCAGGACATCCGCACGCCGTGGGTCGCGGGCGCCGACGGCGCCGGCCAGGACTACATCGCGCGAAACCTGCCGGGCGCGCGGCGCTACGTTATCGCCGGCGCGGGTCACTCGACGTTGCTCGAGGCCGCAGAAGAGAACTGCCGCGTCGTGATCGACTTCCTGTCGGGCAAAGAGGTTGGAACGCCGGGCTAGCGCCGCTTCACCGGGGCGACGTCGGCCGACGCCTGGTTCAGACGCACCACGCGCGGGTTCTCCTCGGGATCGCCCGCCATCCACTCGCCGAGCCCGCCGGCATAGACGCGTGCCTCGCCGTTGCCGAGGATTTCGCGCGCCACGAACCAGCCCATCGACGAGAACGCCGTGTTGTTGCTGAAGAAGATGACGCGCCCCTCGTTCGGCACGCGCGCCAGCGCGAACACCTGGCGCAGCGTTTCGGCGTCGCGGAAGCGTCCGGCGTCTTCGTCGAACAGCCAGCGGTTGGGCAGGTTGCGGGCCGAGGGCAGGGTGCCCGGCGCGGCCACGTCGGCGGCCTTTTCAAGGCCGATGAACTCGGCGTCGCGGCGCATGTCGACCAGCGGGGTGCGGCCGATCGCTTCGCGCACGACTTTGATTCCGCCGGCGACGAATCCGGCGCGGGCGGTTGCCTCGAACCGGGCCGGCGCGCGCCGCGGCGAGGGCCCCTCGGACACGCTGATGCCGGCGTCCGCCACGTCTTTCAACGGCGCATTGAGGATCGACACCCGGTCGTGTCCCTGGATGCGGAAGCTCAGGTACAGGTCGGTGGCGCGCGCGGCGTCGGCGGCGCTCCGTCCGCCATGCACCAGCACCACGTGGCTCGCATTGCCGATGCCCAGCTGACCCGCCAGCGCCGCGAAGGCGGTGCTGCGCATCAGACCGCGGCGGCCGCTGCGGCCAACCGGTCGCCAGCGCTCCGGATAGTCCGCGAACACTGCGCCGTCGAGGTGCGCCTGCGCGTAGGCCGCGCTGGTGCGCACGTCCAGCATCACGACATCGGCGCGCGACGCGTTCTTGGCGAGCCAGGCCGCGTCGACCAGTGCCGTGACCGTGCTGTCCTGCGCGGCCGCCGGTGCCGCGATGAGCGTGAGGCCCAGCAACACGACGCCAAGGCGGCGCCAGGCCGGCGTTATTTTTTGGCGGGTTTCCAGTTTTCGCCCCATTTGGCGGCCTGTTTGCGCTGCATGAACTCGTCGGTCATCTTGCGCACGCGCCCGACCATGATCTGCAGGATGCGCCGCATCACCGGGTTCATGCCGGCGAGTCGTTCCTGGAAGTCCTCGCGCTCGATCACGAAGACCTCGGTCTGTTCAACGGCGAGGGCTTCAGCCAGCCGCGGCCGATTGTCGAACAGTGCCATCTCGCCGACGATGTCGCCGGGTCCCACGGTCGCAACGATCTGCGGGTACTCGGACAGGACGTTCTTTCTCAACTGAATCGAACCGCTGACGATCAGGTACGCGGCATCGCCCTTATCGCCTTCCTTGAACAGGACGGTGTTCTTGTCGACTTTTTCTTTCCTGAAATCCGCCATGGACCCACCCGTAAACTGCTCGTGATGACACTTCTAATACCCCAGAGTTGTGGGGTTTGGCGCCTGGCTTCGCGGACTGTTCATTGCCCGCGAGGCGGTGTTAGAATACGCCAACAACGTACTGGCCCCGCTGGTTTTTTTGTGGGGGCAGCACGGGCTCAGAAAGAGCCGGGCAAGGAACCGGCTCGCGTTGAGCGGACCGGGCCGGGGGGTAACGGCCGGGGGCAAGGCCTCGGGGCGTGAAAAGCGCGGACGGTTTTTCGATGAACAGGCCAGGGCTCAGCAGGGTTCAGACGGCGGCGGATCGCGTGGTGTCGCGGCTGCGCCAACGCGCCGACACTGTGGCATCGCTCCTCGACCGGGTGACGGCCGACCAGGTCTTCGACCTCATCGAGGAAATCCCCATCGGCGTGTCGCTCTTCGACGAGCAGGACCGGCTGGTTCGCCACAATCGCATGGCGGCCGAGATCGCTGGGCCGAACGTCGATGCCTATCGGCGGGGGCCGCACCTTCGAGCAGATTCTGCGCGACGCCATCGCCCGCGGAGTGACCGGAACGACGGTCGACGAGATGGACGCCTACATCGCCGACCGCATGCACCGTCACCGCAACCCCGGGCCGCCATTCGAAGTCACCGCCAACGGCCGTTGGGTCCAGGTCAGCGAACACGCAGTCCCCGGAATTGGGACATTGGTCTTTCATGTCGATATCGACGACCACAAGCGCGTTCAGGCGGCCCTCGAACGCAGCGAAAAGCGCTTCCGCGATTACGCTAAGTCGTCGTCGGACTGGCTGTGGGAGATCGATCCCGATTTCCGTTACGTCTACCACGGCGCGCTGGATCAGCTCGACGGCGAGCATATGGAGTTCTTCGTCTCCCCGCTGGGCAAGACCCGCTGGGAGATGGCCGGCGTCGACGATCCGGACTCCGATCCCATGTGGCGCGATCACGTGGCCGACCTGCGCGCGCAACGTCCGTTCCGCGATTTCCGCTACACCATAGGCGGTGCCGACGGCGTGCCGATCCAGCACTACCGGGTCAACGGTCTGCCGATCTTCGACGAGGAGGGCGTGTTCGCCGGCTATCGCGGCACCGCGGCCATCGAAACCGAATACGTCGAGCGCGAACGCCAGCTTCACCTGCGTCAGGCGCAGCTCTCCGAAGCGATCGAGCAGGTTCAGGTCGGCGTCGCGCTTTACGACGAGAACGACCGGCTGATTTCACGCAACAACATCGCCCGCGACTTCGGCGCTGCGGCGCACCTGGTTCAGCCCGGGGCCAAATTCGAGGACCTGCTGCGAGATGGCGTCGAAGCCGGCGTGTTCCCCGATGCCGAGGGGCGGGAGGAAGAGTTCATCGCCGAACGCATCGCCTTCCACCGCAATCCGGTCGGTCACTTCGAATACCGCCGCGCCGGTCGCTGGATGGCGGTGCGCGAGCATCGCTTCGACAACGGCTACACGATGGCGATCCTCACGGACGTGACCGACCTCAAGGGCGCCGAGGAAGAGGCGCGCCGCAGCCAGGCCAAGTTCCGCAAGCTGGTTGAAGGGTCGCTGCAGGGCGTTTGCATTCACCGCGATCTGGTGCCGCTTTTTGCCAACCAGGCCTTCGCCGACATCTTTGGCTTCGGGAGTCCCGAAGAGATCGTCGCGTTGCCGACCCTTGAAGTCCTGCTTCCCGAGGGCCGCCGCGAGACTGCCCGCCGTCGCGTGCGCGAGCGCCAGGCCGGCCAGCGCGGCAACGATACGCTGGTCCAGGAGGCGGTCCGCCGCAACGGCGAGCGGTTCTTTGCCGAAACACGCCTAGGCTCGATCGACTGGGAGGGCGCGCCCGCCGTCCAGGTCACCGTCATCGACGTCACCGAACGCGAATCGATGGTGCGTCTCAAGGACGAGTTCGTCTCGACCGTGAGTCACGAGTTGCGCACGCCGCTCACCTCGATCTCGGGCGCGCTGGGTCTCGTGTCCTCGGGCATGGCCGGCCACGTGCCGCCCAAGGTGCGCGAGCTGATCGACATCGCCAACAACAACGCCGAGCGGCTGGTCCGTCTCATCGGCGACCTGCTCGATATCCAGAAGATCGAGGCGGGCGAAATCGGCGGCGCGCGCGATCGCGTGTCGATTGCCGAGCTGCTCGAAGCTGCCGTCGCCGCCAACACCGGATTCGCCGAGCGTGGCGGCGTCGCGCTTCGTGTCGTGGACGGGGCGCCGCATGCCGCGGTCGAGGGCGACATGGATCAGCTCATGCAGGTCATGACGAACCTGCTGTCCAACGCCATCAAGTTCTCGCCCGAGGGCGGCACGGTGTCGGTCGAGAGCACGCGGCTCGACGGGTCGGTCGCGGTCACAGTGACCGACCAGGGTCCTGGCGTCCCGCCCGAGTACCGCGACCGCATCTTCGACAAGTTCGTGCAGGCCGAAGCCAACGACGCCCGCCGGCGCGGCGGCACCGGCCTCGGTCTGTCCATCTGCCGCGCGCTGGTCGAACACCACGGCGGCGCTCTGGTTCACCTCGACCATGCGGGCGGCGCCCGGTTCCGCTTCACGCTGCCGGAACTCAAGCCCGACACGGCGCGCGCGGCGGAATAGCTGGGTTTCGGCCTGCCCTCCATGCTATGGAAGGGGCGCTTGGGTCTGGGCCCGGGCTCATGAACCAGAAACGCGCCGCCTCCGCGCTGCTTGGCGATCCGGATTGCGCGGCCTGTGCGCCGGCCTTGGAGTCGGCGTGACGCCAGACTGAGGGAAGGGAAAAACCATGGACGCCCGTGTTTTCGACAAGTCGAAGCTGCCGAGCCGCCACGTCACCGTGGGGGCCGCACGCGCGCCGCACCGCTCCTACTACTACGCAATGGGGCTCGATCAGCAGGACATCGATAAGCCCTTCGTCGGCGTCGTCACCACATGGAACGAGGCGGCGCCCTGCAACATCGCCCTCTCAAGACAGGCCCAGGCGGTCAAGGTCGGCGTCAACGAGGCCGGCGGCACCCCGCGCGAGTTCACCACCATCACCGTGACCGACGGCATCGCCATGGGCCATGAGGGCATGCGCTCCTCGCTGGTCAGCCGCGAGGCCATCGCCGATTCGACGGAACTCACCGTGCGTGGCCATTGCTACGACGCCATCGTCGGTCTGGCCGGCTGTGACAAGTCGCTGCCGGGTCTGATGATGGCCATGGTGCGCCTCAACGTGCCGAGCGTCTTCATGTACGGCGGCTCGATCCTGCCCGGCAAGTTCCGCGGCAAGGACGTCACTGTCGTCGACGTGTTCGAAGCCGTCGGCATGCACCAGGCCGGCAAGATGTCGGACGAGGACCTGCACGAACTCGAATGCGTTGCCTGCCCGTCGGCCGGTTCGTGCGGCGGCCAGTTCACCGCCAACACCATGGCCTGCGTCTCCGAAGCGATCGGCCTTGCGTTGCCCGGTTCGGCCGGCGCGCCGGCGCCCTACGAGACTCGCGACGAATACGCCGTCGCCTCCGGCCGTCAGGTCATGGACCTGATCGCGTCGAACCTGCGGCCGCGCGACATCGTCACCCGCAAGGCGCTCGAGAACGCCGCCACC
>JAYOEZ010000011.1:28015-52816 GCA_038116985.1 Alphaproteobacteria bacterium | reverse complement strand
CGCGCGCGGTGCGGCCGATGCGGTGGACGTAGCTCTCGGCGTCCTTGGGCAGTTCATAGTTGACGACGTGGCTGACGCCGTCGATGTCGATGCCGCGCGCCGCGATGTCGGTCGCGACCAGCACCCGGACCTCGCCGGTGCGGAACTGCTGCAACGCCTGCTGCCGCGCGTTCTGCGACTTGTTGCCGTGGATTGCCGCCGACGCGTGGCCGGAATCATGGAGCTGGCCGGCGATGCGGTTGGCCCCGTGCTTGGTGCGGGCGAAGACGATGACCCTCGACATCGCCGGATCGGCGAGCAGGTTGTTGAGCAGCGCACGCTTCTGGGCGGTGGCGACGTGATAGACACGCTGGTCGATGCGTTCGACCGTCGTCGCCTGCGGCGTCACCTCGACGCGCAGCGGATCGTTCAGCAGGTCCTTCGACAGCCGGGTGATTTCCTGCGGCATAGTCGCCGAGAACAGTAGCGACTGGCGCTTGTGCGGCACCGCCGCGATGATCTTGCGCACGTCGCGCACGAAGCCCATGTCGAGCATCCGGTCGGCCTCGTCGAGAACCAGGAACTGCACGGTGCGCAGGTCGACGTGCTTCTGGTTCATCAGGTCGAGCAGCCGGCCCGGCGTCGCGATCAGGATGTCGAGGCCGCGGACCAGCGCCTTGACCTGCGCGCCCTGCTTCACGCCGCCGAAGATCACGGCCTGGCGCAGCTTGAGGTTGGCGGCATAGGCGCGGCATTCCTCGCCGATCTGGATCGCGAGTTCGCGGGTCGGCGCCAGGATCAGCGCGCGGGGCTGCTTGCCGCCGCGGGCCTGCGACAGCCGGTGGAGAATGGGCAGCGCGAAGGCGCCGGTCTTGCCGGTGCCGGTCTGGGCGATGCCCAGAAGGTCGCGGCCTTTCAGGAGTTCGGGGATGGCCTGGGCCTGGATCGGCGTCGGCACGGTGTGGTTGCGCGCCTCGAGGGCACGCAGGATCGGCTCGGCCAGGCCGAGGTCCGAAAACGTCTTATCGGTATTCACAAAGTTCCTTAAACGCCCCGCGGACGGGCGTCATTCGCGACGCATCCGGTACCGGGAGCGGGTTCGTCGGTCCCGGGCGCGTGCCGGGCCAAGCGGTTTCTTATGATTGTTCCCGGGACACGGCGCCTTTGTCATGGCGCTTCGCGCAATCGTCGGGACAAGTTGACGAGCAATATGTGGGGCTTCCCCGTCGGAAAGTCAAACGATCATTTCGCAGCGCAAAAAAAAGGCGGCCCCGAAAGCCGCCCTTTCGATTCGCGCCGATGCGGCGACGCCCGCCGGCAACGGTCTACTTCTTCACCGCGCCGAACAGGTTGTACTGGCCGAAGCCCTTGCCTTCGCCGCGCGCCGACTGCGAGACGTAGACGCTGGACGCCGCGTCCTCGAAGTAGGTCTTGGGGTCGAAGCCGGCGGCAACCGAGATCTGCTTCCAGTCCTCGTCCTGCATCGTGCCGAGATAGGGCTCGGCGTTGAAGTGGGCGTTCCACTCGACGAAGTACTGGCTGTAGAGCCCGCTGCGGCCGAGCGCGTCGGCGTGCAGCATGATGCCGCCGGGTGCGAGCAGCCGGTGGCATTCCTTGATGATCGCGCGTGCCGCCTTGACCGACGTTTCGTGGAACATCAGGTGGCTGGTGATCAGGTCGAAATAGCCGTCCGGAAAGTCGGTGTGCTCGGCGTTCTGCTGGCTGAAGTGCACCTTCTTGCCCAGCGCCTCGGCCCGGTGATGGGCATAGCGCACGCACGGCCCCGCGACGTCGATCGCATAGACCTCGGCGTCGGGATAGTGATCGGCATAGGGCACGCTCGAATGACCCACCGTGCAGCCCATGTCGAGGATGCGCTTCGGTTTGAAGTTCGGGAACTTCTTCTTCAGCCAGGTGCCGGTCGACACGCCCATGTCGTCGTTGTTCGGCCCCGCCTGCCCCATGAAATAGAGATGGATGGTGCGGTCGTATTCGGCGCCTGCCACCATGTCGCCCTCGTCGGTGACGTTGGTGTGGTAGGCGCCGGGCTTGGAATGAATGTCGACTGCCGTGTGATAGCGCGGCATCTCGATGTCGGGATCGAGCTTCAGCGTGCCGAGCTTGCCGGTGAACTTCTTCGCCTTCTCATTCAGCTCCGGCAGTTGGCGTTCGATGGACGGCCGCACCGTGTCGTAGAGCATCTCCTGGCTCGTGCGCAGCATCGACGACCACAGCTGGTTGTAGGGCTCCTTGCCCAGCTCCTCGCGCATTTCCTTGCGCGTCTTCATGTCGCGACCGTGTTCCTTGCGGAAGCGATCCGATACCGGCCCGTTGAAGAGAGTCTCGTTGCCCGGCATCACGTTCTGGGCGATGTGGACCTTGAGGCTGCGGATGAAGTGCTGGCGCGACTGCTCGTCCTGGACGGCGTCGGGCAGCATCGAATGGGTGGCGTTGACGGCCATCGGGCCCTCCTCTCTGCAAAGCAGGAGAAGGCTAGCCCCCGGCGCGCATCAGGCGCAAGCGCAGCTTAGGCGACGCGGTCGGACTTGAAGTTCTCGGCGTAGCTCTTGGGCCGCACGATCCGCTGCTTGGGTTCGATCAATTGGTAGTCGAGGCCGTGCTTCCTGGCGAAGGCGACCGCCTCTTCCTTGCTCTCGAACGTCAGCGACACCTGCTGGCCCATGTCGGCAGAACTCGTCCAGCCCATCAGCGGGTCAATCTCGCGCGGGCTCGCGGGCTCGTATTCCAGGCGCCAGCGCCGCACGTTGGCGCGGCCGGACTGCATGGCGTTCTTGGCGGGCTTGAATATCCGGGCTTTCATCGCTTCCTCGCTGTTCGGTCCGCAATTAAGCCCTGTGGCGGGCCGAATACAAGCCCCAAACCGGGTCCGGACTGGCCTCGCGGGCACGCCCGTTGTACCAATCTGGGAGCCCGCAACCCAACCGGATATCGCCTTGGTCGCCCTGTCACGAGAGACCATCTACGGCCTGATCGCGGTCGGCGTCGCCATCATGCTGCTGGTGTTCATCTTCGCCCGTTACGGCTCGCTGAGCCCGTGCGAGATGCTGCGCCAGGACCTGATCCGCGGCGCGGAGAAGCGCGGCGAAAGCGTTGTCGCCACCCAGCTCGTCTTCCAGGAACTGCGGCCGCGCATCGACGCCGGCACCTGCCTCGGCGCCTACCTGTCGTTCGCGCCCTCGACCTACATCCGTCAGTTCTAGAGTCCTGTCCGCACCTCGGGCGTCTTTGAGACGACGCCCGCGGCGCACCGCGCGTCCGGCTACAGTTCGGTCACAACAAGAACGATAAACAGGGCAACACGGGGCACACGGCAATGTCTGTACGGACTTACGACTACGCGCGGCTTGGGCCGCCGGAAGGCGCGACGGTCGTCGTCGCGGGCGGCTGCGGCGGAATCGGTTCCGCCATCGTCGAGGCTTGTGTCGCGACCAAGATCAACACCTACGTCATCGACATGAAAGAGACGCACGACGCGAATCCCTGTCCGGCAGGCGTCACCTTCATTCCTTTCGACGGCCACGACGAGGAATCCGTCGACAACGCCTTCACTCTGATCGGCAAGACAACCGACAAGCTCGACGCCGTCATCAACCTGGTCGGCGCCGGCAACCGGGAGGCGCCCAGGCCGCTCGCCGAGGTCCCGGCCTGGAGCTGGGACGAAGTCGTCAGCAAGAACCTGCGCTCGGCCTTCCTGATCTGCAAACACGCCCTGCCGCTGCTGCACGCCAGCGGCGACGGCGCAATCGTCAACACCGCGTCCGGCGTCGCCTATCGCGGCGTGAAGGGCGTCGGCGCCTACGCCGCATCGAAGGGCGGCGTCATCAGCATGACCAAGACCCTCGCGGTCGAGAACGCGCCGACCGTGCGCTGCAACGTCATCGCCCCAGGCGGCGTCACCAACAAGGTCAAGGTCGTCGACGGCGAAGTCATCGGCCCCAACGGCCTGCGCACCGGGATCACCACCGATTCGATCCCGCTCAAGCGCTACGCCGACCCCGAGGACATCGTCCCCGCCGCCCTGTTCCTGGCCGGCCCGTCATCGGCCTACATGACCGCGCAAGTCTTCCAGTTGTCCGGCGGGCTGGTGCAGCCGTAGCGACCGGCGCAACGCGTTCGCCGCCCAACCACCAGCGACGGAAACAATCATGCTCCCCCTGCCCGGCAGGGGGAGGCGGCGGTGCGTCAGCCCGGCGGAGGGGGTTCGTTGCGCGGCGCGCCGCTGAGCGGCCCTTTCAAGGGCGTCCCTACCCGGTCGTTTCGATCAGCGCCTCCAGCGTCTCCAAACGGTCGGCCTCGTCCGCCGGCTTGTCCCACCTGATGCGATGAAACCGCGGGAAACGCATGGCGACGCCCGACTTGTGCCGCGTCGAGCGCTGCACCGCGTCGAACGCGACCTCGACCACCAATGACTGCTCGACCTGCGTCACCGGGCCGAAGCGTCCTTCGGCGTGTTCGCGCACCCAGGCGTCGAGCTGCTTCAGTTCCTCGTCGGTGAAGCCGAAATAGGCCTTGCCGACCGGCACCAGCTCGTCGGTCTCATCTTCGGCGGCGCGCCACAGCCCGAAGGTGTAGTCGGAAAAGAATGACGACCGCTTGCCGTGGCCGCGCTGGGCATACATCACCACGCAATCGATCGTGTGGGGATCGCGCTTCCACTTGAACCACGGCCCCTTGGGCCGCCCCGGCGCATAGACCGAATCCGTGCGCTTGAGCATCAGGCCTTCGACGCCGGGCGGCGCCTCGGCGCGCAGCGATCGCGCCGCATCCCAGGTGTCGAACTCGAGCATCGGCGACAGATCCAGCCGCGGCGCATTGCGCGCGCCCAGCCATGCTTCGAGCCGCGCGCGGCGTTCGCCGAAGGACAGCCCGCGCAGGTCTTCGCCGTCGACCATCAGCAGGTCGTAGGCGCGCACGAAGGCGGGATGCTTGCGCAGCATCGCCTTGCTCACCGCCTTGCGGTTCAGACGCTGCTGCAGGTCGTTGAACGGCGCGGGGTCGAACGACTCGGCGCCGCGCGCCACCAGCAATTCGCCGTCGAGCACCGCGTCGAAGGCCGCATTCTCGACGACGTCGGGAAACGCGTCCGAGATGTCGTCGCCGGTGCGCGAAAACAGCCGCGCGTCGCCGCCACGCGCCGCGAGCTGGACGCGAATGCCGTCCCACTTCCATTCGGCCGCGTAGTCGGCAGGATCGTGCTTGTCGAGATCGCCCTCGTCGAGCGGCGTCGCCAGCATCAGGGGGCGGAACACCAGCCGGTCGCCGGTCGGGGGCCGCGCGCCCGCGCCGGTCGTCC
Source organism: Alphaproteobacteria bacterium (assembly GCA_038116985.1). GTDB lineage: Bacteria > Pseudomonadota > Alphaproteobacteria > SHVP01 > SHVP01 > CALJDF01. Next base: position 47,523 of record JAYOEZ010000011.1, on the reverse strand, counting down.
AGGCGAACAGGCCCGCGTAGGGCGGCTTGAGCCCGTGCCACACCTCCTCCACGTCGTCGACCGGCACATCGCCCAGCGCCGCCACCGCCATCTTGGCCATGCGGCTCGACACGCCGACCCGCGGCGCGCCCGTCACCAGCTTGAGGAACGCCCAGCGCTCCGTCGTATCGAACCGGTCGAGCCAGCCTGCCACGATCACGGCCGCCTCCTCGCGCCCCACCAGCCGCAGCGTGTTGACGATCTCGTCCAGCGTCGGCGTCGCCCCGCCCGCGCCATCGCCGGGCCACAGCAGCGATACAGTCTCCGCCAGATCGCCCACATAGTCGTACGAGTAGTCGAACAGCACCGGATCGGTGCGCTCGGCGATCATCTCGCGAATCAGGGCCGGCTTGACCGACGGAATGTCGAGTTCGTGCGTGATCGCGGCCAGACCCCAGCCGCGGTCAGGATCGGGCGCGCGTGCGAAGTAGTCGGTCAGCAGCCGCACCTTGGCGTTGCGCGAGGTCGTATTGAGCAGCGCATCGAGCAGACGCGCATAGTCCTTCATGGCGATGCTTCCATGCCGAAGACCTTCACGCGCTGTCCTCATCAAAGCCCACCAGGTGCAGGGCGCGCGCGGCATAGCCTTGCGTCGTCGCGTAGTGCACCAGCGCGTCCTCGCGCCCGTGCGTCACCCACAGCTGCGCCGGATTCACCTCGTGCAGCGTCGCCGTCAGTTCGTCCCAGTCGGCGTGATCGGAAATCACCAGCGGAATCTCGACACCGCCCTGTTTGGCGCGCTGGCGCACCCGCATCCAGCCCGACGCCATCGCGGTGACCGGTTCGGCGAAGCGCCGCGACCAGCGGTCGTTCAGCGCCGAGGGCGGACACAGCACGATCTTGCCGCCCGAGTCCTTCTTGGCGAGATCGGCCGCCGGGGCCAGCGGCCCGAGATCGACGCCGAGCTCGCCATAAAGATCGCACAAGCTCTCCATCGCGCCGTGCAGGTAGATCGTCTCGTCCATACCGGCCGCGCGCAGCAACGCAATCACCCGCTGGCACTTGCCGAGCCCGTAGGCGCCGACGAGATGCGTGCGTTCCGGAAAGGTGCGCAGCGAATGCGTCAGCTTGGCGATTTCCTGGGCGTCGGGCGGATGACGAAACACCGGCAGCGCGAACGTCGCCTCGGTGATGAAAACGTCCGCCTGTTGCACCTCGAAGGCAGGACAGGTCGGATCGGGGCGCCGCTTGTAGTCGCCCGAGACGACGACACGCGCCCCGCCGTACTCCATGACGACCTGCGCGCTCCCCAGAATGTGCCCGGCAGGCAGCAACCGCACGCGAACCCCGCCGATCTCCACCACCTCGCCGTAGTCCAGCGCCTGCACCGTGCCGATCGCGTCCGCGCCGTAGCGCGCTGCCATGATCGCGCCGGTCGCCGCGGTCGCCAGGACGGTCTTGTGCCCGGGCCGGGCATGATCGCCATGCCCATGCGTGACGATGGCGCGATCCTTCTTGCCCGTCGGATCGATATAGAAGTCGCCCGGCACGCAATAGAGCCCGGAGCGCGTGACCGAAAGCCAGGTTGTCGGATCTGCCGTCATTGTGCAGGCAGCTTAGGCAGCCCCCGCGCCCTTGCGAAGCCGCGCGATCAGAGTGCTGGCAACGCTTGCGACCGCCAGGGAACACGCACGTCCCCGAGCGCACTACAATGTCGGAGATGACCGCGATCCAGACCGCCCTAGACCTCGACGACGACACGCTGCCGCGCGCCTTCCGGCCGTGGTTCGACCGGCGCGGCTGGGCGCCGCACGTCCACCAACTGGAAATGATCGAGGTCGCGCGGCGCAACAAGCCGGCACTGCTCGTCGCGCCGACGGGCGCCGGCAAGACGCTCGCCGGCTTCCTGCCCTCCATCGACGGCCTTCTGCGCACGCACTCCTCTGGCAAGCGCGCACCGCACCACGGTCTGCACACGCTCTACATCTCGCCGCTGAAGGCGCTCACCGTCGACGTGCACCGCAACCTGTTGCAGCCGATCGAGGAACTCGACCTGCCGATCACGGTCGAGACGCGCACCGGCGACACGCCGCAGTCCAAGCGCACACGCCAGCGCGTTACGCCGCCCAACATGCTGCTGACCACGCCCGAGTCGCTCGCGCTGCTGCTGTCCTACCACGACGCGCCGGAAATCTTCGGCAACCTCAAGCGCGTCGTAATCGACGAACTGCACGCGCTCATCGGCACCAAGCGCGGTGACCTGCTCTCGCTCAACCTGACGCGCCTCAGCGCGCTGGCGCCGCAGGCCGTGCGCGCCGGACTCTCCGCCACCGTCGCCGATCCGCAGGCCGTTGCCGCCTACTTGTCGCGCCACGGCACGCCGGACGACGTGCGCATCGTCAAGGGACCGCCCGGCCCCAAGCCCGACATCGGCATCATCGACGCGGAAAGCCGCCTGCCGTGGCGCGGCCACATGGCGCTGCACGCCTTGCCCGAAGTGCTCGACCTCATCAAGGCGCACGCGACCACACTGGTCTTCGTCAACACCCGCGCCCAGGCCGAGCTCGTCTTCCAGGGCCTGTGGGCGCTCAACGACGACGCCCTGCCGATCGCCGTGCACCACGGCTCGCTCGAACGCGAACAGCGGCGCAAGGTCGAGGCCGCCATGGCGCGCGGCGACCTGCGCGCCGTCGTCGCCACCTCGTCGCTCGATCTCGGCATCGACTGGGCGTCGATCGACCTGGTGGTGCAGATGGGCGCGCCCAAGGGATCGAGCCGCCTGATCCAGCGCATCGGCCGCGCCAACCACCGGCTCGACGAGCCGAGTCGCGCCATGCTGGTGCCGGGCAACCGTTTCGAGGTGCTGGAGTGCCAGGCCGCCGCCGACGCCGTGCACGCCCAGGCCTTCGACGAGGGTCCGCCGCCGCCCGGCGCACTGGACGTGCTGGCCCAGCACGTTCTCGGTACCGGCTGCTCGGGTGCCTTCGACGCGGACACGCTCTACGCCGAGATCGTCACCGCGCCGCCCTATCGCGATCTCACACGGCAGGATTTCGATGATGCCCTCGATTTCGTCGCTACCGGCGGTTATGCGCTGCACGCCTACGAACGCTACCGCCGTCTGGTGCGGCTCAAGGACGGCACCTGGAAGGTGTCCAACGCGCAGCACATCAAGCGCTACCGCATGAACGTCGGCACCATCGTCCAGGAACCCATGCTCAAGGTGAAGATGGGCCGCGGCCGCGTGCTTGGCGAGGTCGAGGAATACTTCGCGCAAAGCCTCGTCGCCGGCGACACGTTCTCCTTCGGCGGCCAACTCCTGGAGTTCGTGCAAATCCGCGAGATGGCCATCGAGTGCCGCCGCGCCAGGGGCGGCGAGCCCAAGGTGCCGGTCTATGGCGGCGGCCGCCTGCCGATTTCCACCCATCTTGCCGAACGCGTGCGCGGCCTCCTGGCCGACCGCGATTCCTGGCATCGCTTTCCCGATCCCGTGCGCGAATGGCTGGCGCTGCAGGACGAACGCTCCGTCGTGCCCGATCCGGACTCGCTGGTGATCGAAAGCTTTCCGCGCGAGGGCAAGGAATACACCGTCGTCTACTCCTTCGAGGGCCGCAACGCGCACCAGACGCTCGGCATGCTGCTCACACGCCGCATGGAACGCCTGCGCCTTAGCCCGCTCGGCTTCGTCGCCTCGGACTATGTCGTCGCGATGTGGAGCCTGCGTCCGGTCGAGGACGCGTCAAAGCTGTTCACCATGGACCTGCTCGGCGACGAACTCGAAGACTGGCTCGCCGAATCCTCGATGATGCGGCGGACCTTCCGCAACGTGGCCATCATCGCCGGTCTCATCGAGCGCCGCATGCCCGGCCAGGAAAAAACACGCCGCCAGATGACGTTCAATTCCGACCTGATCTACGACACGCTGCGGCGCTACGATCCCAATCACCTGCTGCTGCGGGCGACGCGCCGCGACGCCCAGGCCAACCTGATCGACTTCCAGCGCCTCTATTCGATGCTGGTGCGCATCAAGGGCAACATCGTCCACCGCCGCCTCGACAAGGTATCGCCCCTCGCCGTCCCCGCGCTGCTCGAAATCGGCCGCGAAGCCGTCTACGGCGAGGCCCTCGACGAACTCCTCGACGAAACCACCCAGGCCCTGATCAGCGACGCGACGCGCTAGGCGTCAGTCGGCCTTGCTCTCGTCCCACCACATGGCTTCGATCTTGTGGCCGTCGAGGTCGCGCACGAAGGCGCCGTAATAGGCCGCGCCGTATTGCGGACGATAGCCCGGCGCGCCGTCGTCGGTGGCGCCAGCCGCCATCGCTGCCGCATAGAAGGCATCGACCGTCGCCTGATCCGGTGCGAGGAAGGCGATATGCACGCCGTTCGCGGCCTGTGCCGCGTTGCCGTCGAACGGTGTTTGCACCCAAAACTCCGGGAACGCCTTGCCGTAGGCGACCGCGCCCTCGAACGCCATGATCCGTTTGCAGCCCAGTGCCGCCATCACCGGATCGTAGAAGGCCGCCGCCTTGTCGAAGTCGTTCGTGCCGATCGACACGTGCGAAATGATGCTGGGGTTCTCGTCTGCCATGGGGTTCCTCCATCGTCGCTTGGCCCGGGCACTATCCTAATCGCCCGCGACCCTTGAGAACGCTATCAATTCGCCGGCATCGGCCGCTGCCGTGCATGCGATTTGCCCGCATGATAGGTGCGCCCGCGGACTTGAGCGCGCCCGGCTGTCGCGGCATAGATAGCGTGTGTCGTTCACGATCTCATTTCGCAGTCAGCCACTGACGCTCGATCCCTCCGGCGCCGTTTTCGTCGAGCGGATGAAGACCCTGATCGTCGCCGACATGCACCTGGAGAAAGGCACGTCGCGCGCCCATCGCGGCACGCTGCTGCCGCCCTACGACACGCGCCAGACGCTGCAGGCGCTCGGCGTCGCACTGGAAACCTACCAGCCGGCCTGCGTCATCTGCCTCGGCGACACCTTTCACGACGGCGACGCCGGCGCCCGCGTCGACGCGGCCGACGGCGATCTGCTGCGCGTCATGACCGAGGGCCGGCAGTGGTTCTGGGTCGTCGGCAATCACGACCCCGATCCGCCCGATGCCTTCGGCGGCCGCGTCGTCGGCGACATCGAGGTTGCGGGCCTGATCCTGCGCCACGAAGCCTTGCGCACGCCGGTCACTGGCGAGGTCTCCGGCCACTTCCATCCCAAGGCCACCGTGCGCACCCGCGCGCGCACCATGTCGCGGCGCTGCTTCGTGTGCGACGGCTGGCGCATGATCCTGCCCGCCTTCGGTGCCTATACCGGCGGGCTGAACGTGCTCGACAACGTGATGACGCCGTTGTGGCGCCGCCCGCCCGACGTCTATGTCATCGGCAACGAGCGCATCTATCCCGTCCCCCATTCGTCCCTGCGGCCGCCGCCCAGCTACGTCGACGCATGATCGGAACGAGTCTGCACGCCCGCGCCACGCGTGCGGCGCATCTCTACAAGGCGCTGGTCCGCCAGCACCACAAGGACCTGCTGCCGGCACTGCGCCACTTGATCGCTCCGGACGCAGTCGTCTTCGATGTCGGCGCACACGCCGGGCAGTTCACCAAGCTGTTCTCGAAACTGGCGCGCGACGGCACGGTCTACGCCTTCGAGCCGTCGCCCTACACCTTCGCCATCCTTCAGAGCGTCGTGCGCCTGCGGCGTCTCCACAACGTCGCCCTCGTCACCGCCGGCGTCGGCGCCGAGCCCGGCACGCTGTCGCTGCAGACGCCGATCAAGGCGCGAGGCAGCCTCGGCTTCGGACTGGCGCACCTCGGCGAATCGGAGCGCAGCGAGCCGATGCACCGGGCTGACGTGCGGATCATCACGCTCGATTCGTTCTGCGCCGAGCACGACCTGCGGCCGACCTTCATCAAGGCGGACATCGAGGGCTGGGAGCTGCAAATGCTGCGCGGTGCGGCAGGCCTCATCAACGACGCAAAGCCCGCCCTCATGCTCGAAGTGATCGATACGCACTTGCGCCGCGCCGGCGACAACCGCGACGCGTTGTTCGGTTTTCTCGCCGATGCGGGCTACGTCCGCGCCGAAGTCGCCGGCTACGCGCTACGGCCGTCGCCGGACGACGCAGGCGACGGCGAATACCTCTTCATCGCTGCCGACGATCGGCGGCGCCAGGCTCTGGGCGTCTAGCGGCCGACCGCGTAGCCCTGCATGCCGCGGGGATTGGCGCCCGCCTTCATCAACCCGTCCCACTGCGAGACCGCCGACAAGCGGCCCTCCGACCACGGATCGCCGGCCTCGACCAGGTGGCCGCGGCGCGCCAGTTCGTCCAGCGTCGCCTTGGGGAAGCGGTCCTCTAGGACGACGCGCCCCGGCGACGCGGCGCGCGGGAAGAACGAACTCGGAAAGTGCTCGGTGTGGAACGACGGCGCGTCGATCATCTCCTGCAGGTTCATTCCGTGATGCACATGGCGCAGGAACGCGATCAACTGCCACTGGTCCTGCTGGTCGCCGCCCGGCGTGCCGAAGGCGAGATACGGTTTGCCGTCACGCAGCACCATCGACGGCGTGAGCGTCGTGCGTGGACGCTTCTTTGGCTCCAGCGTCGCCGGAAGCCCCTCTTCGAGCCAGAACATCTGCGCCCGCGTCGTCAGCGGGAAACCCAGCGCCGGGATCACCGGCGAGCTTTGCAGCCAGCCGCCCGACGGCGTGGCGCTCACCATGTTGCCCCACTTGTCGACGACGTCGATGTGCACCGTGTCGCCACGCGTCTCGCCAAGCCTTGCCACGGTCGGTTCGCCGGCCCCGGCCGTGCCGGCAGCCGATGCCGTCGCCGTACCGATCCTGGCATCGTGCCCGGCGATCGATCCCGGGCGCAGTTCTAGCGAGGCCTTGTCAGCGACCAGTTCGCGCCGCGTGTCGTTGTAGGAGTCCGACAGGAGTGCTTCCATGGGGACATCGACGAAATCGGGGTCGGCGTAATACGCTTCTCGGTCGGCGAACGCGAGCTTCGCGCATTCGAGCACGGTATGAACGAAGTCGGGACCGAGCGGGTCCATCGCCGCAATGTCGAAACCCTTGAGCAGCGCCAGTTGCTGCAGAAACACCGGTGCCTGTGCCCAAGGGCCGGTCTTGAGCACGGTATGCCCCTGATAGTCGTAGGCAAGCGGCACTTCGTAGGTCGCCTGCCACTCGGCCATGTCCTGTGCGCTCAGCACGCCAGTGTGGCGCTCGCCGGACGTGTCCATTGCCGCGGTGCCGCGGCAGTAGGCGTCGATCGCTTCCGCAACGAATCCTCGGTACCAGGTGTCGCGGGCTTTTTCGATCTGGTGTTCGCGTCCGGGACCGGCGGTGTGCGCCTCGTCGAGCAAGCGGCTCCAGGCCTGAGCGAGCGGTGCGTTGACGAACAGGCTGCCGGGTTGGGGCGTCTTGCCGTTCGGTAGGTAGACGTCCGCGGAGCTGGTCCACTCGTTGCGGAAAAGATCGGCGACCGAATCGATGGTCGCTGTCGTATGGCCGACCACCGGAACGCCGTTGGCGGCATAGTCCAACGCCGCCTCAAAGACCTCCGCAAGAGTCATCGTGCCGTAGTCGCGAAGCAGCAGCATCCATGCATCGAAGGCGCCGGGCACCACGGCCGACAACAGGCCTGTCCCCGGCACGATGTCCAGCCCGAGTCCCCGGTAGCGATCGAGGGTTGCGCCTGCGGGCGCCACACCTTGACCGCACAGCACGCGCGACCGTTGTTCGGCAGCCGTCCACAAAAGGATCGGAACTTCGCCGCCCGGCCCGTTGAGGTGCGGTTCGGCGACCTGCAACACCAACCCGCCGGCCACGGCGGCGTCGAACGCGTTGCCGCCGCGCTCGAGAATCCCCATCGCTGCCGATGACGCGAGCCAATGCGTCGACGCGACCGCGCCGAACGTGCCGTGAATTTCCGGTCGTGTCGTGAACATGTGTAGCGTCCTCCCTGCCCCGTCGTCGTAGCATGCCGTTTCAGCCGCCGCCAACCGGCGACTTGCGCCCCGACTTCAGCTTGCTAGGATCGCGCCATGCGCAAGTTCTTCGTGATCGCCCTCATCCTGCTCGGCGCTGTGTCGTTGAGCGCCTGCCAGAACTCGCCCGACTGGACCGTCGGCGAGCGACAGCTCGGCTACGGCTTCAAGATCCCGCACTGAGCCCGCGTTCACCGCGGACGCCGCAGCGCTCCCGGAAGCGCCCGGCGCCTATCTCATCCTGCTCGACCTGACACGCCACACCGAAGCAGCTAATTTTGCTTGCGGGCGCTCAGCGTGTAGGTGGCGTTCCCGACCGGCGTATCGCCGTAGTCGGCAGTGCCGTGCGGCACCCAGGTCTGACGCACCTTGTTTCGGGCGAAGCCCGCGCCGGTCATCAGCGCGATACCGTCCGCCGAGCGCATCTGTCCCCAGCACGGTTCGTTGTTGTTGTAGGTGTCCCAGTCGGCTTCGAAGGCCTCGAACGGCGACATGCCCGCAAACGGCGTCACGTCCTGGTGCGCGGTGACACCGCCCGGCGTCAGCAGACGGTGACATTCCTTCATGATGTTGCGCGTCGCCTTGCGCGAGACCTCGTGCAGCAGGATGTGCGACACGATCAGATCGAACGTGCCGTCGGCGAAGTCCATCGCCTCGGCATCCTGCTGTGCGAAATGGATCGGGCTTCCCAGTTCCGATGCCCGTGCGTGGGCGTAGCGCAACATGCCCGCGCCCGCGTCGATCGCATGCACCTCGGCATCGGGAAACGCGTCCTGCAGTGCCAGCGTGCTGTGGCCAACGGTACAACCGACGTCGAGAATCCGCGTCGGCTTCAGATCGGGATACACGTGCCGAACGAACGCCACCATGTGCGCGCCGCGGTTCGATCCCAAACTGCCGCGCCCGCCCAACCCGGCGACGTAGGGCGAGGTGTACCACTGCACGCCGTAGTCGAAGAGCGCGCCCGCCGAAACGTCCGCATCGCCCGCATCCGTCGTGTAGCTGCCGGGCATCGCGTGGATGTCGACGTCGGCGATGTAGCGCGGCGCCTTCATGCCGGGCTTCAATCGTAGTGAGCCGGTCGACCTGCCGGGCCGGCCCGCCACACCGTTGACGCGCCCGGAGTCGCGCTCGACGGTATCCAGTGCCGCGTGCCACAGCATTTCCTGGCTGGTGCGCTGCAGTGTCCCCCACATGCGGTACTGCGGCGTCTCCAGCATCGCCCGGCGCACCTCGTGGCGGTCCTTCGGCTTGCGCCCCGCCGCCTTGCCGAACGCCGGCGCGACGGCGCGCTCGAAAACGTCGCGGTTTCCGGGCCGCACCTTCTGGGCGAGATGAAACTTGAAGCTCTGCACGAACGAACAGCGCGACCATTCGTCGTGCAGGGCCTGCGGCATGACCGGATAGGTGTGCTGGCGCATCTCGTCGTCCCCGTTCCTGACGTTCGCACCGGAGTCTGCCGCATCGCGCCGTTCGGCGCCACGTCGCCTAGGGGAAGTTCTCAATCCAGAAGGTGCCCACGCAGGCGTTCAAGGCGTTCCACCGTCAGGCCGAGCCCCTCTTCAAGATAGCGGTCCAACGATCCGTACGCTGCGTCGATGCCGTCGAACGCGGCATCCAGGTAGTCCGGCCGGACCCCCGTCAAGATCGCGCGCAGATCCGGCCGGTCATCCAGCGCCAGTTCCATCGAGCCGTCCCAATAATCGTTGGTCAGAAGGAAGTCCTCGTAGACCGCTTCACGCGCAACGCCCAGAGCGCACAACACCATCGCCGCGGCATAGCCGGTACGGTCCTTTCCGGCTGCGCAGTGAAACAACAGCGGATAGTCCGCGCCCTCGACCAGAAGATCGAAGAACGCGCGGTATGGCGCGACATGATCGCGCGCATACTCGCGGTAGGCCGCGACGACCAGACCCACCACGTCATCCGGTTTCGACGCCCGGTCTGCGACGAGGGCGCGCAAGGCGCCCCCGACCTTGGGCTCGATCGCCAGCGGATAGATGACCGGGGCATTCGTCTCCGGCAGCCGCGAGGGCCGCTCGGCCTGCTCGGAGACCCCGCGGAAGTCGCAATAGGCGCGAATGCCCAACTCGGCCACGCGGGCCACGCCGTCGTCCGACAGCTTGGCGAGGTTGTTCGACCGGTACAGCCGCCGCCACTTCACGGTCCGCCCGTCTTCGGCCACATAGCCGCCAAGATCGCGCAGGTTGCTGGCCTCGGGAACCGGACGGCGATCCGGCGGCTTGGGCGGGCTTCTCATGGGCGGAGCATGACCCATTGCCGTGTCCGCGTCATGACACAAGCGCTTTCCGACCCGTGCGCAAGCCTGCGTCGTGGGCTAAGCTGCGCCCCGAAAATCTGGCACCAGGGAGGGCGGCGCGTTCCGGCGCGCCGATGAAAAGCATGGATGAACAATGGGATGTGATTGTCGTCGGCGCGGGCACGGGCGGAATTCCGACCGCGATCTTTGCCGGCCAGCGCGGCGCCAAGGTCTTGCTGATCGAGGCCGATGAACGCATCGGCGGCACCCTGCACTGGTCCACCGGCCAGATGACCGCCGCCGGCACCAAGCTGCAGAAGAAGTTCGGCATCGAGGATCACCCGGACTGGCACTTCGACGACTGCATGCGCATCTCCAAGGGCGACTTCGAGCCTGTCCTCGGTCGCCTGGCCATCGAAAACGCGGCCGAAAGTTTCGACTGGCTGTGCGACAACGGTCTGGACCCCATCGAGCCGGTCGCCGGCTGGGGCCATGAGCCGCACCGCACCCGCCGCTATGCCTGGGGTCCCGAGGGCGGCCTGTCGATCCTGGCGGCCATGGAACCCGTCCTCGACGCCGAAATCGCCCGCGGCACCGTCACCCTGGTGATGCAGACCAAGCTGACCCGCCTGCTCACCGACGACGAGGGCGCGGTGATCGGCATCGAGGTCGAGGCGCGTGACGGCGAGAAGGCCGAAGTGTTCGGCGACAACGTCGTGCTCACCACCGGCGGCTATGCGGCCAGCCCGGAGGTATGGGCCGAACTGACCTCGGAGTACCCGTTGCGCTCCCACTGCAACCCCTATTCGCGCGGCGAAGGGATGCTGGCGGCGCGCGCCATCGGCGCCAAGGTCGACAAGGGCGACCAGTTCCTGTGCTCGGTCGCCGCCGTCATGCAGGACCCTGAGGATCCGCTGTCGGCGCGCGGCGGCCTGATGCTCAACCCCTACTTCCGCCGTCCGTGGGAAATCTGCGTCAACCGCCAGGGCCAGCGCTTCATGCGCGAGGATCACCCCAGCGTCGACCACCGCGAGCACGCCTTGCTCGAACAGGACGGCATGGAGATGTGGCTCGTGTTCGACGAAGGCATCCGGCAGAACGCGCCGCACTACCATTCCGAGATCGAGCGCGATCACATCCTGGGTCTGTTCAACAAGCACCCGTCGTACTTCAAGGCGGACACGCCCGAGGAACTGGGCAAGCTGTGCGGCATCGACGGCGCCGGTCTCGCGCAGACCATCGCCGAATACAATGCCGGCGTCGAAGCGGGCAACGACAAGTTCGGCCGCGAATCGCTGCCGCGCCCGTTCGACCGCGCGCCCTACTACGCGATCCGCGCCGTGGGCTTCACGGTGCTGAGCCCCGGCGGTCTCAACATCGACGACGAGCTCCGGGTCCTCGACACCGAAGGTAAGCCGATCCCGAATCTCTTCGCCTCCGGCGAGGTTCTCGGCAAGGCGCGCATCTCGGGCAAGACCTACCTCAGCGGCATGTCTGTGCTGCCCGCCATCACTTTCGGACGCCTGCTCGGCCAGAAGAAGCTCAGGTGGCGCGGCCTTAACTCGGCCGCAGCCGAGTAACGCATGAGCGATACGTCGGCGACGCGCGGCGCGGCGTCCGTCCGCCGCGCTTTCGTCGATGCGCGCTTCGGACAGATTCACCTGCGCCGCGCCGGCCCGCTGCACGATGCCAGCAGGCCGCCGCTCTTCTGCTTACACCAAAGCCCCAACGCGTCGAGCAACTTTTCCCTGTTCCTCGAGCACATGGGGCAAGACCGACTCACAGTAGCCCCCGATACGCCGGGGTTCGGCGAGTCGGAGCGCCCGCTCGAGCCGCCGTCCATTGCCGATTACGCGCACGCCATGGCCGACGTCATCGACGCGCTGGAGATTGAGGGCCCCGTCGACCTGCTCGGCTACCACACCGGCGTGCTCATCGCCGCCGAACTCGCCTTGCTCCGGCCGGTACAGATTCGGCGTCTGGTCCTCATCGGCATTCCGGTGTTCAACGCCGAGGAACGCGCAGCCTTCGAGAAGACCCCGTGGCCGGTCCCCTTCAAGGAGGACGGATCGAGTCTTGTCGAAGAGTGGCAACGCCTGCTGCACTGGCGCGGGCCGGGCGTCGAATTGCCGACGCTCAGGCGTTTCTTCGCCGAGAAGATGCGCGCCGGCGATTTCGCCTGGTGGGGCGCGCGCGCCGTCTTTCGTCACGACACCCGCAGCGCTCTGCCCAAAATCGCGCAACCGATCCTCGCTGTGCGCCCCAGGGACGACTTGTGGGACTCGATGCCGCGCGCGAAGGATTTGATCGCTCCCGTCGACTGGATCGACCTGCCGGACTACGGGCACGGCATGTTCGACGTGATCCCCGACGAACTGGCTGCCATGGCCCGCGACTTTCTCGATGCCGAGCAATCCACCATGCAGGAGGCCCGCCCATGACCGAGACGTCCGACCGCGAGATGCCCCCCTTCGAAGCGCTGTTCCTGCGCGACGCCGACCTCGAGCGGGTCAAGATCGAGTCGGTCGAGGGCGTCAAGGAGCCCGAAGGGCTCTATCTCAAAGTCCTGATGGTCAGCGAGCACATGCTCGTCTTCAAGGCCTGGAAGATGAAGGGCATCACCGATCCCTGGCAGAAGCACGACGATCACGACTCGGTGGCCACCCTGCTGGAGGGCAGGATGCGCATGTACATCGGCGACGAGGTCTTCATGTGCGAACCCGGCGACGTCTGGCGCCATCCCCAGGGCGTCTGGCACATGAGCGAGGCGCTCGAGGACTGCGTCCTCATCGAGGTCAAGTCGCCGGCCCGCAAGACCTGGACCTGACCCCCTCGGAGTCGCCCGGTTTCCGCGGCGTCCGCGGCCATTGATCGAGATTAAGGTCCATTCGCGGTCAGCCTGCGAAAATGCCTCGAAAGAATGAGGGACATGCGCCATGGGTGAGCAATCCGGGAACGGCGGAGCGTTGGCTTCGCCGAGCACTGCGTCGGACGACAAGGCCGCCGCAAAAACAGCCGACGCAAAGCCGGACGATTCCGGGACCGCCGACGCCAAGCCGGCCGACGCGGCGCCTGCCGCTGCAGGCAGGGCAGAGGCGAAGAAGAAGAGTCCGGCAACGGCGGCGGGCGAGACGCGCCACCACCTCGCGGAGATGAAGCACGATCCGGAAACCATCCGCCGCTTGTTCGAGAACGGCGAGTACCCCTATCACACGCGGATGCGCCGCTCGGTCTACGAAGCGCGCAAGGCCGAACTGCAGGTCGAACTCCTCAAGGTCCAGCGCTGGGTCAAGGAAACCGGTCAGAAGATCGTCATCCTGTTCGAGGGCCGCGATGCCGCAGGCAAGGGCGGCACGATCAAGCGTTTCATGGAACACCTCAATCCGCGCGGCGCGCGCGTGGTCGCGCTGGAAAAGCCGACCATCGAGCAACAGAGCCAGTGGTACTTCCAGCGCTACATCGAATACCTGCCCTCGGGCGGCGAAATCGTCCTGTTCGACCGCTCATGGTACAACCGCGCCGGCGTCGAACGCGTGATGGGCTTCTGTTCGGCCAACGAGTACCTCGAATTCATGCGCCAGGTACCCGAGCTCGAACGCATGTGGGCGCGTTCGGGCATTCGCCTCTTTAAGTACTGGTTCTCGGTCACCCAGGAAGAACAGCACCGCCGCTTCCAGCAACGCGAATCCGATCCGCTCAAGCAGTGGAAGCTGTCGCCGATCGACCGCGCCTCTCTGGAACGCTGGGAGGATTACACCGAAGCGAAAGAGGCGATGTTCTTCTATACCGACACCGCCGACGCGCCGTGGACGATCGTCAAGTCGTCCGACAAGAAGCGCGCGCGAATCAACTGCATGCAGCACTTCCTGTCTTCGCTGCCCTACCCCAACAAGAACACCCACGTCGTCAAGGGGCCGGACCCGCTGATTGTCGGCTCGACCCACCACGTCATCGGCAACAGCGACCACATCCTCGGGCCCAGCCTGCAGGACGACAAGCCGAAGAAGGAAAAGGGCAGCGGCAAGCCGAGGGGCAACGGCGAGGCGAAGGGCAACGGCGAGGCCACGACCTCGGCCTGACCGCCGCCTAGGGTTGCGCTGGCCTGCGCCCGATGCAGCCGGTGCGCAGCCAGCAACAAGCAAGCGGACTCGCGCGCGCCGCTTCGGCTAGCGTCGCCGCATGCCTCGCGAAGATCCCTCCCTCGGCTTTCTCGCCACCAAGCGCCTCAAGGTCATGGTGTGGTGCCGCAGTTGCCACCGCAGCGCCGCGCTCGACCCCAACCCGTTGATCCAGAAGTTCGGCCACCACTACCCGATCCCGCGCATGACCCACCACCTCAAGTGCAAGGTCTGCGGCGCAAAGTTCTCCAGCGTATACTGGTAGCGCACGGCGCGGTCCACAAGCGCCGCCTCTTGCCCTACCATCGCGCCATGCGCCGCCTTCTCTTCTCCGCCTTGCTCGCCACGTTCCTGCTGCCCGCGCCGGCGCTGGCCCAGCTCGTGTGGATGAGCGACCTCGTCGTCCGCGACGGGCTCTACTTCGAGAAATTCTCGCGCACGCCTTTCACCGGCGAGGTGCGCGGTCGCGGTCTCATCGAGGACGGCAGACTCGAAGGCGCGTGGATCTTCTTTGACGACAACGGCCAGCGTTTGTCTGAAGGCCGCTTCCTTGGAGGCAAGCGCGTCGGCCCCTGGGTATTCTTCCATCCCAACGGCCAGATGGAATCGATGGGCGACTTCGCCGACGACCGCAAGACCGGCATGTGGACCTATTTCGACGACAGCGGCGTCCGCGACCCCGAACGCTCCGGCACCTATCGCGACGGCGAACGCGTTTCCGACTGACGCAGCCCGAAACGGGCTAGAGCATCACATCGCCGCCGTTGGGGCTCAGACATTGACCGTGAAAGTGGCGCGATTCGTCTGACGCGAGAAACACGTAGGCCGGCACGATGTCTGCGACCTCGGCGATGCGCTGCTTGGGAATGCCGAGGCGCACCTCCTCGACCAGTTCGTCCGGCACGTCCGCCAGGATCGGCGTGCGCGTGCCGCCGGGCGCCACGCTGTTGACGTTAATGTTGCGCGCCCCCACCTCGCGCGCGAGGCTGCGCGTGAACGACACGATGGCGCCCTTCGACGCGGTGTAGGCCGTCAGCCCCGGCCAGCCTGAATAGGCGTGCTGCGAGGCCGTGTTGATGATCTTGCCGTAGTCCTGCGCGTACATCATCGGCAGTGCGCGGCGCGTGACCATGAACATGCCGCGCACGTTGACCGCGAAGATACGATCGAAGATCTCGGTCGTCGTCTCTTCCAACAACAGCCCCGGTGCGATGCCCGCGTTGTTGACCAGGATATCGAGCCCGCCCAGCGCGGCGACTGCCTGATCGACGAGGCCGTTCGCCTCGTCCTCTACGGAAATATCGGCCTGCAACGCCACCCCGCGTCGCCCGGCTGCCGCGACCTCGGCCGCGACGCCTTCGGCGTTCTCACGCTCCGAGTCGCCCGGATAGTTCACCACGACGTCGGCACCCTCGGCCGCAAAGGCCCGCGCGATTCCCGCCCCGATGCCACGCGAAGATCCGGTGATGAGGGCCCGGCGGCCGTCAAGTTTGCCCATCCCTAGACGTCTCCCATTTCCCTGGCCAACGCCGCGCCCGCATCGTCGCCGCGTTCGGCCAGCCCGCGGCGCACGCCCTCGATGTCGGCGGCGGGACGATTCTGGCTCAGCTTCCACACCCCTTCGAGATGCGTGATGGCGAGTTCGAAGCCGACGATCCCGCGGCTCATCGCCGCGGTGAAGTCTTCGGGGGCGTCGGACACGGCCCAGGGCTGCGCCTGGCCGTGCTCCATTTGCGCCGTCAGGTCTTCGAGGTGCGCCAACGCGTGCGTCGGATCGTCGACGAAGGTCAGCGTGCCGCGCGCCTGCACGGCGATGTAGTTCCAGGTCGGCACGACCTTCTCGGTTTCCTGCTTGGTCGGATACCACGACGGCGTCACGTAGCTGTTGGGACCGACGAACAGCGCCAGCGCTTCCGTGCCTGGCTCGACATTGCTCCATTGCGGATTGGCGCGCGCGAGATGTCCGCGCAACGACCCCAACGGTTTGGGTTCATCGTCGACGAGCATCGGCACATGGCTCGCCTCAAGCCCCGCCGAGCCGGACGTCACCAGACTGCCGAAGGCGATCGCGCCGATCGCCTCGTGCAGGACCGGAATCCGGGTTTCCTTGAAGCGTTCCTGCCCGTACATGCCCGCGCTCCGGAAGTGTGGTCGGGGAGACTGGATTCGAACCAGCGACCCTCTGCTCCCAAAGCAGATGCGCTACCAGGCTGCGCTACTCCCCGATGGCAGTTTTCCTAGGGTTCCGGTGGGGTGCCGTCAAGCGAAATGGCCCCCCACCCCGATCAGAACACGTCCCGGATGAAGTAGAGGACGCTGACGATGGCGAGGATGACGATTGCGGGATGCAATTGCCGCGACCGGCCCGTGAGCGCGTTCGCCACCACGTAGGTGACGAACCCCACCGCGATGCCGTTGGCGATCGAGAAAGTGAAGGGCATCACCAGGGCAGCGAGGACCGCCGGTCCGTATTCGCGGATGTCGTCCCAGGCGAGATCCTTGAGGCCGACAGCGAAGAACGTCGCCACGAAAACTAGCGCCGGCGCGGTTGCCCAGCCCGGGATGGTTTTCGCCACGGGTGCAAGAAACAGACAGGCGAGAAACAGGACGGCCGTCGTCATCGCCGTCAGTCCGGTCCGCCCGCCTTCCTTGATCCCCGCCCCGCTCTCGATGTAGCTCGTCGTGTTGCTTGTACCGAACAGGCTGCCGGCGACGGTCGCGATCGAATCCGAGAAGACCGCGCGGCCGATGTTCTCGACCTTGCCGTCCTCGGAAACCTTGTTCGCCATGTTGGCGACCGAGGTGAGCGTGCCCGCCGTATCGAAGAAGTCGACGAACAGGAAGGTGAGGACCACAAGCACCAGGCCGAGTTCGAACACGCCGCCGATGTCCAATGCGAAGAAGGTCGGCGCGAGGCTCGGCGGCAGCCAGTTGCCGCCGCCCCAGGTCGCATCGCCGGTGATCAGCCCGATCACGGTAATCGACAGGATGCCGATGATGATCGCGCCCGGCACCTTTCGCGCATCGAGCACCAGCATGATGATGAAGCCGAGACAGGCAAGCGCGGCCGGCGCGCTCGTCAGATCGCCGAGTTGCACCAGCGTGGCCGGACTGTCGACGACAATGCCCGCGTTGCGCAAGCCGATGATCGCAAGAAAGAACCCAATGCCGGCGCCGACGCCGAGACGCAGGCTCATTGGCACGGCCTCGATAATCCACTGCCGGAACTTGGTCGCGCTGAGGATGATGAACAGGACGCCCGAACAGAACACCGCGCCCAGCGCGATCTGCCAGGTATGACCCATGCCGAGCACGACGCCGTAGGTGAAAAACGCGTTGAGCCCCATGCCCGGCGCCATCGCAACCGGCCAGTTGGCCCACAATCCCATGATCGAGGTGCCGACCACAGCGGCGAGAATGGTCGCGGTGAATACCGCGCCGAAATCCATGCCCGCGTCCTGCAGGATCAGCGGATTGACGACGATGATGTATGCCATCGTCAGGAAAGTCGCGATGCCGCCGAGAATCTCGCGGCCTACAGTGGTGCCGTGCTCTTTGAGCGCGAACTGACGTTCGAGAAACGAATTCATGATCTAGGTGCCTGCCTCTGAAGATTTCGCCGAGCCGGCTCTCGTGCCGTCCCGTGCTCCCCTAACCCGCCAGAAGCCACTCCTGACCCACGCTTCGTGCGGGCGTTCTAGATACACCGCGGCGCAGGCCCAACCAAGGCCGGCGCCGCGCCGGGCGGCCGGGCGACCCGATATTCTGCACTACCGCAGGTGGCAGCCCTCCGCCTCGTCCTCCGTTATCCGACATATCCAGGCCCGTGATTGGATGTTGATGGCTTGCATGGCCATACGTTCGCGGGCGAAGCACTGGGCGACCTGTTGTTGAGCATCGCCGCCACTCGTGCTGCTCCTCCCGAGATATGAGATCAGACCCAAAAGTTCCCTTGGACGCGGCTCAGCGCTGCACCCGCGAAGTCGGCCAGCGAACACGGGCCCTCCGGAGTCGCCAAAACAGAAACCACTTCTTGGTTCAAGTCGACTAGCAGCATTCTCGACCGAATCGGCAAACATCTGCTCCCCATCTCCGACGATCGGCTCCGGCCAGGTGAGACGGAACTCACCGAACGTACCGCCGCTGGCTTCTGAATAGCCATAGCCCGCAATGGTGGATTGACCGGCCTCAAGGATCCCGAATGTAGCCGGCACCGCGCGGGCGCTCGGAATGGAAGTCGCAATCCGCATTAGTGCAAGGTCGTTCTTGTAATAGCGACCATCCGTCAATCCCTGACCACCGTATTCTCCGTGAACCACAATCTTATCCGCTACGAAACTGCGTTGGTTGGTGGCCAAGGTCGTCGCGTTTCGAAGCTCCGCTGTGTAACCACTAGTCCGCCCTGGCGAAAGGACTAGATCAGGTGCATCACCACGCAGCATCGTTGTTCGGTTACCCCCGACAAAACAGTGCGCGGCCGTAAGGACAGAGCGCGACGAGACAAGCGTTCCCGTGCACTGCGCTTCCGGAAGGAAAACGACTTCAGGAAAACTAAGGGGGGCATATTGTTCGCAGCGTCGGCCGCCGGATCGAGCGCCTGCACAAGAAGGCGATCTTGCGGAAAGTTCTTCAAAAGGAATATGACAATCGGTAAGGCCTGTACTGATAGCTCTGAAATCTTGACCGACCAGCGGTTGAGTCGGGGGCGTGACTTCCGATCCCGGCAGCGTAATCGTTTCGCGATCGAATCCTCGAAGCAACTCCCGCAAACTCCCTTGCTCGAGTTCGCGGCCTAGCGAAGGCCCTTGCTGCGCCCGAGCATTCTGGGCTACGGCCAGGCCGGCCAGCAGAAGCGCGACAAGAGAATATGCGATTGCGCGCATCAACAAGGCCTTCGGGTCAGTGCGCCACTACTCTGCCGCTTCTTCGTCTTTGAGAAGTTTCTCCACCGCCTCCGAAAGGCTTTCTTTGACGTCGTCCTTGTTGTCTTTGATCAGAGACAAGAGTTCCTTGAGGTAGTTCGGCGGCTTTGCGACCTCGGCGACAGTGACCTCAAAGGTCACGTTGCCGAAACTTTCAAAGCTCGCAAGATGCGTCAGCGGCCAAGAGAAACTTGGAAGTGGAGCTTGAACGCTCTTGGTGTAGCCTGTCTG
>JAYOEZ010000011.1:27404-28005 GCA_038116985.1 Alphaproteobacteria bacterium | reverse complement strand
TGCTCCGGTAGCCCTTGTCGACCACGCGCTGGCGTTCGACATCTTCGTTTATCGTAAACTTCTCGGTGAAAAACGGTGCGGCGGCGGCTTGCTGCACCATTCCCGTGCCGTTGTGCCGATACCGCGAGGTCGTGCCTAGCGACAAACTGAGGGCAAGTTTGTCGCCGGCCTTCGCCGTCGGGCGACTGAACGCAACCACGAGCGGAGAGACAATCAGGGCACCAGCGTCTGCAGAAA
Source organism: Alphaproteobacteria bacterium (assembly GCA_038116985.1). Taxonomy (GTDB): domain Bacteria; phylum Pseudomonadota; class Alphaproteobacteria; order SHVP01; family SHVP01; genus CALJDF01. Next base: position 27,768 of record JAYOEZ010000011.1, on the reverse strand, counting down.
GATCAAGCCTTGCGATCGCAAACAGGCGTGGTGGCTTGCCAGCGACACCGTGCGTCAATTGCAGACAGGTGTACCGAAGAGCAGGCGGTTCGAATGCTGAGTAAAGGTCCACGGTCGATACGCCGGCCTTGTAGGCGGCGGTGTGGTTTTCAATCTCAGCAGCGATCCGTTTCTCCACGGCACCGAGGAGAACGGACGCGAACCCTTCAACCGCCTTGAGGCCGAGATCAACAAGAAGGGAGGTTGGTTTTGGGGATTGATCCGAGCCACAAGCCTTAGCCACCCACTCGGCATCGGCCGTATTTACCGCCGTTGGAACGACAGCATCCTTGCTTTCCAGTTGGCTGAGCCTAAGCTCGCTCGA
>JAYOEZ010000011.1:0-27394 GCA_038116985.1 Alphaproteobacteria bacterium | reverse complement strand
TTCGCCAGGCCGAATAAGCGTCAAGCTGGTCTCGGCATTGCCCTGAGGTAGGGCAGGTCTGTCACCGTCGAGAAGAGTGCCACACGACACGAGTACAATTGAGAGCGTGACAGCAACGACGCGACCAAACATGACCTTCCTCCCCAGAAGTGAGCGGCATGGCGGCTACAATCTATGATTGTAGTCAAAACAAAAATAAACGCAAAGATTATGTGGAGCCGCCCAAGAAGAGCGTCGCAGTCAAGCAGTTGGCAGGTTGGGAAGGGCACCCCCCGAAGGCGTCACCTAGTCGGATGATGGGTTGTCGGGACGGTGTGGAACCCTTGCACGGTCGCGCCCCAGAGGTTCCGATTCCTACGGTTCGGCCTTCGACACATTCTCGGCCCCTGCCGCGCCGACGTCCGGAACCTTCCTGAATGTCAGTACGCCGTCGCGCTCGTCGGACAGCACTAGCCCCGCTTTTTCGGCAACCCTGATCGATCTCTTGTTGTCGCTCTTGATGGTCGCATACACGGCCGCGTACCGCTGGACGGCCTGTCTGACCATTTCGGTCGCAACACCTTTACCCCGGTGTTGCGGCGACACCGTCCAGGACAACTCGATCTCGTCGATTCGATGATCGGCCCTGACCGTGCCGACCATCGCGCCGTCGCGCTCGGCGACGAATAACTCGCGAGATGGATCGTTCAAGGTTCGCTGAAGCCACTTCATATGGTCGCTCAGGGAAACGACCTCGTTATTCATCGAGTTCTTGCGCGTCTCGGGGTCATTCCGCCAAAGCATGAGCTCATGCCAGTCCTGAAACTCGGCAGGTCTAAGAACAAGCATTCGAGCGGCTCCGGGCTCCCCCTGGCAAGAGAACCAAAAGGCTAGCACCCCGCCGCTGATCGCGGAAGAGAGCGCTTGGTTCGAGGACTCCGCCGAAAGGCGTGGGGTGCTGGATTTCAGATGCATGATCGACCTATGCTTGCGGCAATGACCGTTCTTGTGCTTTCGCCATATACGGAACCGCTCCTGCGCACGATTGGCGAGGATTGCAGAACGATCGGACAGGAGCGCCTGGACGGCGTCCCCGAGTGCGACTGGATCATCTCGTACGGCTACCGATACATCCTCAAGGGGCCGATCCTCGAGAAGTACGCTGGCCGGATCATCAACCTGCATATCTCGTTGTTGCCGTGGAACCGCGGCTCCGACCCCAACTTCTGGTCATGGATCGAGGGCACCCCCAAAGGCGTGACGATCCACGTGATCGACGAGGGAGTCGACACCGGACCGATCCTGGCGCAGCGCGAAGTCGACCTGGATCCGAACGGCACGCTGGAATCGACCTACGAAGCGCTGCGGCGCGATGTCGAGGATCTGTTCCATGCGACATGGCCGAAGATCATCTCGGGCGAGATTGAACCGATTCCGCAGCAGGGCGAGGGCACATTCCGCTATGCCCGCGAACGCCGCGAGGTCTGGCACCATTTTCCCAAGGGCTGGCAAACGCCGGTGTCGGAGGTCACGGCCGACAAGCTAGAGGGCTAGCCTTCCAGGTCTTCAGGACCCCGAGCGCTATGCCGGGCGGCCCAGCCCCGGGGCGTTGTGCTCGGCGGCGAAGACGTTGCCGTAGAGGCTGGCGATCCACTGCTTGCCTTCCTGGGTGACCTGCAGGTGGCGCAGCGCGTCCTCGACCCAGGGGCGAACCTCCTGCCAAAAGAAGCCGGGATAGCCGCGACGCACGTCGGCAGGCGACGACATGCCGAGCTTCTCCGCCGTGCCGGTTTCTGCGAACTCGCGAAACAGATGGGCGGACTTGCGCAGGTAATCGATGTCGGCGAGCCGGCCGATCAGGTCGGCGGCGCGCAATAGTCCGGGAAAATCGTCGGTCGCCGCATGCTCCCTGTCGTTCGGCACCGGAAACGTCGTCAGCTCGATATTGCGCGCCACCTCCTCGGCGTCGATCTGGCCGACGTTGCCGAAGCGCTCGCGTACGAAGATCTTGGAACGCGCCACATGATAGGGCGTCATCGCCGCATCGGTCGCGCCCGGCGCCGTGTCGATCGTATTGCCGTCTTCGTCGATGACGTAGGCGCCCTTGCGGTCGGCAGCGCACACGCCGCGCACATAGCCGATGTCGTAGCACAGCAAGGAGACGGTGAAGTTGAGCCAGTCACGCGGGCCAACGCCGCCGCGCGACAACTGCTTGCCCCGCAGGATTTCCTGACCCACGGCGGTCACCAGCACGGTTTGCGCCACGTCGTGATAGGGCGCGTCGCTGTTGGCGATGTTCTCTAGCGCCATACGGCCGACGAAGGCGACGATGTTGGCGTATTCCGGCTCCCACAGACCGTACATACGCGCATAATTGTCGCGCAGCGTGGTGACGAACGAATCGATAACGAGTTGCGTGGGATTGAACATGGCCTGGATCTCGTCGCGTTGCCGATCAGAAGGTCAGTCTGTTTTCCGTCCCCGACAGCAACCGCCGAACGTTTTCCCGGTGTCTGAAAACAACGATGAACGCCATCAGGCATGCAAACGTATTGAAATAGACCGTCTTCTCAAAGGCCGGCACGAAGGAAATCGTCACGAAGACCAGTGCGGCGCAGATCGTACCCAGCGAAACGTAGCGGCTCACGGCGACGATCACGGCGAAAGCGCCGAGGCAGACGAGGGCCATGATCCAGTCGATCATGAACAACACCGTGATCCCGGTGAGTGCGCCCTTGCCGCCCCGGAACCCGAAGTACAACGGCCAGTTGTGGCCGGCGATCGCGCCGGCGCCGGCCGCCAGCAGGCTCGCGTTGTCGGTTGCCGCGCCGGACTGCACGGCGACGCCCAGCCACAGGCCGATCAGACACGCGAACACCCCTTTCAGGATGTCGCCCGCGAGCACGAGGGCGGCGGCGGACCGTCCCAGCACGCGCAGCGTGTTGGTCAGGCCGGCGCTCTTGCTGCCCGCGCGCCTGATGTCGGTGCCGCAGAGTCGCCCGACGATCACGGCGGTGTTGACGCTGCCCAGCAGATAGCCCGCGACCAACGCCGCGAGAACCGTCAGTACATCGATCGCCATGGGATGCGGGCCGCATCTCCGGTCAGGCCTGCTGTCCGAAAATGCGTCTGATCTTTCCTTGGAGGGGGTGTGGCCGATGGCCGCACCGGGGAAAAGGAGGAGCACATGGTGTCCACCCTGACCCTGATAGTCAAAACCCGAAGTGGTTTTTCAGGATCAACCTTCGGGTCTGACTGGACTGGCCGCCCTCGGCAGCGGGGGGAGGTTCCAGAACCATCGAGCGGTCGGGCAACCCCCGCAATGCGCCAACGCCGCGCTTGCCGAGCCGCCAGCATTGTGCAAGCAGACCGCGCCGCCCGGCGCGCGCTACGCTTAGGGCATGAAACCGCAGCCCTACGATCCAGCCCCGCTCTCCGATCTCATCGAGAAGGAGGTCCGGCTGTTCGTCTATTGCGTCGACTGTCACCACTGCGCGGTGATCGATACCGAGCCCGTCGCCGAACTCCTCGGCGCCGACTATCCGATCCCGCTGGTGCACAAGCACATGCGCTGCAGCCACTGCGACAGCCGCTTCGTCACGGCCAACCCGAACTGGCGCGACGAAAAGAACGTCCCCGGCCGCATGCTCGACTTTTACTACCCGCCGTTTTACTGAGCGCTCAGTCATCCGCGCCACATCGCAACAGCCGGCGCCATTAATGCGAACACGACTTAATCGCATTTATAATTGGCTGCCAACGTCCCAAGTTCCCTGGACAGGGGCCGAAATTGAGTTCGTTTCGCAGTTTGTCCCGTCCCCGATTGGGTTCGTTTCGCAGTCATGCCCGGACGGCACATTGGGTTCGTTTCGTAGTCGGCGCCCGAACCGGATTGGGTTCGATTCGCAATCGGGCCCAACGGCTGGACAGACCCCGGCCCACGCGGCAGGTTCTGGCTTTCCCGCCAGAACCCCACGGAACGACCGCAATGACCGACGACCGCCGCAATGCCCCCGCCCTGCCGCCCCGCATCCTGATGGGTCCCGGCCCGTCGGATGTCAGCCCACGCGTTCTCGCCGCCTCGGCGCGGCCGACCATTGGACACCTCGACCCCGAGTTCCAGATCCTGATGGACGGCATCAAGGGGCAACTCAAACGCGTCTTCCGCACCCAGAACACGGTCACCTTCCCGGTCTCCGGTCCCGGCTCGGTCGGCATGGAAGCCTGCTTCGTCAACCTGATCGAACCCGGCGATACCGTGATCGTCTGCCAGAACGGCGTCTTCGGCGGGCGCATGAAGGAGAACGTGGAGCGCTGCGGCGCCACCGTGGTCGCGGTCGACGACGACATGGGCAAGCCGGTCGACCTCGATAAGGCGCGCGCCGCGCTCAAGGCCAATCCCGGTGCCAAGGCGCTTGCCTTCGTGCACGCGGAAACCTCCACCGGCGCCGAGTCCGATGCCGCCGCGCTCTGCGCCATGGCGCACGAAACCGGCGCGCTCGCCATCGTCGATGCCGTCACCTCCCTCGGCGGCATCCCGGTCGAAGTCGACGGCTGGGGCGCCGACGCCGTCTACTCCGGCACGCAGAAGTGCCTCTCCTGCCCGCCGGGCCTGTCGCCGGTCACTTTCAGCGACCGAGCCATCGAGGCCGTGAAGGCCCGCAAGACCAAGGTGCAGAGCTGGTTCCTCGACCTCAACCTGGTACTGTCCTACTGGGAAGGCGGCAGCGGCGGCGCGCGCTCCTACCACCACACCGCGCCGGTGAATGCACTCTTCGGACTCGCCGAGGCGCTTGCCATGGTCGAAGAGGAAGGGCTCGAAGCGGCCTGGGCGCGCCACGCCCGCACCCATGCGGCGCTACGGGCCGGCCTCGACGCGATGGGGATCCGGTTCCTGGTCGATCCCGCCCACCGCCTGCCCCAGCTCAACACCGTCTTCATTCCCGAAGGCATGGACGATGCTGCAACGCGCGGCACCCTCCTGCGCGACTACGGCATCGAGATCGGCGCCGGGCTAGGTCCGTTCGCCGGCAAGATCTGGCGCATCGGCCTGATGGGCGAGTCGAGCCGCATCAACAACGTTCTGGTCCTGCTGGCCGCGCTGGAGAAGTTGATGCGCGCAGCCGGCGTTGCTGTTCCCGGCAATGGGGTCGAGGCCGCCGCCGCAGCCTAGTCCGGAAAACCCGTCCGCGAGGACTTGTCGCCCTGGTCCCACGCGGCGCGGAACTCGTCGTCGTGGCGACGGAACGACGGCCGTTCGATGAACGCGTCGAACCAGGACTTCAGCTTGGGCCGGCCATCACGCCAGTCGTCCGGATAGACTCCGATCGCGCGCTGCCGGTCGAGATAGATCAGGGCGCAAGCGATCGAGATCAGCCCGACAGTGAATCCCTCGAACGGCGCCTCGGCCTCCATCTGATCGAGGCACCGCACCATGGTCTCGGCATGGCGATCGATCGAATCCTGGTGACGTTTCTCCTCGGGCTTGCCGAGTTCCCCAACCCGCACCACTGCTGTGTCGAACAGCCCGTCACCCAAAGCGAGATGGCGTAGCGCGGTCCACCGGGCTTCGCCTTCGGGCGGAAACATTCTCGCGCCGTCATGCAGCGAATCGAGGTACTCGTAGATCGCAGGCCCACCGTAGAGCGGTGTCCCGTCGTCTCGTAGCAGAGTCGGCACCTTGCTGAGCGGATTCGCAGCGATGTGGGCCGGATCGCGGTCGAACGGATTGGTCGGAATCCGCTCGATCCTGTCGTAGACCCCCGCCTCTATCGCAACGACCTGAACCTTGTGGATGAGATTTGTGATCGGCGTATAGAAAAGCTTCATGGCCCCTCCCATTTCCGGCCATGATGGCCCGTGAGGCGGCCGCGGGCCAGCCGGTTGACTTGGGTCAACCGTACTGCGCGCGACTGGGCTAGGATGGTCGTTCGAGGGAGACGCCAATGACCGACATCGCACACCACCACCCCACCGCGCCCGAAGTACGCAAGATTTCGATGACCGAGCCTTGGCAGTGGCTTTCCAAGGGCTGGCAAGACATGTGGCAGAGCCCGGGGATCAGTCTGGGTTACGGCTTCCTCGTCCTGGTAGTGAGCTACGGCCTGACGGCTGGCCTGTTCTACTTCGATACCATGTTCCTGGTGATCCCCCTCGCGGCGGGTTTCATGCAGCTCGGGCCAATTTTGGCGATCGGACTCTACGAGGCGAGCCGGCGCCGCGAGAGAGGCGAGCCGGTCGGGTCGCTTGACACGTTCGTCGTGAAACCGCGCTCGCCGCTGCAACTCGCCTATCTCGGCCTCGCGTTGTCGCTACTGCTGATGGCGTGGATTTACCTCGCCTTCTTCATCTTCGCGATCTTCTACGGCATCAACGTACCGCCAATGGAAGAATTCATCCCGAGCCTCATCCTGACCGGACGCGGCGTTGCGTTCCTCGCGGTCGGGACCGTCGTCGGCGGCGTCCTTGCTTTCACCGTATTCGCGACCAGCGCGATCGCCGTCCCGCTCCTGCTCGACCGCGACGTCGATGCCGTGACTGCGATCATCACCAGTCTCAAGGCCGTGCGTCAGAACTTCGCGCCGATGATGCTGTGGGCATGGCTGATCGTCGTCCTGACCGTATCCGGGATCGTGGTCCTGTATCTGGGTCTGGTGTTCGTATTCCCGCTGATCGGGCACGCAACTTGGCACGCCTACCGCTCGCTCGTCGCCGACTAGTCGTCCTCGTCGGGCGGCTCGTCGTCCATCAGGATGCTGTGAGCCGCGCGGTCGAGGTCGTCGAATTGACCTGAATTCAGCGCCCACAGGAACGCGCCCAGTCCGATCAGTCCCAGGAACAACGCCGCCGGAATGAGATAGAGCAAGACGTTCACGGTCGCGCCTCCCGGCCAAGCCGCAGGCGTAGCGCATTCAGGGTGACGACAATCGACGACGACGACATGGCGATGGCGGCGACCAGCGGCGTGACCAGCCCGGCGACCGCGAGCGGGATCGCGATCGCGTTGTAGACCACGGCCAGCCCGAAGTTCTGAAATATCAACCGCCTGGCGAAACGCGCGGTGCGGACCGCTTCGACAACCGCACGGAGATTCTCGCCTTGGAACACCAGGTCGGCCGCCGTCTGACTTAAGTACATCGCCGAGGCGGGCGACATCGAAACCGAGGCGGTCCGCAGGGATGGTGCATCGTTCAACCCGTCACCGACCATCAGCACCTTGTGGCCGTTCTCCTCCAGATCTGCGAGCCGCGCAATCTTGTCCTGGGGCTTGCAGGCAGCCTGCCAGTTCCCGACGCCTAGCGCCTCGGCCACGCGTGCCACGGGCGCCGCGGCGTCGCCGGAAAGAATCTCAATCGCCAGCCCCATCCTCTTCAGGTCGGCGACGGCTTGCTGCGCGCCGTCGCGGAGCGTGTCCTCGAAGGCGAAGCGGACTGGGCGACCGGCCGCCCGGCGGAGCCAGAGTTCCGGCGCATCAGCCGGCGCACCTCCCTCGACCCCGCACCAAGTACGAGACCCCAACCGGTCCGTGCCGTCCGGGCCGGCATACTCGAGGCCCAGCCCGGGTTCCTCGACGACCGGCAACGCGCTCAGCCCTTGCGCGTGGCCTGCCAGCGCCCGTGCCAGAGGGTGACCACTCCCGGCCGCCATACGCGCCGCGTGCTGCAGATCCTCCGGATCAATCGAGGCGGCGTTGGTGACGTGCAGCGCAGCGGTGGTGAGCGTACCCGTCTTGTCGAAAACGACGGTGTCGGCGGCCGCGAGCCTTTCAAGCGCGTCCCCTTCCTTCACCAGAATTCCGCGCCGGAACAGGCGACCGCTCGCGACCACCTGCACCACCGGCACTGCGAGCCCGAGCGCACAAGGACAGGTGATGATCAGGACCGCTATCGCGATCAACAGGCCCCGCTCCGCACCAGCGCCCAGTATGAATGTCCATAACAGGAAGGCGGCCAACGCAAGGCCGTGAACTACGGGCGCATAGATGGCTGCCGCTCGGTCCGCGAGCCTGACGTAGCGCGACCGAGACTGCTGGGCGGCTTCCATCAGGCGGACAATCTCCTGGAGCAGCGTGTTCTCGCCGGCGCCTGTGACTTCGATGATGAGGTTGCCGGCGCCGTTGACCGTTCCGGCAAAGACGCGCTCACCCGGCGACACGGGCTGCGGCACCGTCTCACCGTTGACCAGCGAAAGGTCGATATCCGAAGTTCCTTGCAGAACCTTCCCATCAACGGGCACCTGATCCCCGGGTCGCACCTCGATGCGCATCAAGGCCTCGATCTGCGAAATCGGCAACGCGCGGCGGCGGCCATCGTCGTCGACAACAGTCGCAGAGGTTGCAGACAGTGCGAGCAGGTGCTCCCCGACCTCATGCGCCTTGCCCCGTGCACGTCGATCTAGGTACCGCCCGACCAAAAGAAAGAACAGGAGAGCGACCGAGGCGTCGAAGTAGACCTGATCGCCCCCCGCGATCGTCTGCACCAGACTCATTCCGGCGGCGAGGATGACCGCAAGGCTGATGGGCACATCCATGTTGAGAGCCCGAGCGGCGAGAGCCTTCGCTGCCGAGTAGAAGAACGGGCGCCCGGCATAGGCAACCGAGGGCAGCGCAATAGCGGCAGAGACCCAGTGCAGCAGCGTGCGGGTGCTCTCCCCCATGTCGGCGCCGGCCCAAACGCCGACCGACAGCAACATCACGTTTGCGGCGGCGAACCCTGCAACCGCCATCGAGCGCAGAAGCCGCTTCTCGGCGACCGCATCCTCGGATTGCAGATCCTCAAGCAGGGGAACCGCCGGGTATCCGATTTGTTCGAGCTTCCGGAGAAGGACATCTGCATCGGTTTAGTCGGGGTTCCAGCGCAGGCTTACGCGATGGGTCGTCATGTTGACCCGAACATCGGCAACGCCCGGCGTGCGGGAAAGGACTTTCTCAACCCGCTGGATACAGGCGGCGCAGACGATGTTGCGAACAAAGGCGCGCAACGAACTGGTGCCATCGCCATTGTCGATCACGAATGCGGCGTGCGGATCGCGCGTCTTGTGAGCAGGAACCTCGGGCACCGCCCCTTGAGTTGCGGCCAGGCTCATCCTCAGTAGCCTTCGATTTCCAGGTCTTCCTGCACCCGGAGCACGACCTCGCCACCGGGTGCGATCGCCTGGGCGGACAGGTTCCAGCGACCAGGCGCAAGATCGACCGCGGCGTGGTAGCGGCCCACGGCGATCTCGCTGAAGACGACCTCGATATCACTCCTCGGCGCGCCGGGACGACGCAACTCGCCGATCAAGGTCATGCCGGCGGCCGGGCCCGACGATGCTGTCGCCAGATCGACCGCGACTCCCCCCGACACCACTTCCACTGATGCCGCCCACCCCGCGGCGCGCTGCGCCTCGTCGGCGCTCAAGGTCTCGTTGTAGGCAAGGCCCCGCCGGTAAGAGTCGTCGGTTTCGTTTCCAGGAAATGTCGTCGCCGCAAAATAGACGAAAGCGCCGTTGGCGATCAGGATCACGCCAAAAGCGCCCAGCAGGCCATAGAGCACGTGCCGCCCACGGATCATGACTAGTCGTTCTCCGGTCCCCGGAATACGCCACTATAGGTGGCTACCGTCCCGTCGGCCTGATCCTCGACGCTGAAGCGAACCGTGGACGAACCCGTCGGTACGGACGTCAGCGGCGCGGTGACATAGGTTCTGAAGCTCCGCAGCTTGTCCGGCGCTACGCTCAGCACCGCGCGGGCGGAGCCGGTATCGTCTGCGCCCACCACCTGGACGGTCGCGCCCGCCAAGCCAAGAACACGCAAGTCAAACGTACGGGTGTCGTGGCTCTTGTTGAGGATCTTGATGGTGTAGCCGTTTCGTATGGAACCGTCAGAAAGCGCGACGAAGAGCGGCGTTCGGTCCCGTTGCACCGTCACGTCAAGATCAGACCGCGTCAGTAGCGCCCCCAGCATCACCAGCCCCACGACCACGATCAGGGTCGCGTAGATCATCGTGCGCGGCCTCACGAAGCGATACTTCTGCCGCATGCCTTCGCCCGAGGTAGCAGTGTTGAGGGTGTCGTAGGAGATCAGGTTGGGTGGGAGTCCAACCTTCTTCATCACCCCATTGCAGGCGTCGATACATAAGGCGCAGGAAATGCATTCCAGCTGCTGGCCGTCACGGATGTCGATGCCGGCAGGACAGACCGCGACACATTGATTGCAATCGATACAGTGACCGCGCGCGTCCCAGCTCTCGCCTTTCTTGTGCGCGCCGCGAGGTTCCCCACGGTCCGGGTGGTATGAAACCACCAGCGAATACTCGTCCTGCAACGCAGCCTGAATGCGCGGCCACGGGCACATGTATGTGCATACCTGCTCGCGTGCGATGCCACCCAGCGCGTAGGTCGTCGCGGAGAAGATGCCTATGAACAGGTAGGCGACAATCGGCGCCTCGCCTGCCACCAGCCCGCGCGCGAGTTCCGGCGCATTGCCGAAATAGAAAACCCACGCGCCCCCCGTCGCCAAGGCGATCATCACCCAGATGACATGCTTGGCGGCCTTGCGACCGAGCTTTCCGGCTGTCCAAGGGGCGCGGTCGAGGCGTATCCGCGCGTTGCGATCGCCCTCGACGAAGCGCTCGACGGCAACGAAGAGGTCCGTCCAAACCGTTTGCGGGCAGGTGTAGCCGCACCAGACTCGTCCGGCCAAGCTGGTCACGAGAAACAGAATCAAAGACGCAAGGATCAGTAGACCCGTCAGGTAGTAGACTTCCTGCGGCCAGATCTCGATGAAGAAGAAGTAGAAGCGGCGTCCCGGAAAATCGATTAGGACCGCCTGGTTAGGCAGGTCCGCGCCGCGATCCCAGCGTATCCAGGGCGTGAGGTAGTAAATTGCCAGCGATACCGCCATGACAGCCCACTTGAGGCGGCGGAATGTGCCGTGCGCCAGCTTCGGATAGACCTTGTCCCGGCTCTTGTAGAGTGAACGGGTCTCCGGCTTGGCGATCGGGCGCGCGTCGCTGCGCTCGACCCCCGCCGCGGCCTGAGACCCTCCCTCCGCGATCGGAACCGCGGGCGTATCCATCAAACTCTTCCTTGCTACTGCCCGCCGCCAAGCGCGTGGACGTAGACGGCGAGCGACTTGATCGTGGTTTCGTCCAGTTTGCCTTGCCAGGCAGGCATGACGCCAGCCCTGCTGCGCGACACGGTCTCGACAATCGAGTCGAGATCGCCGCCATAGACCCAGATCGAGTCGGAAAGGCGGGGCGCTCCGATCTCCATGATTCCCTCACCGTTGTCGCCATGACATACGGCACAATTGTCGGCATAAATCGTAGCACCGGCTCCGCCGGATGCCTCTCCAGAAGACAGCGACAGCACATAGCGCGCGACCTACCGCACTTCGCGCTCCGTCAACAGCTCATCCGCCAGAAACGCCGGCATGGCGTTGTTGCGGGCATCCGGATGGTCCGAGCGAATTCCGACCCTGATGGATTGCGCGATCTCGTCAATCGTGCCCCCCCAAATCCAGGCATCATCGATCAGACTTGGGAAGCCGACCGCACCGACGCCGCCGGCCCCATGACACTGAACACAGTTCACGGCGAAAGAAGACTGGCCCGCCGCAAGCGCGAAGGTCAGCAATTCCGGATCGCGCTCGACCGCAGCAAGTTCGGTCCGCGCGAGGCGGTTCGCGAACGGCGCGCGCGCCGCTTCGGCTTCCTACAATCTCGTCGCGACGATCTCCCGCTGCGAGTAGCCGATCGCACCCCTCGTGTGCCCGCTGAAGCCGGGCCATGCCGGCATCACGACCCAGTAGCCGATCGACCAGATCACGCAGATCGCGAAGACATAGACCCACCACCGCGGCAGCGGCGTATTGAGTTCCTTGATACCGTCCCATTCATGGCCGGTGGTTTCGGTCCCGGAGTAGGCGTCCTTTTCACCTTTCGTCGGCATGGCCTAGTCCTCCCCATCACGAAGTGGATTGTGTGCGGCGTCCTTGAATTTCTTTCGGTTCCGCGGCCAGAAGACGTACCCGAGCACGGCGATGAACAAGATGAACAGGTACAAAAGGCCCCAGGTCTCGGCGATGTGTGCGGCGTCGGCGTAGTCCATAGCTTTACCTCAGATTCTCGCCTTCGGCCCGGAAGACATCGAAATTCACCAACGTGCCGAGCATCTGGAGGTAGGCAAGCACGGCATCGAACTCGGAAATGCGGTCCGGATTGCCATCGAAATCACGAACCTGCGCCTTCGGGTAACGGGCCAGAAATGCAGCGACGTCGGAAGAGTCCGGATCGACCTGAACACGCAAATCAGCTTCCGCACTGGCAATCATCGCCTCGGTGTATGGCACTCCTACTCGCTTGTTGGCACGCAACTCGGCGCCGATTTGCCCGAAGTCCAGTTCGCGGCGGGCCAGATATGGATAGGCCGGCATGACTGATTCAGGCACGATGCTCCGCGGATCCTCGAAATGCGCGACGTGCCATTCGTCCGAATAGCGGCCGCCGACGCGCGCGAGATCGGGACCGGTTCTCTTCGAACCCCACTGGAACGGATGGTCGTACATGCTCTCGGCGGCGAGGCTGTAGTGGCCATACCGGTCCACCTCATCGCGCAACGAGCGAATCATCTGGCTGTGACAGACGTAACAGCCCTCGCGAACATAGATGTTGCGCCCTGACAGCTCCAGCGGCGAATACGGGCGCACCCCGTCGACCTCTTCGATGGTGCTGTCGAGGTAGAACAGCGGCGCGATCTCCACGATGCCTCCGATCGAGACGACGATCAGCACCAGTACGAGCATGAGGATCGAGTTCTTTTCGACCTTTTCGTGTCTTCCGGCCATCGTCCCCTCCTATGCCGTCGCCGGCGCAGGTGCCGTCGACCCCGAGCCCAGCGGCTCCTCGGCACGAACGTCACCCCGCGCAGTGCGGTACAGGTTGTACGCCATCAGGAACGCGCCCACGACGTAGAGCAAACCACCAAGCGCCCGGATACCATAGAACGGCAGCATCGCGTCGACGGTCTCCGCGAAGGAGAACTCAAGGAAGCCAAGCCCGTCATAAGCGCGCCACATGAGCCCCCGAAGGATGCCGGATACCCACATCGCGGTGATGTAGAAGACGATGCCGATGGAGGAGATCCAGAAATGCCATTCGACGAGGCGCATCGAGTAGAGCCTTTCGCGCTTCCACAGAACCGGCACCAGGTAGTAGAGCGCGCCGAAGCTGACGAAGCCGACCCAGCCCAGCGCACCGGAATGCACGTGGCCGATGGTCCAGTCCGTGTAATGGCTGAGCGCGTTGACGGCCTTGATCGACATGAGCGGTCCCTCGAAGGTGCTCATTCCGAAGAACGCAACCGAAACAACCAGCATGCGCAGGACGGGGTCGGTACGCAGCTTGTCCCACGCCCCGGACAGGGTCATCAGACCGTTGATCATCCCGCCCCAGGACGGCATCCACAGCATGATCGAGAACGTCATCCCGAGCGTCTGCGCCCAGTCGGGCAGCGCGGTGTAGTGCAGATGGTGCGGACCGGCCCAGATGTAGAGAAAGATGAGCGACCAGAAGTGCACGATCGAAAGCCGATACGAGTAGATCGGCCGCTCGGCGCGCTTCGGCACGTAGTAGTACATGATCGCCAGGAAACCGGCGGTCAGGAAGAAGCCCACCGCGTTGTGGCCGTACCACCACTGCGTCATCGCATCCTGCACGCCGGCAAAGAGCGAGTAGCTCTTCGCGCCCAGGAACGAAACCGGCATCGCCAGGCTGTTGACGATGTGGAGCATCGCCACCGTGACGATGAACGCTAGATAGAACCAGTTGGCAACGTAGATGTGCGGTTCCTTGCGCCGACGCAGCGTTTCAAGGAATACCAGCAGCTAGACGACCCATACGATGGTCAGCCACAGATCGGCGTACCATTCCGGCTCGGCATACTCCTTGGACTGCGTGACGCCCAGGATGTAGCCCGTTGCCGCGATAACGATGAAGAGCTGATAACCCCACAGCACGAACCAGGGTGCCCAGCGACCGGCGAGACGGACGCCGGAGGTGCGCTGCACCACATGAAACGATGTGGTCAGCAGAACCGTCCCGCCGAAGGCGAAGATCACGGCCGATGTATGGAGCGGACGAAGTCGGCCGAAGGCAGTCCACGGAAGATCCAGGTTGAGCGCGGGGATCGCCAATTGCAGGGCGATGACCAGCCCTACCAGAAAGCCCGCGAGGCCCCAGAAGACGGCAAGCCAGACGCCCCACTTGATGATGGCTTCGTTGTAGCCGCTGCGATCGGCATTTGCCGATGTTGCGGAAAACGCCGCCATGACCGCAATCGCCGCGGCCGCGAAGAAAAGTACGCCGTGGAACGAGAAGACGGCATCCTTGCCCCCCTCCGCCATGACGATTCCAACAAGGCCGATCAAGGCGATCAGGATCAACCAGAACCAGTTTTCGAAACGCGCCAGTGCTGGCGATGCTGCGCTCACGTCAGTCCCCACGGATTGCGTTACCCCGATGCACTCTCTCTACACCTAGCTCTTACAACATTGACCCACGTCAACCCCAAAGAGTGGCAGAATGCCGCACCTCGCGCGCATGATGCGATCGAAGAAGTCCCAGAGGAAGTTCCATGAGAACAGGTGGCCAGATTCTTGTCGACGCGCTGTCGGCGCAGGGCGTCGACACGGTGTTTCAGGTGCCGGGCGAGAGCTTTCTGCCCGTCCTCGACGCTCTCTATGACAAGCCATCGATCCGCACCATTACCTGTCGCCACGAATCCGGCGCCGCCAATATGGCCGAGGCCTGGGGCAAACTCACCGGCAGGCCCGGAATCGCGTTCGTCACGCGAGGACCAGGTGCCTGCCACGCCAGCGTCGGCATTCACACCGCGAAGCAGGATTCGACTCCGCTCGTGCTCTTCGTCGGACAGGTCGACCGGCCGCTGCTCGGCCGTGAGGCGTTTCAGGAGGTTGACCTGGAGGCGATGTTCGGGTGGACGACCAAGCTGGCCGTCACTGCGCGAAATGCGGCCGAATTGCCCGCCATCGTCGAACGGGCCTTTGCCGCCGCCATGGGCGGGCGCCCAGGCCCGGTTGCCGTCGCGCTGCCCGAAGACATCCTCTCCGAGCAAGCCGACGTGCATGACCCGGCGCGGGTCGAGCCGCGGCCTACCACTCCGGCGCAGCACGATGTCCAGGGCGCCGCCGATTTGATTCGGCAATCGTCGCGACCGCTGGTGATCGCGGGCGGTACGGGCTGGACCCAGGACGCGTGCGATCAACTGACCGACTGGGCCGGTCGTTGGCAGATTCCGGTGTGCGTGAGCTTCCGCCGACAGGATCGCTTCGACAACACGCACGGCTGCTACATCGGCGATCTCGCCTTCGCGCCCGATCCGGCGCTCAATGAGGCGGTCCGTGACGCGGACTTGATTCTCGCTCTCGGGACGCGGCTGGGGGATCTGACAACCGGCGGCTACACGCTGCTGACGCCACCCACGCCGGCTCAAACGTTAGTCCACGTATTCCCGGACGTAATGGAATTGCGGCGCGTCTATGAACCCGCGTTCGCCGTGGTGGCACACCCGGGCCCATTTGCATCCGCGTTGGCGGCACTCGAAGCCCCCGAATCGCCGCCCTGGGCAACGTGGACCAAAGCGCGATGCGCCGCCTACCGGGCCTCGCTGGAGCCGGGACCGGTCGTCGGCTCGACCGACATGAACGCGGTGATCCAGGCGCTCCGCGACGCGCTAGAACCGGAAACAGTTATCGCAACCGACGCCGGGAACTTCGCGCAATGGCTCCAACGCTTCTACCCGTTCCGCAGGCTGGGCACCCAGATCGCGCCCACGGGCGGCGCCATGGGATATGGCGTTCCGGCAGGGATTGCCGCCGCACTTTGGCGGCCCGAGACCCGCGCCCTCGCGCTGGTCGGCGACGGCGGCTTCATGATGACCGGCAACGAACTAGCGACCGCCCGGCGCTATGACGCCAACGTCACCTTTGTCGTCGTCAACAACGGGATGTTCGGCACGATCCGCGGTCATCAGGAGCGTTCGTTCCCGGGCCGCCCCAGCGGTACCGATCTGACCAACCCGGACTTCGTGCGCTTTGCCGAGTCTTTTGGCATTCCGGCTTTCCGGGTCGAATCGACGGAAGACTTCGGGCCTGCGTTGCACGACGCAAACGCAACGAAGGGTCCCGCGTTGATCGAGATCGTTCTGGATCCGGAAACCGTCTCTAGCCGCGCCACGTTGAGCCAGGTGCGCGACCGCGCCCTGAAGGCCAAGGGCTAGCCAAGCCGGAAACGATCCTGTTTATCATGACCGTTCATCCCGCCCTCGCCGTGCGTCAGGGCAGTTTGAACTCCTACGGAGATCGACCGTGAAACTGTTCTACACGCCCCTTCCGGGTTACGCGCATCGCGTCGAGATCGTCGCGCGCGAGGCAGGCCTCTGGGAAAAGCTTGAGCGCATCCCGACCAACCCGTTCGAAAGTCCGGAGGCGCTGGTCGCCGCCAATCCGTTGAGCAAAGTGCCGACACTGATACGCGACGACGGTGTGCCCATGTTCGGCGGGCCGGTGATCTACGAGTATCTCGATTCACTCGGGAGCGGCTCGCACCTCTATCCGGAGGGGCCTGCACGCTGGGACGCCCTGCGCATCTTCGGACTTGCCGAAGGGATGTTCGATGCAGCTGACCTTCGGGTTGTGGAACTACGCCGCCCCGACGGCGAGAAATCGCCATCCTGGATCGAGCGCTACCAGAATGCCGTCGAGCGCTGCCTCGACCGCCTCGAACAGGAAGCGGCCGGCTTCTCGGGCATCAACATCGGGCTGGTCAACGTCGCCGGCGCTCTGCTGTGGTTCGACTGGCTCAAGGTCAATCGTGGCAACCAGGTCGATTGGCGTCGCGGGCGCGCCACGCTTGCCAGTTGGCTTGACGGTTTCGTCGACCGTCCGTCCTATCGCGACGGCATCAGGGAAAGTCTCGGCTAACTCAGCCCCAGAACGCCGGGATTGAACAGACCATCCGGATCCGTATGAGCCTTGATTGCCTTGAGCAGCCTTGCCGTGTTGGCGTCGAGGTTCTCAAGGTACGGATAGGTCTTGCCGATCTGGTTTGAGGACGCGCCGAACGTCGCAAACAACTCGGTAAGTTTCTTTCGGATTTCCTCGACGAGCGCGGCGGCCTCGGGATTCGCGTCAGGCTCCTTGAAATCCTTCATGTAGTCGGCTTCGGGTGTCCGCTCATGCACCGGCAGCCAGCGGTCATACCAGTGAAGAACCGGCTCAAAACTGAACGCAAACGTGTCGATCGCGATCAACAGGTGCGACGTCGAGACCCCCAGCGCCTCCATCCGCTCCTTGTAGCCGGCGAAAAGCTCGTCTGCGGCGGCAATCAGCTTGTGCGCCTGCGAATGCGGCACCTTCGCGTTCAGCGCGGCCCAGCGATCGCCGTTAGCGCCGAGGACGCCGTTTACCGGCTTGAACGGAACGGCCCGGACCGACTTGGGGATGGAATTGGGAATCTCGCTGCCGCCGTGCTTCTCGGCAATCTTGCGAATCGCATCGAGATCTGCCTCGACCGCCGCCTCGCTGCGGCCCGCACACACGACGTGTAGCGAGTACATGTCTTCTTGAACAAAGCCGCGCCCTGAACGCACGAGCTTGGCGCCCTCGACAAGGCCTTTGCGCAGCGACGATTGGCCCGTCACGACGCCGGCCAACGTCTTGAGGTCGTCGACGATCCCGAGGCTCACGAGGTTCTTCTTGGTTGAATCCGGATCGAAAACGTAGGCGTCCTCGGCCGCACCGGAGCGGGCTACGTCGGAGAGCGCCGAGGCGACCGTGTTCACGCTCGGAAACACGAACGAACCGAAATCGGTCGCAGCCGGAGTCTGAATGAGCCGGAACGTGGCCTGCACCTTGATCCCGAGACTGCCGCCGTCGTGAGTGAACATGCCGGTGAGGTCCGGGCCGTAGGTCTTGTAGAACGGCTTGGCGTTGCGCAGCGCGCCCTGGCCCGTCTTCACGACCGACCCATCTGCCAGAACTACCTCGAGCCCGAGCACGACGTCGGCCGCCTGTCCGTAGCGAGCGGTGCCCATGAAGAGCGCACCCTGCGAAAGTCCGCCGCCAACGGTGGCCCGCATCCCGGAAAACGTACCGAAGAACGGGACGCGCAAACCTTTCGGCTTCAGCGCATCGTAGATCTGTTTCCACGTCACGCCGGCTTCGACCGTGATGTACATATCGTCTTCGTTGATCTCGACGATCTTGTTCAACGTCGCGACGTCGACGATGACCGTGTCTTCGCGCGTCGGCACGTAGCCTCTGGTGTAAGACATGCCGCCGCCGCGGGCGATCACTGCGTAGCCTGCGCTGGTGGTCGCACCAATCGCCTTCGCGAGCGCGCCCTTGTCCGTCGGCCGGATGGCCACGGCACATGTCGCGCCGGCCGCGTACACGTCGGCAGAATAGAATTCGCGCTCGGCCTGATCTGTGACCACGGCATCCGCGCCCAGCAATGACGTCAGCGTTTCGACCAGACGGTCGTTGCGCCCATCAGTTCCTGCACTCATTTCCACACCTCCCAACTGAACACGCAATTGACGCGCTGAACGGTTTCTAGCCGTTCAGATCGGTCCTTCCAACTGCAAGAACGATGGGCGACTGGGCGGCCCTGTTGCCGAAGCCGCCTTACGGATGGCGCCGGAAATACTCTAGTAGCGCAGTTCTATAGAAATCGATGCAGGTGCCGGCCCGACCACGAAGCGTGCTTCCGCAAAACGCGCTGCCCGCATGCGCGGCGCGACGTTGTTCGAGAAAACGTACCCCTCGCGAGGTATGAAGAACCGGAAGTCCAGCTTCCGATTGTCGTTTTCGTCGTGCAGAACCGCAATTGCGTATTCGCCGGGATCGAGACCGCTGAATCGATCCGACACCTCACCGATCCGGGCAGGTAGGACCAGACGCGCGATGGCCGCTTCGTCGTCGGGAAACCCGTCTTCGCGGTCGTAGAGCGCTAACAGCACGTGCCCCTTGTCGCTTCGAACGCCGGTCACTGTGACCGACAGGTCCATGGCGGCCGCAGGCCACAATCCCGTGAACTGAAGCAGACCCGCTGCAATCACGCACAGGACAAGCTTCCTGACGCGCCGCGTCATGGGCCCGTTTCCCGCAAGTACCGCCGAGATGAAGGACTTTGACACCGACCAATTCCTCCAGATAGTACCCTTGTCCGGACAGTCAGGTTGAAAGTGCGCACTCTAACCCGAACCGTGTGGCCGCTGTTACTGGTGGGTGGTCTCCTCGTCATCGGCATCGCAACGGTCATCGTCGCATTTGGTGACGGCAGCCGCCGCCTCGGCCCGGCACCTTTGCACGCAGACATCGTTGTGACGCCCTTTGCCTCGATTCCCATCCAGGGAATGACGTTTCCGGATCTTGAGGATCTTCTCATCCCGCTCATCATGGAGCGTTTGGCCGACGACGGGCCATTGCGCTATCGGGTCCAGCCCCAGGTTCTGCGAAACGCGCGAGAAGTCGGGCCGATCCTGCTGCGCGATTCGAACATTTCGAACGCCTACGACGATTTGCCTGCGATCGTAGCGCTGCGGGCGGCCGCAGAGTACGAGGGACTTGCCCGCGTGACCCTGCGCAATCGCGGCGAAACGCGCCTTGAAGAGATCGCCATGCGCCTGCCGGGCGTTCAGACGGCTCGCGTGATCCGAACGCGCCTCGTTCCCGATGAGGATAAGAACGCGGCCAGGGGTGCCACCAAGACGCTGGTGGACGCTACCGTGGTTCGCGGCGAAAAGTCGGTGGTGCGCGTGGGCGGACTGGACGCAGGCGACACGCTTACGATCGAAGGATGGCTAGACCGCAAGCCCGACCTGTCAGACTGGAGGTGGGCCGATCAGGTCCGACTGATCAGCAGCGCGGGCGCGGGCTGGCCAGCCTTGTTGGCGCGGACCTGACCCGGGCACGTATGCAGTTCTCTCGGCTCACAAATGCCAACGTCGCGGATGCGCAGATGACCCTTGTCGACCTTGAGGACGCGCGTCTGGCGCGCACGGACCTCAGCGGCAGCACGATGGATGGCGCGAACCTGCAGAGGGCCAATCTGCGAGATGCCAATCTCTCAGCAACGACGATCAAGGAAGCTCTGCTTGCCGGTGCCGAAATGCGGGGGGCGAACCTTGTCGGCGCCGTTCTCGTGCGCAGCGATCTCTACGACGTCGACCTTCGCGACGCCGACCTGACAAATGCGGATCTCTCCGAGACACGTTTGACATCGGCGGTCCTGTCAGGTGCCATGACCGAAGGCACCAAGTTCACCAATGCCGCGATGCCCGACGGAACTTCGGGCAAGTGATTGATATCGCGGCAAAACCGGGAATTGCCATGCGCCTCGCGTTAGCCCTTGTCATCGTCGCTATCGGCTTCGGTCCGGCCCTCCCCGCGTTGGCCCAGGACGAAGTCATCGAGGGCAAGGCCCGCGTTATCGACGCGGACATGCTCGCAGTAGGCAAGACTCGGATGATCCTGTGGGGGCTCGACGCACCGGAGCGTGCTCAGACATGCACGCTGAACAAGAAGCCATGGACGTGCTGGAACGTCGCTGCTCGCCAACTGCAGATTCTCGTCGAGAGCGGACCAGTGACCTGCGAGAACAAGGGTGTTGCCGATCGCTTCAAGCGAATCTTTGCGAAGTGCACGGTGAATGGTGAGGACATCAACGAAGCATTCGTTCGCTCCGGCATGGCACTCGCCTTCCGCGAACAATCCGACGAGTACGTCAATGCCGAGGAAGAGGCCCGCGCCAGCAAGGCCGGCCTCTGGCAGGACGGCGCCGAATTCGTCGAGCCATGGGAGTATCGTCGCGTCAATGCTTCGAACGGCGCGCGCTAGGCGCGCAGGCCGCGTGCGCTAGATCGCTCTCGCAGCAAGTTCTCCCTCGCGGATCGCATCACTCGCCCGGCGTGGCGCAAGAGCGTCGCCGATGAGCCGCACCTCGACCCCGCGTTTGCGCATTGGCTGAAGTTCGTTGAACAGCGCGTCATCCGCACGCGCGCCCATCACCAGAACAACGCCTTTGACGTCTCCCAGCAAGTGGACCTCGTCGGTGTAGATGTCGCGCAACTCGACGGCTTCGTTCGAAATAGCCGTCAACTCCCGGTCCGGATGAAACCGGATTCCCAGACGCCGTAGCATCCCGTAGGTCTTCCCCCAGTCGCGGGACGATGCAAGGTCCGGCGACGCCTGACCCAACTGCGTCACGAAGTCGACTTCGTCGCCTTCGGTGGCGAGTAGCTCCGCAACCACCGCCCCCTGGCGACCGCCCATCGAATCGACCAGGACGACCCGACCGCCGAACTTGGGACGTTGATCGAGGTATTCCGTGTACGAATACACGTGGTCCAAATCGGCTCCCTCGAGCGGCGGACCGTTCCAGCGCTCAGGACGGAGCGGTGACCAACCGTGACGCAGACCGCGCGCGCCCGTTGCAAGAACTACTGCCTCGTAGCCGCCGGCCTCCAAGGAGGCGGCATCTACATTGGCCGAAGTCTTGATCGAGACATCGGTCTTTGCGAGCTCATCGGTCATCCAATCCAGAATCCCGACGAGTTCACGTCGGCTGGGCACCGTCGACCACCATGCAATCTGCCCGCCTACCTTATCGCGCGCTTCAAAGAGCGTAACATCGTGCCCGCGTTGGCTCGCCGTCAGCGCGGCGCGCAGCCCTGCCGGTCCGGCGCCCACGATAGCGACCTTCTTGGGCCTCTCGGCCTTCACAAGGGTTCCCACGCCAAGCGCGGTTTCGGCACCTGCTGCCGGATTATGAATGCAGGCGATCGGCGCTTGCGCAGCGATCGACGACAGACACCAGTTCGCACCGACACAGGGTCGCACCCGCTTCGCCTCACCACGTTCGGCCTTTGCAACCCACTCAGGATCGGCCACGAGCGCGCGCGCCATCGCGATGTAGTCGCAGTCTCCGGCGGCAAGGTGCTTCTCGGCCTCATCCGGCGTCACAATTCGCCCCGCACCTACGACCGGCAGCGACACGGCGTCCTTCAACTTGCGCGTCGCCTCAAGCTGATAGCCGTGATCGACCGGCGCCGTCGGATAGATGAGCATCCGGTTCAGATAGGTGCCGTGCGACGTGCCGATGTAGTCGATTTTTCCCGTGGCTTCGAACCGTCTTGCGATCTCCGCCCACTCGTCCGGCCCCAGGCCGCCAGGGTGTCCGTCGTTGCTGTTCATCCGCACGCCGACAATCAGATCGTCCCCCGCCTCCTGCCGGGTCGCATCCAGTATCTCGACGACGATTCGCAGGCGGTTTTCAAGGCTGCCGCCGTAGTTGTCGCCGCGATGGTTGGTCGCAGGCGACAGAAACTGGTTCAGCAGGTAACCGTGCGACATCCCATGAACCTCGATGCCGTCGAGCCCGCCCTCCCGCGCATAACGCGCGGACAGCCGGTACCCCTCGATGATCGCGTCGATGTCTGCGGCCGTCATTTCATGCGGTACTTCGCGGTACACCGAACAGGGGATTGCGGACGGCGCCCACACCGGCTCCCCACTGGTCACCGAATTCGTCTGACGACCCCGGTGCCAGGGCTGCGCAAGAATCTTGACCCCGTACGGGTGCACCGCATCGGCGATCTTCTGGTACTGAGGCACCATGCGTGGATCGAAGGCAAATGCCTTGCCCTTGTACGGCTGCGTCGTCGGGTGAACCGCCATCGCCTCCATAGTGATCACGCCGACCCCTCCCTTGGCGCGCTCGACGTAATAGGCAACGTGTTCGTCGGTGAAAAGATGGTCCTTCACGAGCAACGTGGCATGGGCCGACATCCAGACCCGGTTCTTGATCTCGTGCCTGCCGATGCGGCCTGGCGCCAGCAAGTGGGGGTAGTGGGCGTGTTTGCTCATGTCTGCTTCTTCTTGTTGGCGGAACGCTAATCGCGCGTCAGCGGAACACGGAAAGGTTCCGCTATCTCCCCAAGGATGTCGGTCAGTTTGTACTCGTGGCGAATGCGTCGCCCGAGTGTCGGATCTTCCATCTCAAATACCCAGGTTTTGCCGAAGCCCAACGACTTGTCGACGCTGACGTAGGTGCCGGAAAACAGCATGTAGGTCTCGGGCAAGTCCGGAATCCGCTCGCGCAGCTTCGCCAGCATCTCGTCCGGCTCCATGAAGATCGCGACGCCAACGTCCTGGTAGGCGCGTCCGTCGACCCAACTCCTGAGCACCAAATCGTCCCAATGGTCACGCAGGTCCGCCATCGGCCAGAAGCGTGGCGCGAGAACATTGGGATAGGCCTGCTTGCTCCAAACGATGCTGGTGCGCTCCAGAAGGCGGTCGGTGTGGTCGCTGCCCACGCCGGCCAAGAGCTCGTCACCGATCTGCAAGAGCACGATCTCGACCTCGCCCGAGGTTTGGTCGTTGTGGATGAAAATTTCGTCATCGGTGACGACGTTGTGCGGCGAGATCGGATAAACACGCGGTGCCGGAACATCGAAGGCGATCCCGATTCCCGCCTTGGCGACCTCCTCCTGGTGCGCAACCGCGTCCTCGGCGTTGCGCGTCGCCGAACCAAAGTTGTAGAGGCGGTCGAGCGCCACCGAACGTTTCTGCACCGTGCCGTCACGGCGCTCAATCTCGATCTCCACAAGCCCCTCCCTATCGCCTTGTTATGAAACACCATTCTTGGCGGACGCTCGCCCGACCGTGCGGTATGTTTGCGCCCTGCGACATGGTTGCCAATTGCGCCTGATAGTTCAATCCTGCCGCCTCTTTTATCGACACCATCCGAAAGTTCGTCATGCCTCGAGAATTGCCCATCACCATTCCCAGCGCCGCAGAAGGCCGCTTCGCCCCCTACGGACCGCCGCCGTGGTACTTCGAGGGCCACAGCGCGACGGTGGTGCTCAGAGTGGACCGGGCTGCGCTTAAGGGCCTCGTTCCCGCCCCGCTCGAACTCCACGGCGATCCGGTCGTCCGCCTCAGCGTGCACGACATGGTCTGCGACTACGGGCTCGGCGAACGATTCATGCTCGAAGAACCGGACCAGGCCCAGTTCCTGGAGGCCGTTGTCGGCCTCATAGTCGAATACGACGGCACCATCGGCCACTGGGCGCCCTACCTCTGGTGCACGACCGACGCCGAACTCGCCGTCGGGCGCGAACTCTTCGGCTGGCAGCAGCGGCTGGGCAACATGTCCATGACGCGGCCGCCGCTGCGTCGTAGCTGGAAGCCGGGCGATTCCGTTCGGGCCCTGGTGTCACGGGGCCAACGCTCGGTCTTCGACTTCAGTATTACGCTAGACAAGAACGAGGACATGCCTGCAGTAGTCGACGGCGTTGCCGTCGCGCCCGATGCGGCCAAAGCCAACAACCACTACACCCAGACGGTTCTGAGCGATCCTGTCGAGCGAACCGTGACCACCCGGCTGGTGTGCAGTTCGATGGATGACGTGCGGGTATCGAACGTCTGGTCGGGCAGCGCGACGATCGACACCAACGCGCCGGAACTGGCATTCCTTAGAGACGCCGAAGTCCTCGGCGGGCGGTGGCACGAACTGTCATGGATCAAGCCCTGGCCGGATCGCCTGATCGGCGAGACGGAGCACGCCGTCGGCTAGACCGCGTTGCGGCGTGCCCACCTCTATTACGTGCCTACTCCTTCGCCTCCAACTTGTCCTGCGTCTTGGTTTCGAAATCGCTGGCATCGTGCCGCTCGTGCAGCTGCTCCTCAGGCGGCCCGAAGGCGCGGTTGACCATTCGCCCCCTCTTCACCGGTTCACGTTCGTCGAGCTCCTCGGTCCAGCGCATGACGTTCTTGTATGACTTCGCATCCAGAAACTCTGCTGCGTCGTAGGCGCGATTCAGTACCAGGCCCCCGTACCATGGCCAGATCGCCATGTCGGCAATCGTGTACTCGTCGCCGCTAATGTAGCGGTTGCCGGCGAGCTGCCTGTCAAGCACATCGAGTTGGCGCTTAACCTCCATCGTGTATCGATCGATGCAGTACTCGATCTTGGTAGGCGCATAGGCGTAGAAGTGCCCAAATCCCCCGCCGAGATACGGCGTGGCGCCCATCTGCCAGAACAGCCAGGACAAGCACTCGGTCCGCCGCGCCGGATCGCTGGGAAGAAACGCCCCGAACTTCTCAGCCAGATACAACAGGATCGAACCCGATTCGAAGATACGCGTCGGGACCTTCGTACTGCGATCGACCAGCGCGGGAATCTTCGAATTTGGATTCACGGCAACAAACCCGCTCCCGAACTGATCGCCTTCGCCGATGTTGACGAGCCAGGCGTCATATTCGGCCTCGTTGATCCCCTTCGCCAACAGTTCCTCAAAGAGGATGGTGACCTTGACGCCATTGGGCGTCGCCAGCGAGTACAGCTGATGCGGATGCTTCCCGACGGGTAGTTCCTTCTCGTGGGTCGATCCGGCAGTTGGGCGGTTGATGTTCGCGAACCGCCCCTCGCCCTTTTTCCATTCCCACACCTTGGGCGGCGTGTACGTCGGCACGTCATTCATGTCTGTTCCTTTCAAGCCTGCAGATTCATCTATCCCGGACATAGCGATTGAGATCGGATGCGGCAAACCCGTGACGGCGTGATCACGGCCTTGTGGACATTGCCTAAACCCCATGCTGGCCGCTCCGACACCCCGGAGAGTGCGGCCGGGGCACTGGCGGATACCCGGACGATCTGCAAAATTGGGGTTCAAGCGGATCGCAATCGACGAGGAAGATCATGGATTTGTCGGACCCCACCCTTTTGCGCCAGGAATGCTACGTAGGCGGTTCATGGCGGGCCGCAGACTCGGGCGAGACGCTGGACGTGACCAACCCGGCAACCGGCGCGGTCATTGGAACCGTACCCAAGATGGGCGCAGGCGAGACCCGTATGGCGATCGAGGCCGCCGAAAAGGCACTGCCGGCATGGCGGGCCAAGACGGGCAAGGAGCGCGCTGCGATCTTGCGACGATGGTTCGACCTGATGATGGAGAACCAGGACGACCTGGGAACCATCATGACCGCGGAGCAAGGCAAGCCTCTCGCTGAAGCCAAGGGCGAGATCGCCTACGCCGGATCCTTTATCGAGTGGTTCAGCGAGGAAGCGAAGCGCATCTACGGCGATACCATTCCCGGACACCTGGCCGACAAGCGAATCATCGCGCTGAAGCAACCAGTTGGAGTCACCGCCGCGATCACGCCATGGAATTTCCCGGCCGCGATGATCACGCGAAAGGCCGGCGCCGCGCTGGCCGTGGGCTGCACGATGGTGGTCAAGCCCGCTTCGCAGACACCGTTCTCCGCGCTTGCGCTTGCGGAACTGGGCGAACGCGCCGGTATTCCGGCCGGCGTTCTTAGCGTGATCACGGGCGCATCCGGCGCGATCGGCGGCGAGATGACCGGCAACCCGATCGTGCGCAAGCTGTCATTCACCGGCTCGACCGAAGTCGGCAAGAAACTGATGGCGCAATGCACCGGAACGATGAAGAAGGTGTCGATGGAGCTGGGCGGCAATGCGCCGTTCATCGTCTTCGATGACGCAGACCTCGACGCCGCGGTTGTGGGCGCAATTGCCTCGAAGTACCGCAACACCGGGCAGACCTGCGTGTGCGCCAACCGGCTGCTGGTGCATGACGGCGTCTATGAGGCCTTCTCCGCCAAGCTGGCAGACGCCGTCGCCAAGCTGCGCGTCGGCGACGGCCTGAAGGGTGCCACGGACCAGGGTCCGCTCATCGATACCTTCGCCGTCGAGAAGGTCGAGGAGCACATCGCCGATGCCGTCGCCAAGGGTGCGAAAGTCGCCGTCGGCGGCAAGCGGCACGAACTCGGCGGCACCTTCTTCGAACCGACCATCCTCACCGATGTGACACCCGAGATGGCGGTCGCCAGGGAGGAGACATTCGGTCCGGTCGCCCCCCTGTTCCGCTTCAAGACCGAAGAGGAAGCGATCTCCATGGCCAACGATACGGAATTCGGACTGGCTTCTTACTTCTACGCACGCGATATGAGTCGCGTGTGGCGCGTATCGGAAGCGCTCGAATACGGTATGGTCGGCATCAACACCGGACTCATCTCTACCGAGGTCGCGCCCTTCGGCGGCATCAAGGAATCGGGCCACGGGCGCGAGGGGTCCAAGTACGGCGTCGACGACTACCTGGAAGTGAAGTACCTCTGCCTTGACATCAATTGATCGTCGCTCCCGTTCGGGGATCGGCACTGGGCAACAGGCGGTCAGATGACTAGGTCAGAAAAAAAGGTCGACAGGAAAATCTAGCGGGAGTGAGCAGATGTGCGGAGCTTGTTATGTCGATGCAGCGGTGAAAGACAGCATCATCGCGTATAACGCAGAATTCCGGAAAGTCAGCAAGAGTCCATTCGGTAGCGATGACC
>JAYOEZ010000010.1:0-52977 GCA_038116985.1 Alphaproteobacteria bacterium | reverse complement strand
CCTGGATGTACCGCCACCTGCAGCGCTTCAAATACAACTACCCCGACTTCGGCATTCAGCCGAAAGCCGAAGGCGAGGCCGATCACATCCAGCGCGAACTGGACGAGGCCGCCGACAAGGCGATCGCCGCCGGCACCCTGCGCCTCAATCCCGACGTCGCCTATCCCGAGTACTACAGCCTGGTCGACTTCCATCAGCACCCCGGCGGCGTGTGGACCGACGAGATCGACGGCCTGGTCTACGAACTGGGCCGGCGCACCACGCGCCCGCAGGAAGACGACGCCAACGACCTCTACCGGCTGGCCTTCTCCTACCTGCCCAAGCGCAAATACGAGCGCGTGCTCGACTGGGGCACCGGCCAGGGCGGCTTCGCCCTGACCTGGCTCGAATCGCACCCCGATTCGGAAGTCCACGGTGTCGACATCGCCGCACCCTGCCTCAAGCTCGTCAACAAGCGCGCGATGGAACGCGGGGTCACGGTGCACCTGTCGCAGCAGGCCGTCGAGGAAATGGACTACCCCGACGACCACTTCGACCTGATCCTCTCGTGCTTCATGTTCCACGAGATTCCGCCCGGCCCGACGCCGGGCATCCTGGCCGAGATCCGCCGCGTGCTGAAACCCGGCGGCATCTTCGCCGGCATCGAATTCCTGCCGAAAGAGAACAGCCCCTTCCAGGAAGCGATGATGCTCACCACCGCCTACACCAACAACGAACCCTTCGCCCCCGCCTCCTACACCTACCCCTACACCGACAAGGCGAAGGAAGCCGGTTTTTCGAAAGCCGACATAGTCTGGTTCGACAAGATCATGGGTCCGTCGAGCGACAACCCCGCCGTCCCGCCACGCACCCGCTACCCGATCTACATGTTCGAGAAGTAGGCGTAGCGCGTCGGCGTTTAGGGGCGGTTGCGCACCAGCTTCCCCGGCAGCGCGCCGGTGTGCTCGCCGTTCTCATAGATCGGCTGGCCCGCCACTACGGTCATCGCGTAGCCGTCGACGCGCTGCGTCAGCCGCCGCCCGCCCGCGGGCAGGTCGTGGACGATCTCCGGCGCATGCAGCCGCAAGCCCGCGTGGTCGATCACGTTGACGTCCGCGCGTTTGCCCACCGCCAGGCGGCCGCGGTCGTTGAAGCCGAAGAAGTCGGCGTTGTCCGCCGTCTGCCGTTTGACCAGCCACTCGAGCGGCAGTTTCGGTCCGCGCGTCCGGTCGCGCGCCCAATGCGTCAGCAGGAACGTCGGCATGCTGGCGTCGCAGATGACGCCGTAATGCGCGCCGCCGTCGCTCAGCCCGATCAGCGTGCCGGGGTCCTGCATCATCTCGCGCGTCGTCTCCAGATCGCCCGCGACGTAATTGGTGATGGGAAAGAACAGCGTGCGATTGCCATCGCCGCCGACCAGATAATCGTAGGCAAAGGCATCCGGTGCGCATCCCGCCTGCGCCGCCATATGTGCGATGCTGCGTGCGGCGTCGGGTTCGTACTCGGGCGGATCGTCCAGCATGTAAAGCCGGTCCCAGCGCGACACGGTGTGCCGGTGTGCGTCCTGGATTCGCTCGATCAGGTCGTCGGTCGGTGTTTCGCCCAGGATGCGCTCACGCACTTCGGGATCGCGTAACCGCGCAAGCCGTTCCTCGGCGCTCAGGTCCGACAGCGCAGCGAAGGTCGGCCGCGCGTTGAACGGCGTCAGCGAGGTGCCGAGCCCGAGGATAAGGCCGACGGGCCGGCACGGCACCTGCGCCGCCACCGGCAGGCCCTCGGCGCGCGCCGCATGGACGCCTGCCATCAGCCGGCGCCAACGATCCGGATCGCTCAGCCGGTCGGTCAGCAGAAACCACACCGGTCGGCCCTGGTCGCGCGCCTGGCGTCTGATCCAGTCGAACTCGGCCGCCTCGTCGTCGAAGTCGACCAGCATGCCGAACGTCCCCGTCCCGACCCGGCCCAGCGCCTCACCGATGCCGAGCAGTTCGTCATTGGCGGCGTGATAGCCCGGCACCCACGAGCCGTCGACGGTCCGGTGCTGGATCGTGCGCGAGGTGGTGAGCCCGAACGCGCCCGCGCGCAAGCCTTCCTCGACGAAGCCGCGCATCGCCGCGATGTCGTCAGCCGTCGCAATCTCATGGCGCAAGGCGCGCTCGCCCATGACGTAGACCCGCAACGGGTGATGCGGCACCTGCGCCGCCACGTCGATCGCGCGCGACTGGCGCTCCAGTTGGTCGAGAAAGTCGGGATAGGTTTCCCACTCCCACGTCAGGCCTTCGGCCAGCACGGCGCCCGGAATGTCCTCGACGCCTTCCATCAGATCGATCAGCGCCTCGCGGTCGCCGGGACGGCACGGCGCAAAACCGACGCCACAGTTGCCGAACATGACCGTCGTGGTGCCGTGCCACGACGACGGCGCCAGCAGCGGATCCCAAGTCGCCTGGCCGTCGTAGTGGGTATGAACGTCGATCCAGCCCGGCGTGACGAGACGGCCCTCGGCGGCGACCTCTCGTCGCGCCGGCCCCGCTTTCCCGCCGACTTGCGTGAGCGTCCCGCCGTCGATGGCGACGTCTCCCGCGTAGCGCTCGGTGCCGGTTCCGTCGACGATGGTGCCGCCGCGGATCACAAGGTCATGCACTGGCTGCTCCTATTGATGCGTGCCCAGTGAAAGCGATCCTGCCGCACCCCACAAGGTCCACCTTCGCGACCGCCATCATGGGACCCACCGCGGAGACAGAAAACATCGGATTATCAGCTACTTAACGACATGGGGAGCGCCGCAGCGGACTACGTAGCCGCCCCGATTGAGGGTCGTTCGCAAGACAACTACCTCTCTAACCTGCAACCGATCCCAAGCGAGAGGGGGGATAGTGGCGGTCAGTGACGTCGCACCTGGCGCCAAGGACACCTTGGCCACTGAGATCGATTCGGACGTCGTGACTCCGTCTCGCCGCTGGCTCGGCATGCCGCCGTCGGCGTGGGCCATCCTGGTCCCGCTCGTCATTCTCGCGCTGACTGCGATGTACTACTCGATCTCGCGCGCTGATCGCGAGCGCGAAGCGCAGGTTCGCTTCGACCTGCGCGTCGCCGAGATCGAAAATGCCATCAGCGACCGCATGGACGCCTATACCGAAGTCCTGCGCGGCGGTCTCGGGCTCTTCAACGCATCGGAGACGGTCACGCGTGCCGAATGGCGGGCTTACATCAACGCGCTCGACATTGACAACGTCTTGCCTGGTATTCAGGGAATCGGCTTTGCCGAATTCGTCCGCCCCGAAGACAAGGCGAACTATGAACAATCGATCCGCGACGAAGGTTTCCCTGACTTCCGTATTCGGCCCGAGGGCGATCGGCCCCTATATTCGTCGATCACGTTCCTCGAACCCTTCGACGAGCGCAACCGGCAAGCGTTTGGGTTCGATATGTATCAACAGGAAACCCGTCGCGCTGCCATGGACTTGGCGCGAAATAGCGGCGAGGTCGCCATCTCGGGCCGCGTCGTGCTGGTGCAGGAGATCACCGAGGACGTCCAGGCCGGCTTCCTGATGTATTTGCCCTTCTTTCTCGATGGGCGCGACCCTGAAAGTGTGGACGCGTGTCGACGCGAGATCGCTGGCTACGTCTACAGCCCTTTCCGCATGGGCAATTTGATGTCGGGCATCCTGGGCGTCGGTCTTCCCGACGTACGTCTTGAGGTTTTCGACGGCCGAATGTCGTCGCCCGACACGCTCATGTACGACAGCAGGCAACGCGACGACGAGCCATGGGAACCGGCGCTCACGGCGGTGCGGGAGATCAATGTCGGTCAGCGCGTCTGGACCCTGCGCATTTGCTCGCTTCGTCCCTTCGAAGCCGTGTCGAGCCGGGACGCCGAATACCTCATCATCGCCAGCGGCATCATCGTTAGCCTGTTGCTGTTCTTCATCCTCCGGGCGTTCGCGACCACACGCGAGCGCGCACAGGCGCTGGCCGAATCCATGACCCGCCAGCTGCAGGAAAACGCGCGCGAACTGGAACGCTCAAACGCAGAGCTGGAGTTGTTCGCCTACGTCGCCTCGCACGACCTCAAGGCGCCGCTCCGCGGGATCGATCACCTCGCCAACTGGATCGAATCCGACCTCGGCGACTCGCTGCAAGGCGAGCCGAAATCCAACATGGCCCTGCTGCGCGACCGCGTGAAACGCCTCGAAAAACTGCTGGACGACCTTCTCGGCTATTCGCGCGCCGGGCGAATCGAAGCCCCCTTCGAAGACGTGGACCTGGAAACGACGTCGACTGAGTGGTTCAAGGCCCTCAACGCCGACGGCCGCTTCAATCTCCATCAGGACATCCGCCTCAAGACGATGCGGGTCCGGCCGGTGGCACTGGAACAGGTCCTGACGAATCTCTACTCCAACTCGATGAAGCATCACGGCAGCGACGAGGGCAACATCTACATCCGCGCATTCGAAACCGATGATTCCTATGAAATCCACTACGAGGACGACGGTCCCGGCATTCCGACCAACCAGCGCGAGCGCGCGTTCCAGATGTTCCAGACGCTCCAACCGCGCGACAAGGTGGAAGGCAGCGGCATGGGCATGGCCATTATCAAGAAGATCATTGAACGTGACGGCGGCAGTGTCACGTGCGAGGACCGCCCGGGCGGCGAACGAGGGGTATACTTCCGCATGATCTGTAAGAAGGCAGGGGCATGAGCCAGAAACTTCAGATTCTTTTGGTCGAAGACGACGAGGTCGACCGCCTCGCGGTACGCCGCGCCTTCAAGCAAATCGGCGTCGACGCGGAGATCATCGAAGCGAGCGATGGCGAGGAGGCGCTGGCCATCATCGAAGGCCGTTCCGACAAAGTGCGGCCGCGGTCGCCGTTCGTGATTCTGTTGGACATCAACATGCCGCGTATGAGCGGTCACGAGTTTCTCGACGCCATTCGCGCACGCCAGGACGATCCCGAGATGCGTGACGCGATCGTGTTCGTGCTGAGCACGTCGACTGCCGAGAGCGACGTCAAGAAGGCATACGAGCAGCACGTCGCCGGCTATCTGGTGAAGGACGACTTCGACGAAGGCCTCAAGCCGGTGGCGGAAATGATTCGCGTCTACAGCAACGTCGTCGCCTTCCCGTGAGAGCGCCGCTGCAAATCCTTCTCGTCGAGGACGACGAAGTCGACCGCGAGATGGTGCGACGGCTGCTGGACGCCTCGGACCTGCGCCTTGAACTCCTTCATGCGCACACCGGCGCAGAAGCGCGCGCGCAACTCGGCGATTCGCACATCGATTGCATGATCGTCGACTACCATCTGCCGGACTGCACAGGCGTCGAACTTATTCACTCCACCCGGGCGGAACTATCCGACACGCCGCCCGTGATCATGCTCACCGGCGCCGGCGACGAGCGGATCGCGGTCACCGCCATGAAGCAGGGTGTCTACGACTACCTCGCGAAGAACTACACGACCTCGCGTGAACTCGAGAAATCGATCCGCGGCGCCATTCGCCGGCGTAGCGATGCACAGCGCGAACGCGACGATGCCGCGCAGCTTGCGCGCGACGCCTATACCGACGCGCTGACCGGCCTCGGCAATCGTCGCTTCTTCGATAGCGCATTTGCGCGGGCACTGGCGGGCTGCGACGCGGGCAAGACCCTTGCCCTGACGCTCCTCGATCTCAACGGCTTCAAGACGGTCAACGATTCGCTGGGCCACGCGGCCGGCGATACCGTGCTGCGACAGGTCGCGCGCCGGCTGGAAAAAGCTGCGCGCGCAGGCGATGTCGTCGCCCGGCTCGGCGGCGACGAGTTCGCCATCATCGTCCAGTCGGACGCAGACCCGGTCTCGGTAAAGGGGCTCGCGCGCCGCTTGCGCGAGATTGTAGTCGCACCCATCGAGGTCGGGCCTGAACAGGAGGTCGGCGTCGGCGTCAGCGTCGGTTCGGCCTTAGCCCCGGCCGACGGCACCGCCGCGGACATCCTGATGCAGATCGCCGATCAGCGGATGTACGACAACAAGATCCTGCGCCGTCAGGTGCCCTTCCCTCGCGACGAACGCGAGCGCATCAACGATCTCCGCAGCTATCAGATTCTCGACACGCCGCCCGAGCAGGAGTTCGACGAAATCACACGCCTGGCCCGCAATGCCCTTGGTGTTCCCGTCGCGTTGATCTCATTCGTCGACGACGATCGCCAGTGGTTCAAGTCGCGCGACGGGCTGGACGCCACCGAGACGCCGCGCGAGTGGGCCTTCTGCGCCCACGCGATCCTCGACGACGACGTTCTGGTGGTACCGGACGCGACGCGCGACCCTCGTTTCGCAGGCAATCCTCTCGTCACCCAGGACCCTGCCATTCGCTTCTACGCCGGCGCGCCGTTGATCACGCCCTCGGGCAACAAACTCGGGACGCTGTGCGTGATCGACAGTCAACCGCGCGAGCTCAACGACCAGCAGCGGCTGGCGCTCATCGGGCTCGCTGACATGGCGATGCGCCAGCTCAACACCCGGCGTGCGGCACTCGAAACCGAGAGCGCCTGATCCCCGCACCCCGCCCGCGCACCCATTGACACCGCGCGACCGCGCGCCTACATACGCGGCCTCGGGTGAAGGCCCCGGCCGCTCGCAGGCGCAAGCCATGGTGAAGCCCTTCCAACACACGATCCGCCACCAACGCCCCGTGCGTCATGCGGCGCGATGGCAATGCGAGCCCCATCATCCAGCCGCATGCGGAATACGAGAGGCATGTCATGGTCGGACCGTCGTCCCTCCCCTCGCTCGACGATCTCAAGGCGCAGGCGAAACGCTTGCGCGCTGACCTCGAATCCGGCGGCAGCACCGTCGGCCACGCGAAATCGCTCGAACTCGTTGCCCACCAACACGGCTACCGCGACTGGAACACGTTGCATACCGCCGTCGGCAATCGGCCGCCGCCCGCCCCTATCCACCTCGGCATGCGGGTCTCGGGCGCGTATCTCGGCCAGGCCTTCGACGGCGAGGTCATCGCCGTGCGCGCGCTCGGCGAAGGCGACCGCTACCGCGTTACCCTCGTCTTCGACGAACCGGTCGACGTGGTCACCTTCGACAGCTTTTCCGCCTACCGCCGCCGCGTCTCGGCCACCGTGAACCGGCGTGGCGTCACGGCGGAGAAAACCTCGAACGGCCAGCCGCACATGGTCCTCGACCTCTAGCCTTGTGGATGAAGTGCCAGCATTTTGCAGGCACTTCATCCACGGAACGGCTGAGTTCCGCGAAAAATGGGTTCGTTTCGCAATCCGGTCCCCAGCCCGAATTGGGTTCGTTTCGTAGTTTGGCGCCGGCCCCAATTGGGTTCGTTTCGTAGTTCGTCCCCGAACCGGATTGGGTTCGTTTCGTAACAGGGCGACGGCCCGCATTGGGTTCGCTTCGCGATCCGGTCCAGGCAGAATTGGGTTCGTTTCGCAGTGCCCCGCGTGCGCCTAGTCCTCGATCAGGACGATGTGCAGCCGGCGCGGCCCATGTGCTCCCAGGTAGAGCGTCAGCTCGATGTCCGCGGTCGAGGACGGCCCGGAGACGAACATCGCCGTGCGTGGCATCCCACCCTCTGCGCGCAGCGCGTCCCACGCATCCTCCAGGGTGCCGGTGATCTGGCTGCGCCGCAGCACGACGACGTGGTTGTCCGGTAACAGGTTGAGCGTGATCGGGCTCCCCGCGCCGGAGGTGAGCATCAAGGTGCCGGACTCGGCGATGGCCGCGAACGCCGCCGTCACCCCGACCTGATCCGCCTCGACAGGGACGCCGGTCCGTGTCTGCAGCAACGGCTGGCTGTCCCAGCCAAGGTTCGCCACGTCGGGTGCAAGCACAGCTTCGGCCGGCAGATTGTGCTGCGCGAGGAAGGCGCTCACGGCCGCGGGCACGGCATTCTCCTCGGCCACCTGGGCCACGGTGGCGTGGGTTGCGGTGATCTGATCGACAAACATCCCGACCTGCGTATCGCGGTCGACCTGTGCCCGCGTCGGCACCACGTTACGCGCATGCGCGGCAAGCCGCCTCGCCACCGCCTCGCGCGCGGCTTCCTCGTCGCGTTCACCCAGCGATGCGCGAATCCGTCCCAGAACGGCGGCGCGCGCGCTCATGGCCTGCGCCCCGTCTGCCATTGATCCATAAAGGTACTGCCCTGCGGCGCCGGCATGTCGCGGCTCGCCGTCCAGCCATCGGTAAGCGGCAGGTCGCTCATCCGGCCCCGCGGGCGGCCGCGCCACGCCAGGTAGCGCACCGCCAGTCGTGTGATCCGCCTGTAGAGCCGCGGCCGCTTCGCAAACCACGCCCAGACCTTCAGTGCCCAGCGCTGCCGCACCGTATCGAGCTTCTTGTCGAACGCCTGCTCGCGCCAATGGCGCATCATCTTGGGCAGCGGAATGCGCATCGGACACACCGCCTCGCAGCGGCCGCAGAACGGCGTCGCGCTTGGCAGGTGATGCGATGCCTCGATACCGATCATCGCCGGCGTCAGCACCGCGCCCATCGGCCCGGAATAGACCCAGCCATAGGCATGCCCGCCGATAGACGCGTAGACCGGACAGTGGTTGAAACACGCGCCGCAGCGGATGCAGCGCAGGATGTCCTGAAAATCGCTGCCCAGCAGCTTGCTGCGGCCGTTGTCGAGCAGCACCACGTGATAGGCGTCGGGACCGTCCGGGTCGCCCGGCCGGCGTGGCCCCGTCGAGAACGTCGTGTAGACCGACATCTGCTGGCCCGTCGCGGAACGTGCCAGGACGCGCAGGATCGTCGAGGCGTCCTCCAGCGTCGGCACCACTTTCTCCAGGCTCGCGACGACGATATGCGTCTTCGGCAGCTGCTGGGTCAGATCGCCGTTGCCCTCGTTGGTCACGATCACCGAGGTCCCGGTCTCGGCGATCAGGAAGTTGGCGCCCGTGATGCCGACATCCGCCGCGAGGTATCGCGGCCGCAGAATCTCGCGCGCTTCGGCCACCAGGTCGCCCCCCTCGGTGAGGCGCTGCGTCTTGCCGAACTGCCTGTGGTGCTCGTGGAACAGATCGGAGACCTGCTCCTTGGTCTTGTGAATCGCCGGCCCGATGATGTGCGACGGTGGTTCGTCCGCGAGCTGAATGATGTATTCGCCGAGATCGGTCTCGACCGGCGTGATGCCGTTAGCCTCGAGGAACGGGTTGAGCGCAACTTCCTCGGCAATCATCGACTTGCCCTTGGTGACCGTTCGCGCGCCGGCTGCCTGGCAGAGATCGAGAATGATGCGACGCGCATCGTCGGGCGTCTCCGCCCAATGCACCTGACCGCCCTGCGCCGTAACGTTGCGCTCGAACGTCTCCAGGTAGAGGTCGAGATACGCCAGCGTGTGATCCTTGATGCGCACCGCGTCATCGCGCAGCGCCTCGAACTCCGGCAATGCCGTCACTGCCGCGGTACGGCGGGCGGTGAAATTCTTGTCGACACGGTACAGCGCGGTCTGCAGGTCGGCATCCGCCAACGCCTTCGCGACGTTGTCTTTGAACAGGTGGCTCGTCGCCCGCATGGCTAGGCCTCGCCGATCGGCGGCACGTCCGTCATGCCGGCCAGCACTTCGGCGACGTGCCGTACCTTGATCGGCGACCCGTCCCGCTTGAGCTTCCCCGCGATATTGAGCAGGCAGCCAAGATCGGCCGCGACGACCGTATCGGCGCCCGTCGCCACCACCTGGGCCGCTTTCTTGTGCACAATTGCGCCCGAAACCTCCCCATACTTGGCGGCGAACGTGCCGCCGAATCCGCAGCACACCTCGGGGTCTGACAGGTCGACAACGGTCACGCCGTCGACCAGTGACAGCAGCTCCCGTGGCTGCGACCGCACGCCCAACTCGCGCAGGGATGAGCAGGAGTCGTGATAGGCCACGCGTCCTTCGTAGCGGGCATCCAAAGCACCGATGTGCATGACGTCGATCAGAAACGCCGTCAGCTCCCAAGTACGCGCGGCGAGATCCTGCGCGGCATCAGCCATGTCGGGATCGCCCGCGAACAACCCGGGATAATGCTTCTTGATCATTCCCGCGCACGAACCCGACGGCGCCACGACGTAGTCGAACCCTTCAAAAGCGGCGATCACACCGCGCGCGATCGCGAGTGCGTCACGGCGATCACCGCTATTGTAGGCGGGCTGTCCGCAGCATGTCTGTGCTTCAGGAACCTCGACCCGGCATCCGGCGTCCTCGAGAAGTTTGACGGCGGCGAAGCCAACCGTCGGACGAAACAGGTCCGCCACACAGGTGACAAAAAGGCCGACGCGCGGACCTGCCGTCATGACGCGGCCTCATGAGCGACACCCGCCTCGATCAGGGCGTCGATCTCCACGCCAGAAAACCCTGCGTCTTCGAGCACGGCGCGCGTTGACTGGCCGGCCGCGACGGAAGGCCGGGGTCGCGATGCGGGCGTTGCACTGAACCGCGGCGCCGGCGCCGGCTGCTCCATTCCCCCAACATCAACCATCAGCCCACGGGCCGCGTTGTGCGGATGTGGCGAGACCTCCGTCATCTCCAGCACCGGACTCACGCAGGCATCCGAACCGTCAAAGACATCGGTCCATTCGTCGCGTGTGCGCGATTTGAAAACCGCCGCAAACCGCTCACGCAACACAGGCCAGCGCTCACGATCGTTCTGATCCGGCAGGTCGTTGGGCGAAAGGTCCAGCTTGTTCAGGAGTTGCCGATAGAACTTCGCTTCGATGGCGCCAACCGCCATGAAGCCACCGTCCTTTGTCTCGTAGGCGTCGTAGTACGGCGCGCCGCCGTCGAGGAGGTTCTCGCCCCGTCCACCGGGCCAGTTCCCGCTCGCTTTCAAGGCGTGAAAGATCGACATCAGTTGGTTCGCACCGTCGAGCATCGCGGCGTCGACGACCTGACCGCGGCCGGTCGCGCGCGCCGAAAGAATACCGGCAAGCATGCCCACGGCGAGGTACATCGCCCCGCCGCCGAAATCACCGACGAGGTTCAGGGGCGGCACCGGTTTCTCGCCGGCGCGCCCGACATTGGCCAGTACGCCTGAAAGCGCGATGTAGTTGATGTCGTGCCCGGCGGTGTCGGCAAGCGGCCCGTCCTGGCCCCAACCCGTCATCCGCCCATAGACGAGACCCGGCCGCCGTGCGAGACAGATATCCGGTCCCAACCCGAGCCGCTCCATCACACCGGGACGCAATCCCTCGAGCAAACCGTCGGCTCGTTCCAGCAGACGCAAGACGACATCATCAGCGCCCGGCTTCTTGAGGTCGAGCGCGAGGGAGGCGCGTCCACGGTTGAGAATGTCGACCTCGGGCGACAGCGGAACCCCGATCTCCTGTCCGCCGGGCCGATCAATTCGCACGATGTCGGCACCAAGATCGGCCAACACCATGGCGCAGTAAGGCACAGGACCGATTCCCGCGATCTCGATGAGTCGTATGCCGGCTAGAGGCCCCACGCGTGCAGACTCGCGCGTCGCGTCGTCGGGCGCAAGACAGGGAAGAGTTCTAGGAGCCGGCCGGCTTGAGCAAATCTTCGACCGGCTTTGTGGTCCGCAGCCCGTCGAGCTCTTCAAGCTCGTATTCCCAGCCTTCGGTCATCTGATTGATCTCAAGGGCCTGCTGCGTCGCTTCGGCCCGCTGGTCTTCCGGCGCATCCGCGGCAACCGTCGCCGAGACGCGCGCCCAGCGCGGCGGTTCGTCGAACCGGCTCGCATCCTCCGGCTTCGGCAAGGTGATGACCTCGAACTTCAGCACTAAGCCGTTGAAGAAGGCGTATTCGGTGATGTGGCGCTCGCCGTCAAAAGTATCGAAGTTCTGATAAGGCGCGGGCTCGACATCGGCGAAATCGAACTTCTCGACGACCCAGGCCAAACGATCTGCCTCGTTGTCGGTCCTGTATTCGCGGTCCGCAGGAACCTCGTCGATGTCCATCTTTTCGCCCGGCGTCGCGCGATGCCCGGTCACTGTGGCGCCGTCGGGATGGGTGATGACGTACTGCCTGACGTTCTTGGGATCGAGGTCAAGGACGGTGCGGTCCATCCAGTTAGGCGGCGTGCGCCCGAAATTCACCTCGCCTTCCGCCAGCCATGACCGCTTCTCTCCCTCGCGACGCAGGTAGGTACCACCACGCCCGTCGACGTACAGAAAGAACTTGCGGCGCCCGATATAGCCGGCCGCCAGCTCTTCCCCGTCCTTGGCCAGGATACGGATGCCGCGGGCATCCGAGTCCTGGCCCTCCGGCGTTTCGACGTCCAGGAAATGGTAGCGGTCTTCGAGTTCCGTCTTGCCCTCAACGAGCCGAAGATTGGCGATTTCCAGGATGAAGTTCCGCACCGTCTCGCGTTTGACGGTGTAGCCGTTCTTCTCCTCGATGCCCCAGGCGTCGCCTTCGCCGGTCACCGTGAAACGATGCTCGTTGGTCGTGATCTCGATAGCGCCCACGTCGTTGATCCGTTCGACCAACTTGGGAAACGCGGGTTCTCTGTCGCCAACCGCCGTAATTGGAACAGATTCCTGGGCCAGCACGACAATGGCGCCGATCGCCGCCACGGCAGTGATACCGGCAAGAATCAGGAAGGATCGCGGGTTCACGTCGCACGCCCTCCTGTGACAGCCAGTTCGCCGCGCGTGCTGCGGATACGCCGTCCGAAATGCGCGCGACGAACGAAAAAGAGAACAATTGCCAGGATCGCAATCAACAGCGGGATCGCCCCGATATTGATGAGTTTCAAAAGCGCATCGAGATTGTCGATGTCCTCCTGCAGCGCGTGCTGGACCTCGCGCAACTCGGCGCGACTTCGGACAATCTCCCGCCGCAGGTCGCCGATCGACTGCTGCTGCTCGGCGGACAGGATGAACTGCCCCTCATCCGTACGTTGCAGGTCGGCAATCTTCTTCTGGGTTTCCTCGATGCTCTGGAGCAGATCACGCTCCTTCGAACGGAACTGGAGTTCGGAGTCACGGCGAATGTCGTCAACGAGCGTAAATGGCCGAGTAGAGAGGCCACGACCACGAAGGCCGATGAGGCTCGCCGAACCTGCCAGATTGTCGAGCATATTGACGAACAGATCGCCATTTTGCGCGACCGGAACGGCCTGGCTGCCGCCGCCGCCCTGCATCCAGATCTGGTCGGCCAACAGGTCGGCATCGGCGACGACAATCAGATTGATCGGACCCTGTGATTCGTCGAGATGCTCGTCGACCAATTCGGGGTCCGGTCCTGCCGCATCGCGAATGTCCTCGCGGATCGGCGGGCCGTCAGGATAGGCGGATTTTGCCGCGCCGGTGAAGCGGCCGGCGATGGTGAGTACCTCGTTCGACGCTTTGAAGTCCGTGAGAATCTGAACCGGATTTGGGTTCGGTCTCACCGCATCGATGTCGAGTAGTTCGGACTGCTCGCTCGAGAAGAGCAGCGGCGTCATCTGGAGCGACGCGCCATCCTTGATGCCCACCTGGCCGGCTGTGATCACGTTCACCCGTTCCAGATCCTGCGTCACAACGTCGTCACGGTTGATGCTGACCGGCCCTAGTGAGAGCCACGGCAGGTACTCGGTCACGACACGCCGGCCTGCGGACAGTGCGGCGACGCGCTGCGCGGCAATCCGGTCGCCGACGACCTTGCTGTCATCGATCTGAACACCCCACGCAGTCAGAAGTTCGCCGAGCTGATGACCTTGTGGCGGCGTGTACTGCTGGCCGGGCTGCGGCCGCGGCGGCGGATTGACCTCGACGTACGGATCGGCGAATACCAGCGCCTTACCGCCGCGCATCATGAATTGATCCACAGCGTACTGCGTGGTCTGGCTGAGCGACGTCGGCTGGATCAACAGGACGACGTCGATCTCGTCGTCAATCCGCTTGATGTTGCCGCCAAGAATACGGATGTCGAAGAACTGTTGGGCCTGTTCGTAGGCCACCCACGGCGCAAAGCCGCGCGACTGGTCGGCCGCGATCGGCAGCGAGGTGATTAGCGCGACCGTCGTCTTGCCCGGTTTGGACAGGTTGAAGACCAGCTTTGA
Organism: Alphaproteobacteria bacterium; assembly: GCA_038116985.1. GTDB lineage: Bacteria > Pseudomonadota > Alphaproteobacteria > SHVP01 > SHVP01 > CALJDF01. The sequence continues at coordinate 39,010 of JAYOEZ010000010.1, read as the reverse complement.
GAGGTCGTACTCCAGGAACGCTTCGCGGCTGGGCGTAAAGAACGGAATGATGTCCTCGTCGTCCGTGGAGTTCGTTCCGGCCAGACCGAAGTACATTACTTCGCCAGCGCTGCTGACAGGAATGCCCCTGATGCCGAAGCCGACCGCCTGGTCTTCCTCGACCGAGAACTGCTCGGGGACGTATTTCTCAAGCTTGATCTTGCCGTCGGCGAGATCTTCGTATCGCTCAAGAAGTTCCTCGACGCGGGTCGCGTAGGAGGCAAGAGCCGGAATCTGCTGAACCTGCTCCGAGCGATAGAACTTGAGGGTGACGGGCTCGTCGAGCGCGGCCAGAATCTCGCGCGTACCGCTTGTCACGGTGAACAGCGAATCTTCGGTCAGGTCGAGCTGAGCGCTGCGAAAGACGCTGTTCGAAATGATGTTGATCGCGAGGAACAGCACGATCGCGAGCGCAATCGCGCCCATGGTGAGCACATTGCGGTCAACATTTCGGCTCTTCTCTTTGTCGCTCGGCATGGCGTCAGGCCGATTTCTTGAGATCGACGATCGCCGTGTTGGCGAACAAGAAGACCCCGATCATGGAAACGAAGAAGACGACCTCGCGCAGATCGATCACGCCCTTGGAAATCTGCTGGAAGTTCGTCAGGAAACTAAGCGAGGCGACGATCTCGACGACCCATTCTGGCGCCCACGAACGAAACGCGCCCAGGACGATGTCGAGCCCGGCCATCAGGAAAATGAAGCTGACGGCAGCGCCGACGACGAAGGCGATGATCTGGTTCTTGGTCAACGCCGACAGGCACGCAACGAGGGCCAGAAAAGCGCCCGACATCAACCAGGAACCGACATAACTCGCCACGATCACGCCGTTGTCCGGATTGCCCAGTATGTTCACCGTTAACCAGATCGGGAATGTCAGCGCCAGCGCGAGCAGGGTGAATAGCCAGGCAGCCAGGAACTTGCCCGCCACCACCTGAAAGGTGGACACCGGCAGGGTCAGCAGAAGTTCGATCGTCCCGGTCTTGCGCTCTTCCGCCCACAACCGCATGCCGATCGCTGGAATCAGGAACAGATAGAGCCAGGGGTGGAAGTTGAAGAATGGCGCGAGATCGGACTGCCCTCGGGTGAAGAAGGAGCCGAGATAGAACGTGAAGGCGCCAATGGCGGCCAGGAAGATCACCAGGAATACGTAGGCCACCGGCGTCGCGAAGTAGGCGCCGAGTTCACGTTTGGCGACGATGAACGTGTTTCGCATGCTAGCTCCCCGCCTTTGATTGCGTGACCTGGCGGAATACGTCGTCGAGGCTGCCCGGGATGGCAATAATCTGCTCCACGGTGATGCTCTCGCGTTGCATGATCTCCGATACGGGTTCGAGGATGTCCTGTTCCCCGGATGGGGCTGCCGTGATATGCGCGACTCCGTCCACACGACCGACGATCTCTACAAACCCCACGCCCGCGAGGCCTCGCAGAACCGTCCGCGCCTTCTCAGCATGTTCCGTCGAGACACGGACAGACAACGCCGGTCGTGTCGAGGACCGGGCGCGGAGTTCCTCCGGCGTTCCATCGGCCAGCAACTTGCCGTGAGCAATGATCATTGCCCGCGAACAGACAGCGTCGACCTCTTCAAGAATGTGGGTCGAGATCACGATTGCCTTGTTGGGCGCCATGTTCTGCAGAAGCGTGCGAACCTCGTGCTTCTGATTGGGATCGAGCCCATCCGTTGGCTCGTCCAAGATCAAGAGATCAGGGTCGTGCAGAATGGCTTGCGCGAGGCCGATGCGCCGCTTGAAACCTTTTGAGAGCGTCTCGACCGGACGGAAGATCACCTCCTCGAGGTGGACTTGTTCGATCACCTCCTCGATGCGGCGCTTCCGTTCTGCCTTGGACAGCCCGCGGACCTCGGCCACGAAGTTGAGCAGCGCCCTGGCCGTCATGTCGCCGTAAAGCGGCGCGCCTTCCGGCAGATACCCGATCCGGCTTTTGACCGCGATCGGTTCCTCGACGACGTCGTGCCCCTGCACAACGGCGGTGCCTTCGGTCGGCGACAGAAAGCCAGTGATCATCTTCATCGTTGTCGACTTGCCGGCGCCGTTGGGGCCCAAGAAGCCGAGAACTTCGCCCTTGCGCACGGCGAAAGACACGTTGTCGACCGCAGTCAGCGGTCCAAACCGTTTCGTTAGTCCTCTTACGTCAAGAACGTCGTCAGCCATGGCGATCAGATCGCATCGTGGCCCATCGTGAGGCCGGCGATGGCGTAATTCCCTCCCGGATCGGGGCGCAAATTTACGGGCCGGAGCCCTCACGTTCAACCCGAGTAGGACCCGGATTACGCATATTTAACCGGGACTCTTGCCAAACCGGGCGAAGGCAGGCTCCTCGCGCTGTGCCTCGTATCGAGTTGATGGCCTGTTTTGCCGTACCGGCCCAACCAGGCGGCGGCAGAAGGCCGCGCCGCTCTCCACGCGACATCAATCGATCGAGAAGAATTTCGTCCTGCAGCGACATTGCTCAACACCCCCTAGAAGCATGCAGACAGCGAGCCCTGCGGGCTGACACGCAGCCCGAAATATTGCGGATTCTGGGAATTTCAAGGGTCAACCTACCCGTGTTTTCGCGCGTACGCTGTCAAAACCTGTGTCTCGCGCGCCAAACGGTAGTAGGCTCCCCGCCGTGCAACAACGAAACGAAAACGAACGGGCCCAGATCCGGCACGGAGAGGCGGCACGGCAGCTGTCCGTACCCGCGAAGGAGACGATCTTTCTCGAGGGCGACACGGCGAAGAACCTCTACGAGGTCGCGGACGGCGTCGCCAAGATCTACAAGATGATGCCCGACGGCAGAACGCTGATCACCGGCTTTGCGTATCGACTCAGCCTGCTCGGCATCGCCCGCGCCGGACTCTACTACTACAACGTTGACGCCGTCACTGACATGACGCTCGTCGTGCACCCGCGAAGCGAAGTCGAGGCCCGCCTTCGCGACGACCCGACCTACCTGCAACACCTTCTCGACGAGACCAACGACGAGCTCGTTCAGGCGCAGGAGCGCATTCTTGTGCTCGGTCGCAAAACGCCGCTTGAGAAAGTCTCATCCTTCCTTACGCGGATCAGGCAGTGGCAAGGCGAAGACCGTCAATTGCATCTGCCGATGACCCGGCACGACATCGCGGACTATCTCGGCCTGACGACGGAAACCGTGAGCCGTACCTTCACACAGCTGCGCAACCAGTCCGTCATCGCGTCACCCAATCAGCACGACGTGGAGATCATCGACCTGGCCGCGCTCACCGCACTCGCGGGTGACGAAGAAGATACCTAGTCGACCTCGACAACAAATGGCTCATCGAGCGTGTGCCAGTCCTCGTCACCCGGTCCCCCGTCCATGTACATGACGAGGCCAAACGTCGACGGCCGGTCGAGGCTCGTCAGCGGGCAATGCCACGTCCCCGCATCGTAGTTCACGATCATGTCGCCCGGCACGACGAAGGCGCGTAGCGTGTCGAGATCCGGATCCCCCGCGCCGCCCCGACCCTTCGCAACGACAACCAGATATCGGTCGCAGTCGAGAGGCAGGAACGCCTGCGTCGACTGGGGATGGCGCTCCATCTTGAGAACCTGCATCGGAAGCGAAGCAGGCGGCATCGCGCGTACGACGCCGACATTGATCTCGACGCCATCACGGCCGTTGAACAGCTTTGCTGCATAGTCGGTCCGGTTGGTCGGGCCGGGATCGGCCACGGCTTGGCCGTAGGGCGCAAAGGCTTCGGGCGAAATCGGCTTGGCGTTGAGAGTTCGCATGCCCACTTATTCCTTTCGGTCAGTCACCGTCGACGGTCAGAACGATCTGGCCGATGTGCTGACTGGTTTCGAGCCTGAGATGCGCCGCAACCGCCTCCGACATCGGATAGACCGAGTCGATCACGGGCGGCATCTTGCCTTCGTCCAGAAGCGGCCACACAGCCGCTTCCATCTCGTCTCTAATCGCGGCCTTCTGGGCGATCGTTTGACCGCGCAGCGACACACCGGTGATAACCTGGCGGTTCAGCATCACGGCCGTCGCGCTGATCTCCGCCTCGCGCTGATCGCTCATCAGCCCGATGAAGACGAGACGGCCCTCCGGCGCCAGAAGCGATTGGTTCTTGGGCACATATGGTCCGACGACCATGTCTAGGATCACGTCAAGGCCGGTATCATCACGCATTTCGCGCAGCACGGTGACGCAATCTTCTTCCCTATAGTTGATGCAGCGCTTGGCGCCGAGATTCTCGCAGGCACGGCATTTTTCGTCATTGCCCGCCGTTGCATAGATCTCGCCATCGCCTAGAGCGCGCGCGAGCATGATCGCGGTCGTTCCGATACCGCTTGATCCGCCATGGACCAGCAACGACTCACCACCCTTGTAGCGTCCGTGCTGCATAAGCGCGGTCCAGACCGTGAAATGCACCTCAGGAAGTGCGGCGCCGCGGATGAAATCGTAGCCGTTGGGCAGGCGCAGGACCTGCTCCTGCGGGACCACGCTGTACTCGGCGTATGCGCCGCCGACGGTGAGCGCGCATACGGCGTCGCCAACCGAAAACGCGGCTACGTCTGCACCAAGCGCGACGACTTCCCCCGAGAACTCGACGCCCGGAACATCCGTGATGCCGTAGGGCGGCGTGTACTGGCCGGTGCGCTGCAGGATGTCGACGCGGTTGACGCCGATGGCCCTCGCGCGCACCAACACTTCGCCCGGACCCGGTTCCGGTACCGGCCGCGCTGCGAGACGCAGAACGTCGGCGGCGCCGCGCCCGTCCATTTCGACGACCGTCATCTCTGCCATGATTGCGCTAGCTTCGCTCGACCAGTTCAATCCATTCGCCTGCCGACCCGACAATGGTCGCTGCCCGGCGGCCGCGATAGAGCGGCCCTTCTTTCTGGATGATGTCGCCACGAAACGGCAAGGAGACGTTGTCCAGCGAATCGACCTCGAGCGAGAGGATTGCGATGCCCGGCGGGAACTCGCCCTCGCCAATGTCGCGGTGGCGCGCGCCGGCCGGAAAATCGTCGAGTTCCAGCGTCGCCTTACCGGCCATCCGAATGACAGAGAGCTTGTGCTTCGTTTCGATGTCCAGACCGAAGGCAACGTTCAAGCCGGTCACGCGCATGTCATGAACGTCCCCCAGTATCACCTCGAAGTGCTCGTCGTAGAACGCCCGGCTCTTCTTGAAGTCATCGCTGCCGAGGATGGTGATGAACAGATGGTCCACCAGCGTCTGCGCCTTGGGTAAGTAGTCGGTTTTGGGGGCCTCGTTGATCTGGGTCAGGTAAACCATCTCCTCGGCTGCGCCGCGGGTCTGCATGGCCCGGATCGACCCGGACGGATACAGGTCGCGCGGCATACCGATGATTCGGAATGGTGATCCTTCAAGCTTGGCCGGCAGCGAGTCGACATCCGTGGTCAGGATCTCGAGCGCGTTCCAGCCGTAAGTTGTGAAGGGCTCATAGGATTGCGGCGCTTGCCCCTGGACGAAACGCAGAACAGCCCCGTGATCCGAGGCGCTCTTGACTGATACGACCCGTCGACCGGCCATCGCAGGCGCGCCCCAACTCGCCGCGATATCGTCGGGGACTTCCGTGTCGATGACCTGCTTGTAGCCGAGATAGTCCACGTAGGCCGCGGCCGCACGCTGAGGATCCGGCGCCATGACCGTCGCCGCCGCGAACGGACCCAGAACAGCTTTTGTCATCCTTTCTCTCCCCGTTTGCTCAACTGATCCCAGGCCGGCAGCGCCGCCAGGTCTGCACGTCGGTCGCCCCCTCTCCCACCGTCAGCCGCACGGTGTTGTCGTCAACCAGCACCATGCGCACCTGTTGGCCACTGTCAGGCTCTCCGTCCGGAACGGTATAGATAAAGCCGTGCCGGTCATAGAGACCCTCAATACGGTTGCCTTCGGGCGTATCGATTTGCGGTCCGCGGATCGAAAATGATTTTCCGGCTGGTGAGCACCAATCGCCGTCGATAGCGTCGGCGCGCGCGGTAGCCGCAAGAAACACCGCAGACACAACGATGGTCGCTAACAGCATCGTGCGCATGTTGTTCCCTCTCAACTCTCGGCCGCAGCATACGCTCCCCCATCGGTTGTCGTCACCGGGGAAGGCTATGCGCTGCAGCGGCCCCATGTCAGACTTGCTCAACAAACCGAGAGAGAAACTATGGCCGAAATCGTCGCCCCGAATGGAAGCCCTCTGAGCGTCGCCGTGCTCGGAACAGATGACCTCGATTCCGCCTTGCACCTGTACAGCGACCTCATCGGACTCGATGTCGTCGAGCGGCGCACCTGGTCCGGCAAAGCGCTCGAGCAGCACTGGGGGCTGCCCCCGGGCGCACAGGCAGAAGCAGTGTTCCTGCAGGCCGGAAAGAGCGAGGTCGGGCGGATTCTTCTGCTCGATTGCGACGCGGGCGAGAAGAAGCTCATTCGGGCGAACAGGGAGCCATGGCACAACGGTCTTTCCAATCTCAACTTCTACACGGCAGACATCCACGCCGCAGCGCGCGACTTCGCGGCCAAGGGCTACGAGTTCTGGAGTGAGCCGAAGGCACACAAGATGACGCCCGAAGTCGGCACGCCCATCGAGGTCGTCTTCGAAGGGCCCGACGGCGTACTGATCAATCTGGTCGAACTCGCAACGGCGGACCCCAACACCCGAATCGGCCAGATGCGCGCCTATGTCGAGCGGCACGGCAGAACCTCGATGGGCTTCACGCCTGTGGTCACAACACATCACGTGCTTCAGTCGCGTGATCGTGGCGTTCGTTTCTACGAAGAAGTTCTGCAGATGCGCGTCCTGATCGACGAGGAACTGTCGAGCCCGGAGGCGCGGCACTTCCTGCGACTGGGCGACAAACGTGTCTGGACGACCTTCATGCAGGGCAACCACATGTTCGGCAAGATCGCGACCTCGCATCCGCTGGATTTCACGCCCCCCAACACGACTCCGCGAGCCGTACCGCCGAACCGGGGCTACCTCGCCCAAACGTTCGTCGTCGAAGATTTCCCGTGGGCGGAAGCGAAGTGCGAGGAGTTGGGAGTCGAAGTGTTCTCGCCGCGCATGGAAATCGACCTGCCGGGCTTCGGCATGCGCGTGACGATGGTGGTGCGCAACCCGGGCTCTGGTGCGCTCCAGGAAATCGTCAGCGCAGCCTAGCGGGGCGCGTCCGCGCCGAGCGGCGCTACCAGACGCCGCTGATTGACTCAGCGCTCGACAGTTTGGCGCTCACAACGCCGGTATGTCCGATCTGAAAGAGTGCATTGTGAGGAAGCGCAGCTGACTCGACACGTCGCGCGGCACCGCGGTGGGTCAGGACATGGTCGGTCCCATCAACATTGACGTGCAACTGCATGAAACATGCCTCCGGCATGCTCTCGTGGTGCACAATGACCGATCTCAGGTTCTCGGCCTCAACCCCCAGTTCCCGCAGCATGAAGTACTTGGCGATCGCGAAGTCTTCGCTGTCTCCTGACCCCGCTCCATGAACTGGCCCGGCGACGCCCAGTGATCGGGAACGCCGTAAGTTTCCATGTCGGGCGCATACCTTGCCCGATTGACCAGGTCGTTGACGATGGTGACCTGATCGATGCGTCCCAGGCCTCGAAGGGCGGCCAGGTGTCCCCGCGTGCGTGCCGGAAGGCATGAGCCACCGGTCCCACTGCAGGACATCGAATCGCCGGCACGATACGCAACGACCTGCCAGCGCGCGAGCACCATCTCGACCGGCGCGACAAATCGCGACTCTGCGTTTGCAACCGTCGACCACGGCATTGTGGTGACGCCTGCAGCCAGCAATACACCTGTCAGGAACAGTCTCACTGCGCGCCCCTACTTCACGCAGATAGTCACGCGGATCGTTTCGCGCACGTTCTGGTCGGTGAGCGAATCACCGACCAGAACGAGCGCCCAGTCGTCTTCTGCGACGCGTTCGACACGCAGATCAGGACTGTCTGTACGAGGGCGTACAACGGTAGGGATCACGTCATACGCGGGCGAGTCGGCGACGACCGCCAACGTCATGGCCTTCCCCCCTTCCGGATGACGGCGAGGCGCGTTCCCGGCCAGGGCGACCGGGCTTGCCGCAACGTAACCCTGCAACCTAAGGCTGCCTGCACTAGCCAACTGAACCACCGAGCCTGGCGCTGCGGCCGAAATGGCTGCGATCGCCGCAACGAACAAGGCTAGCGCCCGTAGGCCGATACGGGCTCCTACGCGTTTACCCATTGGTCATCCTTTCGTACATCAAGGGCAGCGTATCGGCGCTGTGTATCGCGAGTTCGTCGCTTGAGTTGTTCTTGGTAACGGAGACGAAACGATGTCCGAAAACGTCCTGGTCATTGATGACGACGCCGGCGTGCGTACGACCCTTGAGCAGTTCCTCACCCGCTACGGCTATGGCGTCTCTTTGACCGAAAACGGGGAACAAGGCTTGGCGCAGCTCAACTCCGCAGACATCGACCTCGTCCTACTCGATCTGAATTTGCCGGGAATGGATGGGCTTGAGATCGCCCGTACGGTACGCCGAACCTCGGACGTACCAATCATCATGCTCACTGGCCGAGCGGACGAGATCGATAGGGTGATCGGCCTGGAAGTTGGCGCCGACGACTACGTCGCAAAGCCGTTCAGTTCGCGCGAACTCGTGGCGCGCATTCGCGCGGTTCTCAAGCGGTCTCAGCCGGTTCCGCAAGAAGAGGAATCTGGCCCCGTCCGCTGCGATCGATTCGGTCCCTGGACAGTCGATCACGACCGGCGAGTCCTGATCCACGAGGACGGACGCGAGGAGCGCCTGACGTTCGGCGAGTACGACCTGCTACATGTATTCCTGGAGCACCCTAACCGGCTCCTATCACGCGACCAGCTGCTGGAACTGTCACGAAACCGAGAACTTGAGCCGTTCGACCGTAGCGTCGATATCCAGGTCAGCCGGCTGCGCCGCAAGATCGAGCCCAACCCTCGCGAGCCGATCTTCGTACTGACCGTTCGTGGCGCGGGGTACCGCTTCTCGCCAAAAGCCGAAGGCTGAGATGCGCTGTTACGCGCCTGTTACACAAAACCCCGCCGCCCGACATTCTGCTGTTACGCGCCCCGCCGACACTGTTTCGGACGTTGCGTGGGATCCGGTACAGCCCTGGAAAGGCGCTCTCCTCCCCCCGTGCCCGGTCGAACGCCGGGTGAGCGTTGACCATCCGGTTCCCACGCCCGCGTCCCGCCGGGCCTGCACATCAGGCCCGGCCGGACCGCTCAATTGGCCGGAGGTCACATGAAAGGCATCGTATTCTCTGAGTTCCTCGAAATGGTCGAGGACCAATTCTAGCCTGAGGTCGCGGACGCGATTGTCGAAAAGGCCGAGATGCAGCAAGCCGACGGAAGCTTCACCCGGGTCGGCACATATCACCACAAAGACCTAATCGCGCTCGTTCTTTCGCTGAGCGAGGAAACTGGCGTGGCAGTGCCGGAACTGGTTCAGGCATTCGGAAAGTAGTTGTTTGGCCAGTTTGTCGAGGGATACCCGAAGCACTTCGAGAACATCACTGGCTCGACCGACTTCCTGAAGCGTATCCATGATTATGTGCACGTCGATGTGCTGAAGCTCTACCCGGACGCGGAATTACCGGAATTCGCGTGGGACGAGAGCGAAGGCCGTTTCTCGCTGACCTATCGGTCAAGCCGCCCGTTCGCCGACCTGGCGCACGGCTTGATCGAGGGTTGTCTTCTCCACTTCGGCGATGCTCGCAGCCTACGGCGGGACGATCTGGCTGAGGACGGCACGTCCGCGCGCTTCGTCCTGAGTGACGGATAACGCCCGTGAGCGAGGCCGACCTCCTTCGCAGGCGCCTTGATCGTGAGCGCCGCGCGCGCGCAGAAGCTGAACGCCTTCTGGAAGAGAAATCCCTCGAGCTATACGAGGCGAAGACGGAAGTCGAGAAATCGCTCGAACGCGTGCAGCGACGAGAGGCGCTGATCAAGAGCGTCCTAGACAACGTTCTGGACGGCGTGATCACGTTCGATGCAAACGGCACAATCCGCGTGTTCAGTGGTGCGGCCTCACGCATCTTCGGCTTGCATCCCGACGAGGTCGTCGGCGGCCCTATCGGCACGCTCATCCCGGAATTCGACCTTGCCGATAAGGCTTCGCCATTTGCGGCAGTCGTGAACGGTAACGAATTCAACGAACTTGCTCTTGGCGGCTACGAGACGACGGCGATCCGAAAGGATGGCGAAGAATTCGCGGCCGAGGCTGCGGTGACCCAGTTCAATCTCATGGGGGTTCAGACGATCGTCGTGACGGTCCGAGACGTGTCACGGCAAAAGCATGATTCAGCGGTGCGACACGAGTTGGAGAGCCAGTTGCGTCACCTGCAAAAGATGGAGTCGCTCGGCACTCTGGCCGGCGGCGTCGCGCATGAATTCAACAACATGCTCGTTCCCATCATCACCCTGACGGAACTCACTCAGGAAGAGCTTGATGAGGGCTCGCTCGAACACGAGAACCTCGGTCACGTTCTCGGCGCGGCGGCGCGCGCGCGCAGCCTGATCGCGAAGGTACTGACGTTCAGTCGAAAGAACGACCCCAGCATTGAAGAGGTTCGGCTCTCTGACGTTGTGCAAACGTCCGCCAGCCTTCTCGAAAACACAATTCCCTCGACAACCCGGCTCGATATCGAGGTTCCGCGGCCCGAGATGATCATCCATGGCGACCGCACAGAACTGGAACAGATCATTCTCAACCTCGTCGGCAACGGGAGCGCCGCACTCAACGGAGAAGAGGGTTGGGTCAAGCTCTCGTTCGAGACCCATTTCGTCCGCAACCGGTCCCGGGAAAACAGGATGGGGTTGCCAGAGGGCGAGTTCATCCTTTTGACAGTCGAAGACAACGGCAGCGGCATGGATGACGAAACCGCAGATCGGATCTTCGATCCATTCTTCACCACCAAGTCGGTGGGCCAGGGAACCGGCTTGGGCCTGGCGATCGTCCACAGCATCGTCGAACGGAGCCAAGGCCTGATCGACCTGCGTACCGCGCCCGGCGAGGGAACGACTTTCCGGATATTCCTACCGGCACCCAGCGAACAAGAGAACCGAGCGCAAGACGACGACATGCAAGCAAGCGAGGCCGCGTAGCGGCAGGAGGCCAACATGGCGAGAGTACTGATTATCGACGATGAGGATCTGGTCCGGCTGACGATCAGCCAAACCCTCAAGAAGATGGGTCATGAAGTCGTCGAAGCGACCAACGGACTGGCCGGCGAAGAGTTCTTCCGCGCGGGCGAATTCGACCTTGTATTCTGCGACATCATCATGCCCAAGAAGGAAGGCATCCAGACCATCATCGACATGCGCAGGGAGAACCGCTGGATACCCATCATCGCGATGTCGGGTGGCGGTCGGACCAAGAACACCGATTTCCTCGAAATGGCGGAAACACTTGGTGCTACCGCTACTTTGCCGAAGCCGTTCGACCGCAAACAGTTGACCTCAGTCGTCAACACCTACCTGCAGAAGGCAGCCTAGCGAAACAGTCACAGCGCTTGCCGCGCGAGAGCGGCACTGGAGTTTGATCTATGGACAACGTTGATCTCGACCTGGAAGAAACATTCGAGTTCCTCCCCATGTGGAATACGCGAGAACGCGTTGTTGTTGGATACATCTGCTCGACAAAGCACAATCAGCAGAGCTTTCGATACGACCTCTTCTCGATGATGAGCGCGCTCACCTCGATCGCGCGAACCGAGAACAGCCCAGCTCCCGCCCTCATCGCCACGCCAATTCACCTCAGCAATCTCAGGCTGGGCAACAACCGGGCGCACTTCGCCACGATCGGCCAGCAGAGCAATGCAAAGATCAGGGAACGTCTTGTCGTCGAACTCGTGCTGGGCGACGACGCCGCGGATGTCGAGGCCGTCTCCGATGCCATTGAGTGCATCCGAGCCGTTTGCCGCACCATTCTGCTGCGCGTCCCGATCGAGTACGCGGACATCGGGGTACTCGCCAGCTTCTCGGTCTATGGGATCGGCACCAAGCTCGACCGCAGTCGCACGCCGGAGTACCTCCACCTTCTGGAGAACTTCGTCGAGCAGACGGACTCGCTCGGACTTCGCTCCTACATCCTGGGACTGGACTCAATGCCCGCGCTGACCGCCACGATCTGCGCTGGCTTTGGCCACGTCAACGGTCCATCGGTGCCGCGTGTCGGCGACGGCGAAATGACTTACCCGCTCGCGATCGCCGACCTCTACGGTGCCGGCCACGGTGGGCCCAAGCTGCCCCCCGCACATCAGCGTCAGGTGGTTGCCGCCGACCTGCGCTAGTCGGCGGCCTTCTGCGCCCCCATCGCCCACCAACGGGCACCGGCCGGCGTCAGGAAGTACCTTTCCCAGGCAGCGCCCGCGTCAAACCCGCCCTGCACCATTGGTTCAATCACATCCATGTCGTGCAACGTTCCCCAGAAGGGCTCGGCGTTGAAGTGCGTGCTCCAGTCCCGATAGAACTGGAAATACAGGTCGTCGACATCCTTGTGGCGCAGCGCGACTTCAAGATGGGCCATGATGCCACCAGACGCCAACAGGCGATGGCACTCCCGACACATGTTGTACATCGCCTTGAACGACATCTCGTGCAGCAGCGTACCTGACACGATCAGGTCGAAGTATCCGTCCGGATAATCGGTCGCCTCGCCGTTTTGCGTCGCGAAGTGGACGGCGACGCCAGCCCGTTCGGCGTTCGCATGCGCATAGCGCATCAGCCCGTTGCCGATATCAATGCCATGCACCTCGGCGTCGGGAAAGTACTTCTTGGCGGCAATGCTGCTGCCGCCCGTATTGCAGCCGATATCGAGAATACGTTTCGGTGCCAGCGATGGATACGCCTCGACAAGAAGGTCGAACAAAGAATCGATTGCCTTGTTGCCCTTCGCAACCACGCCTTGCCCGCGCGCGTAGATTCGTCCGGCGCCCGCACAATAGGCGCCCGCGGTCACATCACGATCGTCGAGCTCAAGCGCATAGCCGCCCGGCTGGCCGTGGATGTGCACCTCCGTCGCATAGCGCGGCGGCTCGAATGCCGGATTGGTCCTAATACTCCCTCTGTTCCCCGACGCGGCAGCCACCGCGGTGAGGTCATCACTTAGCCGGTGTACTTCCCCTCCGATGGCATCCCACATCAACTCCTGCGAGGTCGACCACAGCGAGGCCCAGGACTGGTAGGTCGGTTCCTTCAGCATCTCGCGACGAATTTCGTGCCGGTCTTGCGGGCCACGGCCCAGAACTTTACGCAACCGCGGCTCGGCGAGCTTTTTGTAGACGCCACGAAGCTCCGGCCCGAGCCCGGTATTGATATGAAGCTTCAGGGCAAGGACGAACGCCTCTCGCGCCGCTTCGTCCTGATTGATTTCGACCCCTAGAAAATCCGGCATGATGACCCCGCACCCGTGAGCCTGCAGTCTAGCTCCGGCACTGCCGGGTGTCGCGCGTTGACCGAACTGCCGAGCGCGGCTACTCATGGTCGAAACGGAGGAAGCCATGGACGAAGCAGAGATTTACAAGAAACAGGGTATGGGCAATCAGCTTGGCTTCGGCAAGAAGGCTGCTCTCGTGATCGTCGACTTCGTCAACGGATTCAATGATCCCGAGGTCTTCGGGGGCGGCAACATTCCAGAAGCAATCGCCGCGACAAAGACTCTGCTCGACGCCGCGCGCCGCAACAAGGTGCCGGTCGCGTTTACACGGATCATCTACCAACCGGACGGCAGCAACGCCGGGATCTTCGCCGAGAAGGCGCCAAAGCTGAAGACGTTGACCGTCGACAATCCCCTCAGTCACGTCGTGCCCGATCTTGAGCCGATTGACGGCGAGTTCATCGTCGACAAGACGGAAGCGTCGTCGTTCTACGGCACGGGCTTCGGTGCCTGGCTGACCTACCACCACATCGACACCCTTATCGTCACCGGCTGCACAACGAGTGGCTGCGTGCGCGCGACCGTCGTCGACGCCTGCGCCCACAACTACAGACCCATCGTGCCGCGCGACTGCGTCGGCGACCGCGCCCTCGGCCCGCACGAAGCGAGCCTATTCGACATGGGCCAGAAATACGGCGACGTCATGTCCAGCAACGAGGTCATTGCCGAACTCGAACGCCTCGCCGCGGCGTCGTAGGCGCCGGACCATGCCGCCGTTCCTGGTCGGTCACTCCAGCGGCGGCGACTGGCGGGCGGCCAGCCGCGAAGCTACGCGACAGCTCGGCCGCGTGCCTGACGAGGCAAATCTAGGCTTCGTCTACGTAACGCAGGAAGCCGGCGAAAACCTGGGCGACATCGTGCGCAACCTGCGCTTCGAGACGGGTGTGCAGGACTGGGTCGGCGCCACCGGCATCGGCATCTGCGCTACTGGCGCCGAGTACTTCCATGAGCCAGCCGTCGCCGTGATGGTCGGCGAATTCGCAGACGGCGACTACAAGCTGTTCGATACCGAGCGCGGAGAGGCTTCGGACTGGAAGGTGCCCGGCGCGGATTCCGAAGCGCTTGTGACCGGTTTCGGCCTCGTGCATGGCGACCCCGGCGGGCCGGACGTCCTGCGCATGCTGCCCTTCTTCGCGGAGGCAAGCGGCGCATTCCTTGCCGGCGGATTGGCCGCGCCGGAGGTCAAGGAAACCCAGGTCGCTGGCGAAATCACGGGGGGCGGCTTGTCGGGCGTTCTTTTCGCAGCGTCGGTCCCGATCGCCACAGCCGTCTCACAGGGATGCATGCCCGCCGGCCCGGTACGCCACATAACCGAGTGCGCACGCAACGTCGCCGTGACGATCGATGACGAGCCCGCGCTCGAGGTCTTGTTTCGCGACGCCGGTGACGAGTACCGCGACAACCTGCAGTCCGCGGCGGGCCGCATATTCGTCGCATTTCCGGTCGAAGGTTCCGATCAAGGGGACTATCTCGTCCGCAACCTTGTCGGCGCAGATGAAGAACGCGGTCTCATCGGCATCGGCGCCCCGCTGGAACCGGGACAGGCCGTCATGTTCTGCTACCGCGATGCGGACAGCGCGCGCCAGGATCTTCGCGACCGGCTCGACGCACTCAAGAAACGGCTCGACGGAACGCCTCGCGGCGCCGTCTACTGCTCATGTGTCGCGCGTGGGCCGCACCTGTTCTCGCCCAACGAGGAACTCACGATCATCGGCGACGCGCTGGGCGACATCCCGCTGGTCGGCTTCTTCGGATCGGGCGAGATCTCCAACAACCGGCTGTACACGCAGACCGGCGTGCTTTGTGTCTTTCTCGACTCCTAGGACGCCATATCGAGATTCGACGGCGCTACCAGGCGCAGAGCGTCACGAATGACATCCGCGTCCGCCCCCGGCCGTGTGGCGTTTTCCGAAAGATAGCGCCGCCACGCACGCGCGCCAGGCACGCCCTGGAACAGCCCAATTAGGTGGCGTGTCATCGTGTTGAGGCGCACGCACTTGGCAAGTTCCCGTTCGACGTAGTTTGCATAATCCTCAACGACGGTGCGCGGCTCGAGCGCTCGCGCATGGCCGTCGAAGATCTCTGCATCGACATCGGCCAAGATCAAGGGCGACTGATATGCAGCGCGCCCCAGCATGACGCCGTCAACATGCGCTAGATGGCCCTTGGATTCGTCGAGCGTACCGATGCCACCATTGATGACGACCTCCAGGTCAGGCCGCTCCTCTTTCAGGCGGTACACGTAGTCGTATTTTAGGGGCGGGATCTCCCGGTTCTCCTTGGGACTGAGCCCCTGCAGGATGGCCTTGCGGGCATGCACGATGAAGGTTTCGCAGCCTGACTCACCTGCCACGCGGTCGACGAAGGCGCGAAACGACGGGTAGTCGTCCTGATCGTCGATCCCGATGCGGCATTTCACGGTCACCGGTATCGCGACGCGGTCGCGCATCGCCCGCACGCAGGTGGCCACCAGTTGGGGCTCCGCCATCAGACAAGCGCCGAAGCGCCCGTTCTGCACCCGGTCGCTCGGACAACCGACATTGAGGTTGATCTCATCGTAGCCGTAGTCCTGGGCAATGAGCGCGCACTCCGATAGCGCGTCCGGTTCGCTGCCGCCAAGCTGCAGGGCTACTGGATGCTCGACCTCATTGAAGGAGAGATGCCGCGCCTGGTCGCCGAAGATGATCGCGCCCGTCGTGACCATCTCGGTGTAGAGCAAGGTCCGCCGCGACAACTGGCGCATCAGGTACCGGCAATGCCGGTCGGTGCGCTCCATCATCGGCGCTACGGAGAATCTGCGATCTATGGTTTCGCTCATCGCGTTCCCGCGTAGACGGCGAGCGTCATGCTGATTCGACACATGGGCAACCCACTCTCGTCTGCCCACTCGTTGAAAGCCGCTTGTGCCAACCTACGGTCCTTCTTGCCCTTGAAGTTGCTCTTGGCGACGCCGAGTTCGCTCAGCGACCAGACGACGTCCGGCGACAGCATGAACGTATCCTTGCCGACCCAGCGCAGAAACATCGGACCCGACATCCCGCCCAATTGGGAAAAGCGCGTCTGCAGCGTTTCCCACAGGCCAACGATGTCGGTGGTTGGCCAATCAGCCAGCCGCTTGGCAAAACTCCCGTGTTCGCTGGCGATCTCTTTCATGGCGATGGCATTGGCGCGCGTCGCGCTGATCTTGCCCCAGTGCCGGATGATACGCGTCTCCTTCATCAGCCCTTCCAGATGCTCGTCCGACATTGCAGCGACGCGGCCGGGTTCAAACCCCAGAAAGACTTCCTCAAACGCGGGCCATTTGTCGCGAACCATGCTGTGCTTAAGTCCGGCGGCAAATACCCGCTGCGACATGGTCGACAGGTATCGGTCGTCGGCGATCTTGCGCAGCGCGGTTGCCGACTTCGCTTCCGGGAGCCGCGCGGCCAGGGCCTCGGGCCCGCCGGCGTTCTTCTCCGCTTGCTTGCTGATTGCCGCAAATGCCTTCACAGGCCGACCATCCCGGCGCTGATGTCCCACAGCCGTTTCTGCGCCGCCTCATCATAGCTCACCCGGTTGGACTTCACCGGCCGGCACTCGTCGAAATAGAGCCCGCTCAAACCCTCGACCTCGGGAGAGGACGCGAGGTGGATGCTCGTCCTGGCCCCTTCTTGTACCGAAATCGCATTACCGAATCGCATGGCGAGCGACACGGCAAGTCGGGCAAACGGGTTGTTGTTCTGCCCAAAATGCGAACGGACGAAGCCAGGATGCAGGCAGTTGGCCGTGACGCCTGTTCCTTCAAGCCTGCGCGCCAACTCATAGGTGAACATGATGTTTGCCAGTTTCGAGCGCGAGTAAGCCTTCCACGACCCATAGCCCTTCTTGAGCTGCAAGTCGTCGAAGTTGAGCGTGGCGCGGCGATGCGCGATCGAGGCAACACTGACGACCCGAGACGGCGCGCTCGCCTTCAACAGATCGAGCAGCGCGTTCGTCAGCAGGAAGTAATTGAGGTGATTGAGCGCAAAGGTCAACTCGATACCGTCCGCAGTCTCCTGACGACCGAATACGATCGCGCCAGCATTGTTTACCAGCACGTCGAGCCGATCGGTCGCCTGCTTCACGGCCTCGGCCAGACCGCGCACATCACGTTGCGTCGACAGGTCGGCGGCTAGAAACATCGCGTCCGCCCTGCCGGTTTGCGCGTTGATGTCGGCGACCGCCTGTGCGCCTTTTTCGGGATTGCGACCGGCGATGAGGACGCGTGCACCCTTCTCGGCAAGCCGCAATGCGGTCTCTTTGCCGATCCCGTCGGTTGCGCCGGTCACCAGCGCCGTCGTGCCTTGCATTCCCGGAAACCTCGTTCGTGTTACAGATCGATTTTCGCGATCTCGGCGCTCACCGTCCACAACCGGTCTTGCAGCGCCCGGTCGAGGCTTCGGCGCGATGGCGCGGCCGGCCGCGACCTGACGAAGTAGAGACCTGTTTGCCCCGCCGCCTCGGGCGATGTGGCTACGTGCAGCCCAGTCCGGGCGCCAGCTTCGACGCTGATGCCGGACACCCATTTGACGAAATCGAAGAACGCGCGTGTCGGCGCACCATTGTTGTTCGCGAAATTGGAGCGCACCACGCCGGGGTGCACAGCGTTCGACGTCACGTTGATTCCAGCGAGGCGCCTGGCGAGTGCGCAAGAAAACAGCACGTTGCACAGCTTCGAACGCGAATAGGCGCGCACACCGCCATAGCCGCGCCGGAACTGCAGGTCGTCGAAGTCGAGTCGGCCCCAACGGTGCATGACGGAGGCGGTGCTCACGACGCGCGCGGCCGGCGCCGACCGGAGCAAATCCGCCAACCGAATCGTCAACGCGAAATAGGCCATGTGGTTGAGCGCAAACGTCATCTCCAAGCCATCGACGCTCTCGCCCCGTTGTGTGAATGTGGCGCCAGCATTGTTCATCAGAATATCGAGCCGATCGGTTTCGCCCTGGACACGCTCGGAGAGCGCAGCGATTTCCGACAGAGACGACAGATCGGCGTGCAGGAATGTGACGTAAGCGCCGGGCGCGGCGCCGCGAATGGATTCCACTGCCGCGTCGCCCTTTGCATCGCTACGCCCAACGATAAACGTGCGCACGCCTGCGACGGCAAGTTCACGCGCCGTCACCAAACCGATGCCGTCGGTCGCACCCGTGACCAGTGCAACCTTGCCGCTCGTGGTTCGCGTCATATCTTGGCTAGCAGTTCTCGGGCGGCGTCGATATCCGCGCCGGTCTCGTCACCAAGCACGTCGACTACCTCGCGCAGACCGTCGGCCACTTCGTTCAAGCGCCCGGATTCTTCCATAAGCGTGGCCAAGCGCACTATGGCGTGCAGCCGTTCGCCATGAGCGCGCTGCGTTTTTGCAATACTGATGGCCTGGCGATAGTCGTGCTCGGCAGCCTCCACGTTTCCTAACGCGCGCGACGCATCGCCGCGCACGGTCAGAGCGACGGCATGGAACTGAGCCTGAGGATCCCTTTCGATGTGCTCAAGGGCGTCGCCGAGAAGGTCGATCGCTTCGGACGCTCGGTCTGCATGCACCAAGGCCTCGGCCTGCCGCACGATAAACCATGGCGTGGCGAGACCGTAGCCACCTCCACTCCAGGTGGCGATTCCCTGCGCCATATCCGCGAGACCTGGGTCCGTGTCCCCGCCCAGCGTCAGCGCCCATCCATGGCACAGCTGCGCGATGGCAAGATAGGGCGCAAAACCCTGCTCGCGCGCAACGGTCATTGCCTCTTCGCTCCACGACCTCATCCGATCGATGTCGCGGAGATACAGGAACGTCGCAGCGCCGACGCCAAGCGCGTGCGACAAGGGGAACGGGTGATTCAGCCGCCGTCCCAGGTCAGCCGCATTCTGGAGGTTTTGTTCGGCCTCGCGATAGCGCCCCATCGCCGCAGCGCAGAGCGCGCGATAGTTCCATGCACCAACACCGAACTCGATGGCGTAGGTCAGAGCCAGCGGCGCGTGTTCTGCCGGATCGTAGGCTGCCAGAACGGTATCGAGGTGTGCCAGGCAGTCGTCATTGCGCGCCAGGAAATAGCTGATCAACCCCATGGCATAGTGCGCGACGACCAGCGAGAGCGCGTCGCCGGCGGCATTCGCCTGGGCCAGTAGATCCTCGGCACGCCGCGCCGCCGCCTCAATGTCTCCACGCGCCCAGGCCACTGCAAAGAGTCCATAGAGGATTGGCAGGACCTGGTCATTGGCGCGCAGGTCGCGCGCAAGCTCGAAGGCCCGCTGGTAGTTTTGCTCGACTTCCTTCGCCCCCAGCCCCTTGATCGCGCGCAGCGGGAAAACCAGCGTCATTCGGAGTTCCAGTTCGACCTGCGCGCGTGCAGCCACGTCCTCGATGCGCGCCGCAGAAGCAAGACCGAGCTCCAGCTGCGCGAGCGCTTCCCGCATCGACGAACGCAGTGCGCCAATGAGTCCCGCCTTCTGATAGTAGCGTGCAGCCTGTTCATGCAGGCTTGCCTCGGCGCAGTGCCGTCCCAGTACGCCGGGTTCCGCATCCGCGGTATCGGGAAAGCGGTCCTCAAGGACGCCGACAATGCGACCGTGCAGTTCCTGACGCCGTTTGCGGAGCAACGATTCGTATGCCGCGTCCTGCACCAGCGCATGCTTGAACAGGTACGACGACTTCGGCGGGGCGCCGTCGTCGAACACGATCTCAGCATCCTTTAGACGCCCAAGAGCGTCCTGAAGCTTCTCGTCCGTCAGGTTCGTCAACGCGGCGATAAGCTCGTAGTTGAACTGGCGCCCGATGGCGGCCCCGATCTGGGCAACCTTTTCGCGGTCGGCAGACGATCCAGACGCGCCATGAGAGAATCGTGCAGCGTCGTGGGAATCGCGGGCGGCGGAAGCGGACCGTCGAGGGCATAGGCACCGTCCCTATCCTGCACCAAGCCGGACTCGATGACGTTGCGAGTCAGTTCCTCGAGAAAGAGGGGCACCCCGTCAGCCTTCTCAACAATCGTCGAGACGATGTTCTCGGGAAGCGGCTTCCCAGCGGTTGCCGAGACAACGGCTCGGGCCTGATCCGCACTCAGGCGCTGCAGGTTGACCACGGTCAGGTGCTCCTGGCCACGCCAAGGCGGATCAAACTCCGGCCGGCAGGTGATGACGACCATGGCACGGCGGCGCGGGGCGGCCTGGACAACGAGCGTCATGAGCTCGACCGAGGACGGATCGGCCCAATGGGCGTCGTCGAAGACGAATAGAACCGCCTGATCCCTTGGCGCCGCAAGCGTGAGATCGGTCAGCAGGTTCAATAGGCGTGTCTTCAAGGCCTGCGGGCTGAGGCCGTGGGGCGGATAGCGCTCGCCGACTGGAACGGAAAGGAAATCGGCAAGAATCGCGGCATCCTGATCTGGCAAACGCCCTGCACTCTCCACCAGCGACTCGATCTTGTCGAGGCGCGCGGCTGGGGCATCTCCCTCCGCGAAGGTGGCCAGTCGGGCGAACTCGTCCGCAAACGGATAGAGCGGATGCTGCGTGTGGTAGCTGGAGCAGGAGAAATGCAGGACGCGTGCGCCGCCTGCTTCCGCCGTGTCCTTGATCAGGGTGACGAGAGACGACTTGCCGATGCCCGCTTCGCCGGAAAGCACGGCAACCTGTCCATCTCCGCTCTGCGCGCGCTTCAGCCGCGCTTCAACCAGCGCGCGCTCTTCGTCGCGGCCGACAAGAACTGTTGGCCTATGCCCGACAAACCGATCGCCCCCCGAAAGTACCCCGGCAACACCCCACGCCTGCATCAGCGCTGCGATTCCCTTTAGTTCATGTTTGCCAAGGTCGGTCAGCCGAAAACGATCTTCGACCAGCCGCCGCGTCTCGGGACTGATCACCATCGTATTGGGAGCTGCCAGGCCCTGCAGGCGGGCAGCGAGATTCGGCGTTTCGCCCAGAACAGCGCTTTCCTCGGAAGCGCCCTCTCCGATGATATCGCCGACCACAACGACGCCTGTGGCCACGCCGATGCGTACCTCCAGGTCCAGCCCCGGCCGCAGTTTCAGGGCCTTGACCGCAGAGACGATCTCAAGACCGGTGTGCACAGCACGCAGCCCGTCGTCTTCATGTGCCACCGGATAGCCGAAGTAGATCAGGATGCCGTCGCCCATGTACCGGGCGATGTAGCCGTCGTAGCTCTCGATTGCAGCGCGACAGGCGTCCTGATATTCGCTGATCACCTCGCGCAAATCTTCGACATCAAGCTTGGTCGACAGCTCGGTCGATCCGACCAGGTCGCAGAACATCACCGTAAGTTGCCGGCGTTCCGCGCCGGCGTTCGGGTCGCGGGCCTTCGCTGGTCGTTTGGCAGTGCCGCCCTGATCAGCGACTTCGCCCAGCGCCGCTGCAGCCTTCAGAAACCGCTTGCGGTGGCCAAGGCTGAGCCCTAGTTCCTTGAGATCTTCGTCGGTGAGGTCCGGTGCAACGTCGAGATCGACGTCCTGGGCGATGAGGGTCTCCGCGACGTCGCCCAGACCGATCTCCTCAAGCCAGTTCTTGATATCGGAACCATTCGTCATCGCCCCTGCCGACCCCTCCCGCGGTCAACGCTCCGCGCGGGACGCTATCACGGGCGATTCGTCAATCGTAGCGGCGCGGCGCGCGCCAGTTCACGCGTTCCGGCGCGCACCGGCCCCTCACGGGGTGCATCTCGCAGACTTGTGAACCAGTGTTCGGGAGGAGAGCGGCCTGCGCTGCGGCTCCACGACAGGGCCCGTAGCAGCGACTCAGCATCGGGTGCCAAGGCTTGCGGAATCGACTGATCGTTGAGGGTCGCCCATACCCCTGTCCAGCAGCGCGCGACGCTCCACGGATTGTACCCGCCGCCGCCAACTACGATCATCCGGCGTGCAACGCTCCGCACCGCCGCAACGAAATTCCAGATGGCGTTGTTCGATAGCTCCAACTTCGACAGAGGGTCTTCGGCCAGCGCATCGGAACCAGTCTGCAGGAACACGACCTGCGGATCGAATGAGCCGATCAATGGCAGCACGACCTCATCGCGCAGAAAGGCCATTTCAGTGTCGTTGAACCCCGCCTCGACCGGCAGGTTGACCGCCGTACCGCCAGCTGTGTCGTCCGCGCGCCCGGTCTTGGGCCAACGACCTGCCTCATGGATCGAAACGGTCAGGACGCGCGGATCGCCTGAAAAGGCGTCCTCAACGCCGTCGCAGTGATGCGCGTCGATATCTAGGTATAGAACACGCTCGAAGCCCCGATCGAGGAGGGACAGAATCCCAATGGCGGGATCATTGAGGTAGCAGAAGCCGCTGGCGCGGTCCGGCCGCCCATGGTGCGTCCCGCCAGCCGGGCTGTAGACAATTCCGTCTTCGGCGCTCAGCAATTCGACAGCAGTCAGCGTTGCGCCACATGCCGTCGCGGGTCGGCTGAAGATCTCTCCGAAGATCGGATTCCCGTTCAGACCGATGTTGTAGCGCTGCTTTTCTTCCTTCGTGAGCGGGTCGCGGCGCTCGGCGCGTTGCAATGCGTCCAGGTACTCCGCCTCGTGAAACGTGAGCAACTCCTCGCGTGTCGCGATGCGGCTTTCGATGTACCGGTTGTCCGGAAGCCAGCCCATAGCCCGGCAGAGATCCATGACGACCGACACCCGCGGTATCGCTAGCGGGTGCTTGTCGCCGTAGCGCGATCGCCGATAGATCTCGTTGCCGATGAAGACCGGTTGTTCCATCAGGCCGAGACGAAACGTTCCCCTGCCGGCACTCTTACGCTGAGCTGGTTTGCGTCTGGCGCCAAGGGACAGGTCCACTGCGGTGAGTATGAGCACGACGGATTGTAAGCAAAGTTGAAGTCGACGATCAGCCGTCCGTCAGACATGCCAAGGTCGGCGCCCTTGATGGTGTCGAGCACGTAGCGACCGCCGCCGTAGGTCTCCCTGCCATTGGTCGCATCGCCGAAGGGAAGGAACACGCCACCGCCATACCCCTCGATCCAATAGACGGTGAGTTCCCTACCGAGGGCCGCCTCAAGGCCTTCCGTAGTTGCGAAAGGCCGGAGGCGGATCAGGCCATCCGCGCCAAGATCGATTTCGACGAAATCACCTACCTGCCTCGACAGGGCAACGACGAAGCGCCAGTCCGGATCGTAAGGATTGCAATCGAAAGCCCAGGTTTCGCGGCCAACGACTTCGGCGATCGGCGACTGAGGGTGATGCCTAAACAAGGCCTCACGGCCTTCGCGCCAGCAAGCGTGGGCGTCGGCCGGTTCTGGCGAGCGTCGCAGGTCGGCATAGAGCGAGAAAACGGCGCTTCGCCAGTCGACAATGTCGGTTTCTGGCAAGCTCATCGCAGAACTTTTTCACCCATGTGAATCATGTCATAACGCTCTTTAATCGCGACAACACAGGGAGCCGCTTCGATGCCGAGTTCTGAAGAAGTACGCAAAGCGCTAGAAGTCATTTTCGCCGCCGACTCGGAGATATACCAGAGCCGCGGGTTCCAGCGCCGCATTGGTTTCGGCAAGCGCCCCGCTTTGGTGCACATCGACCTGGCCAAAGGATGGACCCAACCCGGGCATGCTTTCTCCTGCGACGGCATGGACGTCATCATTCCGGCCGTGCAGCGCCTCAACGAGGCTGCGCGCAAGAAACGCGTCCCGATCGTCTACACGACGACCGCCTACAACGTCACGGGCTCTATGAACACCGACATGGGCTTGTGGCACAAGAAGATCCCGACGGAACTCTTGAGCATCGACAACAAGGATGTGGCTGACATCGACGACCGGATCGCGCCACAACCCGAAGATCAGGTGATCGTGAAGAAGCGCGCCAGCGGTTTCAACGGCACCTACCTGTCGAGCTTCCTCAAGGCGAATGGGGTCGACACCGTCATCATCACAGGCGTGACCATGGCCGGGTGCGTCCGCCACACCACCGAAGACGCCATCGCCGAAGGCTTCCGTCCGATTGTCGTTCGCGAGGCCGTCGGCGATCGGGTTCCGGGCGTCGTGGAGTGGAACCTGTTCGACATCGACTCGAAATTCGGTGACGTCGAATCTGTGGACACCGTCGTCGACTATCTCAATGGGATCGAGCCGTACCCGATCCCCAACGACTAGGATCTCTAATGCCCAGCGTCACGATCTACCACAATCCCCGATGCAGCAAATCGCGCCAGACACTCGCGCTGATCGAAGAAAAGGGCATCGAGCCGAATGTGGTCGAATACCTCAAGGCGCCACCGAGCCCGGCAGAACTCGATGCGATCCTTACAAAGCTCGGCAAGGAACCCCGCGATGTCATGCGGACGAAAGAAGAGCCCTACAAGGCGCTCAACCTGGAAGATCCCGGCAAGAGTCGGGCCGACCTGATCCAGGCGATGGTCGACAACCCGATCCTCATCGAGCGTCCCATCGTCGTGTCGGGAGGCAGAGCTGCGCTCGGACGTCCGCCGGAGGCGGTATTGGACATCCTGTAGAGCTCGCTGGATCAGCGGAATCGGTCACTGTGCGGTGACCTAGGGGAACATGAACCAGGTCAAGCCGAACCGTCCCCTCCTCGAGGTCGAAAACCTGAGCGTCACGTTTCCGACGCGGCGCGGTTTGCTGACGGCCGTCGACGCCATCTCGTTCAGCATCGATCGCGGCGAGATTCTCGGCGTCGTCGGCGAGTCCGGCGCCGGAAAGTCGATGACCGGATATGCCATCATCGGCCTTCTTGAACCGCCTGGGCGCGTCGAGGCCGGCACTATCGCGCTTGACGGCAAACGCATTGACCACCTCCCCCCCGACGCCATGCGGAAAATCCGCGGACGCCATATAGGCGCGATCTTTCAGGATCCGCTGACGAGCCTCAATCCACTTCTGCGCATCAGCGATCAGTTGGTGGAAACGATCCGGACGCACCTCGACCTGACGGAACGCCAGGCCCGCGCACGCGCGCTCGATCTGCTCAAGGAGGTCGGCATCGCGGCCGCGGAAGAACGCATAGACCAATACCCGCACCAATTCTCGGGCGGCATGCGGCAGCGCATCGTGATTGCACTTGCGCTTTGCGCCGAGCCGCGTCTGATCATCGCCGACGAGCCGACCACGGCCCTCGACGTCTCGATCCAGGCGCAGATCATTCGCCTCCTCAAACGCCTGTGCCGGGAGCACGACACGGCGGTCATGCTGATCACGCACGACATGGGTGTCATCGCTGAAATTGCCGACCGGGTTGCGGTCATGTATGCCGGGCGCATCGCGGAGATCGGCCCGGTCGCCCAGGTCATCAAACACGCACATCACCCGTATACGCGCGGCCTGATGGCTTCGATCCCAACGATCGGAGCGCGCGCCCAGGAGTTGGCCCAGATTCCGGGTGCCATGCCGCGGTTAACGGCAATCCCGAAGGGCTGTGCATTCCATCCGCGCTGTGGTGAAACGCTGGCGCGTTGCCGAAACCAGCGGCCGGAATTGACCGAACTCGAGCATGCCGCGGCAGCGTGCTGGCTCTACGAACGGATTCCTGCTCATGGCGACTGACGGCATGCACAACGATGCCCTGATCCAAGTCGCTGGATTGAAGCGGTACTTCGACGTCTCGCCGCCGCTTCTCAATCGGGTCATCGAAGGAGCGCCCCGCCAGATCGTCCGAGCGGTGGACGACGTGAGTTTCTCAATACGGAAGGGTTCCACATTCGCGCTCGTTGGCGAGTCGGGATGTGGAAAGTCGACCGTCGCCCGGCTGATCGTAGGCCTGCATGACCCGAGCGCCGGGGCAATCAACTACGACGGCACAGATATTGACGGCCTCGACAGGCGATCGCTGCGCGATGTCCGGGCGCGCATGCAGATGATCTTCCAGGACCCCTACGCTTCGCTGAATCCGCGTTGGCGGGTCCGCGACATCATTGCGGAACCCGTACGACATGCAGGAAGACTCCCCAGCGCCGAGGTCGCGCGCCGTGTCGACGAACTGTTGGCCCTGGTTGGGCTCGATTCGACGGATGCGAAGAAGTACCCGCATGAGTTCTCGGGCGGACAACGGCAACGAATTTCTATTGCACGGGCGCTGGCAGCCGACCCGGAATTCATCGTGTGCGACGAACCGACTTCAGCACTCGATGTTTCGGTCCAGGCTCAGATTCTGAATCTGATGGCCCAACTACAGAGAGATCTAGGCCTGACCTATCTCTTCATCTCTCACGATCTTGCGGTGGTATACCACGTGGCGCATGAAGTTGCGGTCATGTACCTCGGGCGCATTTGCGAGCGCGCATCAACGAGTTTGATCTTCGACACACCGAAGCACCCCTATACGCGGCTGCTTCTGGACACGATTCCTGACCTCGAGATGCGCGATGGGGATCGGCAACCTGTGCAGGGCGAGGTACCGAGCCCGATCAATCCACCGAGCGGATGCGCGTTCCACCCGAGGTGTCCGTTCTCCAATGACCGTTGCCGTCGCGAACGACCGCACCTAAAACGATACGGAGAGGCCGACGTCGCCTGCCACGCGCTCGAAGAAGCGCGTCTACCTAACGATTAGAAACACCCAGCAATTGCGCGGTGTGCCGCTCATCGAATAGTGACGACAACTACACCTCATACGTGTAGTGCGCTGTTGCTGTTGACTTGCGCACACCGCTTTCCCACGATCCGTACGGGCCAACAAAAAAACACCGGACGCGCGCCGTCCGGCACAAAACAGGGATAGAACCAATGCTACGCACGACCGCCATCGTCGCCGCAAGCGCGACGATCCTCGCGGCGTCACTGCCCGCACATGCAAAGGACTTTCGCTTTGCGTTCCAGGCAGACGCCAACTCGATGGACCCGTACAACGTCAACGAGTCCTTTACGCTCGGCTTCCAGGGCAACATCTACGAAGGCCTCGTCGGGCGCGGACCTGCACTCGACATCTTGCCGTCGCTTGCGACCGAATGGTCCGTCGAGGAACCGACGCGCTGGCGCTTCAAGCTACGCCAGGGCGTGAAATACCACGACGGACGCAGCTTCACGGCAGACGATGTGGTGTTTTCCGCCGAACGAGTTCAGAAGGAAGGGTCGGACCTCAAGGCGCGGCTAGCTACACCCGGCGTCGTCGACGTCATCAAGATCGACGACTACACCGTCGATTTCGTCACCGCCAAACCGAATCCTATCCTTCACGTCGAATGGGAAACCTGGTCGATCATTTCCAAGGGTTGGGCGGAAGAACACAACGCCACTGACCCGCAGGCCGTGACCGGCAGCGAAGAGAACTACGCCACCCGAAACGCCAACGGCACAGGACCGTACATTCTTGAGAGCCGCGAAGTCGACGTTCGTACCGTTCTCCGGGAGAATCCAGACTGGTGGGACCGCGCAAACAAGCGAGGCAACGTCACGCGGGTCGTCATGACCCCGATCGGGACCGACGCGACGCGGGTCGCTGCGCTGCTCTCCGGAGAGCTTGACCTCGCATACCCGATCTCCGTGCAAGACATCGAACGCGTCAACAGGACGGCTGGAACGAGGGTCCTGGTGGGGCCGGAGTTGCGCACCATCTACCTCGGGATGGACCAGTTCCGCGACGAACTGCTCTATTCCAACGTCAAGGGAACCAACCCGCTCAAGGACAAGCGCGTCCGCCAGGCCATGTACCAGGCGATCGACATCGAGGCGATCAAGAGCAAGGTGATGCGCGGGCTCTCCAATCCCTCGGCGATGATGGTCGGCCCCGGCATCAACGGCTATAGCGAGAAATTCAAGCGCCTGCCATACGATCCCGATGCCTCCAGGCGTCTCCTGTCGGAAGCCGGCTACGGTGATGGGTTCGAGATCGGCATGGACTGCCCCAACAACCGCTACGTCAACGACGAGACGATCTGTCAGGCGTTTGTGTCCATGATGGCGCGTATCGGCATCAAGGTGGATCTCAATGCCCAGCCGCGGAGCCAGTACTTCGCCAAGGTCCTAGCGCCAAAGATGGATACGAGCCTGTTCCTCCTCGGCTGGACCCCCGGTAGCTACGATTCGCATAATCCGCTGTTCCTGCTGCATGGCTGCCAGAACGACAGCGGCAATGGCCAGTTCAATCTCGGTCGCTATTGCAACCCGGAAGTCGATGCCCTCACGTCGCAGATTCTAAGTGAGACCGACACGGACAAGCGCAACGCGCTGATCGAGCAGGCCTGGACAAAGACGATCGACGACGTCGCCTATCTACCGCTTCACCAGCAGGCATTGGCCTGGGGCATTTCTGATGGTGTGGCCGACATCGCGCAGCGAGCGGACAACGTCTTCCACGTTCGCCATGTCGTCATGAAATAGCGCCATCGCCATCCGCGTGTAGAATGCAGGGCGCGCGCCGCTTCGGGCGCGCGCCCTTTCTGTTGGGAACATGCCGTGATCGCCCTCGTCATCCGCCGCCTGCTGCAGTCGGTCGCTGTCATGCTCGCGGTTGCGCTGATCGCCTTCTCGCTATTCAGATTCGTAGGTGACCCCGTCGCGCAGATGGTCGGGCAGGAAACTACCCTGCAACAGCGCGCCGAACTGAGGGAACAACTGGGCCTCAACGACCCCATGCCGATCCAGTTCGCACGCTATGTCCGCAACATTGCGCAGGGAGAGTTCGGCATCTCGTACAGGCTTGGGCGGCCGGTCCATCAACTCCTCGGCGAACGCCTCCCCGCGACGCTCGAGCTAAGCTTGGTCGCGGCGCTTTTCGCGCTCCTCGTCGGCGTGCCTATGGGCGTTTACACGGCGCTTTATCCCCAGCGATGGCTAAGCCGCGCGTTCCTGACACTATCCTTGGTCGGCATTTCGCTACCGACATTCCTGATCGGCATTCTGCTCATCCTGGTCTTCGGAGTCGTCCTCGGTTGGCTGCCGACGTTCGGCCGTGGCGAGGTGGTCGACATCGGCTTCTGGTCGACGGGTCTCCTCAGCGCCAGCGGATGGCGATCCATCATCATGCCGGCCTTCACGCTCGGAATGTTTCAACTGACCTTGATCATGCGCCTGGTGCGATCGGAGATGCTCGAGGTTCTGCGTACCGACTACATCAAGTTCGCCCGGGCGCGCGGACTGCGCGCCCGTACGATAAATTTCCGCCACGCGCTCAAGAACACACTCGTACCGGTCATCACGATTACGGGCCTCCAGCTTGGTGCCATCATTGCGTTTGCGATCATCACCGAGTCTGTATTCCAGTGGCCCGGCATGGGGCTGCTGTTCCTGCAGGCCATTCAGTTCGCCGACATCCCGGTGATGGCGAGCTATTTGGTTCTCATCTCGCTCTTCTTCGTCATCATCAATCTCGTCGTAGACGTCCTGTACCACGTGGTCGATCCGCGGTTGCGCGCGGAACGTGCCGTTGCCATGGGGAATCGGTGATGAGTGCGGGAGGCGAAACGGTACGCCGATTGCTGGACAACGACTTAGCCTACAGCTTTCGCCGATCGCCGGTCACCGTCGTCGCCGGGGTCGTCACCGCGATCTTCCTCATGGCCGCCTTGTTCGCCCCCTGGATCGCGCCACAAGACCCGTTCGATCCTGCGAACCTGGACCTGCTGGACGCCTTTGCCGCCCCGGTCTGGAGCGACGGTGGCTCATGGCGCTTCTGGCTCGGCAGCGACGACCAGGGACGTGACATCTTCTCGACCATCCTCTACGGCCTGCGCATCTCTTTGCTGGTCGGTTTCGCTGCCGTTGCGTTCTCAATGATCCTGGGCGTCGGCCTCGGGCTAATTGCGGGATACGTGGGCGGCTTCGCCGACAGCGTCATCATGCGGATCGCTGATGTGCAGCTCAGTTTCCCGGCCATCCTGATCGCGTTACTGATCAACGGGATCGCGCGCGCCATTCTGCCGCGTGCATCTGTGGAGGACCTTGCAGTTCCTGTTCTCGTTCTGTCGATCGGTCTCTCGGGATGGGTGAATTTCGCGCGCACGGTCCGCGGTTCGACTCTGGTGGAACGCGGCAAAGAATACGTTCAGGCAGCACGCGTCATCGGCCGGCCGACCTGGGCAATCATGCTGCGCCATGTGCTGCCGAACGTCATGGGCCCGATCCTGGTCATCGCCACGGTGAGTCTCGCCGTGGCAATCCTGGCCGAAGCCACGCTGTCTTTCCTAGGTGTTGGCGTGCCGGCCACGCAACCGTCGCTTGGTACGCTCGTCAACGTCGGCAACAATTTTCTGTTTTCGGGCGAATGGTGGATCGTCGTGTTTCCGGGCGCAGCCCTCGCGATCCTGGTCCTTGCCGTGAACCTGCTGGGTGACTGGCTGCGCGACGCCCTGAACCCACGCCTGCGCTGATCAGCGCCGCCCGATCAGCGTGGCAGCGGTCGCGCCGCGGGGACCGACCCGCACGTCGACGACGCAGGCGCCACCGCTTCGCACGACGGAGACCCCTTCGAGCATCGCTGACGACAGATGGCCGGTCGTTTCCACAGGTCCGATGCCGACCAGTCCCTGCCCTTCGGCAAGCTTCGCTAGATCCGCATCCGGCTCGACGATCTTCTGGCCAATCCAACGATTTTCCGGATTCCGATCGCGTGCCCTTGCCACACGATCCTGGTGCATCTCATCGTTGTAGTAGGACTGGTTGTTGGCGACGATGGTAAGCAGCGGAATCCGGTAGTGCGCTGCGGTCCAGAAAGCATTGACGCCCATCAGGTAGTCGCCATCACCAATCACCGCGACCGGCAATCTTCCAGAACCCTTGAGCGCCAAAGCTGAACCGACCGCCATGCCGGGACCTGATCCGATTCCTCCACCACCGTCGGTTCCAAGGTAGTCCAGCGGTCCTTCAAAGGCCCAGCGCGCACCCGGCCAGCCACCGGGCAACCGCACAAAGGAAACTGGCGTATCACCCTTCGCATCCTTCAGCGCCTCTGCGATGTGGTCGAGCGTGAGCTTGCCCTCCGAAGGTGGCCGCTCGACAGCCGACGCCGACTGCCGCGACGACGCAGTCCTGCCCCCCTTGAGAGCTTTCGTCAGCAGCGGCACCGCGACATCCGGTTCGCTCGCCAGCGCGACATCGACCGGCGGCAGGCCCTGATGGTCCATGCTCCAGCCGTTGTGGACGTAGTGGTCCACGGTCGCATGAATCACGCTCGGCGCGACATCGAGGTCGGGCCAAACCTGTGACAGCGTTCCCGCGAGATCGACCCAGTCCAAGGCGAGGATGGCGTCGCACCCCTTCAGCTGTTCCTTTTGAGCATCGCTCAGAAACTGAATCGATCCGCCGTGCTGCGGGTGCGCCGTCGGAAACGTCGCGCCGACCTTGAAGTCGGTGAACACCACCGCACCGAGCTTTTCGGCGAGCGCCACACGGGAATCCCAGGCGTCCTGTGTGCGCACCATGCGACCGGAAAAGATCGCCGGATGTCGCGCCTTGTCGAGGAGCGCCACGGCGGCGCGGATCGATTCGTCGCCGGGCCGGGCAGGATCCGCCGGTGCGAAACGCCGGACATCCGCGGGCACGACGGGTTCGTTCAGCCGCTGCTCCTGCAGATCAGCATCAAGGCAAACGTAGACCGGTCCCTGAGGCGCCGTTCTGGCCATACGGTTGGCGCGGTAGATCGATTCAACGGATGCCTGTACCGACGCCGGCTGGTCGTCCCATTTTATGAAGTTTCGGATCAACGCGCCCTGATCCTGCGCTGTGTGGATCCAGTCGATCCACGGTCGGCGCTTGCTGGCGTCCACCGGGCCGGTGGCACCTAGAACGAGCACAGGTACGCGATCGCAGAACGCGTTGAAGATGCCCATCGAGCCGTGCATCAGGCCGACGTTGCTGTGCAGAACGACTGCCATCGGTTCACCGGCCGCCTTGGCGTAGCCGTGCGCGATCGACACGGCATGATCCTCGTGCAGGCACAGAATCATCTGCGGGTCACGGTTGCCAAGATAGTTGACCAGGCTGTCGTGAAGGCCGCGGAAGCTTGCGCCCGGATTGAGCGCGACGTAGCGCACACCTGTATTGCGGACGGCGAGCGCCATGGTATCGCTGCCCCACGCAGGTTCGGCGTTCCCGGAAAGGCCTTCCGGTTGTTCAATGTTGTCCATGGCCACTCTCAGAACGTGTCGAAGAAGTCGAAGTTGCGACGGCCCCGATACTGCCGAAGCATCTGTTCTCCAATATCGCATGGCGGGGGCTGCCAGCCCTGCACGCGGTGGATTCTGTCCGGTATGCGGCCAGCGATCTCCAGGATCAGCTTGCGCCGGATCGCGCTGCCGAAGTCGTCGAAGCCCTCGGCCACGACGACAAAGGCGCCCGGTCCCGGAATCACGCAGTTTTCGAAGTAGATGTCGAGGTCCTTCATCTGCGGGATACCGAACGGATTTGGCCGGTCGTTGATGATCGGCAAACCGTTGACGGTGACGCCGGCCATGGCCGCTATGTCACGTGCATCGGGAACGTAGCGGCCATTGTTGTTGGGACCGTCTCCCGATATGTCGATCGCCCGCCGCGCACCATCGAACCCGTTTGCATCGAAGAGCGGCAGCGCATACTCGATCGCACCGCTGATCGAGGTGAAGCGCCCGCGGTGAAGCGGCGCAGCCTCAAGCGCAGCCACGAATGCTTCGGCGCTATCTTGTCCATCGATCATCATCCAGTCGACGGTTGTGGCACGACTGAAGGCACCCGACCACTCGACGTAGGTGACTGCAATGCGACCAAGGGGTCCGGATCGAATGGCACTCAATACGACGGGGTCGAGGAACGCCGCCATGTAGCCCTGACGTTGCAACCGCGCTTCCTCGAAGTCGATACTGCCCGACACGTCGACCGCCAGCACGAGTTCCAGATCTACACGTTGCGCCTGCGCCGGCACGGCCAGAATGGCCAGGGCAAGCGCGAGTATCGTAACGAATAGGCGACTGGGTTTCATGCCGGGGCCCGATCCGTCATCGGCACGCCAGGGTGTGCGTAGTAGTGCCACAGAAAGCGTGCCGCTGCGCTGCGATGTGGGCGCCACGCTTCAGCAATGCGCCGCATGCGCTTTTCGTCCGGCCTCGCACGCAGACGCTTGAGCTTCTGGGTCGCCGCACACACTGCGAGATCGCCGGCAGGCATCACGTCGGGTCGGCCAAGCGCGAACAGCAGATATATCTCGGCGGTCCAGCGGCCGATGCCCTTGACCTGTGTCAGCGCTTCGACGGCATCTTCATCGCTCATCCTGTGAAGGCGACGGAAGTTCAGCGTGCCGTCGTTCACCGCCGTCGCCATGGCTCGCCCGTAGGCGATCTTCTGACGGCTGAGCCCCAGCGCGCGCAGGTCAGAATCGCCCATCTCGGAGAATCGCCCGGCATCGCATCCGGTGGCTGCCTCGAGCCTTTCGATGATCGCCCGGGCGGCATGCACAGAAAGCTGCTGGGCCATGACAATCCGCAAGAGCCCGGCGAAGCCCTTCGGCTGGCTGCGTCGGCGCGGCAATCCGATCTTCTCAAATGCGCTCGCAATGTGCCGGTCGCGAATGGACAGCGCCTCAAGGGCAGGAGCGAGTCTGGTGTCGGGCCGAACGGCGAGCATGACGGACTCTAGCGCGGCCTTGCCGCTTTGGGTGAAGCCTTTATGCTCGCTCACGAACGCGTCAAATGACCAAGCCCGTCTGCATCCTCGGCATCTTCGTGGCCGACCTGACCTTCGTCACCCCGGGCGCGCTGCCCCGTCCAGGGGAAACCGTGCTCGGCACGGATTTCCGGATCGGACCCGGCGGCAAGGGGTCAAACCAAGCCATTGCCGCACGCCGGGCGGGCGCAACTGTCGATCTCATCGTGAAGATCGGGAACGACACCTTCGGCGACATGGCGTATGAACTCTATGCCCGAGAAGGCGTCTCCACGCGCGGGCTGATCGAAAGCAAGGTGCAGCCGACAGGTGCCGCAGGCATCTATTTGTGCGAGGCCACGGGCGAGAACGCCATCATCGTCACACCTGCCGCGGCCGGCGCGCTAACAGCATCGGAGGTAGAAGCACGCGAGGAATACATCGCCGCGGCCTCCGTCTTCGTAACCCAGTTCGAGGTGCCTCTTGCAATCGCTGAAATCGGCCTCCGCCTGGCCCGAAAGAACGGAGTCACCACCGTCTTGAACCCGGCACCCGCCGCTGCTGCGAACACGGCGATCTGGAGCTTCGTCGACATCGCGACCCCCAATGAGAGCGAGGCCGAGGCTCTATCAGGCATCGCGGTATCCGGACCAAAGGATGCGTCGCGCGCCGCCGACTTCTTTCTCGACCATGGCGCAGGTGCGGCCGTCATCACTCTTGGCGGGCAAGGCGTATTCCTGAAAAGCAAAGAATCCACGCGGCATTTCCCGGCGTTGCAGGTTGACCGCATCGTCGAAACCACCGGCGCCGGCGATGCTTTCAACGGCGCGATGGCGGCAGCGCTTTCCGAGGGGAAAGCGTTGGAAGAAGCCATCAGGTTTGCGAACGCCGCGGCGGCTTTGTCGGTCAACCGGCACGGCACCGCCGACTCGATGCCGAGCCGAAGCGAAATCAACGCGGCAATGAAACGAACCTGACCCGAACTGGAGACATAACTTGGCGCGCATCCCGATCCTGATTGACTGCGATCCCGGCCAGGACGACGCGGTAATGTTGCTGCTCGCGTTCGGCGCGCGCGACGCGCTCGAGATCGCCGGCATCACTACGGTCGCAGGCAACGTCCCCTTGCCGAAGACCCAACGCAATGCGCGCATCATCTGCGAACTTGGCGGCGTGACCGACATCCCTGTGTTCGCCGGCTGCGACCGCCCGATGATGCGGGGCTTGGTAACCGCCGAACACGTCCATGGCCGCGAGGGAATCGACGGAACCGAGATCTATGATCCCGACCTGCCGCTCCAGTCGCAGCACGCCGTCGACTTCATCATCGAGACCCTCATGCAGGCTGACGACGACGGCATGACCCTTGTGCCGACCGGCCCGCTCACAAACATCGCCATGGCGATGATACGCGAACCGCGTATCGCGCCGAAGATCAAAGAAATCGTCCTGATGGGCGGCGCCCTGCGTGAAGGCGGCAACACGACACCGTCCGCCGAGTTCAACATCTACGTCGACCCCCATGCCGCCGACGTCGTGTTCCGGTGCGGCCGACCGATCGTCGTCATTCCGCTTGACGTGACCCACCAGGTCATGACGACCGCCGCGCGCACCGGCGCCATCGGCAATCTCGGCAACGAGACCGGCAAGGCGGTTCAGGCCATGCTCGAGTTCTACAACCGGTACGATCGCGAGAAGTACGGCACCGACGGCGGGCCGCTGCACGATCCGTGCACCATCGCCTACCTGTTGGAGCCCGACTTGTTTGCGGG
The DNA here is from genome assembly GCA_038116985.1 of Alphaproteobacteria bacterium. Classification (GTDB taxonomy): domain Bacteria; phylum Pseudomonadota; class Alphaproteobacteria; order SHVP01; family SHVP01; genus CALJDF01. The sequence continues at coordinate 3,239 of JAYOEZ010000010.1, read as the reverse complement.
CAAAGCGATCAACGTGACGGTCGAGACGCAGTCGGAACTGACGATGGGGGCGACCGTGGCAGACATCTGGAATGTCACCGACCGCGCCGCCAACGCGACGTGGATTCACGGCGTGAATGCGGACGGATTCTTCGACTTACTGAACCGGAAACTCGCCACCCTGCCCTGACGCCTACCACTCCCCCGAATTCGGCATCGTGGACCAGGGCTCTGCAGGAGCCAGGGCCTCACCCTTCTGCAACAGCTCAACCGAGATGTTGTCGGGCGAACGGACGAACGCCATGCGGCCATCGCGCGGCGGACGATTGATCGTCACACCGCCATCCATCAGGCGTTGGCAGGCGGCGTATATGTCGTCCACCTCGTAGGCGAGATGACCAAAATTCCGGCCGCCCTCGTATTCCTCGGGATCCCAGTTGTAGGTGAGTTCGACCTGCGCGGCTTCATCGCCCGGCGCTGCAAGAAAGATGAGCGAGAATCGCCCTTTCTCGTTGTCCATGCGGCGAATCTGTTTGAGACCCAGCTTGTTGCAGTAGAAGTCGAGCGACGCGTCAACATCGGTCACGCGGACCATCGTGTGCAGATACTTCATCGAAGCAGGTCTCCGTTCTGGTGCGTAGGTTTGACCCCATTATGAGCACACATCCGTCACGGTCCACCGCACCTCACGCGCCGAGATCGCGAAACTTTTTCTGGAGCTCGAACTCGCTGGAGGTCACGTGCGCTTCCATGTCGCGCAGGCGCCGCTCCATTTCACGGAACTTGTGGCGCAAGTCGTGAGCGGTGCCGCTCGGCTCGCGGCGCACATCCTTCCAGAACTGTTGCTCCTCGCTCGAGACCGGCTCGATCTCCTCCGGCGCATCCTCGAGAATCCAAGCCGCCAAAAAGTACACCACGAGGGTAGGCAACCAGAATGGCGTAATCATGGCCACTGCAAGAATGACCCGCATCGGAGTCGGACTGATCCCGAAATAGTCGGCGACGCCTGCGCAAACGCCAGAGACTTTGCCTTTGCGTTTGTTCTTGTAGAGGCGAGTGTGGCTCTGCCGGGGCGCGCTAGTCATTGCCGCCACTCCGCCAATCGGGAGATTCAGCGTCGAGGATACGCTCGAGGCTCCGCAATCTCTTGTCGATCTTGTCTGCGCTTTCCCAGAGATCCTGCAGCAACTTCTCGTCCTCGCCGGAGATGGTCTTGGTGGCCCGCCAGCGCGTCAGGTAGTGAAAGACGATCCAGGTCGGCGCCACCACGCCAAAGATCAAGATGACGCTGACCATTCCGGTATCCATGTCCCCTCCGTTTAGTACCTTCGTTTCGACCTGTGGTGCGCAGCACCCCTAGCCCTTGGGAGCGCCGCCGCCGACCCGCGCCTTAAGCGCCTCGAGTTCCCTCTCGATGGAGCTTTCGGCCTCGAGCTCGGCAAACTCGTCGGACAAAGTCCGGCGCTTTCCGAGATCGAAAGCCTCGATCTCGCCCTCGGTGGCATCGATCCGCTTCTCGACCTTCTCGAAGCGTTCGAACGCATCGTCGACACGAGGATCGTGCAACTGGCGGCGTACCTTGAGCCGGGAATCTACGGTGTTTTTGCGGGCGCGGATCGTCTTCTGCTTGGCCTTCGCCTCGGTCAGCTTGCTCTCAAGCCGCGCGACATCCTCATCGTTCCTGGCAAGCGCCTCGTCGAGAACGGCAAGCTCCTGTTCCAGGGCCTGCACGCTCTCGCCGATCTTCGCCTTCTCGAGCAGCGCGCCTTTGGCCAGATCCTCGCGGCCCTTTGTAACCGCGAACTCCGCCTTGCGCTCCCATTCGGCCATCTGATCGGCCATGCGGTCGAGCTTGCGATTGATGCCCTTCTTTTCCGCGATCGTACGCGCTGCCGAAGAGCGCACCTCGACCAAGGTGTCTTCCATCTCCTGGATGATCAGCCTGATCATCTTTTCGGGATCCTCGGCCCGATCGAGCATCGCGTTGAGGTTCGAGTTGATGATGTCGGTCAGACGGGAAAAAACGCCCATTGCCTTCTCCTTCGTGGTTGCAGGTTACGCCAGGATGGCGCCGATGACTGCGCCGGCGAGAAACATCAGCCAATGACCCGGCGTCCGCGTCCGCAGGAAACGCGCGAAGCGCTCCTTAAGCCGGTCCAAGCTGCTTTCGGTATCGCGTCTGTAAAGCCGTTCGCTCATGACTGTCTCCTAGTTACCGACGTCGAAACGGGTGAGCCCCAGGCGATCCAGATTGCGCTCGCTCTTTCGGTATGGTTCGTGCCGGGTCCTGGCCCGCCGGATTTGCGCGGCGATCTGGAACACCATCCATGAAGACAACCCCTCGGAGGCTCCCTCTTCGGCGGTGTTGCTGCCTGATGTCCTCGCCGGTGTCGTCATTTGCTCCTCCATGAAACTCAAGGACAGAAGAGCATGAAGTGTGCCAGTCACTGGAAATCCGCTATCCCGTTGTTTTAAAATCATTTTCTGCGCAGATCGGAACTGGTGCTTGCTTTAGATGCTCACAGTAATTATCTATTCCCAACACTAATTATCAAAAATGGCCATACCAAAAAATCTCCCGCCGCTCATTGGTCAGTCGCCCGCATTCCTGGCCATGAGCGAGCAAATCTCACGGCTGGCCCAACTTGACCGGCCGATGCTGGTGATCGGCGAACGCGGCACCGGAAAGGAACTGGTCGCCGCGCGGCTGCACTACCTGTCACCTCGCTGGGACAAGACCTTCGCCAAGCTCAACTGCGCGGCACTGGCTGAAGGCCTTCTTGAGAGTGAGCTCTTCGGGCACGAAGCCGGGGCGTTCACCGGCGCAACCCGCAGGCGCGCGGGCCGGTTCGAATCGGCGGACGGGGGCAGTCTTTTTCTCGACGAGATCGCGAATGCGAGCCTCACCGTCCAGGAGAAAATTCTGCGTACAGTCGAGTACGGTAGCTTCGAGCGGGTCGGCGGCAATGAGACGGTAGACACAGACGTGCGCCTGATCGGCGCCACCAACATCGACTTGCCCGACGCTGCCGACCGCGGCCGATTTCGGCATGACCTGTTGGATCGGTTGAGTTTCGCGGTGCTGACGGTGCCGCCGCTTCGCGCACGGCAGGAGGATATCCCCCTCCTCGCTTCGCACTTCGGCCAATCGATGGCGCAGGAACTGGGCTGGAAGGTGTTCCATGGCTTTCGCCGCTCGGTGCTTAGGGCGCTAAGGGATCATGTCTGGCCTGGCACCGTCCGGGAACTCCGCAACGTTG
>JAYOEZ010000009.1:49455-57420 GCA_038116985.1 Alphaproteobacteria bacterium | reverse complement strand
GTCCGATCGGGTTCGCAATCCCCTTACCCGCAATATCCGGGGCGGAGCCATGAACCGGTTCGAACATCGAGGGCATCGCTCGATCTGGATTGATGTTTCCGGACGGCGCAATCCCGATTGTGCCCGTCGTCGCTGGCCCAAGATCCGACAGGATGTCCCCAAACAGGTTGCTCCCTACAACGACATCAAACCAGTCCGGATGCTGTACAAAGTGAGCTGTCAGGATGTCTATGTGGAACTGGTCGCTTTCTACGTCTGGATACTCGCCGGCGATAGCGCGAAACCTCTCATCCCAAAACGGCATCGTGTGGATGATGCCATTCGACTTCGTTGCCGAAGTGACTTTTCGGCGCGTTCTTCGGGCCGCCAGATCGAAAGCGTACCTGAGAATTCGGTCCACGCCTGAGCGTGTAAAGACACTTTCCTGGACGACGGTCTCCCGATCGGTACCTGCGTAGAGTCGACCGCCAACTTCGGAGTACTCGCCTTCCACGTTCTCACGAACGATCCAATAGTCGATGGATCCTGGCTCTCTACCAGCGAGAGGCGACTTTAGCCCTTGAAAGAGACGAACCGGGCGAAGATTGACGTATTGATCGAAGCTGCGGCGGATCGGAATGAGCAGGCCCCACAAAGAGACATGGTCTGGCACGCCAGGAAAGCCCACCGCGCCCAGAAAGATCGAGTCAAACTCGCGCAAACGGTCAATGCCATCCTCGGGCATCATGCTGCCGGTTCGCTCGAAACGCTCGCAGCTCCAATCAAATTCGCGCCATTTGATCGAGACGCCAACCTTGGCGACCGCCGCATCAACTACCTTGACCCCCTCGGGAACCACCTCTTTGCCAATTCCATCCCCTGGTATCAGTGCGATTTCGTAGGATTTCTGCGCCGCCATGATCTTCCTCTTCTGGCCTCCCCAGCGAGGCCCCGTATAGTGTCGCATCGACCGCAGGCATGCTGAAACAATGATCGCTCTGCCGAGGCTCATCGCCATCATTTTGCTACTCACCGCTGCATTCCTGTCTCGTGAAAGCATTGCAGCAGAGGGATGGTTCTTCGCGAGCGCCCGGGCCATAGATGGCGACACTCTGGCAGTATCCTCGCGCGACGTAGGCGACATCACCATTCGCCTCGCTGGAATCGATGCAGTTGAAGATAGACAGCGCTGCGGCCCCGGGACACGCGAAACCGCAGAGTGGAGTTGCGGCCTGAGCGCCCGCCTTCACCTGGTCCGCCTATTTGAAGAACGCGGCTTTCTACGCTGTCGTCTCACCAACGAAGAACAAGGGGGCCTCCCAGCGGCGATGTGTATGGTGCGTGGCGGAAACAGCCTCAGCTACGAAATGGTGTTTCAGGGCCTGGCGATGGCCCTACCTCAAGCAGATCCAACTTTGCATCGAGCGCAGGAAGATGCCCGGACCAACCGCAGGGGAATCTGGCAGGGTCCTTTTGACGCACCGTGGGACTGGCGACGCGACCACCCGGGCTCATAGAAGCGAGTGTCGCCCATGAGAAATATTGCGATCATCGTTGCGGCCGGATGCACGATCTCTGCGCTATCGCTGGGCGTACGCTCAGGATTCGGACTCTTTCTCGACCCGATGTCGACTGACCTAGGCTGGGGTCGCGAGGTATTCGCGTTCTCCATTGCCATCCAGAACCTCCTTTGGGGGCTGGGACAACCCTTCGCAGGCGCAATTGCCGATCGTTACGGTTCGGGAAGAGTCTTGGCCGTTGGTGCGGTGTTGTACGCGTCCGGGGTCGTGCTCATGTCGATTTCGACGACGCCGTGGGCAATGCACATGACCGCTGGCGTCATGATCGGGCTTGGCATGTCGGGAGCTTCATTCGCCGTGGTTCTGGCAGCCATCTCGCGGCTGGTACCGCCGGACAAGGTTGGTTGGGCGCTGGGCATGGGCACCGCCGCGGGTTCACTTGGGCAGTTCCTGATTGTCCCGCTCGGTCAGGCCTTCCTGTCGACCTACGGATGGCCCACTGCGTTGGTGATTCTCGGAGTCATCGCAGCTGTGATGGTGCCAGCGTCGGCAGCACTAACGGGCAAACCTGATCGCATCGGACGTCAACAGACGCTCGGCGAAGCCTTGAGAGAGGCAGGCGGCCACCGCGGATACTGGCTGTTGCTGTCAGGTTTCTTCGTATGCGGGTTCCATGTCGCATTCGTCTCAACTCACTGGCCTGCGTACCTGACGGGGCACGGGCTCCCCGGTGCTACTGCGGCCTGGGCGCTGGCTATCGTCGGCCTCTTTAACATCGTCGGGGCGTATCTCGCCGGTGCCTATGCCGGACGGTTCCGCGACAAGAAGATCCTGAGCGGCCTCTACATCGGGCGCGCCGTCGCCATGGCGATATATCTGCTTCTGCCCCTTTCCGTTTGGACGACATACGGATTTGCGGCGGTGATCGGACTGCTGTGGCTCTCGACGGTTCCACTCACCTCATCCATCGTGGCGAGAATCTTCGGCCCCAGATACCTGGCGACTCTCTTCGGCATCGTTTTCTTCAGCCACCAGATAGGGGCGTTTGCGGGTGTTTGGCTGGGCGGGATGGTATTCGACATGACCGGGAACTATCTCCCGGTTTGGTGGATTTCAGTTGCGCTGGGCGCATTCGCGGGACTTGTGAACCTTCCGATCGACGATCGTGCGCTTACGGCCGAAGGGAAGGCCTGAGCCTAGGCCTCGTCGCCGGCCAAGCTATCGCCCGAGAGGGCAAGTCCAGAAGCTGGGAGGAGGGCAACATTCTTCTCTCGAAGCGCACGGTGAGCTGCCTGATTTGCGGCATAGCGCACCTCGAAGTACTGCAGGCTCGGCACCCAAAAACGAAGACCGATCACAAAACCACCATAGGTAAAATCGTGCAGTCCCACACGCGCAGGCGGCTTGCTGGCGACCCCAGGCGTGCCCTCCAGCGCCTTTTCTAGCGCTTCGAACGCGACATCGAGCTCCGTTTCGTCCTCAACGGCAATCCTGGTTTCGACCACGCGCAGCTCGTTTGAGTTAACAAGGACCTGACCGATGATCTCCTTGTTGGGAACAAGGATACGTTCGCCATCCTCGCCTGTGAGGATCGTTGTCGTGAGAGAAATTTCGGAAACTACGCCGGAGATATCCTGAACACGGATCGTATTTCCGACGACGAATGGGCGCGTCAAAATCAAAGCGAGACCCGCGGCGTAATTGGACAGGACACCCTGAACGGCAAAGCTCGCGCCAAGCGCGGCGGCACCGACGAACGCGACGATCGGAGCGAGTTCCACTCCAAGGTTGCCGAGAGTAATCACCAGCACAAATGCGACAAGTAGAAACCGGACTACGGTACCGAAGAAGCGGGATAACGTCGGATCGAGTTGCCGGCTCTCTGCGAGCGCCGTGATCTTGCGACCCGCCCAGCGCGCCAAGCGCAGACCAAGGATGAGTATGAGAATGGCACCAGCGATCTGGAGCCCATAGGCGACAGCAAAGTCGATAATGGCGTCGACAAAGCTCGTTACTGTCTGCAATTGATCTTCCACCCAATCCTCCTTGGCAGTGACAGCACAGGTAGCACAAGATGGTGCCGACGGGTCAATGGAAAGGCGATCCCCGAGATGCCGGAACTTCCCGACATTCGGACCTACGTGTCATGCATCGGAGGCAAGGCGGGCGGGCGCCGCCTGTACGATGTCCGCGTTGCAAACCCTTTCCTCGTCCGCACTGTGTCTCCGAGTATCAGCCTACTGAAGCAGCAAACTTTGACGTCCGTCACAAATGTTGGAAAGCGAATCGTCCTGGTGTTCGAGGAAGACCTTCGACTGGTGGTGCACTTGATGATCGCGGGAAGACTGCACTGGAAGGAGGGAGCATTGCCCTTGAAGGGCAGGCAAAGCCTTGCGGCTCTTGATTTCGAGAACGGCAGTCTCGTTCTCACGGAAGCGGGCTCCAAGAAGCGGGCTTCCTTTCACGTCATCAAAGGCGACGACGGTCTTGCCGAGTTAGATCCCGGCGGGCTCGACGTGTTGACATGCTCCGTGGGTGAGTTCGGCGAACGACTTCGGGAAACGAATCACACTGTAAAGCGGGCTCTTACGGACCCGCGCATCTTTTCGGGTATCGGGAACGCATACTCAGACGAAATCCTTCACCGCGCGAGGCTATCTCCGCTTACCTGGACGACCAAGTTGGACGACGAAGAAGTCGCGGATCTCTACCGCGCGGTACGCGAGGTCATGACCGACTGGCTCGCGCTGCTGGCGAAGGAAGCAGAGGGGAACAAAGGTTGGCCGCCGAAGGTGACCGCCTTTCGTGAGGAGATGGCAGTCCACGGCCGCTTTGGAGAGCCGTGTCCCGTGTGTGGAAGCCTGGTGCAGCGCATCGCCTACGCCGACAACGAAACCAACTACTGTGCGACGTGCCAGACAAACGGCGTCTTGCTCGCCGACCGTTCGATGTCACGACTCCTGAAGAAGGACTGGCCACGCACGCTCGAAGAACTTGAGAGTCTGCGCCGATCTGCGCGCGAATAACAGTAATTAGCTAAAATCCAAGACATCTCTGCGTTGCCCAGCGGTCTAACTTCTGCTTTGATTGCGACACGGCACGCCAGCTAATGGCAGACAGGGTCAGCAGAAGCCGCTGTACCGCCGCTCCTCAGCAAAGAATTTGCCTGACTGTACGCAGCACATGTGTGCTGCACAGCGTCAGTTTGGATCAGAAGGATCATCCGCAACCTGCGGGCGAGAACCGGGCGCTTCAAACGAAGGGCGACGCATGGTTGACGGTCTGTCGATCAACACAAACACCAGCGCCAACATAGCGCTGCAGCAGTTGACGATTCTCGGTAAGAAGCTTGAGACGACTCAGCTCAGAATCACGACCGGGCTCAAGGTCAGCGGGCCGGAGGACGATGCCGCGACATTTCAGATCGCGACCCGCCTTCGCGGTGATGTTGCGGGATTCGGCGCCGTTAAGACCGCGCTGGCCAACGGAGATTCCATCGTTTCCGTCGCGATTTCTGCCGGACAGGCGATAACAGACCTGCTCACGGAGATAAAGGCAAAGGTCGTTCAGGCCAATCAGTCCGGCTTGGACACCTCGTCTCGAAGTGCGCTGGATAACGATTTCCAGCAGCTTCGATCACAAATCGAGACCATCGTCGGCACCGCCGATTTCAACAACGTAAACCTGATCTCAGGGAACGCGAGCAATCTGGACGTCCTGAGCAGCATTGACGGGAGCGTCATCACTGTGAGCGCTCAATCGTTGGACACGACTACACTTGGAATAAACACCGCCAGTCTCTCGACAAGTTCGGCAGCAGCAAACGCGCTGAGTGCAATCGAAACCGCGATCGAACTGGCCGCGGACAAACTGGCAGCGCTGGGAGCTTCCGCCACAGGGATCGAGATTCAGTCCCAGTTCACTACGTCACTGATCAACGTCGTCGAAGAGGGGATCGGTAGCCTCGTGGATGCGGATCTCGCCGAAGAGAGCGCGAAGCTACAGGCCCTTCAAGTGCAACAGCAGCTTGGGGTTCAGGCCCTTGCTATCGCCAACTCGGCACCATCGCTTGTTCTGAATCTCTTTCCGATCCCCGGTAGCAGCAGCTAGGCACGCCGCAAGCCGACCCGAGTGACCGCCCTGACGCGCCCATAGAGCGCAAGGATGGTGCCAATGACAGCCCCTGCGGTGGCGACCGAGTCGACAAGCACGGCTTGCTCTGCGCCGCTGATCTCCACGCCGAACACGCCAAAGACAGCTGATAGACCCGTCAAGATCGCTCCCCAAAAGGTCTTGGACATGTCGAAGGATGTCCCATCGGATGTCGTCATCGTGCGCATGGCGCGCATGCGCACGGGAGACGCGATCTGCTCGAACGCCGCGCGAATGTCGTGCGCCGCATCAACTGGCTCTTGGTTCAGGGTGCCGCGCTGCAACAGCACCCAAAGCGGATCGGGCCGTAGTCGCGCGATTGTCTGCCGCGTCGGCACGGTCTCGGCTCGCCGCGTGCGCGCGGCGCGGCGACGATGGCGGCGGGAACGTGCAGCGCGGGAACGGGCATTCGTCATCGGGCGATCTCCTTGGCAAGGGGTCAATCGTCTTGGCGCCGCGGCACCGGTGCCATGTGTTCGGCCCGCAACCAGCCTTCGAGGAAGCGCTGCTGGCCGGCATCGAAGTCCGGATCGAGGGGTTGAATGCGCGCTGAAAGGTTGCAAAACCGCCGACTTCCACGCCTTCTATGCATTTTGCGAAGGCGGGAGCGCGCCGTCCCGAGATGAAGTCGTGTTGTATGCATTTTGCGTATATCGCCTCCTCGCCTGTCCCCGTCAATGCATTTCGCGTTGAAATGGGTTGTTGTCGGCAAAATGCCTTCGTAAGATGCGTAGCTCTGGGGGAAGAGGCGTGTCCGAAGAACAGCACATTACCGATCGCCTGCGCGCACTCAGGAAGCGCGCCGGCTACTCCATGGACACCTTGGCCCGCGCCATCGGCTACCGCGCAGCGTCCGGGTATCAGCGCTACGAGTCCCGCGAGCATTATCACAAGGCCTACCTGCCGACCGAACTGGTGCACCGGCTGATCGAGGCCCTGGTCGGACGCGGCCAGCCCCCGGTCACACAAAGCGAGGTGCTGGAGCTCGCCGGCCTTTCGAACATGACCGGCAGCGCCGAACCCGTGTTCGAGGTACCGCTTATTTCCTGGGTGCAGGCAGGCCAGCTGACCGAAGCGCTCGAACCCTCTCACTTTAGCGACGTCACCGAACGTGTCGTCGTTCCCTACAAACGCGAGTCTCTCTTTGCTCTGCAGGTTCGCGGCAACAGCATGAGCCGCGTCGCACCGCACGGCAGCATGATCGTCGTAGACTACTACGACCGGGATCTTTCGGATGGCCGGTGCTACATCTTCCGCATTGGCGGCGAGGCGACCTTCAAGCGCTACCGCGCCAATCCGTCACGGCTCGAACCCGACAGCATCGAGCCCGGCCACGAAACGATCTATCCCAAGGACGGCGCCGAGGTTGTCGGACGCGTCGTCCGCGTCGTCATCGCCAACCCGTAGAGCACCAACATGACCGAGAAAAAATGGGCCCAGGCCATCCAGACCAAGCAGCACGAGGACGACCGCGTGAAGGTCTGGGAATGGCGCTTCCCACCTGGTTCCGCGACGGGCTGGCACCGACATGAACACGACTACGTCGTCGTCCCGATGACCACGGGACGCCTGCTTATCGAAACGCCGCCGAACGAGACCGACTTCTACCGCGAACTTGCGGCGGGCGATTCCTACACCGGGCCCGTCGGGGTCGAACACGACGTCATCAACGACGGCGACCAGGAAATCGTGTTCATCGAGATCGAACTGAAGTAACTCAACTCTCGGCCGGCCTGACATCGGCCGCCCCTTTTCGCCGCGCTTCGCGGAAGGCGATGTATGTCGTCGAAGCGAAAATCACCGCGCCGCCGGCCCAAGTCCAGAGGTCCGGAATCTCCGCAAATACCACGAAACCGATGACCGACGCCCAAATCAGGCGCGTGAAATCGAACGGCAGCACCGCTGTCGTATCTGCCTCCTTGAAGGCCTGCGCCAGGGCAAGATGACCAATGCCACCGAACGCGCCGATCAGCGCCAGATACAGAAACTGCTCCATGTTCGGCCACTGCCACACGAATAGCGCAGGTAGCAGTGACAGCGGTGTTGCCATTCGACTTCACGCGTCTGATTTGGGCATCGGTCATCGGTTTCGTGGTATTCGCCGAGATTCCGGACCTCTGGACCTGGGCCGGCGGTGCCGTGATTTTCGCATCGACGACCTATATCGCCTTCCGCGAAGCGCGGCGCAAAGGGGCAGCCGACGTCCGTCCGGCGGAGAGCTGAGCTACTTCAGTTCGATCTCGATGAAGACGATTTCCCGGTCGCCGTCGTTGATGACGTCGTGTTCGACGCCGACGAGCCCGGTGTAGGAATC
>JAYOEZ010000009.1:0-49445 GCA_038116985.1 Alphaproteobacteria bacterium | reverse complement strand
CCACTGCCACACGAATAGCGCTGGTAGCAGCGACAGTGGCGCCATGAAGATTCCCATGTAGGCCGTGATCGTGAGACTCGATTCCGTACGCGACAGAACCTTGATGATGATCATCGATCCAGCCCAGGTGCACGACGACAAGAGAATGAACATCGTCCCGATGTTGACCTCCGCGAATCCCGGTCGGATCACGATCCAGGCTCCCGCGAAACCGGCCAGCAGAGCACCCCATCGCCGCCAGCCGGCGCGCTCGCCCAGCAGGAGGATCGCCAGAATCGTGGTGAACAATGGTGCGGTGAAGCTAAGCGCGACGTTTTGTGCAAGAGGTGCCAGGGTCAATGCGGTGAAGAACAGCATCATCCCGGCAGTCTGGAGCGCGCCCCGCGCCGCGTGCCACTTGATCTGGTCGGTGCGCAGAACTCCGATGCCGGCCCGATAGACAAGAGGCACCACAACGAGGAGGCCGAAGAAGTTGCGAAAGAACGCAACCTCGATCGGGTGCAGATCTTGCGCGACATATCGCACCGTACCCTGCATGCCGGCAAACAGCATGGTCGCGATCAGCATGAACAAGACGCCGCGCAGGCGGGGCGGCACTGCTTCCAGCAGGGTTCCTGGTATCGCTGGTTTCATGGGCGCATTCGAAGGGGACCGCCAAGGAAAGCGGAACGGAGAGACGGCAAATCTACCCTATCACGCCGATCCGAAAGCACAGCATTCCCTCTTGTCTATGCGCGCCACTGCTCCCAAGATTCACTAGGCTGCCGGTCAGATTCCGGTTCATTGAGGGAGTACGCCATGGAAACACTGTTGCAGATCACCTTTCACAACATGGAATCGTCCCCCGCACTTGAGACAGTCATCCGGGAACGCGTCGCCAAGCTGGAGCAATTCTACGACCGCATCACCAGCTGTCGCGTTACCTTCGACGCGCCGCACCAGCACAAGAACCACGGCAAGCACTACCAGGTCCGCATCGACCTGGCGCTACCGGACGGTGCAGAGATCGTTGTCGACAAGAGCCACGACAACAAGACGAACCACGAGGATCCGCAGGTCGCCATCCGCGACTCGTTCGGCGCGGCAGAACGCCAGCTCAAAGCTTTCGCCGACCGGCACCGCCGAAGCGCCAGGAAGGACTAGGCCTCATCCAGGAAACCGCGGACGATTTCGGCCACCTCGCGGTAGCGCAGCAACAGCATCTCTCGCCCCCATTGGGGCAGATCGACCATTCGCCCATTGCTAATGAGTGGACGTGCGCGCGCGGTCGGCACCCACAGATCGTCCTTCGCATGCAGCACCAGAAGCGGCTGCATCACCTTCGGCAGTCCATCACGATGCTGATAGCCGAACGCCGCGTGATGGCCATGCCAGACATTGGCTCCCGCGCGAAGCGATTCGGCGACCTCCAGCAACACGGCCTCGAGTGGCGTTTCCGGTGCCCGCTGTTTCATCGCCCAGTTCCAGCGTGCAAGAATGTGTTCTCCGGCTTCGCCGAAATTCTCTACCGCAACGTCCTGCCGCTTCAGGGTCTCAAGTTCTTCGTCGCTGTAGACTGGCGCGGCGTTGAGAACGACGCGGCGCACCCGGTCGGGTCGTTGAATCGCGGTCTCGAGCGCGATCTTGGCGCCGGTGTGATCGCCCATGACGTCGACGGAACCGAGATCCAGTTCATCAAACAATTCGCCGGCCACGGCTGCGTAGTCTTGAATCGTCGGCGGGTGAGGCGGTGGATCGGACGACCCGAACCCTGGGGTATCCATGGCGACCGCGACACGATCGCGTCCGAGCTCAGCGATCAGGCCTTCGTAGCAGCGGCCCGACGTTGGCGTTTGATGGAAGAGAACGAGCGGCGTCCGCGACGCGGCCTTCGGAACCGCGATCCGGTAGTGCACTTGTCCGAAGCGACACGGCGCGTAGCCGCGCTTGATCGCACGCAGACTGGACCAGACCGCGTGCATGCTCAGACGTCGAGGAACTCTCGCAGATAGCCCGCGATTTCGTCGGCGTGCTGCTCCATGTAGCCGTAGGCGTACTGAGGCAAGTCGATCATCTTGGCGTTCTGGATCAACGGCAGCGCCCGCTGCGTGTTCTCTTCAAGACCATCATTCGGCCGCAGGATCAGCATCGGCTGCGCAACCTTCGGCAGGATCTCATCCATGTCGTACGAGAACACGGCGTGGTGGCCCCAATGCCCGAATGGCCCGCCGCGCAATGCCTCGACGAAATTGCGCTCGACCTCGCGCATGCTCATCGACGGCTTGTAGGCTTTCACCATGCCAGACCACTTGTCGGCAAGGTGCTTGGCGTCGGGCGACGGCTCGACGTAATGTGTGTGCGCTAGACGTGCCGCACGTTCTTCCGCATTGAAGTACGGCACGGTATTGACTGCGACTTTCCTGATCAGATCCGGGTGACGCGCCGCGAGGTCGATCGCGATCACCGCCCCCGTATGGTCGCCGAGCACATCGACCGGCCCGTTGCCGGCAACGGCGCGGATCACATCCGTCATGATGTCGGCGAGGTCAGCGATTGAAGGACGTCGCGACGGCGCCTCTGATTCGCCGAAGCCAGGGATGTCCGGGGCGAACGCAAGTCGGTCGGAACCCAGACGTTCAAGAATCGGCTCGAAGTTCCGGCTCGATACGGGACTCATGTGAAGGCAAAGCACCGGAACGCCTCTGCCGCTTTGGGCTGGCTCGGCGCTACGGAGATGAACCTGCTTCTCGCGCGTATCGAAGAAGCGCCGCACCACCGGCCTCGGTGGCAGCTCGGGCGCGGCTGGCGCGCTCCGAGCCGGTTCACGCGGCATGCCGTCGTCGGCAGGCCCGTCGAGGAAGCCTCTCAGAATCTTCGCCAGTTCGATTGAATGCTGCGACACCGCGCCCATTCCAAACTGGGGCAATTCCAGTAGCCTGCCGTTCCTGAGATGCGGCTCCGCCGCCTTCGTCGCCTCCCAAAGTCCGTCGTCCGGGCACAGAATCAGGATCGGCTGGCTAACATGCGGCAGATTGTCGGCGTGGTTGACGGCAAATGCCGCGTTGTGTCCATACCAGGCAAGATCAAGCCCCCGCAGACTCTCGCAAAAATCGCGATTGTAGAGTTCCATTGGGGCATCGTCCTTGTACCACCCCTTGGTGCCCTTCCAACGGTGCAGGATATGACTGCCATCGTCGGGGATCACATCCTTGGGACGTTCCGCTTCCAGATGAGTCATCATTTCCGCCATCTTCTCGGGCGAGTATACCGGACAGGCGTTAAACACCAACCGGCGCACCCGATCGGGCTGCTGCAAAGCAAGCTCCACCGCAACCTTTGCACCCGTGTGGTCGCCCAAGATGTCGACCTTCTCGAGTCCCAAGGCTTCGATGAAACTCGTCATCGCCGCGGCGTAGTCGGCAATCGTCGGCGGTGCCGGGGGTGGATCTGAATCGCCGAAACCCGGTGTGTCGACGGCGATGGCGACACGGTCGCGCCCCATTTCGGACACCAGCCCCTCAAACGGCCGCCCCGATGAAGGGCTTTGGTGAAAGAACAGGATTGGCGGATGGTCCGAAGAATCCTCGTGGGGCGGTACCGCGATCCGGTAGTGCATTTGGCCGTAGCGGCCGTCCACGTAGGCGCGTTTGACGTTGTCAGGCTTGCGCCAATACAGCGCGGCATCACCCATCATGCGTGTTCTCTCCGTGTTGGCCCCATCGGGCGCTGGGAGCATAAGCAAGGCTTGCGCCTTGGGCGAGTCTACTGATCTCAGTTTTTCGGAGAGTGTACCGGGATTCTATCCGAGTCGGTCCCCGAGGGAAAATCACGTTTCCCGGTCCCCGAACTCATCGCGACAGAAAAGCATCAATGTCGCGCGCAATTTCAGGGACATGATCCTCCAACATGGCGTTGCCAAACCCCGCGTACTCGCGATAGGTCCCGTTGTTGAGCAATCCGGCGCCGCGGCGGGTCGGCGCAATCAGCGTGTCCTCTTCGGAACACACCAGCAGGATTTCCTGGTCGATGTCCGGCAGCACTGCACCAAGATCGTAGAGATTGGCCGCGCGCGGTCCCCACCACATGCACGGGCCGGCTCTAACGGTCTCGAAATAGCGACCGGCGATCTGGTCCGCAGACAGCTTGCCCTTGTTGAGATTCTGGTAGCGATCCCAAAGTGCCGCGTGGTGGCTCCCATCCGGCTGCGGCTCGATCGTGCCCATGCGGCCCTGCCACGCCTGCTGCTCTTCTGCGGAGTAGACGCCTGCTGTGTTCATCACGATGCGGCGCACGAGGTCGGGCCGCTGGTCAGCCAACTCGATTGCGATCTTGGTGCCCGTATGATCGCCCAGAACGTCGACGGTCTCGAAACCCAGCGCATCGATCGCACTGGAAAGGATTCGCGCGTAGTCGGAGACCTCGCTACGCCTGTTGGGCTTGAACGATTCGCCGTAGCCTGGCGTGTCTGGGGCGAAGACCTGCCGTCTCCCAGCAAGCTCTGACATCAGCGGCTCGTAGTATGCGCTCGATCGAGGGCTCATGTGAAAGCAGACCAGGGGCGGAAGATCGCCACTCTTGCCCGCCGCCCTCATGTGAATCTGGCCACCTTCGGCAGGAACGAACAGCCGATGGAGGTCGTTTCCTGACGGCTGCGACGGCACGATACGGGAGACCTCGCGTGCGGGTTCGTCATCGAGGAAGTTGCAAAGGGCCGTTGCAACCGCATCCGCTTGGAGCGAGATCGCACCGACCTGCCATTCCGCCCGGTGAATCACCTTTGCACCCGGAACAAGTTGCGCTGCCCGATGCGTCTCCTCCCAAAGACCATCGTTCGCCGATAGTAACAAGAGCGGTTGCGTCAATTTCGGAAGAACATCGGCATGGGAATAGCCGAAAGCTGCGTGATAACCCCACCAGGCACGGCGCTGTGCGCGCAAGGTCTCGGCAAAGTCTCGGTCCACCAAAGGTGCTGGCGCCTTGAACTCGTAGTGGGCGCGGAGCGCGGCCCATCGCTCCGTTAGAAAACCACCGTCAAGCGGCCAAGGCGCGCCGGCCTCCTTGCGTTTCTCCCGTAGCTTGGTGAGTTGGGCCTCGCGCTGTGCCTCGGTGTAAACCGGCGCCCCATAGAGCACCAGTTTGCGCACGAGCCTTGGCCGCTGCAATGCGATCTCGGCTGCGATCTTCGCACCCGTATGATCGCCCACCAGGTCGACCCTAGGCAGCGACAGGCCGTCGATCAACGCGATCATTGCGGACGCATAGTCCTGAATCGAAGGCAAATCCCGCGGCTCATCCGAATCACCGAAGCCGGGCGTATCGGGCCCAATCACCACGCGCGTCCTGCCGAGGACATTCATGACGCCCTCCCAGCAGCGACCCGATGACGGTGTTTGATGCAGAAGGACGACCGTGGTCCGCTCAGGGATCTCGGGTTGGGAATATCGATAGTGAATCTGACCGGATGGGCCATCCGCATAAGCGCGAACCACGCCCTCGGGCGCGCGCCAGTAGGTCAGTTGCGCTTCCAGCGCGGCGCGATCATCCGGCCAACCTTCATGCCCGCGCGAGTTGTCGTTCACGTCGCCCTCCCCGTTGACCACCGCAGTGTGGCGCCTCTTGCCACTCAGCCTCCGCTACTCTAGTCACGAAGGCCCAAGACCCCTAGGACAGAGACGCATGCTTTCGATTGCCTGCCTTGGTGCCGCGAATCTGGATCGCACGGCGCGTTGTATCGGCGAACTGGTTCTACGCACGTCGAACCCCGTCATCACGCGGCAGGCCTTCGGTGGCGTGGCGCGAAATGTTGCTGCCAATCTGGTGCGTCTAGGCAATGCTGTGCGACTGACCGCAGCCATCGGCGGCGATGCCGGCGGCGAGCATCTCCTGCGCGCGATCTCTATCGACGGCATCGACGCGAGCGGCATGCTTCACCTCGAACATGCGACAACGGCAAGCTACACCGCGGTCCTCGACCGAGACGGCGAACTTCTGATCGGCCTCGCCGATATGGGAATCTACGACGGAATCCAGCCGGAGGCGCTCGAGGCAGCTCTTTCCTGGAACTGCAACGCTCGGTTTGTTGAAGCAAACTTGCCGCCATCCTGCCTCGATGCGGCGACGACAAATGTCCCCGAAAGCACAATTCTCGTCGGAAGCACGGTGTCGACCCCGAAAGCCTCGAGGCTCGCACCCGTCCTGGAGCGTTTCGATGTCATCTTTGCCAACCGTGCCGAAGCGTCCGTCTTGAGCGGCATCGACATCCAGACCGAAGAAGACGCGCGACGGGCCGGAATTGACTTGTGCGAGAAGGGTGTGGGGACGGCCTTCGTGACATTGGGACCTCGAGGCGCCCTTGTAGTCTGCGGCGATGAGCAGGACTACCTTCCAGCGATCCCCGGCGCTGCCCGCGACGTCGTTGGAGCCGGTGATTCATTCTCTGCAGGTGCGCTGTCCGCAATTCTTTCCGGCAAGTCGAGACGGGACGCCCTCATAGACGGCCTGGCCACTGCGAGCCTGACCGTGGAGGTGGATGGCCCCAATGATCCCAGCCTGACACCGGCCCGTGTTGCCGAACGCGCCGCACAGCGGGTAATAAGCTGATGCCCCTGCCGCTCGCCATCAATGGCGCGGTGCGCGATGCGCTGGAACGCGGCGGACCAGTTGTCGCGCTCGAATCGACCGTCATCGCCCACGGCCTGCCGGAGCCGGCCAACGTCGAGACCGCGCTGGCCTGCGAAGAGGCAGTTCGCGCCGCAGGAGCGACGCCGGCCACTATCGCCATCCTCGGCGGCGAGGTGATCGTCGGCTGCACCGAAGCGCAAATCCGAAGAATCTCCGAGAGCAAATCCATTGCGAAGGTCAGCCGTCGCGACATTGCGTCTGTCTTGGCGCGCGATGCAGATGGTGCCACTACCGTGGCTGGCACGATCTTGTGCGCGCACGCGGCTGGCATACGCGTTATGGCGACCGGCGGCATCGGCGGCGTTCATCGTGGCGGCGAAGAGTCGATGGATGTCTCCGCGGACCTCGACGAACTCGGCCGAACGCCCGTTGCCGTGGTTTGTGCCGGCGCGAAGTCAATTCTTGACCTGCCACGCACGTTGGAAGTCCTGGAGACGAAAGGTGTGCCGGTCGCCGGTTTCTTG
Source organism: Alphaproteobacteria bacterium (assembly GCA_038116985.1). Taxonomy (GTDB): domain Bacteria; phylum Pseudomonadota; class Alphaproteobacteria; order SHVP01; family SHVP01; genus CALJDF01. The sequence goes on along the minus strand of JAYOEZ010000009.1, from coordinate 42,321 downwards.
ACCGATCGCTTTCCCGCGTTCTTTTCCCGCGACAGCGGGTTGCCCGTAAACACCCGCGTCGACACGCCGGAGGCAGCGGCGCGAATGATCGCAATTCACGACGAACTGCCGAACACCGGCGGGCTCGTCATCGCCAATCCGGTTCCGGAGGATGCGGCGCTTGATGAAGCGTCCGTGGCGTCGTGGACAAGCGAGGCGCTGGCCGAGGCCAGTTCCCGAGGCGTATCCGGAAGAGACGTCACACCTTTCCTGCTGGCCAGGATCGCTGCCTTGAGTGGTGGCGCCACGATTGGCGCCAACGTTGCGCTTCTGAAAAGCAACGCCAAGCTTGCAGCGCGGATCGCTTGCGCGATGGTCGGTCGCTGATGCCACGCTTCGCAGCAAACCTCACAACACTCTTCAACGAGCACGCGCCGCTGGACCGCGTTCGCGCCGCGGCGGATTGCGGCTTCGAGGCTTTCGAAGTGCAGTTTCCGTACGACCTGCCGGTCGATGACTGGCTCGCGGCGCGCGACGCCACCAACTTGCACGTCTCGGTCATCAACATCCCCGTCGGCGACCTTCTGTCAGGCGGGCCGGGCTTGGCATCTGTTCCCGGCCGGCAGGGCCAGTTCCGCGCGGCGGTTGCCGAGGCGCGGCTCTACGCCGAGGCCCTTCGCCCACGTTGCGTCAATCTTCTTGCCGGCCTCCTTCCGGCCAAGTGTGACCCCGCGGATTGCCGAGCGACACTGATCGAGAATGCGCGCTATGCAGCGGATGCATTCGCGCCCCTTGGAGTCAAGGTTGCGGTCGAACCCATCAACGCGGAGGACCGACCCGACTTCATGATCAAGACGTCCGGCGAAGGGATTGCATTAATAGACGCGGCCGGAAACGAGAACCTCGCGCTGCAGTACGACCTATATCACATGCACATCATGGGAGACCGTCTGTCCGAGACCATCAGCCGTCTGGTCGACAGGATTGCCCACATCCAGTTCGCCGACGCGCCCGGACGGCACGAACCGGGAACCGGAACGATAGACTTTCTGGAGGCTTTTCGTGCAATTGACGACTCCGGCTATGCCGGATGGGTTGCGGCTGAATATCTGCCGAGCAGGCGAACCGAAGACACGCTCGACTGGATGCCCTAGGGGACACCCGCCTTGCGCAGAGCATCAAGGAAGTGGTCAAGGTCGTCACGATCGCGATAGGGCGTCAGGTCGCCGGACGCGACAGCGGAAATGACGGTGCGCACAGCCCCTTGCTCTAGTTCGTACTCGGCCTTCGCCGCATCGCCCGCATGCGCGTAACTCGCCGCAAGGAAATACCTGTTGGGTAACCATCGCGGGTTCGACTCGATGCCGCTGCGGAAAGCTACGATTGCTCCCTCATAGTTGTGCAACAGGAACCGCGCATGACCCAGCGCGAAGAGGTACCAGAACGGCGGTTGCGGATTGCGCCGCAGAGCCTTTTCCAACTCCTCTGCTCCGCGCTCCGCGTCCCCGGTCCAGGTCAGGATTTCGCCTAGCGTCGCGTAGCCGTCCGCAAAATTCGGGTTGATCGAGACGGCCTTCTGCGCGTTCTCCACCGCCAAGTCATACTCGCCGCGCATCAGGTAGCCAGCACCAAGCACGCTATAGGCCCCGGGCAGCGTGTCGTCGAGAGCCACCGCACGTTGTGCGACATCGAAGGCTTCGTCGAGACGTCGTTCCGCTTCCGCCCATTGCTGCGCCCGCAAGTGCGCGCCGGCGAGAGCCTCGTATGCGCGCGCAAAACCGCGATCGGCTTCAATCGCCGCCTCATAGAGGCGAACAGCTTCCTGGACGGCGGCACGATTCTCCTGACGCATAGCATTGTGCCCGCGCAGAAGCAGGTCGTAAGCCTGCAAACTCGTCGTCTCCTGTCGCTTCAGACGTGCGGTGTCATCGGCGCTCAGCGCCGCGCCAACCGATGAAGCAATCAAACGGGCGATGCGGCGGCCGGCAGTAGGCAACGTTTCAGGCCCGAGATCGAACGAGCGCACCATCAGCGGCGCACTCTCTCCGTTCTCCAACATCTGCACTGCAAGGCGCACACGATCGCCAGTCGGAACGGCCTTGCCGATCACAACGAAGCGGACGCCCAAAGCCTTGGCGGCCGCAGCCACGCTATCCGGCGAGGCTGCGAAACCATCGGTCGAATGTGACGCGGCGACGAAGAGGCGCGGACTCGTCGCCAGGGCGGTCGACACCTCGTCCGAGAGGCCGGACGCAAGATAATCCTTGGAGCGGTCTGACGACGCATTGTCGAACGGAAGCACTGCGATTGACGGCTCGTTCGGCAGCTTCATCTCGACCTTGAGGGCCTGCCCCCGCGCGGTCTCCTCGGTCGCCTCACCGCCGGTCTTTCCAAGCGAAGCCTGGCCTTCGTCGTCGCCGCCGGCCCGATTGACGCCAAAGCCTTTTTGAAGAGAACCGCGGACGGAGCCTTCGAACGGCGACTCGCCGGCCTGCGCCGCTTCATCCCCGGAGGAGCCCATCATCGGCCCTTGCTGGATGAAGAAGACCGTGGCAACGGCAATCAGGATGACGCCGAGAAGGACGGCGGCGATCCCGCGTCGACCGAGGCCAACCGCTAGTCCGCGACCAGCACCGCCAGACGCATAGGCGTCGATGTTCTCGACGCCACACATGACGCTGATCGACTTGCCGGCTACCGCCTGCTCGCCCAGCTTCTTCCATTCCAGGTCTACGCGTTGCTCGACCTGTTTGAACGTTCTGCCATCCACCGCCGTGGCACCGGCCTCTGCGAACTCACGCAGCGCCATGGCGACGGTGACCGCGTCGCCGCGTTATAGGCCGCGATGTCTTCGTGGATCGCGTTCACGGCATGAACAGACGCGACCGGACTCGCAAATTCAGCAAGGAACGTGTCGCGTTCCGCCGAGAACAGCTTTCCTCGGTTTTCAGCCACCGCGTCGCGCACGATGTTGAGAAAATTGCGCAAGTGAAACAGCGTCGCTTTCTTGTTCGACGCCTGAAATGACGCAAAGTCCTCAATATCGAGAGCGAGGATGCCGGCCAGTCGCCGTTGCGCCACTGTTACCGGTTCCCCGTGCTTTTGGTCATGGTACGCGTCCACCCTTGTGCGACAAGTCCAGACCGCGTGAGGCGCGCCATCTTCTTGTGGATAACTTCACGGCACAAATGTGCCGTGGCAAAACACTGAAACGCGCACCGACGGGAACAACGTCCCGATCTGGTTCACGATCATGCGTTTCGCGTCCACGCAAGCCCTGGTAGGCCGGAACCACGCAAACGCCATACCAATCGCGCCGCGCGTCAGGCCAAAACGATTTCAAAATAACAACGCCGAGCACCCGGCTCCACGCCCTCTGCGCGTTCCAGGACGACCGAAAGACGCTCCTGCTCGGCAGTCGAGAGGCGGCGGTAAAGCGTGTCTCGCTCGTTCCCCGAATGCCCGGCTAGGTACATCTGGGTTACGAAGTCCCGCCTGCCCTGTCGCACCAGGACATGCACATGCGGCGTCCGTCCGGGATAGGGCGCGGGAACGATCGTCCTGAAGCGGTAGCCGCCCTCTCCACTTGAAACCGTTCTGCCGAACCCCTGGAAGTCCTGATCGGCCTGAGAGCCGCCGCGGGGATCGCGCGGATGATGGTAGCGTCCTTCGCTATCGCACTGCCATATCTCAACCTCAGCGCCCGACACAGGCGTACCGTTTGCTCGAATCACGCGACCGAAAAGGTGAAGAACGTCGCCGGCGGCTCGTTTGGAACGCCCGGCGATCTGGAGCAGGTCGTTGTCGGCGTCGAGCGGCAGTTCATCCGGATAGTATGGCCCACTTGCCTGGCGCGGCGTCGGTGCTGCCGCGCGAGCCGCTGCGGCCCCAATGACCGAAAGGCCCGATCCCAGGAAGAGGCGTCTGCTTAGTTGCGAGTAATCCTGCTTCATACCCTCCCCAATGTGATCGATGCGCTTTTCGCCGTCTGCTATGGAACCAAAGCACGCCTTGAGCAGCACGCTATAATGACGAGACTCGCGAGAAAGTGTCAGCATGGCCATCCCCTTCGTTCGTGAAATGGAATTCGAGTACGGCGTTGTCGACCGACTCTCGCCGCTGATTCGTCGCGTAATCGCCGATAATCCATCGCCGTTCACCTACTACGGCACCGGCACCTACATCGTCGGCAATGGCAACGTTGCCGTCATCGACCCTGGTCCGGATCTTGCGACCCACGTGCAGGCGCTGGAACGTGCCCTTGATGGAGAATCTGTCACCCACATCCTCATCACGCACACGCACCGAGACCATTCGCCGGCAGCTCGTTTGCTGCAACACCGCCTTGGCGGCATGACGCACGGCTTTGGACCTCACGGGTCTGGTCGACCGGAGGTGGGCGGCGACGTCGAAGAAGGCGCAGACCATCAATTCAAGCCGGACATCACATTGCGCGACGGCGATTCTATCAGTGGCGACGGCTGGTCATTGCACGCAGTCCACACGCCCGGACACTGCTCGAACCATCTGTGTTACCGATTGCCCGAGGAACGAACCCTGTTCTGCGGCGACCACGTCATGGGCTGGTCCACGACCGTTGTGTCTCCCCCGGACGGCGACATGCAGTCGTATATGCATTCGCTACACAAGCTGCTCGATGCCGACGATGCAATCTATTGGCCGACCCACGGTCCGGCGATTCGCGACCCGCACGCATTCGTCCATGCCTACATCGCGCATCGTGAGTCACGAGAAAAACAGATCCTCGAATGCCTGCGGAATGGAGCGGGCAACATCGACGAACTGGTGCGGAGGATGTATGCGGATGTCGATGCGCGACTTCATCCAGCGGCAGCACGCTCGGTGCTTTCGCACCTGATCCATCTGGTAGAGACCGGGCGGGTTCGGGCTGACGGCGTGCCGTCGCTCCACACCGCCTATGCGCTCCCCTAGCCGGCTAGTGCGCCATCAAAACCGGTATGTCGGCTTGCTGGAGGACGACGCTGGTCGGCCCGCCGATCATTAGGTGGCGCAAACGGCTGTGGGTGTAGGCGCCCATGACCATCATGTCGGCGCCCACCTCCTTGGACTTTTCCAGCAGGACGTGACCGATCGGCTGACTTGACTCCTCGATATGCGCCACCTCGGCCTTGATGTCGTGGCAGGCCAGATAGGTGACCAGGTCGTCGACATGGGAGGCGGAACGAAACGCTTCGGGAACGACCATTACGACGACGCGCTCAGCTTCGCCGAGGAAGTGAAGTCCCGCGCCCGCGCCGATCGCGCGCACGGCCTCAAGGCTGCCGTTCCAAGCGATGCTGACGGTCTTGCCGAACGGCTTCGGGGTTTCCGGCGGCGATAGGAGGACGGGTCTTCCCGTTTCCAGAAGGGCAATCTCGACGGTGGTGCGCTGGGTGTCCCCTTTCCCGCCCGACCGCGCAGCAACGATCAGATCCGAGAGCCGTCCCCGGACCGCCAGCAGGTCGTCCTCACGTCCGACGGCCGTAGCAAAACTTGCCGAAAACCCGGCGCCGGATCTGTTTTCCGTCACGGGTGCGTCCGCCTCGCCGCAAAGCCTAGTGAACTGCTCGAGCGCCCGTTCTCGGCGCTCCTCGCCCTCTTTTTCGACCGCCGACATGATGTCCTGGATCATGTTGCTGGTCATGCCCTCGGCCATGTAGGCGACGCTGTCGCGCGGGTCTAGCGACACGTGATAGGCCTCGACGTGTGCGTCGAGATGCCGGCCAACCTGAAGCGCGGTGGCAAGCGTCGCCTCGGTGCTTTCGGCGCCGCTCATAGGTGCGAGAATGATCTTGATGGCCACGACCGCGGACCTCCCCTTCTTGTTATCGGAACATCATAGCCGGTCCGCACCGCCGAACCTAGGCAGCTAGCGGAAGACCGCCCGTTCCTCGTCGACCCCCTCGGGATCCTGATGAATGATGACCTCTGCTTCGGGAAAAGCTTCACGCAAGCGGGCCTCGACGTCATCGGCGATGTGATGAGCATCGACCAGCGAAATATTGCGGGGCAGTTCCAGGTGCAGTTGGATGAAGGAGTCCCGCCCCGAACTACGGGTCCTCAAGTCGTGCATGTCGATGACTTCGCTTGGTGCGGTCGCGATATCCTTGATCCGCTGGCGCATGTCATCGGGAAACTCCCGGTCCATCAGCTCGTCGTACGATCGGCGGAAAATCTTCCACGCGCTGTAGAGCACGAATCCAGCGATTCCGATCGCGAATAGCGGATCGGCATATGTGATCCCCAAACCGCCGGAGAGCACCAATGCGACGATGACCGAAGCATTGAGCGCAAGGTCGGACCTGTAGTGGAGCGAGTCGGCCGCGATCGCCAGCGACTGCGTACGGCGCAGCACGAATCCCTGATAGAGAACCAGCGCGACGGTGGCCACGATGGCGTAGACGGATACGGCAATGCCAATCTCGCCGTTTTCGATCGGCGTCGGACGCGCGAGGCGCTGCGCCGCCTCGATCAAGAGGAAGACCGCAGATCCGGCAATAAAGGCGGACTGCCCAAGTCCCGATAAGGCCTCCACCTTGCCGTGACCAAAGCGGTGCTCACGGTCGGCAGGCTGAAGCGCATGCCGCACCGCGATCAGGTTGATGATCGACGCCAGCGCATCCAGGAGGGAATCGATGAGCGAACTCAGAATTGCGACGGAGTCCGTCACCGCGAGTGCCGCCAGCTTGGCCACGATCAGGGAGAGCGCAACCGCGACCGAAGCATAGGTCGCGTTGCGCATCAGGCGGCCTGCTCGCGTGGAGTCGTTGGTCGCTGTGCCGGGTACGCTCATGGCTTAGGGATACAGCAACTCGTGGGTCCATGCCGAACCGTCGCGGCGATAGGCAACCCGTTCGTGCAGGCGTGAGGGCAACTGCCACCATAGTTCAATGGTGGACGGCACCAGTCGGTAACCCGACCAATAGGCCGGTCGGGGCACGTCGGCGCCGTCGAAACGCTGAACCATGTCGGCCACTTCTGCGTCGAGCGTCTCGCGATCGGCAAGCACCTCGGACTGCCGCGACGCCCAAGCCCCGATCTGACTGCCCCTTTCGCGCGACGCGAAATACGCGTCGGCGTCGGCATCGCTGACTGGCTCGGTCACGCCTTCCACGCGGACCTGCCGCCCGAGGCTCTTCCAGTAGAGGCACAGCGCTGCGCGCGGTTCGGCTGCGAGGTGTTGTGCCTTGCGGCTCTCCAGGTTCGTGTAGAAAACCAACCCGGCCGGCTCAACATCCTTTAGGAGGACCATCCGGACTGTCGGCGCGCCGTTCTCGTCGACGGTCGCCAGCGCCGTCGCGGTCGGATTGAGCGGCTCGCTCTCGGCCGCTGCATCCAACCATGCCCTGATCGTAGTAATGGGATCTTGATGGATCGGTATGTGCACTACGCACCCCCTGCGCCAGAGCCCGGGTTGAAAGCCTGCCCCAACGGTCACCCGGTCCGATTCGACGGATTTGGCACGGCGCGTACGTGGGAACTTCGCCAGACAGAAGTCGTTTCTATATAATGGTGACCGCTCAACCGGCAAGGGCCGTCCGGTGGGTTGGGGGCATCGCAACCTATTGGTTGCAAAGGACAATTGAAGGAGATTTCGCATGTCCCTTAGGAAATTCGCTCTTGTCGCCGCGCTCGGCCTCGCCGTTGCGGCGTGTGAGACAACGGGCCCGAAACAGGGTGCTGGTACGGTCATCGGCGCGGTCGGCGGCGCCATCGCTGGTGCACAATTCGGCAAAGGCGATGGTCAGCTTGCAGCAACGGCGGTCGGCACGCTCCTCGGCGCTCTGGTCGGCAGCGAGGTCGGGAAATCACTCGATCGGGCAGATCAACTTGCGATGGCCCAGACGACCCAGCAGACGCTGGAGGCGTCGCCGAGTGGCTCGACGAATTCTTGGCGCAACCCCGATTCGGGAAATTCGGGTACCATTACGCCGACACGCACCTATACGAAGAATGACGGGCAACCATGCCGCGAATTCCAGCAAACAGTGACGATCGGTGGCAAGGTCGAAGAAGCCTACGGCACGGCTTGTCGACAGGCCGACGGCACCTGGAAGATCGTCAACGGATAGCCGGCTCTGCGCCACCCGCGTCCGCCGGAGGCGGCCGCAGGTGGCGTGCAGCTCTTCTTGCTTCGGCCGCTGCCGTTGGGCTTTTGATCGCGACGGCAGCCGGGCCGGCCTGGGCTGATTTCGAGGCTGGCGTCCAGGCCTACGATTCGGGCGACTACACCACCGCCTATAACGAATGGCTGCCGCTGGCCGCGGGCGGCGACCCGTTTGCCCAACGCAATCTGGGTCACCTCTATCGATTAGGTCTCGGGGTGCCGCAGAATTTCGAGGTCGCACTGAACTGGTACAGGCGCGCCGCAGAGCAGGGCCTTGTGCGCGCGGAGGCAAACCTCGCCAACATGCTGCTGCGCGGCCAGGGCGTGAATCAAAGCCCGCGAGAAGCGGCGCAATGGTTCCACCGCGCCGCTGTCGCAGGTCACGCGATCTCGCAATTCAATATCGGCCAGATGTACCGCAAGGGCCTGGCGGTTCCTCAAGATAACGCCAAGGCTTTGGCCTGGTTCGAACTCGCCGCCGATGCCGGCCACGACCGGTCGATCGAACTGGCGGCGATCCTCTCCGGCGAAGGCATAGTTCCGGCAAGCGAGGAAGAAATCGTTGCGCCGCCCTTTGGCGAGACAGCAGTGGCCAGGCCTCGCCAACCGGTGCAGAGCGAAGCAGAAGAGACCGACGATGACCTGCTTGCAGACGATGAGGACGACGAAGACAACCCCTTCGCATCCTTATTGTCGGACGACGACCAGGCCCCTCCTCCGTCTGACGACGACAACACGGCAGCCGTTGCCGAACAGGACGAAAACGCGGACTCCTTGGCCCGCGACGATCCCCTTGAGGACGACGACGAGGCTCTCCTGGAGGAGGAGACCGATGATCTCTCGTCGGACGGTGAAGACGACCTTCTCGCCGCCGACAACGATGACCTTCTGGACGACGATGACGGCGAGGAAGCGCAGATTGCCGCGCTGGCCGATGAGGGTGACGACAGCGGCATTATTGGGGGCGAAAGCGAAACCTCCGGTGCGCCGGTTGCCCGGCCCGAGGCTCTGGGCGAAACGGACGACCTGATCGGCGGCGAGGAAGACACGACCGCGACAGCGACCGTGACCTCTGAGGACGCAGGCCCCGCTTCGAGGGAGGAAGAAGCTGTCGTCGCCGCTCGGACGCCGGAACCTCTCACCCGGCGGCCTCGCCTTTCCGACGACGCCATGGCCGCTGCCGTGGAAGAGGGCCTCAAGGCCTACCAGGCCAAGGACTTCACCGCAGCGTTGCGCACTTGGCTGCCGCTTGCAGAAGCCGGAAACCGGGAAGCGCAGTTCTATGTCGGCGGGCTCTATATGGATGGCACCGGGGTCAAGGAGGACCGGGTTCGCGCCCACGCCTGGTGGCAATTGTCGGCAGATCAGGGCCACATCCGAGCAAAGGAGTTCAGGGACATCCTGCGGCCCATCTTGGTATCCGAGGGCACCTTGGCGGAAGCTGAAGTCTTGGCAGACGAGTTGCGCGCAGCCATCAGATAGGGCGCGGTTAACCGACCGTTAACCTTGTTTCCCTTAGTCTTTGAGCCGGTTGGCAGGAAATCGTGCTCGAATGAACGATCCGTACAAGACGCTCGGCATCCCTCGCGACGCACCGCAGGACGCCGTCAAGCAGGCCTATCGACGCCTTGCGATGGAACTTCACCCGGACCGCAATCCGGACAATCCCCGAATCGCTGATCGCTTCAAGGACGTGAACGCGGCCTATGGCATCCTGGGTGATGCCCTGAAGCGCGCACGCTTTGATCGCGGCGACATCGACGCCTGGGGCCGTCGGCGACCGCGGGCAAACCACGCCGGCAACTCGACGACCGAGGAAAGGCCAAAACCGGCGGGCAATCGAAAGAAGGACGCTGGTTCATCGGCCAAACCGCAGGACGGGTCCAGAAAGGCCGATGCGCCATCCGCGCAGCAGGCGAAGGCAGCCAAACCAGATCACCCGAAGACGCGAGCGACGACGCCCGAAGCGCCGAGGCGTGCCCGCAAGAAATCCAACGGTGGCGGTTGGCTGGGTGGCGCCATCAAAGCCGAAGATCTGTTCGGACCCTGGCGCAACGCCGGCAAGACCACTGCAAAGGACCGGCCAAGGCACGACGATGCGACGCATCGCCTGCGCGTCTCCTTTGACGAGGCCGCACGTGGCGTGACGCGACGTTTGACGGTGGGGCGCGGTCGCACGCTTGACGTCACAGTCCCTCCCGGAATCCGCGATGGGCAGATCGTCCGCCTCAAAGGCCAGGGCGGCGACGGACCACTTGGCAAGCGCGACGCGCTCGTCGTGGTAGAGGTGACGCCCCACAGACACTTTCGCGCTGAAGGCGACGATGTCCATCTCGAGGTACCGATCTCGCTCGAAGAGGCGGTCTTGGGCGCGCGCATTCGGGTGCCAACGGTTGCCGGCTCCGTGGAGGTCGCCGTACCGCGTGGGACCAACTCCGGTACAATCCTGCGCTTGCGCGGCAAAGGCTTGGAGCGGGCAGGCGGAAAAGCGGCCGGCGACCAGCTGATCCATCTTGTTATCAAGCTGCCGCAGGGCGAGGACCCCGACCTGGAAGATTTCGTCAAGCGCCGGCGCGGCAAGGTTGCCTTCGACCCGCGCGAGAGCTTCGCCACCCTCTAACCCTCTGAAATTTGACGATCATTCCGGTTGGTGTAGGATGCCGCCGCATCCCACAATCGGGCATTTTCCGCCCAAGACAGCACGGAGACGCGGCAGGAAATGAGTGCGCCAGCGGGCCTTATGCAGGGCAAACGCGGGTTGATCATGGGCGTAGCGAACGACCGTTCGCTCGCCTGGGGCATGGCCCGCGCGGTCGCCGAGCACGGTGCCGAGCTTGCCTTCACCTACCAGGGCGATGCGCTCGCGAAGCGCGTGAAGCCGCTTGCCGAATCGCTCGGCTCCGACCTCGTCCTGCCCTGCGACGTCACAGACAGCGGCAGAATCGACGCGGTGTTCGACAAACTGGCCAAGACTTGGGGAAGGCTGGACTTCCTCGTCCACGCCATCTCGTTCTCGGATAAGAACCAGCTGCGCGGACGCTTTGTCGACACCACGCCTGACAATTTCCGCATGACGATGGACATCTCCTGCTACTCGCTGACGGCCGTGACGCAGCGCGCGGAAAAACTCATGACCGATGGTGGCTCGATCGTCACGCTGACCTACTACGGCGCTGAAAAGGTCATGCCACACTACAACGTCATGGGCGTCGCCAAGGCGGCGCTGGAGGCAAGCGTGCGCTACCTCGCCGTCGACCTGGGCGGCAAGGGCATCCGCGTGAACGCCATCTCCGCCGGCCCGGTCAAGACGCTCGCCGCCAGCGGCATCGGCGACTTCCGCTACATCCTCAAATGGAACGAATACAACGCGCCGCTGCGCCGCACGACGACGATTGAGGAAGTAGGCGGCGCCGGCGTCTATCTAATGAGCGATCTGGGCAGGGGCGTGACCGGCGAGGTCCACCATGTCGATAGCGGGTACCACGTCGTCGGTATGAAGGCCGTAGACGCACCCGACATCTCCGTCGTCGATAAGGACTGAGTCAGCCGCGGTCCGCTAGGTCCGCGCCGCTCGCAACGATCATGTCGCACAACACGTTCGGACATCTGTTCCGTGTCACAACCTGGGGCGAGAGCCACGGTCCGGCGATCGGCGGTGTCGTCGACGGCGTGCCGCCGAATCTCGCGCTAAGTGAAGCTGATATTCAGCCCTGGCTGGACAAGCGCCGGCCCGGCCAGAGTCGGTTTACGACCCAGCGCAACGAGCCGGACACCGTCGAGATCCTTTCTGGGATATTCGAGGGCAAGACGACCGGGACTCCGGTCTCCTTGATGATCCGCAACCAGGATGCGCGCTCGAAGGACTACGGCGACATCAAGGACAAGTACCGGCCGGGCCACGCCGACTACACGTACGATGCCAAATATGGAATCCGTGACTATCGCGGCGGCGGACGTCAATCGGCGCGGGAAACTGCTGTGCGCGTCGCGGCCGGGGCGATCGCGCGGCTGATCCTGAAGGACGTTTCCATCCGCGGCGCGCTTGTCCAGGTTGGGAGCGACTCGATCGATCGCGAAAATTGGGATTGGGCGGCGGTCGAGCAGAATGCTTTCTTCTCGCCCGATTCGGAAGCCGCCGAGCGCTGGGAAACGCAACTCGATGCTGTTCGCAAAAACGGCTCTTCGGTTGGCGCGGTCATCGAGGTCGTCGCCAGCGGTATCCCCGCGGGCTGGGGTGCACCGCTCTATGGCAAGCTCGACGCCGACCTCGCGGCGGCCATGATGAGCATCAACGCCGTCAAGGGCGTAGAAATCGGCGCCGGCTTCGGGGCGGCGGCCCTCTCCGGTGAAGACAACGCCGACGAGATGCATATGGCGGGAAATCGTGTCGCCTTCACGTCGAACAACGCCGGCGGAATTCTCGGCGGCATCTCCACCGGACAGGACGTCATCGTTCGCTTCGCGGTGAAACCGACTTCGTCGATCCTCAGCTCGCGGCAAACGGTAACCCGCGACGGAAGGGACACCGAGATCGTGACCAAGGGCCGGCATGATCCATGCGTCGGCATCCGTGCCGTCCCGGTCGGCGAAGCAATGATGGCCTGCGTCCTCGCAGACCACCTCTTGCGCCATCGCGCCCAAACCGGCAAGCCCTAGACGCTGCCGGATGCCGGACGGTCCGGCTAGTCTATATCTCTATTCAGACGGGAGACGACGATGACGCAACCCGAATACGTACACGCGCTCGCACTCACGGAACCGGAACGCAGCGGCCTCGACGAGGATTTGCAGAAGTACTACGGCATCTGTGAGGAGAAGATCGGCTTCATCCCCAACGTGCTACGCGCCTACTCATGGAACCAGAAGAAGCTTCGTTGGTTTTCGCGCTTCTACAACGAGATCATGCTGGGCGAGTCCGGCCTGTCTCTTCTGGAACGCGAGATGATCGCCGTCGTCGTGTCTTCCTCGAACCGGTGCCTCTACTGCCAGGTCGCTCACGGCGCGGCGGTGCGCGACTATTCGAACGACCCCATCCTCGGCGAGTTCATGGTCATGAACTACCGAAGCGCCGAACTCAGCCAGCGACACCGTGCAATGCTGGACTTCGCATTCAAGCTGACCACCGAATCGCACAAGGTGGTCGAGTCCGACCGGCAGGCGCTACGCGACGCTGGCTTCTGCGATGCCGATATCTGGGACATTTGCGACGTTGTTGGCCTTTTCAACATGACGAATCGCGTCGCGAGCGGCGTCGACATGATGCCGAACCGCGAGTACCACGCCCAGGCCCGCGAGTCCTAGCGCCGAAACAACGCCACGACCTCGACGTGGTGCGACCATACGAACTGATCGATCGGAACAACGCGCTCTAGAGCGTACCCGCCGTCGACGAGCAGCCGCGCATCGCGTGCGAACGTGGCCGGGTTGCAGGAAACTGCGACAACGATCGGCACGCCGCTTTCAGCAAGCGCGGCGGCCTGCGCCGCGGCACCTGCGCGCGGCGGATCGAACACCACGGCGTCAAAGGACGACAGCTCCCCGCCCTGTAGCGGGCGCCGGAACAGATCGCGCACCTCGGCACTAAGGCGCACCGACTGACCCGATCCACCGGCTCGCCCGGCGGCGGCCTGCAAAGCGTCGATAGACGGCGAGTCGAGGTCGAACGCCGCAACTCGCGTCCGCAGGGCCAGCGGCAGGGAGAGGGTGCCGCACCCGCTGAACAAATCCGCGACAGATGTCCGATCCCCGACCATCTCCAGCACGAGTTGCTGCAGGTGGCGCTCGCCCTCGCCTGTTGGCTGAAGGAACACGCCGGGAGGCGGCGCCACGGCGATGCCGCCAAAACTCAAAAGCGGCCTGCGTCGTTCGACGATGATCTCCGCGAGGTCGCCCTGGCCGCCGCGCCATGAAAGCCGCGCGGCGTCGTGACTCATGGCAAAGGCCGTCAGCGCCTCTCGCAGTTCCATATCCGGTACCGTGCCGCTCTCCACTACCAGGTCGAAGCCGTTCTCGCACAACGTGAGATCGTATCGGCCGCTCCCACCCAAGGTCCGGGCAAGCGTACGCAGCGGCTGGATCAACCCACCGAGCGACGGATGCAGCACCGGGCAAGCCTCCAGATCTACCACGTCGCGCCCCGCTCGAACGCGGAACCCCGTCTGGCAGCGACCACGCCGGTTACGCCACGCGAGCGTTGCGCGGCGGCGTGCGGCAGCGTGAACCACAAGGACCTGTTCGATGCGAGTCCTGATACCTCGTTGCTCAAGGGTAGCCTCGATTTGGCTGGCCCGCCACGCTAGGTAGGTCTCTTGATCCATGTGCTGGGCGACACAGCCGCCGCATACCCCGAAGTGCGGACACACCGGCGCAATCCGGTGCGCGGAGCGCTCTAGGATGGACCGGAGCGTTGCATCGCCGTTTCGGGCGCAAACGACACTCACTCGTTCGCCGGCAAGCACCCCGCGCACGTACGCGGTACGCCCATCCTCGAATCGCACCTGCCCGTCGCCCCGGTATCCCAGGGCTTCGACAACTGCCTCGCGTTGGATGCCGCTATCAGCCACGTCGCGCCGCAATCAGGAACTCCCTGTTACCGGCAGGCCCGCGAACCGGGCTCTCTTCGATGCCAAGCACATGCCAGCCCAGACCCTCTATCCAGTCGTGGATCATTGCGCAGACGGCTTCGTGAATCTGCGGATCGCGCACCACGCCGCCCTTCCCCACATGCTCACGACCGGCCTCGAACTGCGGCTTGATCAGCGCGACCAGAAGTCCACTCGATCCAACCAAATCCAGCGCCGCCGGCAGAACGGTGCGCAGGCCGATGAAGCTCGCGTCGCAAACGACGATGTCGATGGAATCTGCAACTACATCCCGCGAAAGGTGCCGCGCGTTGGTTCGTTCAAGCACGACCACACGTGGGTCCTGGCGAAGCTTCCAGTCGAGCTGTCCGTGGCCGACATCCACCGCGTAGACCTTTGCCGCTCCGCTTTGCAGCAAGACGTCTGTGAACCCACCGGTGGACGCTCCGACATCCAGGGCAACCGCATCCTGTGCGCTAAGCTCGAACGAGCTCAATGCGTGCTGTAGTTTGAGACCGCCCCGTGAAACCCAGGGGTGGTCGGGCCCCTTGACGTCGATCGACGCATCCTCGGCGACGCTCGTTCCCGGCTTGTCGACACGCATACCGTTGACGAGAACGTTGCCCGACATGATCAATGCGCGGGCGCGCTCCCGACTCGCCGCCTGGCCGCGGGCAACGAGTAACGTGTCAAGGCGCTGTCTTGAACTCTTCATGCACAAACTACGGTGTTCACCTTGACCCAACATAATGGTTCGCTATGGTCATGGCAGCGTCGCGGCTCCCTTGAATCGGTATAGCGCATCAGCGACCGGCGCGTCGGCAGTGTCGACATAGGCGCCAAATAAGAGGCGACATCAAGTCTAACTGCCGCACGGGAGGGCGGCGAATTATGCCTATGCATCCTGAGACTGCCGTGCCTGATCCTGAAGACACCGCGGACGTCGATTTTGCCGAGGTGAACGAAGGCAAGTCGGATTTCGACTCGATCTACAACGCGCCCGACCCACGCCAATATTGCCGCACCCTCAGCAAGCTCGACTATCGTATTCCGGCTGAGGCCAAGCCGGTCTTTCGCTCTCTGATCCATGCCCTCCAGGCTGATGGGCGCGACAATGTTCGCCTCGTCGATCTCGGGTGTTCGTACGGCATCAACGCCGCACTCCTGAAATACGGCATGCACCTCGGCGCCTTCTTCAAGCGCTACACGACCCCAAACATGCAAAGCGCCGCCCCGCGAGACGTCCTGACACGCGAAGTGGCCTTCTTCGACGGTCACACCGAAGACGAGGCACTTGAGATCGTCGGCGTTGACGTTGCCGCCCGCGCGCTCGGATTCGCCGAAACCGTTGGTCTGCTCGATGAAACCATAGACCAGAACCTGGAAGATCAACCGTTGTCCGAAGCAAGCCGCGAGCTTGTCGAGGGAACGGACCTCATCATTTCGACCGGCTGTGTCGGCTACGTTACCGACCGCACCTTTCGCAACCTCATGGAGGCCGCGACCGTGGACGGCCAACCGCCCCACGTCGCCTCGTTCGTCCTGCGCATGTTCCCCTATGAGCCCATTGCCGATGCGCTTTCCGACTTCGGCCTGGTCACCGAGAAACTGCATGATGTGACCTTCCGACAGCGCCGATTCGAGAATGACGAAGAGCGGGACCACGTACTGGAACAATTGAGAGCCCGCGGCATAGAACCGGACCTCGAGAAAGACGGCTACTACCACGCCGAGTTCTACCTCAGCCGGCCCGAATCTGAAGTCAGGGAGCGCCCTCTCGGGTATCTGCTATAGTCCTTGCGCCGCCGTGGGCGGCGGTTTCAGATCGTAACAAGTTTCTCGATGCGCCATTCTGTCATCGCGGTTCTTGCGGCAGCCTTTGCCACTTTCGTTCCACCGTCCGTGGCATCGGCGCAAAACGTCCTGCTCGGTCGTGACCTCGACTGGTGGAAGCTCGATCCACCCATGGTGACCTTCTTGTGCCTGCCCGACCGGCGCCCGGGCTGGTGCGCCGACGCCGAAGCAGGCATCCGGCCTCCACCGCCGCCAGAACCGCCGCCGCCACCCCAGGACCGTAGGCGGCGCCGAGAACCACCGCCACCGCAACCACCACCGCCCAAGAGCGTCAGCGACGAGGATTGGCAGGGATTGGTGGCCGAAATGGCTACGCGGGGCGCCCGCAGCGTCGAATTGATCACCATGGAGGAACGCGGTTTCGAAGACCGCGATCCCGACGCATTCGAAATGCTCGGCTATCTCTACACCACAGGCCGGGGGCCTACCCGAGACTACGCGGCGGCCTATCAATACTATGGGCTGGCCCTGGTGAGCGGTCGCGACGGCGTCCGCCCCAATCTCGACGAACTCTGGCGTTTCCTAAGCGAGGCAGAGCGAGAGTTCGTCCGGTTCCGCTTCGAACGCGCCTTTCGGTAACCCCAAGAGGCTGGCGCTAAGAGTCCCTCTCGACGACAAAGCGCGCGACTTCGCGAAGGAGATCCGCCTCCGTGCCGAAATCGTGCAGGTGCGCAATTGCCTGGTCGGCCAGCAGGTTCGCTTGCTGTCGTGCACGGTCGGGCCCGAGAACCGACACGAAGGTTGCCTTGCCGGCCGCGGCATCTTTTCCGACGCGCTTTCCGACCGTGTCGGCGTCGCCCTCGACATCCAGCAGATCGTCCTTGATCTGAAACGCAAGTCCTAGGTCGTGCGCATAGCCGTGCAACGCGAGGCGCTGGGGCTTCTGCGCCCGCCCCAGGATCGCGCCCGCCTCGCAGGAGAATGCCAACAACGCGCCGGTCTTCATGGCCTGAAGCCGAGTGATCTGCGAGATCTGCAGGTCGGTTTCCTGCTCGGCCAACAGATCGATCATCTGTCCGCCGGTCATGCCGTGTCCGCCGGCAGCGGCCGCCAAAGCCTGAACCAACTCGCTCCGAACCTCGGCCAGTTCATGGGTCTCCTGCGCGCCCAGAATCTCGAAAGCGCGCGTCAGGAGCGAGTCTCCGGCCAGAACCGCAGTGGCTTCGTCGAATTCCTTGTGCGTTGACGGGCGACCGCGCCGCAAGTCGTCGTCATCCATGCAGGGCAGATCGTCGTGCACCAGCGAGTAGGCGTGAACCATCTCGACCGCGGCGGCGACCCGTAACGAACATGCTCGCTGAACCATGAACATGTCCGCGCTGACCGCCACAAGAAAGGGACGCAGCCGCTTGCCGCCGAGCAGGACGGCATGGCGCATGGCGTCGAAAAGTCGCGCCTCGGGGCCCTCTGGCCGGTCGATCATATCGTCGAGAACGCCGTCGATTTCCTCGGCAAACGACGCCAAAGCTTCGCGCAGAGCCATGCGACGCGCTACTCGATGTTGGCGGGTTCGGTCGCAACGCCACCGTCGGCGCCGGGCACAATCTTGTCTACACGCTCTTGGGCAACGCGCAGCTTTTCTTCGCAGTGGCGCCGCAGATGAGTGCCTCGCGCATAGATGTCGATCGATTCCTCGAGCGAGACCTCGCCGCCCTCGAGCTGGCCGACGATCTCTTCAAGCGCCGCCAACGCTTCTTCGAACGACATCTTCGCGATGTCGGCGGGAATCTTCTCAGTCTTGGCTGTATCGTTCATGCGCCCTCCGCGGGACGATCATAGGAAGGCGGTTGGGAGCGGGCAAGAAAGGCTATGCCGACATCAGCGTCGACACGTGTGCCGCCGCACTCGACGCCAGGGCCTGCAGGTCGTAGCCGCCCTCAAGGCAAGAGACCAATCGGCCTTTGGCGGACTGGTCGGCGACTGCCAACAGTTCCCCAGTCGCCCAGGCGAAATCCTCCTCGAGCAGGTTGAGGTTTGCCAGCGGATCGCGAGCATGCGCATCGAAACCTGCTGAAACCATCACCAAGTCCGGTGCAAAACGCTTCAGCGACGGCAACACCTCGCTGGTCATCGCCGTACGAAAGGCCTCGCCGTCGGCGCCCGGCGGCAACGGCGCATTGACGATATTGCCGACGCCCTTTTCCGCCACACTTCCCGTCCCAGGATATAGCGGCATCTGGTGGGTCGATGCATAGAAAAGATCCCGGTCATCCCAAGCGAACGCCTGGGTCCCGTTGCCGTGGTGCACGTCGAAGTCGACGATGGCGACACGCTGCAGCCCGTGCACGGCGCGCGCCTGCATGGCGCCCACGGCTACGCTGTTGAACAGGCAAAACCCCATCGCGCGACCCGGCTCGGCATGGTGCCCCGGCGGCCGTACCGCGCAGAACGCGTTCTTCGCAAGTCCCGTTGCCACCGCATCCACCGCCGCAACCAAGGCGCCCGCCGCGTGCAAGGCCGCGTCGCTGCTGCCCGGGGACACAATGGTGTCCGCATCGATCGACGCCCGGCCCTCGCTGGGCACCTTGTCCAAGACCGACTCGATCTGCGCCAAGGGATGTACCCGCGCGACCTGCTCGATACTTGCCTTCGGTGCGTCGCGACGCTCCAACGCCGCAAAGTCAGGGGAATCGAGAGCCCGCAACACGGCGCGCAACCGGTCGGCGCGCTCCGGGTGATGGGGGCCCGTGTCGTGATCCAGGAAACTGGCATGCGTGAAGAGAATCGTCACGACAGCTCGCTCATCGCCTTGTCGACGCGTGGATCCATAATGCGGCGCCAAAGCGGCGGGACGAATGCAATGATGACCATCGCCGCGTACCCCAGCGGCAACTGGGGCGCCTCATCGACGTGGCGCAGAATCTGATACCGACGCCCTGCCGCATTGTGATGGTCCGTGTGACGCCCCAGGTTGAACAGCGCCCAGTTCGTGAGACGCCGGCTATCGTTCCATGAATGCCGCGAGTCGGTCGGTTCGTACTTGCCCGGCGCAATCTCCTTGCGGCGCAGGCCGTAGTGCTCGATGTAATTGATCGCCTCGAGTTGCAGAATCGCCACCGCGCATTGCCCGACAAAAAGGATCACGCCCCACCAGCCCCACAATGCCGCAGCGCCCGCGATCAGAATGATCGTTGCCGCGCCGTCTTGCAGCATCCGGTTGGCGGGATGCAGCGCCGGGCGGCCTCTTCTCGATAGCCGGGCAACCTCGATCGTCCACGCCGACCGCCAGCTCCCCGGCACCGTTTGCCCTAGAAAGCTGAAGAGGCTTTGCCCTCGAACGGCGCTCGCCGGATCGTGCGGCGTTGCGACATGCACATGGTGACCCTGCAGATGTTCGATACAGAAGTGGGCGTAGCCGACGCTGCCCATCAGGATGCGTGCCAGCCAGCGCTCGATGCGCCGCTGGTGCATCAACTCATGCGCCGCGACGATCCCGTAGGCGCCTCCGCAGATGCCTACAGCAAGAACGGCGCCGATCTTCTCCCAAACCATCGGCTCCGTCGACGCGACGAACATACCCCCCCAGACCAGCAGCGCGACCTGCACCGGAACCGCGCTCCACGTGAGAAGACGATGGGACCACGAGGCGCTCAATGCGCCCTCACGTTCCGCCGCGACGTTTGTGCGATCCTCGGGAACCAGCGAATCGAGGATGGGAAAGAGAAGATAGGTTTCGAGCGCGGCAAGCCAGGTCCACCAGCCGCCAAGCGCGAGTCCCAGCATCGCAACACCGGGAATCGAATAGGCAAGGCTGTAACGCAACACCGCGCGATCGGCCGGCTATTTCTCTTGAATCCAGCGGCGCAGGACGGCCGCGGCCTCGTCCGGATGCTCGTCGATCATCTTGCCAACCCACCGGGTTGAGGATTTGTCCTTCGGCACCTCGACCGACGGACCCTCCCCGGTCGCCGCCTTTGGCGCGGGCGGCTTCTTCGCCGTCTTGCGCGACGCTGCGAGAATCGGTGCGCCCGGCGCCTGGGTGATCATCGGCGCCGCTGAAGATCGCCCCCGCGACGGCCGCAGAAAGACCCACAGCAACAACGCAACGACCACGACGACGGTCGCGACCAGCGCGATGAGAACGATCGTATTCATCTACTGGGCCGCCTCGGCCTTGACCTTCTCGGCTTTGGCCAACTCCTCCTGCACCAGTTCCTTTTTCGACAGCTTCCCAACCATGGTCTTCGGCAACTCGCTGCGGAACTCGATGTGACGTGGAATCTCGTGCTTACCCAGGTGCTCGCGCAGGAACGCCACAAGCTGGTCGGCGCCGAGAGACTGGCCAGCCTTGAGCTTAACGAACGCCTTTACGCTCTGGCCCTGATAGTCGTCCGGTACGCCGATCACGGTGACTTCCTCGACCGCCGGATGCTTGTAGATGCCTTCCTCAACGTTGCGTGGATAGACATTGAAGCCGCCGACAAGGATGAGATCCTTGATACGGTCAATGATGAAGGTGTAGCCATCCTCGTCGAGGTAGCCGACATCGCCGGTGTGAAGCCGGCCGTCGATCAGCGTATCCGCCGTGGCGTCGGGCCGGTTCCAGTAGCCCTTCATAACCTGCGGGCCCTCGATGCAGATTTCGCCAGCCTCGCCCTGCGGCAGCAGCTTGTGAGGGTCCTCCCGGTCGGTAATGACGATCTTGGTACCGGGAACCGGCAAGCCGACCGAGTTCTCTTTGTTCTCGCCCTCGAGCGGGTTGCAACAGGCGACCGGTGAGCATTCCGTCAGCCCGTATCCCTCGACGAGGCTGCAGCCTGTCAGTGATTCGAACCGCTGCCGCACCTCCAGCGGCATCGGCGCTGCACCCGACAGGCAACCCTTGACCGATGTGAGGTCGTATTTCGACAGCTGCGGGTAGTTGTTGATGGCGTTGTACATCGTCGGCACGCCAGGAAGCATCGTCGGCTTCTTCTTGTCGATCGTCTTGAGCACCGGCACCAACTCGAAACGCGGCAGCATGATGATCTCCGCGCCGATGTAGATGCTCATGTTCATGCACACCGTCATGGCGAAAACGTGGAAGAACGGCAGCACGCTGAGCATCTTCTCCTGGCCCGGCTCCACCATCGTGAACCACATCGCGGCCTGAACCGCATTGGCATAGAGGTTGGCGTGCGTCAGCATCGCGCCCTTGGCCACGCCCGTCGTGCCGCCGGTGTATTGCAAGACCGCTATGTCTTCATGCACGTCGACCAACGGTGGATCGAAAATACCGTCGTTGTTCAGCAATTCCTTGAACGAGACGTGGCGCGCATCCTCGGGCACGCGCGCGATGTCCTTCGCCTTCGCCAATGGGTAAAGCATGTTCTTCGGGAACGGCAGGACCTCGGGCAACGTCCCGACGATGATCTTCTTAAGCCTGCTTTTCTCCAGCATGGCCTGCATCTTGGGGTACAGGACCTTGAGATTCAGCGTCACCATAATGTCGGTGTGCGAATCCTCGATCTGGTGCAGCAACTCCGATTCGGAGTAGAGCGGAGAGAAGTTCACGACCGTTCCCCCCGCTTTCATGATCGCGTAGTAGCAAACAACGTGCTGCGGGCAGTTGGGCAGGAACAGACCGACCTTGACCCCCTTCTTGACCCCGAGTTGCTGGAAGCCGGCCGCGGCGTGCCGGATCATCTTCCCGACCTCGCGGTAGGTGTAGGTCTTGTCCATGAAATCGAGACACGGCCTGTCGCCGTAGCGGTCAAGCGAATCGTCGAACAACTCGAACACAGGCTTCGCCGGAATGTCGGCGTCCCACTTCACGGCCGCCGGATAGCTCTTGTCCCACTGCATCGCGCATCTACCTCGCAAACAGGGCTATGGTTCTGGAAATCCTACCCTTTTCGCCCTGAACCGGCGAATCACAGCGCGTTTCGCACCGCCCACAGGGAAAAGGGCACCTATTCTCCGGTAAACGCCGGCGCTCTCTTCTCAAGAAACGCCGTGACCCCCTCGACGAAATCGGCCGTCGCCGTGCTCGCCGCAAAGTGCTCGGTTTCGGCGTCGAGTTGCTCCACGGCGGAAGTGTAGAGCGACTGGTTCAGGAGCTGTTTGGTCCGGCCTATGGCCTGCGTCGCACCGCCCGCAAGCCGTGCGACGACCGCATCCACCGTGGCATCCAGATCCCCGCGCGGCACGACCTTGTTGACGATACCGAGGTCCGCGGCGGCAGCCGCATCGAAACGCTCGCCCAGGAACGCCAGCTCCTTGGCCTTTTTCAGTCCGACCGTGCGCGGCAGAAAGAACGACGACGACCCGTCTGGCGACACCCCGAGTTGGTTGTAGGCCATGGTGAACTTGGCGTCGTCGGCGGCAATCGCGAGATCGCCCGCCAGTACGAACGACAGGCCGATCCCTGCCGCGGCGCCCTGCACCTTGACCACCACGGGCTTGGGCATGCGCATCATCGTCAGCAAGCCGACATGCACCTGATTGAGGAACGTCCGGTAGTGCCGGAACCGATGCTCGGCAGTCCATGTAATCATGTCCTTGAACATCTTGATATCGCCACCGGCGCAGAAATGATCGCCCGCGCCTTCGAGGATGACGCAGCGCACCGAATCGTCGGCGTCGATCGTGTTCATGAGCGTGACGAATTCCGTCGCCACCTCTTGGTTGAACGCATTCAGCGCCTCGGGCCTGTTGAAGGTGACGCGTGCAACGCCAGCATCGACCTTGAATTGAACGGCATCGACCATCTCACGCCCTCATTAGTTCGGGTTCGATCGCGTACATCGTTGCCGCGCCGCCGGTCACCGGGCCAAGCAGCGCCGCTGCTTGCGGCAGAATCTGTTCGGCGTAGAACCGCGCCGTCAGCACCTTGTTGCGGTAGAAGCCGGTGTTGTCGCCCCCATTGTCCAGCGCGCGCTGGGCAGCGAGCGCGCTGCGCGCCAGCATGTAGCCGCCGGCGGCGGTACCGAACATCCTCAGGTAGTGCGTCGCACCGGCCGCAGCATCGTCGTAGCTCTCTGCCATGCGGCCCCGAAGCCAGCCTGTCGCCTTTTCCAGCGCGTCAGCGGCGGCCCTCAGCCCCGCGTCGATTGCCGTCAGGTGGCCGTCCGGGTCCGGCCGGTTTTGCAGTTCGTTGCAAGCAGCGCGCATCGCTGCAATGTAGTCGTCGGCCGGCTGTCCGCCCATGTGCGCAAGTTTTCGCCCGACGAGATCGAGCGCCTGAATGCCGTTCGTGCCCTCATAGATCGGCGCGATACGGGCGTCGCGGTAGTGCTGCGCCGCACCCGTTTCCTCGATGAAGCCCATACCGCCGTGAACCTGCACCCCAAGGGACGCCATCTCGACTCCCATGTCGGTGCACCAGCCCTTGACCACCGGCGTCAGCAGATCGACCAGCCCCTGATTGGCGGCGCGCACGTCCTTGTCCGGATGATGCTTCGCCGTGTCGTAGGCGATCCCGGCCGAAAGCGCGACGCCGCGCATCGCTTCGACGGTCGCCTTCATGGTCATCAGCATCTTGCGCACGTCCGGATGCTCGAAGATCGGCGCCATGTCTTCTGGCGGCTGCCCGGGTCGACGGCCTTGCTTGCGTTCGCGCGCGTACTCGAGGGCCTGGTGATAGGCCCGATCGGCAATCGCGAGCCCCTCTAGGCCGACCATGAGGCGCGCATGGTTCATCATGGTGAACATGCAGCGCATGCCCTGATGTTCCTCGCCCACCAACCAGCCGATCGCGCCGTCGTTGTCGCCATACGACATTACCGCGGTCGGGCTCGCGTGGATGCCCAGCTTGTGCTCGAGCGACACGCAACGGAGGTCGTTGCGCTCGCCGAGGCTTCCATCTGCGTTCACTAGGAACTTGGGGACCAGGAACAGCGAGATTCCCTTCGTGCCCGGCGGGCTGTCGGGCGTGCGCGCCAACACCAGATGAATGATGTTGTCGGTCATGTCATGTTCGCCGTAGGTGATGAAGATCTTGGTCCCGGTGATGCGGTAGGAGCCGTCGCCCTGCGGCACGGCACGGCTCCTGAGCGCGCCAACGTCGGATCCGGCATGCGGCTCGGTCAGGTTCATCGTTCCGGTCCACTCGCCGGTCACCAGCTTGGCGAGATAAAGCTCGCGCAGATCTGGGCTTGCGTGTTGCATCAGAGATTCGACCGCGCCAGTGGTGAGCAGCGGACACAAGCTGAAGGCCAGATTGGAAGACGTGATCATCTCGTTGACCGCGAGACCGACGGTGAAGGGCAGCCCCTGACCGCCGATGTCTTCCGAGAAAGCGAGGCCGTTCCATCCCCCATCGACGAACGCTCGATAGGCCTCCTTCCAGCCGTCGGGCGTCGTCACCTTGCCGTCCTCGACACGGCTTCCCTGCTGATCGCCGCTGACGTTCAACGGGCCAATCACTCCGGCGCAAAGCTTGCCGGCTTCTTCGAGCACGGCGTCGACGACGTCTGGCGTCGCGTTCTCCAGCCCCGGAAGCGTGCTGAGCTGTGCCGCATCCAATACCTCGTTGAGCACGAAGCGCATGTCGCGCAAGGGCGCCTGATAGTCCGCCATGATGCCGTTTCTCCCTAATCGGCGCGATCCGCCGAGCGCTGTTTTCTGCCGCTTTCGCCGAAGGTAGCCACTGCGCCGGACCCGTGCAACGCCGCGACCTTTACCCTGCGGCAGCTTGCCAGCAGCCGCTTGACGCAGCGTCATTTGGCCGTCAAACGTGCGGCAATGCCGATCTACGCGCCCATCAAGACCAACATTGACGCTGCCGTCGACTTGCTTCGCGGTGGCGACGTTGTCGCGTTCCCGACCGAGACCGTCTACGGCCTCGGCGCCGACGCGACAAACGACGACGCGGTCGCCAGGGTGTTCGCGGTCAAGCGCCGGCCCCGGTTCAACCCGCTGATCGTGCACGTCGCCGAGCCCGAGCATGCAGGGTCCCTCGCCCACTTCGACGATCGTGCCGAATTGCTCGCCGCGGCGCTGTGGCCCGGTGCGCTCACCCTGGTGCTTCCGCGCAAGCCAGACTGTCCCGTCTCCAGGCTCGCATCCGCCGGCCTCGACACCATAGCGGTCCGGGCGCCGGACCATCGTGTTGCACGCACACTGCTGACGGCGTTCGGCGGGCCGCTGGTCGCGCCCAGCGCCAATGTCTCGGGTCAGTTGAGCCCCACGTTGGCGAAGCACGTGGAGCGCAGCTTCGGCGACACGGTGCGGATGATCCTCGATGGCGGGCCATGCCGCGTCGGCGTCGAATCGACGGTCGTCGGATGTTTCGACGATGCCGTCTGGCTGCTTCGGCCCGGCGGGATCGAAGCAGAAGCGATCGAGGATCTCGTGGGGGTGCGCCTGCGTCAGCCCCCGCCCGGCGACGAAGTCCGCGCGCCCGGCATGCTGCAGAGCCACTACGCGCCGCATCTGCCTCTCCGCCTCGACGCCACCTCGGTAGCTGCGGGCGAAGCTCTTCTGGCTTTTGGCGCAAAACCGCTGGCAGGCGCAGCCGCGATGCAGAACCTCAGTGAACGCGGCAACGTTCAGGAAGCGGCAGCCAACCTGTTTGCCATGCTCCATGAACTCGACCGCCCCGACTTCGACGGGATTGCTGTCATGCCGATCCCGAACGAGGGTCTGGGGGAAGCAATCAACGACCGCCTGCGGCGCGCAGCCTCGCTATGACGCAGCGGCCCGACGCCCAAACGCTCGGCCGCCTCAAGGACGCAGTCGGGGATGGCGGCTGGCTCGATGCAGGCGAAGACCTGTCACGCTATCTCGACGATCAGCGCGGGCTGTTCCACGGCGAGACGCCACTGGTCCTGCGACCGAGGTCCACTGAAGAAGTCGCGCGCATCGTGGCGATCTGCCATGAGACCGAAACCGCCCTCGTACCCCAGGGCGGCAACACCGGTCTCGTCGGCGGAGGCATACCGTTCGAGACCGGGGCGGAGGTTGTCCTCTCCCTTGGCCGCCTGAATCGAATCCGCGACCTTTCCTCGGCCAACAACACGATCACGGTCGAAGCAGGGTGCATCCTTGCCGACATCCAGGCCGCCGCCCATGAGGCCGAACGCTTCTTTCCGCTAAGCCTCGGCGCGGAGGGCACCTGCCAGATCGGAGGCAACCTGTCGACCAACGCTGGCGGGATCAACGTGCTGCGCTACGGCAATGCGCGCGACCTTGTGCTTGGCCTTGAGGTAGTTCTGGCGGACGGACGCGTGTGGGATGGCCTGCGTCCGCTGCACAAGGACAACACGGGATACGCGCTGAAACACCTGTTCGTCGGCGCGGAAGGCACACTTGGAATCATCACCGCGGCGTCCCTCAAACTTTTCCCGCGCCTCAAGGATGTCTCCACCGGCTTCGCGGCGGTGAGAGATATCGACTCGGCGGTGACGCTGCTGCGACGCTTGCAAGCCGCCACCGGCGAGCAGGTCTCGGCCTTCGAACTGATATCGGGCTTCGCGCTGGACCTCGCCCTCAGGCACGTTGAAGACACGCGCGCGCCGCTGCAGGCGAAACACGACTGGAACGTACTCTTCGACGTGGCCGCGCCGAACGCAGCCTCAGGCAGCGGCGCCATCGTCGAGCAGGCGCTGCAGGAAGCGCTCGTCGATTCACTGGTCCTTGACGCAGCCATCGCCCAGTCGACGCAGCAGGCCGCAGACTTCTGGCGTCTGCGCGAGGCCATACCCGAGGCGCAGACCCGTGAAGGTGCCAGCATCAAGCACGACGTTGCCGTACCCATCGACGCGTTTGCTGCCCTGGTGGAACGCGGCTCCGCGGCGGTCCTCGACGAGGTTCCGGGCGCCCGACCCTGCATCTTCGGACATCTCGGCGACGGCAATGCGCATTTCAACATCACCCAACCCGAGGGGATGAATCCTGAAGCGTTCCTCGCCCGCTGGCATGACGTGAACCAACGCGTCCACGATGTCGCCCACGGCCTCGGGGGGTCGATCAGCGCCGAGCACGGCGTTGGCCGCCTAAAGATCGATGAGATTCGGCGCTACAAGTCGGATGTCGAACTCGACCTGATGCGTACACTAAAGAAAGCGCTCGACCCCAGGGGAATCATGAATCCGGGCAAGGTGATCCCAGGTAAGTCGCGCGCAAGCTAGTCGCCCAGCACGTCGCCGACCGGCCGATGCACCAGCCCCTGCGCTTCGGCGACGGGCCCATTCGTCACCGCCCCAGCATAGACATTCAGCCCTTCGGCGAGATGCGCATTGTCGCGCATCGCGCCACGCCAGCCCTTGTCCGCGAGTTGCAGAATGAACGGCAGCGTTGCGTTGTTGAGCGCAAAGGTCGAGGTCCGAGCCATCGCGCCCGGCATGTTGGTCACGCAATAGTGGACGACGTCATGCAGGATATAGGTCGGCTCCGCGTGCGTGGTCGGGCGGCTCGTGGCAAAACATCCGCCCTGGTCGATCGAGACATCCACCATGACCGCGCCGCGACGCATCTTCTTCACCATCTCCTCGGAGACGAGCTTAGGCGCTTCGGCCCCAGCGAGCAGTACCGCGCCGACGACGAGATCGGCCTCGAGCACGTGCTGTTCGATGGCGTCCATCGTCGAGAACACGGTATGGATGCGCGAACCAAACTGCAGATCGAGTTCGTAGAGACGCTGCGGGTTCTTGTCGATCACCCACACACTGGCGCCGAGCCCGACGGCCATCGTGACGGCGTGCGTCCCGACAATGCCGCCGCCAAGGATGACGACTTTCGCTGCCGGGACGCCGGGCACGCCGCCAATGAGCTGGCCGCGGCCGCCCATCTCGATCTCGAGACAGTGCGCGCCCACTTGTACCGACATGCGGCCTGCAACGGCACTCATCGGCGTCAGTAGCGGCAATCCGCCACGCGAGTCCGTCACGGTTTCGTAGGCGACCGCGACGCACTTCGACGCCATCAGCGCCTGGGTCTGTTTGGGGTCTGGCGCGAGATGGAGATAGGTGAACAACAGCTGGTCCGGCCGGATCATCGGGAACTCGCTGTCCTGCGGTTCCTTGACCTTGACGATCATGTCGGAAGCGCCCCAGACCTCGGCGGCCGAAGGGGCGATCGTTGCGCCAGCCTGTTGGTAGTGGTCGTCCTCGATTCCGATCGTATGCGACGCATTCGTCTCGACGATAACTTGATGGCCGCGGTGCACAGCTTCGCGCACGCTCGCCGGCGTCATGCCGACGCGGTATTCGTGGTTCTTGATCTCCTTGGGAACGCCGATCTTCATGATCTCAGGCCACCTCGCGCAGGATTCGGCCCAGCGTCTCGAAAATCTGATCGATCTGCGCCTTCTCGATGATGAATGGCGGCGATGAGGCGATGATGTCGCCCGTCACCCGCACCAGAACGCCCTCCTCGTAGCATCGCGTGAAGACCTCGTAGCCTCTCGCGCCGGGCTTTCCTTCCCGCGGCGCGAGTTCGATGCCGGCGACCAGCCCGATGTTGCGAATGTCGACGACATGCGGCGCGTCCTTCAGGCTGTGCGCGGCGTCCTCCCAGTAGGAAGCGAGCGACGCCACGCGCTCAAAGAGGCCTTCGTCCTTGTACACATCCAGAGTTGCAAGCCCGGCGGCGCAGGCCAGCGGGTGACCCGAGTAGGTATAGCCGTGGAACAGTTCGATCGAGCCTTCCGGCGAATTATCCATGAACGCGTCGTAGATGTGCTTGCGCACGAACACAGCGCTCATCGGAACGGTGCCGTTGGTGAGTCCCTTGGCAGTTGTCATCATGTCCGGCACCACGTCGAAGTAGTCCGCACCGAACGTTGTACCGAGCCGCCCGAAACCGGTGATCACCTCGTCGAAGATCAGCAGAATGCCATGCTTGTCGCATATCTCGCGCAATCGCCTTAGATAGCCCTTCGGCGGGACGAGGACGCCAGCAGAGCCAGCGATCGGCTCGACGATCACCGCAGCAATAGTCGAGGCGTCATGCAGCGCGACAATGCGCTCCAGGTCGTCCGCGAGATGCGCCCCCCATTCCGGTTCGCCGTGCGAAAACGCCTGATGCTCCCGGTCGTAGGTCGCCGGAAGATGGTCTACCCCGGCCAGCAGCGAACCGAAGAACTTCCGGTTGTTGACGATGCCGCCGACGGAGATTCCGCCGAAGCCCACGCCGTGATAGCCCTTCTCGCGCCCGATCAGCCGAACACGCGAGGCATCGCCCTTCATCCGGTGATAGGCCAGAGCGATCTTCAGCGCGGTATCGACGGCCTCGGAGCCCGAATTCCCGAAGAACACATGGTCGAGGTCCCCCGGCGCCATCGCTGCGAGCCGCGCGGCAAACTCGAACTCCGCTGGATGGCCCATTTGAAAGGCCTTTGAGTAGTCCATGCGCGCGACCTGGGCCTGGACCGCTTCGACGATCGGCTGCCGGCAATGGCCGGCATTGACGCACCACAAGCCTGCTGTGCCGTCCAGAACCTGGCGTCCGTCCTGAGTCGTGTAGTGCATATCTTTGGCGCCAACCAGCATGCGCGGGTTGGCCTTGAACTGCCGGTTCGGCGTGAACGGCATCCAGAAAGCATCGAGATTGTTTGGCGATACGTCGGCGGCGGTAGTCGGCATGGCAGCCATCCCGTTCGAAGAAGCAAACGAGAACCCTAGCAGGGGCCGCGTCGCCCGCAAACGGTCGCGACTACTTGGGCAGGGGCGTGTAGAGCGTGACCGGCCCGTCGATACCCTTCATCCCGTACTTGCCGGCTTCCTTGAACTTCAGGGGCTTGCCGGTGCACAGCTCGCGCACGATGTTGGTCACGAGGATGCCGTCCGTTTCCGCAGCGTCGCAGACCCGCGCGGCCATCTGGACCGTCGAGCCGAACAGGTCGTTGTCCTCAACGATGGGCTCACCCGCGTTGATGCCGATCCGCATGTGTAGGGGCAGGGCCGGCCACTCCTTGTTGTGCGCCGCGACGCCGCGCAGCATCACCAACGAGGCCTCGACCGACTGATGCGAATGGGCGAAGCGCGCCATGATCCCGTCGCCAGTGTGCTTCACCTCGGTTCCGCCGTAGTCTTTCAGCGCGACACGAACGATGGCGTTGTGCGCACGTACGATCTTCTGTGCACCCTCGTCTCCGAGTTCCTGGGTAATCTTGGTCGAGCCGACAATGTCGGTGAACAATACGGTGATCGGGCCGTCGTTCTTGGCGACGTCCGTCTCCTTGGGATTCCGCCACTTCTCGATTGCCTTGGCCATCGCGGTGAGCGACTTCTCGTCACCCTTGGCGTACTTGCGCAGCGCCTTGGAACCCGCCTGGAACGTACCGATGTACTGCGGCTCGAGAAGGTATTCCTCGTACTTGTCGGCAAGCTTCTGCGCCGCATCGGCCTTGTTGCCGATCAGCGCTAAGGCTTTCTGCAACAGTTCCACGAACTGCGCGTCGTTGAGGCTGTTCTCGTCCTTGATGACCTCTGCCGCACCCGCCAGGAACAGGTTGGCGCCGAATTTGTCGGCTCCGCCGATCTGGATCTTTTGCTTGATCAGATGGGCGATCGATCCTTCGAGGAATTTCATCAGGCTCTGGGTCGCGCCGTCCGCGTCCCCTTCCGGCTGGGCCTCTTCCTCGTCGTCTTCCTCGGCCGCCTCGGCGTCAGCCGCGGCCTCGGCGATCGCCTCGGTAACGGCGGCGGGCGAACGAGGGCCGGCCGCTCGCGGCGCCGCCGCGGGCAGGCCCATCATGCGGCGCAGCGTCTGAAAGTCGTCGCCCGTAAAGAAAATCATGCTCAGCAGGGCGAAGCAGACGAAGAACGCGCCGACGAAGACGATGAAGCTTTGCGGATCCAGAAACATCGTGATCGGCCAGCCAGTGACCCTGCTGTAACGGCGTCGTGCTAGAAGCCGCCGCGCTGAACCATCCAGGTCACGATCGCAGCAAACGCCAGACTGGCGCCTACGATAATCAAAATCTTAGTTAAAACAACCGCTTCCGGGCCGGATACAGCATTCTGAACGGTGCGGGCCGCCCCCCTCGCGCCGCCCGCAGGAGCGGCACCTTCGTCGTCATCGTAGCCGCCGCCGACCTCGTAGTCGCCCCAATCGCCACCGCCGCCAACATCGACCTCGAAGTCGTCCCAGCCGCCGCCACCGCCATAGTCGCCGTCACCGTCGTCGAAGTCGCCGTAATCGTCATCACCACCGCTACCGCCGTAGTCGTCATCGAACTCGCCGAGGTCCGGCTCGTCGCGACGCATCATGCTGTTTTTCTTCAGTTCGCTCGTATAGATGGTCGTTTCGCGCGTCACACCGGTCGCGGGATTGCGTTGCTCGCGCACGACCTTGACGGCCTGGATGTGCGCCTGCTTCGCCATCTGCTTGGCGTCGTCGACAGCTTCCTCACGCTGGTGGGACTGGAAATGCGCTTCCAGAATCCAGCGATTGTTCTGCTTTACGTAGAGTTCGTAGTGGATTTCCATCAGGCAGCGTGGCGCTCTGTCCCGGCGGTGCGCCAGTGTCCTAGGGCCTGACGATGTTGGCAAGCCTCAAAGGCGTTTGTCACGAATCGAGGAATCCCCGGAGAATCTGGCCGATTTCCTCAGTATGCGCATCCAGCATCCCGTGTGAATAGGGCAGATCGATCATTTGCCCGTTGGTTAGCAGGGGCGCGGCACGTGGGGTCTGTTCGACGAGGTCGTCGTCCGGATTGATCAGCAGGATCGGCTGCTTCACCGACGGCAGGTTCGCCGCCATGGCATAGCGAAAGGCCGCCCGGTGGCCCCACCACGACACTGGGCCGCCGCGCAGCGACTCGCAGAAGTTGCGGGCCACCACCCGATCCTCCACCTCGGCGCCGTAGAACTGCCACAGATTCGCAAAGCGCTCGGTGAGATGGGTCCCGTCCTCTCGCACCTCCAGGGGCCGGTAGCGCCCGCCGCGGGTCACGCGCTCCTCCTCCGTGTAGAGCGGCGCGGACACCATCACCACCTTGGCGACAAGATCGGGTCTTTGGCGCGCGAGTTCCATCGCCGTCTGCGAGCCGGTGTGATAGCCCATCACTGCAACCGGCCCGATCTCAAGCCGCTCGATCAAGTTGGCCATACAGGATGCATAGTCCTCGATGTCGGGCGGATTCTGCGGCGCATCGGACTCGCCGAAACCCGGTGTGTCAGGAGCCACCGCAATGCGGTCCTTGCCCATCTCGGCAATCAGCGCATCGTAGATCCGACCCGAGTTGGGACTCATATGGAACATCACCAGCGGGGTTCGGTCAGTCGGCTGTGCCGGATTCGCGCGACGTAAATGGAGCAATCCATATGGTCCTGCCTCGAACATGCGCCGAACGCGCGAGGGCGCCAACGCTGGCCTCGCCGGGACCGGCTTTGGCAACGTCTCGCCGTCAGGAAGCGTTGTGTCGGCACCATCGAAAAAATCGCACAGCAATCCGGCGAACCGGTCTGCGTGGACGTCGATCGAGCCGTGCGAGAAATCGGGCAAGTCGAGAATCCTACCGTTTGCGAGGTAGCCCTCCGCCCGCGCGGTCGGTTCGGTCAGGTCGTCGCCGAAATTGAAGATCAGGACCGGCTTACGCACCTGCGGCAGATTGTCGGCATGACGGTAATTGAAGGCGGCACGGTGCCCCCAGAACGATGTTTCGCCACCCTTGAGCGTCTCGGCGATGCCGCGATGCGCCACGATCATTGGTACGTCGGGCTTCCGATACGTCTTGGAGAACGTCCAGCGCCAATTCAGGTGGGACCCGTCGCGCTCGATTTTCTCCGGCGCGTAGTCCCGCTTCTGGCGCGCAAGCTGTTCTTCCGTGTAGATCGGCGCAGATACCAACGCCAGCTTGCGAACCAGATTTGGCCGCTGCAGCGCGAGTTCCACGCATGTCTTGGAGCCGGTGTGATAGCCCACGACGTCGACCTGGGAAACGCCGAGCGCATCCAGGAAGTCTGCCATTGTCGCCGCGTAGTCCGGAATCTCCGGCGGCGAGGCCGGTGCGTCGGAATCCCCGAAACCCGGCGTGTCGGGCGCAAGGACGAAACGACCTTTTCCCAAGACCGAAAGAACCGCTTCCCACATGCGGCCCGACGATGGACTCGAATGAATGA
The DNA here is from genome assembly GCA_038116985.1 of Alphaproteobacteria bacterium. Classification (GTDB taxonomy): domain Bacteria; phylum Pseudomonadota; class Alphaproteobacteria; order SHVP01; family SHVP01; genus CALJDF01. The sequence continues at coordinate 8,791 of JAYOEZ010000009.1, read as the reverse complement.
ACAGGACCGGCGTTGGGCCTTCGCCCTGTCGCCCGGCTGATCGATAGTGCAGCTGGCCGAAGCGGCCGTCGATGTAGTCGCGCGTGACGTTGTCTGGCCGGCGCCAGTACTTCATCTGGTCGGTATCGGTGACCGGCTCGCTCAATTCGGCTTCTTCGGCTTGTGGAAGCTGATGTCTTCCGAGCCGAGCCCGAGTTCGCTCTTGCCGAAAGGCGTCGTGTTGCGGTCCCAGTTGACCGCAATCTGCGTGCCCATCGCGGTGATGTCGCGAAAGTGGCGCTGCACCGGGTTGTCGTCGTAGAGACCCATCGCACCCATTTGGCGCACGAGTCGCGTCACGGCGCCGATCAGAAGCTTGGCGATGAACGCGCGATCCCGGTTCATCTCCAGCAATTCGTCGGCGCTAAGGCCTTCGCCGCCCGCGCCGCGCTCGTGAAGGATCCGGTTGTTCGTCTCGTACATCAGCCGCGCGGCCTTGATCTCGGCCGCCGACTCGGCCAGGCGCTGCTGGACCTGCGCCAGACCGGCGACCTTGCCGCCGAACAGCGCACCCTCGCGTACCGCCGTGATCTCGCGGTAGTCGTGATAGGCCCCCTCGGCCGCACCCAGCATGGGGCCGAGCAGGCTCGATCCGAAGTAAGGACCGAACTCGAGCCGATAGAGGTAGTGTTCCGGGTTGACCTCGGTTCCGGGCGGATCCGGCGCAAAAGTGGCCCGTGAGTCCATCACCCGGTAGTCCGGCACAAAGACCTCGTCGCAATGCACGTCCTTGCTGCCCGTCGCCTTCACACCCGATACGTACCACGTGTCCTGAATCTCGTAGTCGCTCTTCGGCATGAGCACGCGGAGGAACCCGGGTGCATCGTGCATGCCGCGATCGGCCGCCTCCTGCGGCGCCGGCACCATGCACCAGTCCGCGTGGTCGACGCCCGACGCGAAGCGCCAGGTTCCCGAAACGACAAAGCCGCCATCCACCTTCCGTGCCGTGCCTTCCTTGCGTGCCGATGCGGTGGCAATGATCTGGTCCTGATTGGGCCCCCAAACGTCGTCTTGGCACTGCTTCGGCATGCGCGCCAGGATCGCAGCGTGGGCGCCGACGACCGCCACGACCCAGGCCGTCGACGAACAGGCACGGGCGAGAACCCGCGCCGCCTCCGCGTGAGCGGCCCAGTCCATCTCATAGCCACCGTACCGCCGGGGCTGCAGAATGCGCATCATCCCGGTATCGAACAGATCGCGCACGGTCGCGTCCGGCAGCCGGCGCAGTTCTTCGGCTTCCTTCGCCCGCTCGCGCAGGGCTGGCAGCATGCCGTCCGCCCGGCGCAGAATCTCGTCGAGGGTTGGTGAGGTGGCGTCGTTCTGTTCTGCAATGGCCATGGTCAAACCCTCACGAGGCGGCACGCCCGAGCTCTTCGTCGACGTGCGGATCGCCGGTTGGCAGGCCTAGCGCCCACTTGCCATAGGGCAGCATGTTGCGATCCCAGTTGATACCGATCTGCGTCGCCATCCCCAGCACGTCTCGATGATGGCGCTGTACAGGATTGCCGTCGAAGATTCCCATGGCACCCATCATGCCGACCAGCCGTTCGGTGGATTGCACGCACAGCTTGGCGACAAATGACCTGTCGCGGTTGATCTCAAGCCGCTTCTCCGCGGGAATGACCGCGCCCTTACCACCCATTTCGCGCAGATAGCCGATCTGTTCGCGCATGATGACCTCAGCCGCATGCAACTCCGCCGCGCTCTCGGCAACCCGCAGCTGGACCGGCGCGTTCTCGGAAACCGCTTCGCCGGTCATCGTGCCGACTCGCTTCGACGTAATGGCGCAATAGTCGTTGTAAGCGCCTTCCGCCGCGCCCAACATCGGCCCAAGAAGACTGGTGCCGACCAGCGGCAGGAAGTTCACACGATAGATGTAGCTTTCGTTCACTTTCGAGCCCGGCGGATTGGCCGCCAGCCACTCCGGAGCAGGCAAGGTGCGATGATCGGGCACGAATGCATCTTCCAGAACGATGTCCTTCGTCCCAGTCCCCCGCATGCCGGCAACATGCCAGGTATCCTCGATCGACCAATCCTGCCGCGGCACGACGATCTGAGTCATCGTCTTGTCGCCTTCGATCTGGACTGGAAACATCGCCCAGTCCGCGTGATCGCAGCCGGAGAAGAAGCCCCATTGGCCGGATACCCGGACCCCGCCCTTCTCGCGTTTGGCCTCGCCATGACGCTTTACGGAGCCCGTGCAGATCAACTGATCCTGATTCGGCCCCCAGACCTCGTCCTGCACCTCGCCCGGCATACGCCCGAGAAAACACGCGTGGGCGCCGACGACTGCAACGATCCAGGCCGTTGACGGACAATGCTTCGCGACCTCGCGTCCAATGGCGAACTGTGCGCCCCATTCGAGCTCGAATCCACCATGTCGCCTGGGCTGAAAGAAGCGCACCAACTGGTTGTCGAACAGTGCCTGCATGTTCTGCGGCAAGACGGAACGCTCCGCCTCGGTCTCGGCCGCCGTCTCACGCAGTTGCGGGCCGAGCGCGGCGGCGCGCGCAACGAGTTCGTCTTCCAGTTCCAGCGGGTCCGCGGCATCGACGTCCCGGACGGCCATGGTTGCCTCCCGTATGGTCTTTTGATCTTCTTGGCACGGCATCCCGGGGATCGGAACGCTGCCCAGCCGGATCGTCCGTCTGGCGGTCAACTGGAGCGGATTCGCCCCGCGGGCGCAAGTCCCGCGAAAGAGCGCCGTGCGCGTCAGAACAGGCCGGCAGCAAATGTACCGATCGCCTCTGCCATCTCGTTGGGGCTGTCCTCCTGGACGAAGTGCGCGCCGTCGAGCGCTACCTCGCGCTGGTTCGGCCAGGCGCGGCATGCCGCCTTCTGCCGCGCGGTCAGGCCCGTCGCCTGCGACACCGTCATTAGCAGCTTCGGCACTTCCGACTCCGCCATGAATGCCGCGTCCGCGCGAGTCAGCGCAACGACATCCGCAGGTTCGCCGGCGATCGGTAGTTCGCGAGGAAACATCAGCGTCGGTAGTCGGCCACTGCCCGGTGTAGCAAACGGCGCGCGGTAGTGCGCCATTTCATCCTCACCGAGTTTCCGCTTCACGCTGCGCGGAATCCCTTCGACGAAAACGTTCTCCTCAAAGACAAGGCGCTCGCCTTCGGGTCCGCGAAGCGCTTCGAAGAACGCTCGTCGGCTATCCGGAAAGTCGGACCAGTCGCGCTCTCCGACAACGGGTTCGCAATAAGCGAGGCCGGCAACCTCACTGGAGAAGCGACGGGTTCGATGGAAGGCAAGAGTCGCGCCCGAGCCATGCCCCACGAGTACGTATGGTGCTGCGACGACAGCGGAGAACCAGGCATCCAGATAGGCAATGTGATCAACGAAGCGAAAGGCGCATCCTGCTGGCCGGCCGGACTGGCCCATGCCGATCAGGTCGGGCGCCAGACAACGGAACCGCACGCTGAGTGCGGCGATGACGTTGCGCCACAAATACGACCAGGAAGGATTGCCGTGGATCAGGATCAGGGTCGGACCCGAACCTTCGTCGATGTAGGCGATTTCGGCGTCAAGCGCCGCAACGCGATGCCGCGCGAGGTGATCGTCGGCCGGCGGCGCCGCCGTGCGATCAACCAAGAGCGCCGGCCGAGCGAAGCACGTCGATGCGCGCGTCGTCGTAACCAAGATGGTTGCGCAGGATCGCTTCGCCGTCGGCGCCTAGTGCCGGTGCGGCGGAGAAAGCCGTCGCGTCGCCCGTCACCTTGATCGGATTGCCTGCCATGTGCACGACTTCGCCATCGACGACCGTTTCCTGCAGCATCCCGCGCGCCGCCGTCTGCGGTGCCTCAAGCGCCTGCGCGACCGAGTTGATGGGCGCCGCCGGCACGTCGGCCGCCGCAAAGATGTCGAGCCAATCGGCCCGGCCGCGACTCTTCAGCACAGCCGCGATCTCCGGCTCAAGGCTCCCACGATGTTCGACCCGCTGCGCATTGGAAGAGAAGCGCGGATCGTCTGCCAGATCGCTGCGACCGATCGCGGCGCAGAACGCCGTCCAGTACTTCTCGACCCCGACGGCCGCAACGACGATCGGCTCGTCGGCTGTCGCAAATGCCTGATACGGAAAGAAGTTCGGATGCCCGGCGCCATGCTGCGGCGAACCCTGCCCGCTCGCCATGAGATTGGCGATCTCGTCGCCGAGTAGGGAGATTTGCGCGTCAAGCATACCGACATCGACGCGTCGTCCCTTGCCGGTACGCTTGGCTTCCACAAGCGCCGCCAAAAGCCCAAGCGCGCCGAACATCCCGCCCGCAGTATCGCCAAGGTGAAATGGAATGTGCGCCGGCCCTGTCGTCGCATGGCCCGTCAGACTCATTCCGCCGCCCAAAGCCTGGACCGTCAGGTCATAGCCGGCGCGTTTGGCCCAGGGCCCGTCCTGCCCGAAAGCGCTGACCGAGCACGAAACGATCGCCGGATTGATTTGCGACAAGCGTTCATGATGCAGGTTGAGCCGCTCCAAAACACCTGGCCGAAAGTTGTCGAACACGACGTCAACTGTACGCACCAGGTCGTCGAATACAGCGAGCGCTTCCGGTTTCTTCAGGTCGAGAACCAGGCTCCGCTTGTTCCGGTTGTAGCTGTGGAACTGCGCGTTTTCGCCGCGCACCTGCGGGCCGATCTTGTTGCTGCGCACCGGATCGCCCGTCGGCGGTTCGATCTTTATCACCTCGGCGCCTAGGTCTGCCAACAGCATGGTGCCGAACGGCCCAGCGATGAACATCGACAGGTCCAGGATCGTGACGCCGTTGAGCGGACCAGGCGTGCTCACGTCCACCCCCAGATGCGCGCTGCATTGTCCCAGAGGAACGCGGCACGCGCTTCCGGGCGTAGATCCATTTCCATCACATCGGCCACTGGCTTGGCATAGTCCATGAACGGATATCCCGTTCCAAACACAACCTTCTCGCGGCCGTAGGAATTGAGGAAGTGACGCAATGCGGGCGGCAGGTACTTCGGGCGATGGCCGGAGGTGTCGATGAAAATCCGCTCATGTTTCCAGGCGAGGCCAATCAACTCGTCACCCCACGGGAAGCCGGCATGCCCGGCGATGATCGTCAAATCGCGAAAGTACAGCGCCACGTCGTCGAGGTAGAGCGGCCGCCCAACCTCGGAGCGCTCCATCACGGCGGTGTGGCCCGTCAGCACCAGCGCCGGAATGCCCAGATCGACGCAGGCGGCGTAGTAGGGATAGTAGATGGCGTCGTTGGGCGGGGCACCGTAGAGAAACGGCAGCACCTTGTAGCCGCGCATGCCGTCCTCCTCGACGGCCCGGCGCAGTTCCCGGACACCCTCCATCCCGCGCCGCGGGTCAACACTCGCACATCCGACGAAAAGGTCCGAATCGCTCGCCACCACCGCAGCGACGGCGCGATTGTCGACCGGCGTGCCCGGAAAATCGGTCGCGGAAAGCACGATGCGCGTGACCCCGGCAGCCGCGGCCTCCCGCTGCAGCATCTCGGCGGTCACAGCGGCGCGCGCTTCCATCCCAAGCCGCGCATAGAGTGCCTGCATGTCCGGCGACGCGGCGAAGAACGCCGCATCCCAATAGTTCGCCCAGACGTCGGCGGCGCGTTGGTGTGATGTCATGGGGCCATACGGCTGACTTCAACACCCCATGTCAAGCCGAAGGAAGTTATCCACAGACGTCGATGCGATGGACGTCCGGATCGTTATGAATTCAGCACCTCGTGTGACCGGCGCCACATCTGTCGTGGAATGACGTTGAAGCCTCCTAACGCGAACCATAGCTTCTTGAATGTCGCTGGCACGGACCTTGCGGCCAATGGAACCAATGTCCGCGCACAAACGGACTCTCGGACTTTGGTCTGAGCCAAACTGAGACAACTGCTGGGGCCTGCCTGCTGCCCGTTTCATTATTGGACCGTCGGCACAGTGGAAAGGAATGGTGACTGGCGTGAACTTCTCTCGCTACCTCGTCGTCGTACTCGGAGTCCTGGCGTGGACAATATCCGCTCAAGCGGCCGAACCGCTGGTGGACGGCAGGTGGGCCGTCGCCAATCTGAACGCGCCGAAGGTCGTCTTCCTCGATGTTCAGTCCCAGCGCAACTATGAACGCCGCCACATCCCCGGCGCCGTCCACACCGACTATCCGGAACAAGGCTGGCGCTACTTCACCAGCGAACTCGGGGTCGTTCTTCCCTCACCCGTCGAATTCGCGCGCCTAGCCGGATCCCTCGGCATCGCCAACGACGACCATGTCATCGTCGTGGGCACCGGCGGTTCGGAGCGAGACATGTCCGTCGCCACCGATGTCTACTGGACGTTCAAGTTCTATGGACACGCCGAAGTCTCCATCCTGGATGGGGGTCTGCGCGCCTACCGGAGCGCTCGCGGACAGGTGGAGCGCGGCAAGGGCACCACGCTCAACGCGACGGAATATTCGCCGCGCCGGCGCTCGCGCATTCTCGCCGAATACGACGACGTCTTCGGCGCGCTGGGCGTCAACGTCCTCGTCGACCATCGCCCCTGCGCCAACTATCTCGGCATCAACAAGTCGAACCTGACTCTCGATTACGGCGCGATCCCCGGCACGAAGCACCTGCCGACCGACTGGCTCATGAAGGACGGCGGCGGCCACTTCCGCAGCGAGGCCGAGTTGCGCCGCCTGTTCAACTGGGCAGAGATTCCGCTGACCGGCCGCGTCATCTCGATCGGCGACTCCTCGCTTGAGGGGTCACTGGGCTGGTTCGTGATGTCGGAGATTCTCGGCAACAACCAGGCCCGCCTCTACGCGGGCGGCATGGCGCAATGGACACGCCGTGGAGACAATCCGCTGGTACGGCGCGTCGATCTGGGCAGCAACGCCAGCAACTAGAGCGTTATCCCAAGTCTCCCGCGGTGCCCGGCAGGAACGTAACGATCTCCGGGAACAGGGCGATAAGCACGACGAACGCCGCCATGATCAGAAAGAACGGGATCGACGCGCGCGTGATGCGGCCGATGGAATCGCCGGTCAGCCCCTGAACGACGAACAGGTTGAAGCCGACCGGTGGCGTGATCTGCGACATTTCGACGACCACGACCAGGAAGATGCCGAACCAGATCGGGTCGAAACCCGCCGCAATGACCAGCGGAAACGTAATCGGCAACGTCATCACGATGGCCGAAAGGCCGTCGAGCACCATCCCGAGAATGGCGTAGAACACCAGCAGGACGGCGATCAGCCCAAACGGTCCGAGTTCCATGGCGGAAATGAAGTCTGCGATCTGGCGTGGCACGCCGAGGAACGCCATGGCCTTCGACAGGAACAAGGCGCCGGCCAGGATCAGACCGATCATGCTGCTGGTCTTGATCGCCCCCATCAGGGCAAGCCGAAGCGTACGGAGATTGAGCGAGCGCTGCAGCGCCGCGATGACCAGCGCACCGAACACCCCCACTGTGGCGGCTTCCGAAGGACCCGCCGTGCCCGAGTACATGGAGCCCAGCACCAGCGCGATGAGAAAGACAATCGGCGCGAGGTCGATGATGCCGCGCCAACGATCGCTCCACGTGAACTCTTCCGCCGTCGCGGGCGCCAGCTTCGGGTTGAGAGCAGCGCGAATGCCGATATAGACCATGAAGCTGCCCGCGAGGATCAAGCCCGGCACAATGCCGGCGATAAAGAGCTGCAGGATCGACGCTTTGGTCAGCACGCCATAGATGATCAGGATGATCGACGGCGGAATCAGCAACCCAAGTGTGCCGGCGCCGGCGAGCGATCCCAGGGCGAGTTCGCGATTGTATCCGCGCTTGAACAGTTCGGTCAGAGTGATGCGCCCGATCGTCGCGGCGGTAGCGGCCGACGAGCCCGACGCCGCGGCAAACATCGTGCACCCCATGATGTTCAGGTGCATGAGCCGCCCCGGAAGACGGGTGGTCCAGGGAGATAGCCCCCGGAAAAGCATCTCCGAGAGACGCGTATGAAAGAGCAACTCTCCCATCAGGATGAAAAGCGGTAGGGCGATCAGCTCGGGGCTGCTCATGCTGCCCCAAACATCTTGTGCCAGGAACTTTGCCACCGGCATGCTTGGGCGGAAGGTCTCAAGACCAATGATGCCCACGGCCAGCAACCCGAACCCGACCCAAACGGCCGCGCCCAGGAAGACGATCAACATCACGATGACTGACAAAGCCGGCAAGGTCACGGCGACACGTCCTCGAGGTTCTTGTCCACGTCATTCTCCAGGTCTTCGCCTATCACCAGCCGAATCAGGCGCGCCAGGAGCGCCAGCGTCAGCAGGCAGATGCCGAAGGTCAACGCGGTCTGCGGCCAGGCCAACGGAGTTTCGCTGGGAAAGTACGAGACGCTCCCCAGCGCATAGGTTCTGGCAGTGAACTGCACGGAGGCGATGGACAGATAGATTGAGATGCCGAGAGCAAAAGTCGTGCCCACCAGATCGACGAGCCGCCGGCCAGTCGGCCCCAGCGGTTGCATGATCAGGTTGACGCGAATATGGCCGCCTTCGCCAAGCGCCCAGGCGCTGCCCCCGAACATCACGAACGCCAGCATGTAGGCCGAGTATTCGAACGCGAAGGGCAGTGAATAGTTGAACCACCAGCGCGACAATATCTCGGCCATGCCAAGCAGCCCCATCACCGCAAGGGTGAGTGCGGCCAGCCACGCCGAAGCACGGCACAACGCGTCAATGGATCGCAGGAGTGTTTGAACCATGTCAGATCGGCTAGCCGGCCGCGCTCGGACGGCCGCCTAGCCTCTCTACCTGATGGTCAGGAC
>JAYOEZ010000008.1:0-66193 GCA_038116985.1 Alphaproteobacteria bacterium | reverse complement strand
TCTGGGGCGGCGTGGGGCGCGGCAAGTCGGCGCTGATGGACCTGTTCTACGACCACGCGCCCGAACTGCCGAAGCGCCGGGTGCATTTCCACGCCTTCATGCTGGACGTTCATGCCCGTGTATTTACGCTGCGGCGCGATCCGACCAACAAGGGCGACCCGCTGAAGGACGTCGCCAAGCAGATCGCCGGTGAAGCGAAACTACTGTGCTTCGACGAATTCCAGGTCACCGACACCGCCGACGCGATGATCCTGTCGCGGCTATTCAAAAAGATGTTCGAGCGCGACGTAATCGTCGTCGCGACATCCAACCGGTCGCCCGACGATCTCTACCTCGGCGGCCTCAACCGCGAGCTGTTCCTGCCATTCATCGACATGCTCAAGGCGCGCTGCGACGTGTTCCGGCTGGATGGCGGCAAGGACTACCGTCTCGAACAATTGCGCGATATCGGCGTCTTCCACACGCCCCTCGGGGCGCAAAGCGAAGCCGAACTGGACAACGCGTTTCGCCGTCTGACCGGGAGCGACCAGGGCGAGCCACTGGAGCTCAGCGTTCAGGGCCGCACCGTAATCGTGCCCAGCGCGCTGGCCGGTGTCGGACATGCCAGCTTCCACGAACTGTGCGGCAAGCCGCTCGGCAGCGCCGACTACCTCGCCATCGCCGAGACGTTGAACACGCTGCTGATTTCCGGAATTCCCGTCATGGGGCCGGAGAAACGCAACGAGGCCAAGCGCTTCACGACGCTGATCGACGCGCTCTACGAGCACAAGGTGAACCTCATCTGCTCGGCGGAAGCCGAGCCCGACAAACTCTACGTCGAAGGGCACGGCGCTTTCGAATTCGAGCGCACGGTCTCGCGGCTGATCGAGATGCAGTCACCGGACTACATGGCGCTGGGGCACATCGTCGGAGAAGCAGGCGGGGCCTAGCCCGCCCAGCACAGCACCTCCAGCGCTGCGACCGGCACGGTTCCCGACGCATCCAGGAATTGCCGAAGCCGGACAGGGTCGATCGGGGCCCCGACGTCTTCACGATGCAGACCGCCGGCGACAAAGATCGAGTCGATTCCATAGGCCATCGCGCCGGCGAGATCAGTGCGCGGCGTATCGCCAATGGCGACCACGCGCGAGAGAGGTACGTCGCGGCCGGCGAGGCAGGCTTCGTAGGCAGCCCGAAAGGGCTTGCCGAATTGTTGCACTTTGCCGCCGAGTTCCTCGTAGCGCGCGGCCAGCGCGCCCGCGCAGAACAGAATCTTGTCGCCGCGCATGACCCGCAGGTCGGGGTTGGCGCAGAGAAACGGGAGGCTGCAGTCGGCCGCCGCGCGCAACTCGTCCTCGTAGTCCGCAACCGTTTCCGTTTCGTCGGCGCGAAATCCCGTGACGAGGAGGAAGTCCGCCGCCTCGATCGCATCGGTTTCCCGATAGTCCAAACCAGCCAGGATCTGCCGATCCTTCTCCGGACCGACGTAGAAGTACGCGGCCCGCTGATCGATCCCGGGAATGCCCCTGGACAATTCCTGAAACGCTATTTCGCCCGAACTGATCACGCCATCATAGGCCGATGGCGGAACACCGATGCGCTCGATCTGGGCGATGACAGCGCTCGCACGCCGCGGCGCATTCGACAGGAACAGACGCAGGTTGCCTGACTGCTTCATCCGCTCAAGACAGTCGAGCACGTCCGGATAGGGCTTTGTCCCGTCATGCACGACACCCCAAAGATCGATAATCGCGACGTCGTAGTTGGCGGCGACCTCGGAGAAGCCGCCCAGGATTGCCGTCATCGTGCCTCGACTCCGATGGCCTCGTTAATCGATGAGAGCCCGTCCCGTCCGGCGAGCGTGTCCAGTCGCGAGACAATGGCGCCGACGAGTGCCGGACCGCCATAGATCAGCGCTGTGTAGAGCTGAACGAGCGATGCGCCCGCCTTGATCTTGGCATAGGCGTCGTCGCCGGAGGCGATTCCGCCGACCCCGACGAGAGGTAGTCGGCCCTCCGTCAGTCGATAGACCTTGCGAAGCACTTCCGTGGACGGCTCGAAGAGGGGCTTGCCGGAAAGGCCGCCGGTCTCGCTCGCATTCAGAGAGCGAAGCGATGCGGGGCGGTCGATCGTGGTGTTGGAGACGATCAAACCATCGATGTTCTTTTCCAGGGCGATCTCGACGATCGCCGCGAGCTCGGCCTCCGAGAGATCGGGCGCAATCTTGACGAGGAGCGGCGGGCGGCGCGCCTCGCAGCGTCGCGCGGCGTCGATGCGACCGAGAAGGTCGGTGAAGTGCTCGCGGCTTTGAAGATCGCGTAGTCCGGGCGTGTTCGGCGAGGAGATGTTGACGACGAGGTAGTCGGCGGCTCGCGAGAACCGCGCGATCCCGGCGACATAGTCGGCAATAGGATCCGCGCTGTCGCGATTGGCGCCCACATTGACGCCGATGACGCCATTGCAGGAGGCCTTTTGCCGCGCATAGTTACGGTCGAACTGCGCGTGCCCCTTGCCGTTGAAACCGAGTCGATTGATGACGGCCCGGTCGTGCCGAAGTCGGAAGAGTCGCGGGCGAGGATTGCCGGGCTGGGGTCGGGGCGTCACGGTACCGGCCTCCACGAAGCCTAGCCCGAGACCCAGCATCGGGCACGCGACGGCGGCATCCTTGTCGAATCCGGCGGCAAGGCCGACAGGGTTCGGAAAGTCGAGACCGAAGAGCTTGAGGGCAAGCCGATTGGAGGCCCTGCCGCGGTATCCGCGCGCCAGGCCCAACCTGAGCGCGCGCAGCGTAACGGTATGCGCCTGCTCGGGATCGAGCGCGAAGAGCAGCGGCCGGACAAGAGAAAAGGCGTCCATAAACTAGAACAGACTGGCTTGCCGCGGCGCCGGCTCGGCCGGTTCCAGGCAGCCCTCGTCGTCGTTTCTGACGCTGTTCACGCGCGGACCCACCGGTGTGATGGCGATATCGACATGGGACGGAACAACCAGGCGGCGCAAGTCGTCAGACGACGCATCCCTGCTCAACCAGGCTTCAAAGTCGGGCTGTTGAAGGACGACCGGCATTCGGTCGTGGGTGTTGGCGACGGAGGGCAACGCGGGCCCAGTGATGATCGAAAAGGTCTCGACGATCTGGCCCGCCGGCCCTACGTCGCGCGGACTGCCGGTATCGACGTCCCGGGGCCTGGTCCAGGACTCCCAGATGCCGGCGAAGACGAAGGGTTCGTCGCTTTGAGGTCTGATGACATAGCCCTGACGTACGCCGTCTTCTTCCTTCCATTCGTAGTAGCCGTCGGCCGGCACCAGGCAGCGGCGCTCGCGGAATGCATCGCGAAAGGCGGCCTTGGTCGCGACCGATTCGCCGCGGGCGTTAATCATCCGCGAGCCGATCGACAGGTCCGTGGCCCAGGACGGCACCAGCCCCCACCGGAGCATGGCGAGCTCGCGCGCGCCGGGACCGCCGAGCCGAACGACCGGCATGGTGTCGGTCGGCGCAACGTTGAAGCGCGGGGGAAAGTTGGGCAACTGGACGTCGAGACCGAACAGGCGGCGCATGGCTTCTGCCGGAGACAGGAGGAGATATCGACCGCACATGCGCGCATCCTAGTCATTCGCCGCATCGCTGCAACGCGGCGCGTTTGACGGTCTCGGGCAACGGCTAGACAATGCCCACAGCAGCATCAGGACCGCTATGGCCGCAACGAATATCAGCGAAGAGGGGCTCTACTATTTCGACGGGGACTGGGTCGACACCAATCCCAAGATTGTCGGACCCGGCACGCACGCATTCTGGATGTCGTCCGTCGTCTTCGACGGCGCCCGCGCATTCGGCGGCCTCGCGCCGGACCTCGATCTCCACTGTCAGCGGCTGATCAAGTCCGCCGCGGCGATCGGTCTGACCCCGCCGATCACTTGGGAAGAGGTCTACGAACTGTCGCTTGAGGGAATCCGCAAGCTGCCGCGCGAGTCCGAGCTCTACATCAGGCCTGCGATCTATGCAGAGGACGGCTTCGTGAATCCGGATGCCGACAGCGCCAAGTTCGTCCTCGCCATCCTTCATTCGCCGATGCCGAAGTTCCGCGGCTTCAGCGCGTGCAAATCGTCGTTTCGTCGACCGGCACGCGACATGGCCCCGACCGACGCGAAAGCCTCTTCCCTCTACCCGAACAGTGGGCGCGCCCTGCGCGAGGCGGCGGCACGCGGCTTCGACAACGCGGTGGTCCTGGACCCCAACGGCAACGTGGCCGAGTTCGCCACCGCAAACCTGTGGATCGCCAAGGACGGGACGGCCATCACGCCGGCGGCGAACGGCACCTTCCTGAGCGGCATCACGCGGGCGCGCATCATCGATCTTCTCCGCGATAGCGGCGTGGCCGTCGAGGAAAAGGCGATCACGTTTGAAGAGGTCATGGACGCCGACGAGGTCTTCAACACCGGCAACTACGGCAAGGTGATGCCGGTAACCCGGATAGAGGATCGAGAGTTGCAGCCGGGCCCGCTGGCGCGGCGCGCCTACGATCTGTACATGGAATACGCGGCGCGCGCGGACGTCTTCTAGCCCTGACTCCCGGCGAGTGCTGCGCGAGTCAGCTCGACGAAATTCGCCAGCCCGTATAGCGCGACAAAGGAACCCATGCGCGGGCCTTGGGTCTGGCCGAACAGCACTTCGTAAAGTACACCGAACCAATCGCGCAGATTGGCGAAGTCGTGCCGCTTGCCGACCTCGTAGATGCGATTCTGAATCTCTTCGGCGCTGCTCTCCGGCGACAGAGCCTCGAGTTCGCCTACAAGATCCTCAAGCGCAGCACGTTCGGTCTGTGTCGGGCTGCGGAATGCCTTAGTCGGCGCCACGAAGTCGCGGTAGTAGGCGATCGCGTAGTGCACCAGGCGGTCCAGCAACGGGTGGCTCTCAGGAGCCGCACCCGGCATGTAGCGCGCCACGAACCCCCACAGCACGGCCGGATCGTCGGAATTGCAGGCGCTGACCAGGTTCAGGAGGATGCCGAAGCTGAGCGGCAGATCTTCCTTGGGGGCGTCGTCGCCATGGATGTGCCAGACCGGATTGTCGAGCCGCGCCGCACGCTCCTCGGTTTCGTGATAGCGATGCAGGAATGACGCGTATTCGTCGACTGCCTTCGGGATCACGTCGAAGAAAAGGCGCTTCGCCTTGCGCGGCGACTGGAACATGTAGAGCGCCAAGCTCTCGGGCGAGGCGTAGCGCAACCAGTCTTCGAGCGCGAGACCGTTGCCGCGCGACTTGGAGATCTTCTCACCGTTCTCGTCGAGAAAGAGCTCGTAGTTGAACCCTTCCGGTGGGCGGCCATCGAGAATTCGGCAAATGCGGCTCGACAGCCGCGCCGAATCGATGAGGTCCTTGCCGGACATCTCGTAGTCGACGTCGAGCGCCGACCAGCGCATCGCCCAGTCGGCCTTCCACTGGAGCTTGCACGCGCCCCCGGTTACAGGCACTTCGACCTTCTCGCCGTTGTCGTCTTCGTAGACGACCGTGCCCGCATCCGGATCGCGATGGACCAGGGGAACCTGCAGCACTTCGCCGGTCCTCGGCGATATTGGTAGAAACGGCGAATAGGTGGCACGACGCTCCGCGCCCAACGTCGGCAGGATGACGTTGGTGACTTCGTCGTAGTGTTCGAGAAGCTTGAGCAGGACTGAATCGAAGAGCCCATCCTTGTAGCAGGCCGTCGCGCTCTTGAATTCGTAGTCGAAACCGAACTGATCGAGAAACGCCTGCAGCCGTGCGTTGTTGTGGTGACCAAAACTCTCGTGCGTTCCGAACGGATCGGGCACCGACGTCAGCGGCTTGCCGAGATGCGCCTGCAACAGGTCCTGGTTGGGCACGTTTTCCGGCACCTTGCGCAAACCGTCCATGTCGTCCGAGAAGGCGAACAGGCGAGTCGGCAGATCGCTCAACTCGGCAAAGGCACGGCGCACCATGGTGGTACGCGCCACCTCTCCGAAGGTGCCGATATGGGGCAGCCCAGACGGCCCGTAGCCGGTCTCGAACAGGACGTAGCCCTTCGTCGGCACGTGGTCTCGGTACCGCTCGACGAGCGTGTGGGCCTCCTGAAAGGGCCAGGATTTTTGCTGATGTTGGGACATGGTCTTTCGCCGGGCGGCAACCTAGGCGCTGGCTGCGGCCATGGTCAATAGCGCAAGGCGATTGGGGTTGCTGGCAGGGAGAGCGGTCCCTAAATTGCGGCCACGCAAAAGGAAGGAAAGACTGGATGTCGTCAAAGAACGAACACAGAGCGCTGATCTACGTCATGGTCCTGATGTCGGCCGCCGACAGCGACATGACGGACAAGGAACTCTTTACCATCGGAGAGATCGTCAAGACGCTTCCCGCCTTTGCCGGCTTCGACATCGAGGAACTTCCCGAAGTCGCCGAGAACTGCGCCGAAACGCTCTCGAAAGAGAGCGGCCTGGACGATGTACTGAAGTTCGTGAGCGAAGCGCTGCCGGCGCGGCTGCACGAAACAGCGTATGCATTGGCTTGCGACATCGCGGCTGTTGAGGGCCGTTTGCGCAGCGAGGAAATCAAACTCCTTGAGTATCTGCGCCACCGTCTGGAAATCGGTCGTCTGCCGGCGGCGGCCATCGAACGCGGCGCCAAGGCGCGCTACCAGACGCTCTAGAGCGCCTTTGCGAATGCCGCCGCGGCGGCGATCGCTTCTTCCAGATTCTGCGCGTGGGTTCGCCCCGACGCCTTGCGCGGCTTGAGGTCGTGGTCGCCGTCCTCGAGCCAATGCAGCCCGATCTTGCGGCTCAACTTGTAGCCTTCGATCTCTTCGCGATGGCCGAGCGCGTCGCGCGTGCCTTGCAGGATTAGCGCGGGCGTCTGCAGATCTTCGAGATGTGCGGTGCGCGTCTTTTCGGGGCGACCCGGCGAATGGAACGGATAGCCGAAACAGAGCACGCCGGCGACGCCAGCTTCGTCGGCCACCATGGTGGCGTAACGCCCGCCCATACTCTTGCCCCCGACAATCATGTGCTCGGGCTTGCCGAGATCGGCAATCACCTCATGCCATGCCGCGAGCAGCTTCGGCGCCCTGTCGGGCCCCCGCCGTTTGCCATCGACGCGGCGTTGGGCCATGTAGGCGAATTCGAAGCGGACCACCCGTAAGCCCTCGGCGGCCATTCCCTGCGCCACGGTGTCCATGAACGGCGAATCCATCGGTGCGCCGGCGCCGTGGGCGAGTACCACGGTCCGCTGGGCGCTGGACTTGCCGTCGATCAGGTACTCTGACATCGCTGCGGGTAGTGCCACTGGCTTGGAGCGGGTGAAGGGAATCGAACCCTCGTCGTAAGCTTGGGAAGCTTCTGCTCTACCATTGAGCTACACCCGCGACGGACACGATTTTCCGCGCCGCTTCCGGGAAATCAAGTGGCATCTCCCGGAAGCATCTCACGCGCTCAACTGCCGGTGATCTGGGGCCGGACGCTGTTGACTTGGCCTGGCCATGACGAAATGGTCACCAGCATGAAATGTTCGAGCCTCGCGGCGTAGCGATACCCACATGACCATTGTCGAAAAAGACCAGACCGCAGATGCGCCGAAATTTCTTGATCCCGACGTGACCGCGGATGGGTCACCGCGCGCGTCAGTCGCGCTACGGCGCCTCGAGACGCTGTGGTTCAACACGGGAACGCTTTGCAACCTGACGTGCACGCACTGCTACATCGAGTCGAGCCCCACTAACGACCGCCTCAGCTACATCACCCTGGACGAGGTGCAGCCGTTTCTAGACGAGATACGGGAGTGCGGCCTGGGCACGCGGGAAATCGGACTGACTGGCGGCGAGCCGTTCATGAACCCCGAGATCGACGGAATCCTTGCCGAAGTTCTGGATCGCGGCTTCGACGCGCTCGTCCTGACCAATGCGATGACGCCGATGACGCACCACCGCGACGCGTTGCTTGCGTTGAAGGCGCGTCACGGCGATGCCCTGAAACTTAGGGTCTCGCTCGACCACTTCACAGAGGCCCGTCATCGGGAAGAGCGGGGCGATCATTCCTGGGAACGCACCCTCGACGGCTTGCGCTGGCTTTCCGACAACGGATTCAGCATCGCGGTAGCGGGGCGGACCCTGTGGGGTGACGACGAAGCGGCGCTACGCGCCGGTTTCGGCAGCCTATTTCGACGACACGGCGTGCGAATCGACGAGAATGATCCTTCGACGCTCGTACTGTTCCCAGAGATGGACGAAGCGGCGCCGGTTCCGGAAATCACCACGGCCTGCTGGGGTATTCTGAGCGTCGACCCCGACGCGATGATGTGCGCAAGCGCGCGCATGGTCGTGAAGCGGCGCGGCGCAAGCGCGCCGGTCGTTCTGCCCTGCACGCTGCTGCCCTACGACACACAGTTCGAACTCGGTCCGAACCTCCGCAATGCGGCGGGCGAGGTGAAGCTCAACCATCCCCATTGCGCCAAGTTCTGCGTACTTGGCGGAGGTTCCTGCAGCACCTGAAGTAGCCTTCGTCTTGACGACGGCGTGGCAAAGGCGTAAGACGCGCCCCCGTGGCGATTTGAGCCGACCGGCTTGCGGCCACGTAAAACAAGCAGCTTAAAAGGTCGGAGCGACAACCCGGCTCCTGCCGGGTTTTTTGTTGGGAGAACGGCACATGGCCGACACAGGAAAGAAGAAGGATGCCACCGGCTGGCGTCGCCAGACGCTCGCGGTGCGCGGCGGACAGGCACGATCGAATTTCGGCGAAACCAGCGAACCGCTGTTCATGACATCCGGTTACGTCTACGAGGCCGCCGAACAGGCCGAAGCCCGCTTCAAGGGCGAGGACGACGGCTTCATCTATTCGCGATTTTCCAACCCCACCGTGGGCACCTTCGAAGAGCGAATCGCCGCGATCGAAGGCGCCGAGCGGGCGATGGCGACAGCGACCGGCATGGCGGCTGTAAACGCGGCGCTGATGTGCCAGCTCAAGGCGGGAGACCACGTCGTTTCGGCGCGCGCGCTGTTCGGGTCGTGCCGCTATATCGTCGACGAGATCCTGCCACGCTTCGGTGTCGAGGTGACTCTCGTCGACGGCGACGACCTCGATCAGTGGCGCGACGCCCTGCGTGACAACACGGTATGCGGCTTTCTCGAGACGCCATCCAATCCGATGCTCGAGATCGTCGACATGGAAGGCGTTGCAGGCCTTCTGCACGGTGTCGGCGCAAAGCTTGTCGTCGACAATGCCTTCGCCACGCCTGCATTGCAGCGGCCCGGCGAGTTCGGTGCCGACGTCGTCGTGTACTCCGCCACCAAACACATCGACGGACAGGGCCGATGCCTCGGCGGTGTGGTGCTCGGCACCGAGAGCTTCGTCGAGGAAACGCTCAAGCCCTACCTCCGGCACACCGGTCCGGCGCTCAGCCCGTTCAATGCGTGGGTCATGCTCAAGGGCCTCGAGACGCTGGAACTCCGGGTCCAGCGGCACTGCGAATCGGCGGAGAAGATCGCGCGGTTCCTCGCGGAACACGAGCGCACCACACGGGTTCTTTACCCGTTCCTCGATTCTTACAAGGCCCAGGCGCTCGCCCGGAAACAAATGACCGCGGGCGGCGGAATCGTGACGTTCGACATCGACGGCGGCAAGGAGAACGCATTTCGCTTTCTCAACGCGCTCAAGATCGTGGACATCTCCAACAATCTCGGCGATTCCAAGAGCCTGATCACACACCCGGCAACGACGACCCATCAACGGGTGGCGGAAGACGAGCGGATCAGCCTCGGAATTCTGCCGACGACAGTGCGGCTCTCCGCCGGCCTGGAGGACGTGGACGATTTGATCGACGATGTCGCCCAAGCCCTGTCGTCTTGGTAGTCTAGGGCCGCTTGGCAGTCATGCGGCAGCGAGACCATGTACGACCGAACGACACGCGGCATTCGCATCGAGGTTGAACCGTTCTACCTCGACGACCAGTCGACCCCGGACCAGGGGCATTTCGTCTGGGCCTACAAGGTGAAGATCGAGAACCAGGGTCCCCAGCGTGTGCAGCTTCTGCACCGATACTGGAAGATCACCGACGCCACGGGCCGGGTGAAGGAAGTGCGCGGGCCGGGCGTCGTCGGAGAGCAGCCAGTTCTGGCGCCAGGAGAATCCTTCGAGTACACCAGCGGGACGCCGCTGACCACACCGTCGGGCTTCATGGTCGGTTCGTACGAGATGACCACCGACGAGGGCGACACGTTCCCAGTCGACATCCCCGCCTTTTCGCTCGACAGCCCGCACGAACGCGTAACGATCAACTAGGAAGACGTTTTGGACAAACAGGCCAAGAACGCCACAGCGGCAACAGACCGTCCGACCCGCGAGGAAGCCGAGGATGCGGTACGCACCCTCCTCCGCTATGCCGGCGACGACGTGACGCGCGAAGGGCTCGTCGATACGCCAGCGCGTGTCGTCCGTTCCTACGACGAGTTCTTTGCCGGCTATGAAGACGACGCCGTCGAGTACCTGCAACGAACCTTCGAAGAGACCGACGGCTACGATGAAATGGTCGTACTTCGCGACATCCGGGTGGAGTCGCACTGCGAGCACCATATGCTCCCCATCATCGGCCGGGCTCACGTCGGGTACCTGCCGGACCGGCGTGTAGTGGGCATCAGCAAGCTTGCCCGCGTCGTCGACGCCTACGCCAAGCGCCTTCAGGTCCAGGAGAAGATGACGGCCCAGATCGCCACCTGCATCGACAGCGTCCTCCGACCCAAGGGCGTTGCCGTCGTGATCGATGCGGCGCACCAGTGCATGACGATGCGGGGCGTGCACAAGCAGGGCGTCAGCATGGTGACTAGCCACATGGTCGGCGCCTTTCGGGATGACGCCACGACCCGGCGCGAATTCCTGAACATCATCAGTTCGCCGACCAACCAGTCCGGCTAGGAACGGCAACGACGCCGATGATCGAACTACGTCCGATCATCTTTTTCCTCGGCGTTTTGCTCGTCGCACTTGCAGCCGCCATGCTGGTGCCGGCGGCGGTCGACGCCGCCGAGGGCCATCTCGACTGGCAGGCCTTCCTCGGCGCATCGGGCGTTTCACTCTTCGTCGGAGTCAGTTGCGTCCTGACCACACGCGGCGGCTGGAAGACATTGACGGTGCGCCAAAGTTTCGTCCTGACGGCGGTCAGCTGGGCAGTTCTCACGGCGTTTGCCGCCTTGCCGTTTCGGTTTTCCGAACTCGAACTGAACTACGCCAATGCCTTTTTCGAGGCGATGTCGGGGATCACCACGACAGGATCGACCACGCTGGTCGACCTGGACAATGCGCCGCCCGGCATCCTTATTTGGCGGGCGATGCTTCAGTGGCTTGGAGGCATCGGCTTCATCGTGCTGGCGGTTTCGGTCCTTCCCATGCTGCAAGTGGGCGGCAACCAGTTGTTCCGGACCGAGTTCAGCGATCCATCCGGCAAGACGACCCCGCGAATCGCTTCGCTGGCTGCGGGCATTGGCCTGATCTACGTTGCCGCGACCCTTAGCTGTTTCGTCGCCTATTGGGCTGCAGGCATGTCCGGGTTCGAGGCGATCGCGCACTCGATGACGACGATCGCGACCGGAGGATTCTCGACGGCAGATGCATCGATCGGACACTTCGCCAGCGCCCCGATCGAGATCATCGCGACCTGCTTCATGTTCATCGGTAGCCTGCCGTTCGCGCTTCTGCTGATCGCCGCCCGTGGAAATCCGGCACATGTGTTCCGCAGCAGCCAGGTTCAGTGGTTCGTCGCGATCCTGTTGATCAGTATGGCGGCGTTGGCCATCTGGCAGGCAGTTGCCAACGATGTCGCCGCTGGTAAGGCGATTCGCTCTGCCGCGTTCAACGTGACCTCCATCATCACCGGCACAGGTTACGCGAGCGAGGACTACTGGCTATGGGGGACCTTCCCGGGCATCGCCTTCCTGTTCTTCATGTTCATCGGCGGGTGTGCCGGGTCGACGTCGTGCAGCGTCAAGGTCTTCCGCTATCAGGTGCTTTTCCTGGCGCTCAAGACCCAGCTTGAACGCCTCTTGCGCCCGCACCGGATTTACGTGCCCCATTACGACGGCAAACCCCTACCCGAGTCGGTGACCGACTCGGTCTTCGCGTTCTTCTTTCTGTTCCTGCTCCTGTTTGCATTGCTCGCCTTCGCCTTGTCCCTCATGGGACTCGACTTCGTCACCAGCGTGTCGAGCGCCGCCACGGCAATCACAAACGTCGGGCCGGGCCTGGGACCTGTAGTTGGGCCCGCCGGGACGTTTGCGGAGTTGCCGGATGGAGCGAAATGGCTTCTTGCAGCCGGAATGTTGCTTGGCCGGCTCGAGGTGTTCACTGTAGCGGTTCTATTCACTCGCAGGTTTTGGCGCGTCTAGGCATGTCTCACACCAACACGATCGAGCTGTTGAAGGCTCTCATCGGATACGACACGACGAGCCGGAACTCGAACCTGGAGCTCATCGGCTTCGTCCGCGACTACCTCGCCAATCTCGGCACCGGCGTAGAGGTGATCACCAGCGACGACGGCAACAAGGCTAACCTGTGGGCCACCATCGGCCCGCCGGGTGTTCCGGGCGTTGTCCTCTCCGGGCACACGGATGTCGTGCCGGTCGACGGCCAGGATTGGTCCAGCGACCCCTTCGAAGCGCGGATTGCCGACAACCGCGTCTTCGGTCGCGGCGCGAGCGACATGAAGAGCTTCATCGCCGTCGCGCTATCGCACGCACCTGCGATGGCAAAGGCCGATCTGAAGATGCCGATTCATTTTGCGTTCTCCTACGACGAGGAGGTCGGATGCCTGGGTGTCCACGGCATCGTCAAGCATATCGCCACCAAGCCGCCGCTTCCCCGCGCCGTCATTGTCGGCGAACCGACAGAGATGCGCGTGGTGAACGCGCACAAGGGGGTCTTCGGTTTCCGCACGACGGTCCGAGGCTTCGAAGCCCATTCGAGCGCAACCCACATCGGCGTTAATGCCGTCATGTACGCGGCAGAACTGATCTCATTCCTGTCCGAATTGGCGCGAGAACGGCGCGACGACCGGCCGCACAACCATCATTTCGATCCGCCTTACACGAGCGTACACGTCGGTACGGTGCGCGGCGGCACCGCGCTGAACATCATTCCCAAGGAGTGTTCGTTCTTGTGGGAGTACCGCCTGCTTCCCGGCGAGGACGAGAACGAGATCATCGAACGCTTTGAGATGTTCGCGGCAGAGACAGTGCTTCCCAAGATGCGCGCCGTATCCAAACAGGCCGAAATCGCGACCGAGCGCAAAAGCCGTGTGTCACCTCTCGTCGCCGAGGCCGATTCTCCGGCGGAAACACTCGCTATGCTCCTGTCTGGAACCAACAAGACGAGCGTGGTGAGTTTCGGGACGGAAGGCGGAATCTTTCAGGAGGCCGGGGTCCCCACCGTCGTGTGCGGACCGGGAAGCATCCTTCAGGCGCACAAGCCCGACGAATACATCGACATCAGTCAGATTCAGGCGTGCGAACTTTTCGTCAGCAAGTTGATCGACTACGCCGCCAATCAGAGCATGTAGGCAGACAAGAACTCGTCGATCTTACCTTCCAACTCACGATTGAGATCCGCGATCAGCGCCTCGACCATCTGGTAGAGCAACAAGTCGCGTTCCCGCAAAGTGAGATTCTCGGAGATCGTCTGACTGCGCACGGCCTTTGCCGACGCGAAGGCGAGCCTGAAACCGCGGTCATCACGAATCTCAAGGACGACGCCGATGACGGCGTCGTATCTTCTCGACTGATCGACGGTCAGCGCGCCGCGAACCCCGGTTTCGACCGGCAGATTCGTTTCTATCACCTCGGCCTGGTCGATCACGAAATGGGCTCGGCGTCCCGTTCCGGCCGCAAAGAGGCGATCGGTGGCCCATTGGCGTGTGGCCTGGGCCGGCGAGACTGGAATCAGATGCTCGACGTTCGGCTCTCGAAGCGGAGGAACGTAGTTCTCGACGATCTCGACCTCGGCAACATCGAGGCGGATTTGCCCGAGATGGGAGTAGGTCAGTTCGAGTTTCGGCGACGGCGGCAGCGGTTGGGCGCAAGACGCTAGAAACAGAAGCAGCCCGACGACCGGCAGCGAAGACCATCCGACCAGCAAACCCAAACGCCCAGCAACGACCGGCATCTTCTACCTTCCTTCCGAAAAGCTCCGCCCATCAAAAGAGTACGCCTTACTGCAGAACTCGCAACGTACTTCGATGTCGCCGGTTTCCGTCACCATCTCAGCCACCTCTTCGGCAGAGAACTGGGACAGCACGGTTTCGATGCGTTCCCGAGAACAGCGACAGCGAGCGGCCAGCGAAGACGTTTCGTAAACCCACACGCCATCCTCGTGAAACAACCGCCGCAGCAGGCTATTGGGCGGAAGTTCCGGATCGCAAAGCTCAAGGACGGTCGTCGAGCCAACCAAGGCGCGAACCTTTTGCCAGTCGTCATCGTCTTCAGGTGCCCGGCGGCGCGACGCGGCGCGCCCGCCTTCGGCCGCCAGGTTTTGCGCCATGATGGCGCCGCCCCGCCATCGGGGCGCGCTACCGGGAACCTCGTGCCGGGCGACACCGACACGTACGACGGCCCGTAGCTGCGCAGATCTCCGAAAGTACCCTTCCACACAAGCTGCCAGCGTCTCGCCTTCGAGCGGCACGATTCCCTGGTGCCTTTCGGTCTGTTTCCCCTGATCGACGGTCCAGGTGAGAAGCCCGTTGCCGAAGAGATGCCGGGGCGCAACCTGATCTGGAAGTAACCGGACGGCGCCAGCATCGAAGCTCGCATATCCGCGGATACCGCCCGGCGTCTCGAGGTCGGCGACCACCGCCTTGATGGGCCCATCACCGCGAATCTGAAGCGAGAAGACGCCGTCGAACTTCAGGGTGCTCGACAGCACGACGCAGAGACCCACGACCTCGCCCAGGGCCACCGACACGGGATCGGGATAGCGGTGCGTCCCCAAGATTTCATCGAGGGCGTCGCCCAAACGGACGAGCCGGCCATGGACCCCAATATCCTCGACCTGAAAAGGGTATATGCGGTCGTCTTCGCCGGGCGTCGGGCCTACTTCAGACACCAGGCCAGAATACCTTTCTGCACATGCAGCCGGTTCTCCGCCTCGTCCCAAACCACCGACTGTGGTCCGTCGATCACATCAGCGGTCACTTCTTCGCCGCGATGTGCCGGAAGGCAGTGCATGAACAAGACATCGGGTTTTGCCGCCGACATGAGATCGGCGTTCACCTGATAGGGCCTGAGAAGGTTGTGCCGTGAAGCGCGCGACCCATCAGATTCGTCGCTCATCGATACCCAGACGTCGGTAACGATGCAATCGGCATCCGCAACAGCATCCCTCGCATCGCCATGGACGTGCACCGCGGCGCGCTCCTCCTTTGCCCTCTGCAGGACGTCCTCGCGCGGCATAAGCTGATCGGGGCATGCCAGATCGATCCGGAAGCCGAACCGCGACGCCGCGTGAATCCAACTCGCGGCAACATTGTTGCCGTCCCCGACCCAGGCAACCTTGCGACCGGCGATGCCGCCGCGATGTTCCTCGAAGGTCATGACGTCGCCCAACACCTGACAGGGATGGCTGTAGTCCGTGAGACCGTTGATTACCGGCACATCCGCACTCGCCGCGAGCTCTTCCAGCGTCGCGTGACTGTCGGTTCGGATCATGATTGCATCGACGTAGCGCGAAAGAACCCTGGCTGTGTCCGCGACCGTCTCGCCGCGCCCGAGTTGCATCTCCGTGCCGCTCATCTCGATCGTCTGCCCGCCGAGCTGACGCATGGCGACATCGAACGACGCGCGCGTCCGGGTCGAAGGCTTCTCGAAGATCATCGCCAGAATCCGACCATCGAGGGGCCGGTCGGCATCGAGCGATGCCTTCGGCATGCCCTTGCGCGCACTCTTCCGCGCCGCGGCGTCGTTGAGAATGCCTCGCAGAACCGCGCCGTCGAGCGCGTCGATGTCGGTGAAGTGAGGCACGGAACCGGCTAGAAGGTGACGGCGCTGAGGGTGTCGTCGAGAATCGACAATGCCTCATCGATCTGCGCGCGTTCGACGATCAGCGGCGGCAGCAGGCGCACGACGTTGTCGCCGGCGATTACCGCCAACATGCCGCGCTCACGCAGCGCGTTGATCACGACACCGGCGTCGCCGGTGCACTTCAGCCCGACCAACAGCCCCTTGCCCCGCACCTCGGAGACCTTGTTGCCGTGCCGCTCGCGCAACCACTCGAGGCCTTCGCGCAGCGCCTCGCCGGTCGTGATCACCGCGTCAAGGAAACCGGGCTTGAGCACTTCCTCGAGAACGGCCAAGCCGATCGACGTCGCCATGGGATTGCCACCGAACGTCGAGCCATGCGACCCCGCCGTCATCCCGACCGCGGCCCGTTCGGTCGCCAGGCAGGCGCCAATCGGGAACCCACCGCCCAGCGCCTTGGCAACCGCCACCACGTCGGGCGTGATGCCTTCGTGCTCATGGGCGAACAGGCGACCTGTCCGTCCGACACCGGTCTGAACCTCATCGAGGACGAGCAGAATGTCGTTCTTGTCGGCCAACGCGCGCACAGCCATCAGGAACCCTTCCGGCGGCGCCTTGATTCCGCTCTCGCCCTGGATCGGCTCCATGAGGATCGCGGCTGTCTCACTGCCGATCGCAGCTTCGAGCGCGGCCAAGTCTCCCAACGGGACCTGATCGAACCCCTGTACCGGCGGCCCGAAGCCGTCGAGATGTTTCTTCTGGTTGCCGGCGGCCAGCGTGGCGAGCGTCCTGCCGTGGAACGCGCCTTCGAAGGTGATGATCCGGTAGCGCTCCGGATGTCCCGTCGCCGATTGA
The DNA here is from genome assembly GCA_038116985.1 of Alphaproteobacteria bacterium. GTDB lineage: Bacteria > Pseudomonadota > Alphaproteobacteria > SHVP01 > SHVP01 > CALJDF01. The sequence goes on along the minus strand of JAYOEZ010000008.1, from coordinate 49,373 downwards.
TACTTGCGCGCCACCTTGATCGCGCACTCGACGGCCTCCGCGCCGGAATTGGCGAAAAACACGGTGTCGGCGAAGCTGTTGGCGACGATGAGATCGGCAAGCGCTTCCTGCGAGCGAATCCGGAACAGGTTGGAGGTGTGCCAGACGCCCTCGGCCGCTTTCTTGAGGGCTGCAACGAGTTTCGGATGTGCATGGCCCAGCGTCGTCACCGCGATTCCCGAGGAGAAATCGAGATATTTCCGCCCGTCGCCATCGAATAGGTAGGGCCCCTCGCCGCGCTCGAACGAGACGTCTGCGCGCGCGTATGTGGGCATCACTGCGGAAATCAAAGCGCCCTCCTGCCCCTTGGGCCTGGCAGCCACCGTCTTCGGAAAACCGCAGAATATGGGGGTCTCGCCCGGCCCTGTCAATCAAACCAGCCGGATGCGGCGCACACGGGAAGGCCACAAAACGGCGTATTAGCAAAGGGTTAACCGGACCCGCGCGATCCTCGGCCGATGCGCCAGGATGCCCGCACGGACGCCCCCCCTGATTCGGGCGCGGCCCACGTTGCCCCGCCTGCGGAGACACTGGCCGCAGCCCGCGCGCTCGCGGCGGGCGGCCAGCGCGCTCAAGCGATCTCAATGTTGTCAGAGGCCGGCTGCGGCGAACACGACGCCGAGGTGGCCTTTACCCTGGGATGCTGGCTCCTGGCTGACGACCGTTCGGATGACGCGCTGCGGCACTTCAGGACCGCTGCGCACCTCGCGCCCCAGGTGGCAGCAGTGCATATCAATCTTGCCACCGCGGCCCTGCGGAACGGAAAGGACGAGGATGCGCTCGCCGCCGCGCGAGAAGCCTGTCGATTGGCGCCGGATGACCCCCAGGCGCTGACCGTACTCGGCAACGCGTTGAGCGCATCGGGCGACCTGCAGTCAGCGCAGGCCCTCTACGAGACGGCCTTGCGCAACGATGCCTGCCCGCCGGGCGTTTTCGTCAACCTCGGCCATTGCCTGCTTGATCAACGCAAACCGGCGGAGGCGCAGGCGGCTTTCAAAGAAGCAGTCGACCGATCGTCGAGTCTCCCCGCTGCCAGCAACGGGCTTGGACTCGCCTTTCAAATGCTGGGCGAGCATTCGCGCGCCATTCAGCATTTCGAGAAGATCACGCGGGCGAGGCCTGACGATGCCACGGCATGGGGCAACCTCGCGGTGTCGCTTCAGTGCAGTGGCGATCATGCAGGCGCGCTGGAGGTGTCGCGTCGTGCCATCGAGTTGAGCCCGCACTCGGCGGACGCGGCACTCAACCATGCTCACATCCTGCAATCCCTCGGTCGTCACCTCGAAGCAATTCAGTTCTACGAGAAAACGCTCGAACTGAAGCCCGACATCGGCGGTGTCCATGCCTACCTCCTGCACTCGCGGCGACACGAATGCCTTTGGGACGGCGAAGCCGAACTCATCGAGGCGATCAAGGGCGAGATTGCTCGAGGCTTCGTGGTGCCGCCCTTCGCACTTGCCGGTACAGAGATCGGACCAGAGGCCCGACTTCAGGCGGCGAAGCGTTCGGCCGGGACGCACGCGCACCACACACTCTATCGACCCCGACCAGCGGCAACCCGAAAGCTCAAGATCGGCTTCGTATCACCAGACTTCAGAACCCACAGCCTGGCGATGTCGTTTTCCGGATTGGTAAACGCGCCGCGCCGTCATGAGTGGGTCGGCTATTCGACCAGCCCCAGAAGCAACGACGGCACCGCGTCAACGATGGCGGATGCGTTCGACGCATTTGTCGACATCAGGAGTTGCAGCGTCGAGAAGGCTGCCGAGAAAATTCGTGCGGACGGCGTCGACGTTCTCGTCGATCTCGCTGGACACACCCGCAACAACGCTCTCGACCTGTTCGCGCGCGAGCCAGCGCCGGTTCAGGCGCACTATCTCGGCTATGGCGCCACGGTCGGTGCGGACTTCATTCCCTGGCTGATCACCGACCGCATACACACGCCGCGCGAACTCGAACCTCACTGCCACGAGGCGCTCGCCATCCTGCCGCAGTCGTTCATGGGCGCGAGCTATGCCCCGCCGCAGTCGCCGCCGGCTCGATCCGCGGCAGACGTTCCCGAGACTGGGATCGTGTTCGCCTGCTTCAATGCGTCCTACAAGATCGAACCGGCCGCCTTCGCATCCTGGCTGAGGATTCTCGGCGCGGTGCCGGACAGCGTTCTCTGGTTGCGCGGGGCCAATGAGCGCGTGGCGGCGCGGCTGCGCGATCTCGCCACGAACGCCGATGTTGCCGCCGACCGTCTAGTGTTCTCGGACAGGCTGCCGCGCGACGCACATCTTTCACGCCACCAACTCGCCGACATCGCATTGGACACGTTCAACCACGCCGGCGGCGTCACCACGATCGACGCGCTGATCGCCGGAACGCCCGTGGTCACTCTGGCCGGAGAAAATCAGACCGCGCGGACCGGGGCGTCGATCCTGGCTTCCGCCGGATTGAGCGATTTGATCGCGGCTTCGCTGGAAGAGTATGAACAGCTCGCCATCACGCTAGCGAACGACTCCGCGGCTCTCGCCACCATCAAGCAAACGGTGCGGCAGACGGTGCCCACGACGCCGTTGTTTGACCCGGAGGCGCTGACCGCCCATCTCGAGACGGCGTTGCAGACCATGCACCGCATGGCCGCCGAGGGACGGCCACCGGCGACGTTCTCGGTCGACGGCTAGAGTTCGAGCTTCTTTTGCGGAGCTAGAGTTCCGGAGACTTCAGAACCATCATCTTGCGAATCTGCATGTCGTGCATGGTATGGGGGATGCCGCCCACGCCTAGGCCCGACTGGCGCAGTCCGGCAAACGGCATCCAGTCGACACGGAACGCCGTCTGGTCGTTGATCATCACCGCCGATGCGTCGAGGCGTGAATAGGCGCGCATCGCGCGGTCGATATCCTTCGTGAAGACAGAGGCCTGGAAAGCGAAGGGCAAGGCATTGGCGCGATCGATCGCCTCGTCCATGTCGTCATAGGGATAGACGCAAATGACGGGGCCGAAGACTTCCATCTTGGACACCTTTACGTCGTCGGGCGGATCGAAGATCACCGTCGGCCCGTAACAGTTGTGTTCCTGCGGCTCGCCGCCCGAAAGGATCTCGCCGCCGCGGTCCGCGGCCTCGCTCGACCATTCGTGGACACGCTCGACCTCGCGCGGGCGGATCAGCGGACCGACCTCGGTGTCTTCGCGCGTCGGGTCGCCGACGATGAGCTTTTCGGCGCCGTCGGCGAGCGCCTCGGCGAGATTTCGCGCCAGACTCTCGTGGGCGAAGATGCGTTGGACGGACACGCAGACCTGTCCGGCGTGATACATCCCACCCTTGAGAAGCGGCGGCACGATGTCGGCAAAGTCCGCGTCGGGGCCTACGATGACGGGCGCCGCACCGCCATGCTCGAGCGCACAGCGCGTGCCCGGCGCTAACTGGGAGCGCAGCGACCAGCCGACGCCGGGGCTGCCGATGAAGCTGAAGAACGCGACGCGGGGATCGGTGACCAACGCCGTGGCGACATCGCGGTTTTCAGTAACCGTCACCTGGCACCATTCCTCGGGCAGCCCGGCCTGGCGCAGAATCTCGACGAAGCGGATACAGGAGAGCGGTGTGTCTTCCGACGGCTTCACGATCACGGGACAACCCGACGCGATCGCCGGCGCGACCTGGTGCGCAATAAGGTTGAGCGGATGATTGAACGCGCTCACCGCGACCACCACGCCAATGGGCTCGACCGTGGTGGCTGCAAACCGGTTGGCCGACCCGGCATTGAGGTTCATCGGAATGACCTCGCCGGCGTCGTGCTTGATCGTGTCGACGCAGACCTCGACGCTGTTGATCGCACGCACCGCCTCGACGCGCGAATCGACCAGCGGCTTGCCGCCTTCGCGAGCTGCTTCGAGCGCGAGGTGCTCGACCTGCTCTTTCATGATTTCTGCAGCGCGGGTCAGGATCTCGATCCGCCGGGCCTTGCCAAGCCAGGCGTCACGGTTGCGGAACATAGCGTGGGCGCTGGTCAGCGCCCGTTCCACTGTTTCCGCGCCGGCCGCGTCGACCGTGGCGATGACGCCGCGGTCGTAGGGCGCATAGACTTCTTTCTGGACCGCTGCAGTCGAAACGCCCGGCACCATAAGGGAATAGTGAGAACTGCTGTGAGCCATGACGCCCCTCCCTACCACATACCGGGCCACCATAATGGCAGGCCTATCGATCCGCTACGGGTCGGCTGGGGAGGTGGCGCGCCTGGGAAGATTCGAACTCCCGACCCCTAGATTCGTAGTCTAGTGCTCTATCCAGCTGAGCTACAGGCGCCTGGATCGCCGCACTTGGGTCCAGCGGCGAGGAGGCAGGAACCTAATCAATATGGGGTTGGCAGGCAAGAAGCCTTGCCGTAGCCGCTAAATGGGTCCCAGGTCGCTGTCATTGACGCCGAAACCTGCTAAATACTAGGGATCGCAGGCAAAATCGCTTGTGGCTTCGGTCCCCATTTGGTTAAGATCGCGGGCGTTCAATAAAGTTCAAGTCAGTTGCCCCGTATTACCTGTAGATTGTTGGATAATCTCAAGAAATGATCTCTGTGGCGGGACAGATGACTAGTGCGAGTCTTTCGGGATTGTTCGCCTTCAACATGCATATCTAGATGGTGTTGCCTGGCATGGTAGGGAAATACTCAACGGTCGCCCTCGCGTTGGTTTTTGCGCTCGGCGGCTGCTCCTTCGTTTCGGACGCGGTTTTCCCTGGCCGGGACGACGATCGCGACGCGGCGCTCAGTGCGCCGGCGCAGTCCAGCAGCGACAACGTACAGTTGGCGCAAGCTCCAGCGACGGGCGTTGCACCGGCGCCAGTGAGCCCCGCACCACCGCCGGCCCTCGGCACGTCCAACTTCAACCCGCCGCCGGTGACGCCTGGCGTCAACACCGGCACCTTCGTGGGCCAGAAGGTCGCCCAGCTGCGTACCGAGTTGAGCCAGCTTCAGTCCAACATCGTGCAGCAGAACCAGCGCCTGCAGGGCATTCGCGAACAGCTTGCCGCGACCTCGCAGCGTTATCACGGCACGATCGCCGCGATTTCGGCGCGACTGCAGGTCGGCACCACTCCGGGCAACCCGGTTCTGGTCAACCAGTGGAACCTCGCCCAGGCCGAACTCGACCGGCTCGGCAGCGACATCAACCAGCTTAACAGCCTGGCCAATTCGGTCGCCTCGGATTCGGCGTTCGCCTCGTTCGTGCTGGAAAGCACGCGGGCGGCGTTCGGTCTCTCGGGCGCCATTGACGAGGACCACCGCCAGCTCGTGATCCTCGAAGACGAGACCAACCGGACCGTCGTGCTGATTGATCGCCTACTGAACGAACTCAGCGAGGACGTGAGCCGCCAGACCGCCTATGTCGGCAACGAGCGAGCCAACCTCACAACTCTGTCGCTGGCGATCAAGAACGGCGAGTTACTTGGTCCGAGCCTTGCCAACCGGGCCTTCACAACCGCGGCACCGCTGTCGAGCACACCGCCCCAGGCTGCCGGCGCGTCAAACCGCAACAGCCAGTTCGCCAGCCGCCGGCCGCTTGTGGTGATTCGCTTCGACCGACCGGACGTTCCCTATGAGCAAGCTTTGTTCTCGGCGATCAGCCGGACACTTGAGCAACGCCCGCAGTCGCAGTTCGATCTTGTCGCGGTCGCGCCCAACCGCGGCACACCTGCCGAGTTGGCGCTCAATACGTCGCGCTCCAAGGACAACGCAGAGCGCGTTCTCCGCTCACTGACCGACATGGGGCTACCAGCGAATCGAGTGCAACTCTCTTCGTCGTCGAGCGCAGATGCGTTCACCAACGAGGTGCACATCTACGTTCGCTAGCGGCTATCCGCCGCGATACGTTTCCCGATAAGACCGGAAGTCGCCCAGGCCGTCCGCGTTGTAGACGCCTTTCGCGATCGCCCGCGCCACAACATCCGCCACCGCTTGCCCCAAGGCTAACAACGCCGGTGGATCGATTTCCTTGCCCAGCGTCCCCGTCGCCATGACGAACGCGCTGTCGCCATCGAACGGCGTGTGAACCGGACGGATGGCGCGCGCAAATCCATCCTGCGCCATGATCGCGACCCGGCGGGCCTGGGCCTTGCTGAGCGCTGCGTTCGTCGCTACGGCCACAAGGGTGGTGTTCCCCGCCGCGTGTCCCGGCATCTCGTAGGGGAGCCCGTCGAGCCCAATCCCAGGCAACGGGGACTGCCCCCCTAACTCGTCTGCCAGTTCATAGGGTGCGGCCCAAAAAACATCGGAGCCGGGCGCCACCGTCGAGCCGAAGGGGTTCGAGATCGCGAGCGCGCCGACCTGGAGCCCGTCGGCCGTCACGATCGACGCCGTTCCAAGCCCGCCTTTCAGAGGGCCAGCGGTCGCCCCGTGACCGGCGCCAAAATTGCCTTGAGAAACTTCGAGCGAGGCAGCATCGCAAGCTGCTGCGGCCATCTGCCGGTAAGGTGGATCGGCGTGCCAGTCCTGCCTGCCGCCCGCCGGCGGATCAAAAATGATAGCGGCCGGAACAATCGGCACGCGCACGCCGCGTACCTCCAGGCCCCGCCCTTGCGCAGCAAGCCATCCAACTACGCCCGCCGCCGCATCCAAGCCGTACGCCGTTCCTCCGGAGAAGACGAGAGCGTCGATCGTCTCGACACTGTTGACCGGGTCCAGCAGATCCGTTTCGCGGGTGCCCGGTGCGCCGCCTCGTATGTCGGCCGCAGCAACAACCGGCTCGTCGGGAAGAACCACCGTCACGCCCGAACGCATGCCTTCGTCGGAATGGTTCCCGACTCTGATACCATCAACGTCGGTGATCGCGTTGCGCGGTCCGACTGCATATGAAGCGCTATTCATCGCGGGCACGGTAGAGAGGGATCGGGGCATGTTCAATCTGCGTCACGCCACTGGGCTAATCGTCGCAATACTCATTGCCGCGCCGCTCTCCGCGTTGGCGGCCGAGCGCGGGTCGGTGTTCGCGGAACGCCGCATGGTTTCAGCGGCAAACCCGCTTGCCGCGGCAGCCGGCCTCAAGATCCTTCGGCGCGGCGGCTCCGCAGTGGATTCCGCCGTTGCCGTCCAGATGGTGCTGAATCTCGTTGAACCGCAATCGTCCGGCATCGGCGGCGGCGCCTTTCTTCTGCATTTCGATGCGGGGTCGCGCGAGATCTCGGCCTACGACGGACGCGAGACGGCGCCGGCAGCGGCGACTGAAGACCTGTTCCTTGCCCCTGCCGGCGAGCCCATGGGGTTCTTCGACGCGCTCGTCGGGGGCCGCGCCGTTGGCGCCCTAGGCGTCCTGCGCATGCTGGAACTCGCGCATGAACACCACGGCAAGCTGCCCTGGGCGGACCTTTTTGCCAGCGCCATCGATCTGGCCGAGCAAGGGTTTCCCGTATCACCGCGCCTGCACATGCTGATCTCGGGCGACCGCTATCTCGCGACCTATCCCGAGACGCGGCGCTACTTCTTTCTCGACGACGGAACGGCGCTGCCGGTGGGACACATTCTGAAAAACCCGGCGTTCGCCGAAACTCTCCACCGGATTGCGAACGGCGGGGCCGACGCCTTCTATGAAGGATCGCTCGCGCGATCCATCGCTTTCGCGGTACGCACGGCCGGCGACAATCCCGGATTGCTGAACGAAACTGACATCGCCGCCTACGAGGCCAAGGTGCGGGACCCGGTTTGTGGCCGCTACCGGTGGCACGAGGTGTGTTCGATGCCGCCGCCTACATCGGGCGGCACCACGGTGCTTCAGATCCTGGGAATCCTCCAGAACACCAACCTCGCCGACGAGCGCCCGTGGTCGCCGCGCGCGGCGCACTACGTCGCAGAGGCGAGCCGCATCGCCTTCGCCGACCGGGGGATGTATCTCGCCGACCCCGACTTCGTCGACATCCCCGTCGATCAACTCTTGAGCCACCGCTATCTGCGACAGCGCTACAACCAGATTACCGACGACAGGAGCATGGAGGCTGTCGCGCCCGGCAAGTTCCAGCAGCGCAGCGACCTGACAGCGGGCGCGACGATCGAACTGCCCTCCACGACGCACTTTTCCATCGTCGACGACGACGGCAACGTCGTGTCGATGACCTCAAGCATCGAGAACGTCTTCGGGTCGCGCGTCATGGTCGGCGGCTTTCTCCTGAACAACCAGCTGACCGATTTCTCGTTTCGCCCGCAACGTGACGGCGTGCCGGTCGCGAATCGGGTCGAGGCAGGGAAGCGCCCCCGAAGTTCGATGTCGCCGGTCATCATACTCGACGCGCGAAAGCGCTTTCGCATGGCGACCGGATCGCCGGGCGGAAGCCGCATCATCGGATTCGTCGCCAAGACCATCGTCGGCGTCATCGACTGGAATCTCGACGTCCAGTCGGCAATCGATCTGCCGAACCTCGTCAATCGCGGCCCACGCACGGAAATCGAGGCCGATACCTTCCTTGCCGATATCGAGTCCGCCCTTGTCGCACGCGGGCATCAGACACGCATCGTTCCCATGGCAAGCGGGCTCCACGCGATCGTGGCGGACAGGACTGGCTATTGGGGCGGCGCCGACCCCCGACGCGAGGGAATAGCGCTGGGCGACTAGCGGCGCGCGAGGACGAACAGGCGCTGCATCGGAAACAGCGTGCTGCCGTCCGGGCGCCTCGGATAGGCCTGGCGGTACCGCCGCGCCATGTCGTTGATGAAGGCCGCACGCTCGTCGCCCTCGAGGGCGTTGGCGATAGGCCGCAGCGCCGTTCCCATGATCCAGTCAAGCACCGGATCGTCACCATGCAGGATGTGCATGTAGTTGGTTTCCCACAACTCCAGTTCCGACACACGACCCGAAAGGAGATCGACATAGAAAGCCGGCGGCTGCACATGTTCGAACGTGACCAGCGGCCGCAACCTGTCACGCCAGTCGCCGGCCTCGATACAGGCGACTATCTCGGCATGCGACGGCTGCTCGTAGTTGCGCGGCATCTGAATGGCGAGAACGCCGCCCGGCTTCAGGCAGGACACCAGGTTCGGAATGAGTTCGCCGTGATCGGGAACCCAGTTGAAAGCCGCGTTCGTGAAGATGACATCGGCGTCGCGCGGACGATACTCGGAAATGTCGGCCGCCGTCCACTCGATCTGCGGAGCGGCTGCTTCCGCCTTGGCCAGCATCTCGAGCGAGTTGTCGACGCCAACGATTCTTGCGGCGGGCCACTTGTCGGCGAGCAGCGCCGTGACGTTGCCGGGCCCACAACCAAGGTCGAATACCGTTTCAGGATCGACGTGATCGGTTCGCGCCAGGAGATCGATGGCCGGCTGCTTGCGGTAGCTCTCGTAGGTCAGGTAGAGGGCCGGATCCCAAGCCACTAGCGGATGCGCGCAACACGGTCGGCTGAGTCGCTGGCCAGCTCGATGACGTTGGTCGGCAACTCCAGACGGAATGTCGTGCCACTATCGTCGCTGCGATGGAGTTCGATGGTCCCGCCGTGGCCTTCGATGAGGTCCTTGGCGATCACCAACCCCAATCCGGTACCTGAGGACTTGGTTGTTCCGGAAAACGGCTTGAACAGGTTCTCGCGAGAGGCCGCGGGGAGGCCGGGACCGTTGTCGGAAAACTCGAGCATCAGACTTTCGCCCAGCACCGCGCCGGTGATTGTGATGCGCCCGCCGGTCTGATCGCCGAGCGCCTCGGCAGCGTTGCGGCCCAGGTTAATGAGGACCCTAAACATCTGCTCGTGATCTGCACTGACACGGAGACCTCTCGGTATTTCGTTGCCCCATTGCGGTGTCGTCGCCTCGCCAAGCCCCAAGGCGTCGCCCACGTCGTCGGCAAGGTCGCTCAGGCTGAACACGATGCGTTGCGGCTTTTGTTCCCTCACTCGCCCGAACTGAAGCGATTGTGTGCACAGCCAGATCGCGCGATCGATTGCGCGCAACAGGACCGGCGTCGCCCGCCGCACTTCCGGATCGGCACTTTCGGAAAGACGGTCCGAAACGAGCTGCGCAGTTGCCAGGATGTTGCGTAGATCATGGCTGATCTTGCTGACCGCAGTTCCGAGTTCCGCCAATCGGGTCTTCTGCTTCAGCGCGAGCCTGAGGTCTTCCTGCATCGCGGCAAACTCGCGTTGCGCCTGGCCGATTTCATCGTGTCGCGTCGACTCGACCATCGACGAACTCTCCGCCTCCGGATCGCGCCTGAACTCGACCATGTTCTGCGTCAGGCGGCCCAGGGGGCGCACGATGAGAATATGGAGGGACAGGTAGACCAGCGCGCCGGTGATGAATGAGATGATAAGCGAGAGACCGAGGACACGCCTCGAGAAGCCGAACATCTCCGCGCGCAGCGGCTGCTCGTCGATCGCGATTTCGACAAACGTTCCCGGATCCTCGATCGCTGGACCGATTGCGCGGATGACGCGACCGGGACTAACCATCGTCCGAAAAGCCTCGATGATCGACGTTGCGGCGCTCTCCTCGGCCAGGTCGAAGGATGCGCTGACTTGCGGCGGCACGTTGACGCTCTCGCCCAGGATGAGCGTCCTGTACTCATCGCTCTTCAGAACGATCGAAATGATCTCCGCCTGATCGAGCAGGTCCTGTTCGTGCTGCGGCGTCGGCAGTCGGTTTTCGCCACCGATGAGCGCAAGGGACGCAAGCTGGGCGGCGGCGATGCGGTCCTCAAGATAGGTCGTGCGGAACTTCGCGATCGAGGGCACATAGATCAGCACTTCGCTGACCATGACGAAGAACAGCGTCAGAACCAGAAGGCGCCCGGACAGACTACGCGTCATGGGCGTGCCCGACTTGCGAGAGGCTAGTCGCATAGCATTGATTTAGCACACAAAATCGGGCCAGGCCACTCAGCCGAAACGGGCCAGAAGGCGAACAAGCGCGCGGGTGCGAGGACTGCCCAGGGCGCCCGCGAAGTAGGTGCCCGCGGCCCGCTTTCCGATCTCCGCATGCGTAGGATAGGCCGCGACCCAGCCTGCCACCGCCGCGAGCTTCTCTTGGCGCGCCACCGCCGCAACCCATGGATAGATGAGATCGCCCGCGTTTGGGGCGACGATCTGGGCACCGAGAACGCGGCCACGCCGGGTGCAAACAACCTTGATCGCCCCGTCGACCTCGCGCTGCGCCTGGGCGCGGTCGTTCTCCGCCAGTGGCCAGCGCACAACCGACACCTTGCCAAACTTGTCGCGCGCGGCCGCCTCCGTCAGTCCCACGCCCGCGATCTCGGGGTGCGTGTAGGTCACATGCGGAATTGGCCCGTAGGAAACCTTGGCCGGCAAACGAAACAGGATGTTTCGCAGCGCTATGCCTGCCTGGTAGGACGCCACGTGCGTGAACTGCGGCCCGCCAGCAACGTCGCCAACGGCGTAGATACGCTTGTTCGTCGTGCGCAGGCGTGCATCGGTCTTGATGCCTGCCGATGCAATTGTCACCCCGGCCTTGTCGAGACCGAGGTCGGTGTTCGGTCGTCGCCCGGTCGCCACGAGCAGGTGAGATGCAGTGAGAACGCGCGAATCGCCAAGATGAACGGCAATGCTTGAGCCGTCGCGCGCAACGCCCTCGACCGTCGCCCCGACGACAAACCTGACGCCATCACGCCTGAGGCTGTCGACCACGGTGGCCGTCATTTCGGGATCGTCCCGCGCCAGCAGTGATCGCGCTTCGACAACCGTGACCGCCGCACCCAGCCGCCGGTGGGCCTGGGCGAGTTCCAGCCCGATGGGTCCGCCCCCGATCACGACCAGATGGTCCGGACGTGTCCGGTTGTCGAAGACGGTTTCGTTGGTCAGGTAGGGCACTGCATCCAGCCCCGGAATCGGCGGAACTGCGGGCGACGACCCTGTCGCTATCACAAAGCGCCGGGCGCGGATTGCTGTCCCGTCGACGTCCAGTTCGCGTTCGGAAGTGAAGCGCCCGACGCCGCGCAGGACCTCTATACCCATACCGCGAAAGCGCTCCTCGGCGTCGGTCGGTGCGATCGCAGCGATCACGCCGCGCACGTGGTCGATCACCTGGCCGAAATCGATCTGCTGATCCCGGTGGCTGATGCCGAAACGGGTAGCGCTGCGACCAGTGGCTGCAGCATCGGCGGCGGCGATCATGGCCTTGGAGGGGACGCAGCCATAGTTTAGGCAGTCGCCGCCGAGCAGGCCGCGCTCGACCAGCGTAACACGGGCCCCCATCATCGCGGCACCCGCGGCGACAACCAGGCCGCCGGAGCCAGCACCGATGACACAGATGTCGGGTCGCCGAACGCTCATGCCTCGGGCTTTCGGCGCAAGCGCTTGTAAGCGATGGGAACCAACGCTAGCAGGAGCAACCCTATAAGGGGAGCAAGAACCTGCGGATCGAGAAACGCGTCGAGACCAGGCAAGGAATCGTTATCGAGCAGAGAGCCTGCGCCGGCGCCAACACTCACGTAGACGATGACCCCCGGCACGATGCCGATCGCCGTGGCAAGTACATAGACCCCAAGGCGAACACCGAGCAACGCCGGCACGATGTTGACGAGAAAGAAGGGAAACAGCGGCACCAGACGGAGAATCAGCATGTAACTGAACTCGTTCCTGCGAAAGCCGCGCTCCATGCGGTGCATGGCGGCACCCGCGCGACGCTGCAGGAAAGCGCTCAGTGTCGAACGGGCAAGCAGGAAAAGGAGAGTTGCACCAATCGTCGCACCAATCACCACGAGAAAGGTCCCGGTGACGACCCCGAACAGGACACCGCCGGCGATGGAAACGATGGTGGCGATAGGCAGGGAAAAGGCGACGACAAGGGTGTAGATCAGGACGAAAGCGCAAGCCGCCAGGATCGGCGAACCCGCCACAAAGTCCGCCAGATTCTCACGGTTGTCCTGCAAGGCCTGAAAGGACACGAACCGGTCGAAATCGAACGCGAAAAACGCGACAAGCGCGGCAACGAAAAAGGCCAGGAGCGCATACCGCAGAATGCCGCGGCCACCGGGCACCGGCGCCGGTGCGGATTCGGTCATCGGCGCAGCCGGGCGATTCGCCGGCGACCTGAAAGGGGACTACCTGTCGACATGGGACCGGGACTCTAGCCCAGGCGACCGCCTAGAATCGTCACAATTCGCCGATGTTCGCGTGACCGTGAGGCGCAGAAATCCGGCGAAAACGATGGGGATCGGTCGTTGACACCGCCGACGCGACCCCGTATACACCGGGCCTTGTTTCGGGGGGCAAAAGCCCAGGAAACCCGAGGAGTACAGCCGTGAAGAGAACATTTCAGCCGAGCGTTCTGGTACGCAAGCGGCGTCATGGCTTTCGAGCACGCATGAAAACGGCCAACGGCCGCAAGGTTCTGTCCCGGCGGCGGGCAAAGGGTCGCAAGCGCCTTTCTGCCTGAGCGGGCCGTATGTCAGCGCGCCCCGTCCGGCTCCGACGGAGAGCAGACTTCCAGAAAGTGACCCGGCAAGCGAAGAAGCGCGTGACGCCGGGTGTCATTCTGCAGGCGCTCAGGACGGACGCCACCAGCCGGATCGGGTTTACCGTTTCAAAGCGCGTTGGCAACGCCGTTGTCAGGAACCGGGCCAAGCGTCGGTTGAGAGAAGCATCACGCATGATCCTTGATGGTACGAGCGAGGGATACGACCTGGTCCTCATCGGTCGCAAGGACACGCCGACCCGGCCCTTCGACCTTCTCCTCAGCGACCTGAGGCGCGCGAGCATTGAACTCGGCGTCGTCTCTTCTGGCGATGCCTAGCATGAGCGCAATGAGAACAGGCCCACGCAGGTCCCTGGCCGCTTCGGCACTGCGCCTCCTGATTCGGGGCTATCAACTCTTCTTGTCGCCGGTTCTCGGAAACTCCTGCAGGTTTGAACCGACCTGTTCGGGCTACGCGATGGAGGCGATTGCCGTCCATGGCGCCTGGCGCGGCGGCTGGCTCGCGCTCCGGCGAATCCTGCGGTGCCATCCGTGGGGCGGCCATGGACATGACCCGGTGCCGGGCGCACACCCACAGGCGGATCGGTAGGCCATGCTGGAGCAGCGTAACCTGATCGTCGCGATCGTCTTCTCCGTCGCGATTCTCGTGCTCTGGCAGTTCCTCTTTCTGCCGGACCCGCCGCCGCCCCAAGAAGCGCAGCAGGCGCAGACCAACCAAACGACAGGCGACACGCAAGTTCCATCAGCACCGCAACAAGGGCAGCCAGCCGCGGCGCCGGATCGGATCGTGCGTGACCGTAGTGAGGTTCTGGGCGAGACGCCGCGACTCGAGATCGACACGCCAACGATCACGGGATCCATTGCTCTCCGCGGCGCGCGCCTCGACGACCTGACGCTGAAGAACTATCGCGAAACGATCGAAGACGGCAGCGACCTCGTCACGCTGTTGTCGCCATCGGCGACGCAGGCACCGTATTTCGCCGAGTTTGGCTGGACGAGCACAGACGAAAGCGTCGAACTGCCGGGCGCGAACTCGGTGTGGGAAGCGAACGAATCGACCCTTCGAGTCGACCGACCGGTTGTCCTCACCTGGGACAACGGCAAGGGTTTGCGGTTCAGACGTACGATCTCAGTTGATGCCAACTATATGTTCTCGATCGCCGACAGCGTCGAGAACTATGGCGCTTCGGGCGCCACGCTCTTTCCGTATGGCGTGATCGTTCGCAAAGACCGGCCAGAGTTGGAAAACTTCTTCATCCTTCACGAGGGCGCCCTGGGCGTGTTCGACGAGGTTCTCGACCAGCAGGACTACGACGACCTGGTCGACGCCGACAACGGCAGGATCGAACAGGTCCCCGAAACGAGCGGCGGCTGGATCGGCATTACGGACAAGTACTGGTTGACCGCGCTGATTCCCGATCAGGGTCAGCACGCCTCGTTCCGTTACAGCCACAGACTCGAGAACGATCGTGACGTGTTCCAGGTCGACTTTCTTCAAACCGACGGCATGACGGTTGCGCCGGGCGGCACAATTGAGTCGACCGCACGCGTCTTTGCCGGCGCCAAGGTGGTGCGTCTGCTGGACGGCTACAAGAACACGCTCGCGATATCGGGATTCGATCGCGCCGTGGATTTCGGTCGGCTGTTCTTCCTGACCAAACCGATGTTCCTCTTGCTGCGCCTGCTCAGCGAGACTATCGGCAATTTCGGAGTCGCGATCCTTCTCGTGACGGTCATGGTAAAGCTCGTCTTCTTCCCGCTCGCCAATCGCTCGTATCGGGCCATGAGCAAGATGAAGAAGCTGGCTCCGGAAATGACAAAGATCCGGGAACGCTTCAAGGACGACCGGCAGCGCCAGCAGCAGGAAATCATGGCGCTCTACCGCAAGGAGGGGGCCAACCCGGTATCGGGCTGCCTGCCAATCCTTGTGCAGATTCCTGTGTTCTTCGCGCTCTACAAGGTGCTGTTCGTCACCATCGAAATGCGCCATACGCCGTTCTTTAGCTGGATTCAGGATTTGTCAGCGCCGGACCCCCTGAACCTCCTCACCGGCTTCGGGCTGCTGCCCATCACGTGGCCTGAGATCATCCCGGTCATCGGTATCTGGCCGATTCTGATGGGCCTGAGCATGTGGCTTCAGCAACGCCTAAACCCGCAACCCCTGGACAAGATGCAGGCGCGAATCTTCATGTTTCTGCCGGTCGTCTTCACCGTCATCCTGGCGCCGTTCCCGGCAGGTCTCGTGATCTACTGGACCTGGAACAACATTTTGTCGATCGCCCAGCAGTGGGTGATCATGCGACAAGCAGGCATCCGGAACCCGGCCGCCGTCGAGTAGGCATCGTGCCCGGTCGCGACGAAAACGGGACGGGAACACGCCTCTTCTTCCAGGAATGCCGTTTTGTCGGCGCCGCCACTGGCCCTGAGAACATCCCCCATCTGGGGCTGCCGGAGATCGCCTTCTCCGGGCGGTCCAACGTCGGCAAGTCGAGCCTTCTTAACGCCCTGACCAACAGGAAGAATCTCGCGCGGACTTCGAGCCAGCCGGGACGCACGCAAACCCTCAACTTCTTCAGCCTCGCCGACCGCCTATCCCTCGTTGACCTGCCGGGCTACGGATACGCGCGCGCTTCGAAAAAGAGCATTGCCGCCTGGACACGCCTCATCGAGACATACCTTCAAACGCGGTCTGAGTTGCAACGCGTTGTCGTTCTGATCGACGCGCGCCGCGGTGTGATGGAACCGGACCTTAGCTGGATGGAAACACTCGGCGTTCTCGGCTTGTCCTTTCAGATCGTACCGACCAAGTTCGACGCACTAAAACAGGCCGAACGCGATGCCTTCGCCGGCCTGATTGCGCCCTACCTCGAACGATTTCCGTCGGCATATCGCGAGATCATCCCCACCAGCGCGCAGCGCGGGGACGGAATCGAGGCGCTTCGCGCGTCATTGGCCGATCTGGCTGCGAACGGGTGATTGGGCTATAAGCGCCGCATGCCGGAAACGCTTTCATCATCCCAGTTCGCCGAGAAGGCAAAGACATTGGCCGAGGCGCTCCCGTACATGCGGGAGTTCAACGACCAGACGTTCGTCGTCAAGTTCGGCGGCCACGCCATGGGCGACGACGAACTCGCGTTGTCGTTCGCGCAGGACATCGTTTTGCTCAAGCAGGTCGGGATCAATCCGGTCGTCGTGCACGGCGGCGGCCCGCAAATCGGCGCCATGCTCGAGCGGCTTCAGATCGAGAGTACCTTCGTCGACGGACTACGGATCACCGACCGCAAGACCGTCGATGTCGTCGAAATGGTGCTCGCCGGTTCGATCAACAAGCAGATCGTCGACAGCATTCACCGGGCGGGCGGCATTGCACTTGGACTGTCGGGGAAGGATGGCCGCCTGATCGAAGCGCGGCAACTGCGCCGTACGGTGCGGGACCCAGAATCGGCGATCGAGAAAGTGCTGGACCTTGGATTCGTCGGCGAGCCGGCCAAAATCAACACCAAGACGCTGGACGTCCTGCGCCAGTCGGACATCATCCCGATCGTCGCTCCGATCGGCGTCGGTCCGGACGGCGAGACCTACAATATCAACGCCGACACTGCGGCCGGCGCCATTGCGGGCGCGCTGGGCGCCTCGAAGCTGCTGATGTTGACGGACGTCGAAGGCGTCCTCGACAAGTCGGGCACGCTCATTCCTGCGCTCACCGAAAGCGAGGTTGAGGCGCTCATCAAAGACGGCACCATCCATGGCGGCATGATCCCAAAGGTCGAGACTTGCCTGAGCGCTGTGCGGGCTGGAACTCATGCCGTGCATATTCTCAACGGACGGACAAAGCACGTGCTCCTTCTAGAAATCTTCACCGAGCACGGCGTCGGTACGATGATCAGCGCCAGCTAGGCGTCGGTCGTCTGAGCGGCCAAATCAGACCGGAAGTAGGCGACATACCAGTTCATCTCCTCCTCCGTCATTGGGAAATCTGACCCGCCTCGCGGATTAAGGACATCGGTCGACCGTAGCTTGAAGAGGCCGCGCTGCAGTGCGACCGAGGTGCGCATCGACACATTTGCCTTCCAGCACAGGGCTGTCAGCGGACGAGCGCTTCGTGTGTGCAGGATGGCGCGGACAGCGTCCGCCGGAATCTTCGACTTCAGCGACAGGGCTTGCTCGACAAAGACAACGTCATCCTGTTTCGCCGCACTCGTGATGGCATCCTCATCCAGCTTTCCCGACATCTCTACCATTTTGACGCGCGCTCGCGTGGCTTGCTCGTCCTCCGCGGCGATCCCCTGCTCCTCTTTCAGGCGCTCCTTGACGCGCTGCCGTACGTACTTCTCGGTCTCGGGATCGAGATCTGCGCGGGCGGCAAGTTCGTCGAGGAGTGCCGATGCAACGAAGCCAGCAATGCGACGGACCGCGGACGAAGACAGATGGGGCCGGCCAACGAGCGGGCGATGCCATGACGGCTGTTTGGGCGCGGCACCGATGATTTGATCCAGCGTGTCCTCGCGAATCTGGGCGCCGTGATTGTCGAGCAGCGACGCAATTGCGCCGGAGTTTCCCGTTGAAACGATCGCCTCACAAACGGTCGGGCTCAACTGCTCGCGACGGGACACCGCGGAAAGCACCTCCGGTTGCCGGGCGTTTGCAACGATCTCCAGCAGGTCCTCGTCGGTGAGCAGGACAGAGTACTGGAGGACCGGCGTGCTGACGGCCGCCTCCACATCGCGCGCCAATCTGGCGACAACCTCGCGCGGCACATTCGCTGCGGATCTGATCTCTTCGGAGATGATGCGGCGGATGGCGGGAAGCTGGTCGCTGGCAAGCGTCGAGAGAATGCTCAGCGTCATGTCCTGCAGGCGGTCGCTTTCGGTCTCGTCGAGGTCGGGAATGAGGCGGCCGATCTTTCGCGCCAAGATAATTCGGACATCTTCGTCGGCATCCGTGACCAAAAGCTGGTCCGCCCGGCGCGGCGACACGGGGTTCTCGGCCACGGCACGACGGACGTCGACCGACGTGTCGGCCGCGAGAAAGTAGAGAATCTCAGGCTTGGCGTCCGGCCGGCGCGCTAGATCTAGGCGCACCTTGGCGTCAGGGTGGCGGGCGACTTCCTTGTCCTGATCGTAGGTCATCGCGGTTGTCCTGCCCCCGGCCAGGCCGAAGAGGCGATCTATGACGCCTGGCCTTCGACGTCCTGCAGCGTCGAGGGAACCGACACGGCGTACTGACCCTTGCCGGCGCGCTTGGCCCGGTACATGGCCTCGTCGGCGCGCGTGACGAGTCCATCGAGCGGTTCCTCCGAGCTCGGGTCCGTGACCGCAACACCGATCGACACCCCAAGAGGGTGATCCGCGTCGCCCGAGAACTGCTTGAGCGCCCGGCACTCGACAAGGATGGACTCGGCCTTGGAGGCGGCGGCCTGCTCGTCGGTGTCTTCGAGCCACATCGCGAACTCGTCGCCGCCGAGCCGCGCCACGATGTCACCAACGCGGCTGGTAGAGGTGAGAAGCTGCGCCAGGAAGATCAGCGCATCGTCGCCGCGTTTGTGACCGTGTACGTCATTGACCCGCTTGAAGTTGTCGAGATCAATGAACAGCAACGAGGCTTTGCGCGAGGTCCGGCGGAGCGCCCGGAGGCGAAGACCGACCTCTTCGCCAAAGGCGCGGCGATTGAACAGTTGCGTCAGTTCGTCGGTACGCGACAGCTCCTCAAGCAGTTCGCCGTTCTCGATCTGGGCGAATGCGATGCCGAGATGGTTGGCAACGCCGTTCAGCAAGCCGCGATCCGATTCGTTCCAATACGCGTCATCATCCCTAGCAACGCAGATCGCGCCGTTAACCCGCCCTCGGTAGCGTGCGACATGCACCAGGACGTGCAGCGTCGCATCCTCTGTCTTCACGAAGAGCTCTTCGTCACTGTCGCGCAGTTGCAAACGAACCGCCTCGACGATGGGACGTGGCGGCGGCCCCTCAGGCCCTGCAAACTGGACGGCACCTGTGAACGTGGCGTCACGGCGCGCCCTGACGATCCAGCAGTATCTGGCACCTAGAACTTGAGCCGTCGATCGCGCTGCGGCACCGAGCATGTGTTGAGGCTCGGCTTCGTTGCGCATGGCGTCGACGACTTCGCCGAGCAATTGCTGGCGAAGGTCGGCATTCTCGAGGTCGCGCTCCCGGCGCTTTTCGACGGTAACGTCCTTGCAGACGCCACGGTTGCCGACCCAGCGACCATCCTCATCGAGCACCGGCCGCGACGATACGGCAAGACAGACCGGTTCACCGGCCGCATCGCGCACCCAGACTTCGAGATCTTCGATCGTGTCGGTACCAGAGAATGCAATGACAGCATCCTGCTCGTCCGCATCGAGGATGCTGGCCGCGTCGGCGCCAATAAGCTCGCTCGCCGTGAATCCCAAGGCGCCGCGGTTTGAAACATACGAGAAGGTTCGATCGGACTTGGTCTCCCAAGTGAAGTCGGACGAACACTCGACCAGGTCCTTGAACATCTGGCGAGATGCGACAAGCGCGCCCATGAGACTCTGCTCGAGCTCCGCCTGCTTTCCGAACGCGATGACATGACTGACCTGCTTGCCCGTCCCGACAAGTGGCACGAGGACGAACTCCACGGCTTCATCCGCCCTACCGCCATCGATCAACAAAGAGCAGGTTCCGACCGCGCCGTCCTGCGCGGTCCTGAGAACCTTGGACTGAACCAATTGATCACCGCGGCGCGTCAGCGTCTCGGCTGCCGCATTGCCGGCGCGGTTCGCGGCCAGAACCTGCCCCTCATGTGAGAAGAGCAATGCGGGACCTGGATACGTGCCAAGGACAGCCTCGGCGTCTATTCCCAGGTTCTCCTGTATTCTGTCTTCTTGAGAGGTCATCTGGCTCAGGCCAAAGTGCCTGCATTTAACCGGGTCGGCAAGTTGATTCCAAAACTCTGAAAATGGCGAAAAATTTAGGGAATTTCGGCCAACCTGATGCCTGGTTGTTCGATCTGGACAACACGTTGTACGTGCCGCAAACCGGATTGTTCGAGCAGGTGCGCGCGCGGATTGGGCTGTATCTTCGCGAGGTTCTTGGCTTTGCAGAGGACGAAGGCCAGAGGATGCAGTTGCGCTATCGCGCCGAGCATGGATCGACGCTGGCAGGCCTCATGCGGGAGTACCACGCCGATCCCTATGACTTTCTCGAATTCGTGCATGACGTGGACTACACGGTCGTCAAGCACGACGAGATACTTGCGTCGGCGTTGCGGGCGTTGCCGGGGCGCAAGTTCATCTTCACAAACGGCACGGCCGCACATGCGAGAAAGGTCACCGACCGGCTGGACATCACCGACCTTTTCCTCGGCGTCTTCGACATCGCTGACGCCGACTTCGTCCCTAAACCAAACCCCGCGCCCTACGGCGCGGTCGTCGAGCGCTATGGGCTGGCTCCCGGCCAAACCGCACTAGTCGAGGACATGCCGCAGAATCTGAAGCCGGCCAAGGCGCTCGGCATGCTCACCGTTCTTGTGACCGGAACGACGCAGACCGATGGCTCGGAGGGGGCCGACGCGGTCACCGACAACCTCGCCCGGTGGCTCATGGAACGCATAGGCGCGAGAGATTGACACCTACCAGCCCGCGACTATGTTGCGATCGCGAACAAAAACGGGACCAGACATGACCGATTCCCTGGAAGAGATTATCGACGAGGCCTGGGAGGCGCGCGACGGTATTGGCACGACGACCAAGGGTCCCGTACGCGATGCCGTAGCGGCGGCGCTTGCCGCGCTCGACAGCGGTGAAATGCGTGTCGCTGAACCCCGGGACGACGGCTGGCACGTGAACCAATGGCTCAAGAAGGCCGTTCTGCTCTCCTTCCGCCTGAACGACATGGAGCCAATCCCAGGCGGCCCAGGGGGAGACACCGCCTGGTTCGACAAAGTCCCGTCGAAGTTCGCCGGCTGGGACGGCCAGCGCTTCGCGCAAGCCGGGCTGCGCGCGGTTCCGAACTGCGTCGTGCGTCATTCCGCATACATCGGCAAGGGCGTCGTGCTGATGCCGTCATTCGTGAATCTGGGCGCCTATGTCGACGACGGCACCATGGTCGACACGTGGGCAACTGTCGGGAGCTGCGCGCAGATCGGAAAGAACTGCCACATCTCCGGCGGAGCCGGAATCGGCGGCGTGCTCGAGCCGCTCCAGGCCAACCCGGTGGTCATCGAGGACGGCTGCTTTATCGGCGCCAGGTCGGAGGTCGCGGAGGGCGTGATTGTCGAACGCGGCGCCGTGCTCTCGATGGGTGTATTCATTGGCGCCAGTACCAAGATCGTTGACCGCACGACAGGCGAGGTGATCCGCGGACGCGTCCCGGCCTATTCGGTCGTGGTGCCGGGATCGTTACCTGCCAAGCCGTTACCGAACGGTGAGCCCGGGCCGTCGCTATCCTGCGCAGTCATCGTCAAGCGTGTCGACGAACAAACGCGTTCGAAGACCTCCGTCAACGAATTGTTGCGGGACTAGCAAGGACGCAAACGATGGTCGCACCCATCGATGCGCTGGGCTTGTCGCAGGCGATGATCCGCTGCAACAGCGTGACCCCGGCCGATGGCGGCGCGCTCGATGTCCTGCAGGGCGCTCTCGAGCCGCTAGGTTTCGAGTGTCATCGTCTAACGTTTGGCGGCGGTGACAGCGATCCGATCGACAATCTCTACGCGCGGCGCGGCACGACGGGGCCGAATCTCTGTTTTGCGGGACATACCGATGTTGTGCCCGTCGGCGACCGGGAGGCTTGGACATCGGATCCGTTCGCCGGCGAGGTGCGCGACGGAGTCCTGTACGGACGCGGCGCCTCCGACATGAAGAGCGCGATCGCCGCCTTCGCGGCGGCGACGGCCCGTTTCCTGGAGGACAACAGGACTTTCGGCGGCTCGCTAAGTCTGTTGATCACGGGCGACGAGGAAGGACCCGCGATCAACGGCACCAAGAAGGTCGTCGAGTGGCTGCAGGAACGCGGCGAACAGATCGACGCCTGTCTCGTCGGCGAGCCGACAAATCCCGACCGCCTCGGCGAGATGATCAAGATCGGGCGGCGCGGCTCCATGATGCTCGATCTGGTTGTGCGCGGCGTGCAGGGCCATGTCGCCTACCCGCACCTGGCCGACAACCCGATCACACCCCTGGTGCGCATGCTCGCGGCGCTAAAGGCCGAACCGCTCGACGCCGGCACGGAACACTTTCAGCCTTCAAATCTCGAGGTCGTTTCGATCGACACGGGAAACGCGGCATCGAACGTAATCCCGGCGCAAACGCGTGCCCGCATCAACATCCGCTTCAACGACCTTCACACCGGCGCGTCCCTGGAAGCCTGGGTCAGGGACAAGCTGGACGCGGTTGGCAAGAACTACGACCTGGCCGTCCACATCACCGGAGAGGCGTTCCTGACGCCGCCGGGACGACTGAGCGAGGTCATCTCCAACGCTATTTCGGCACGGCTGGGCGTCAAACCCGACCTTTCGACAACCGGGGGAACCTCGGACGCGCGCTTCATCAAGGACATCGCACCGGTTGCCGAATTCGGGTTGATCGGCAGCACGATGCACAAGGTGGACGAGCATGTTTCGGTGGCCGACATCGAAGCGCTGTCGGACATCTACTACGACGTCATCACGGCCTTCTTTGAAGAGACCAGGCCTCAGTCGTAGGACACGGCGCTGAGGTACAGCCCGTGGGCCGGGGCCGTCGGTCCCGCTGCCGCGCGATCACGACGCTCGAGCGCGTCTTGAAGGTCGTTGGCTGACCACTTGCCTTCGCCAACAAGCTTCAGCGACCCCACCATCGCGCGAACCTGGTTATGCAGGAACGACCGCGCCTCAACGGTGACAACAAGCCGTTCGCCGTCGCGTTCGAACCGCAGTACGTCGAGAGTCTTTACCGGCGACTTGGCCTGGCACTGACTGGCCCGAAACGACGTGAAGTCGTGGCGGCCAAGCAGCCGTCGGGCGGCGTCGTTCATCAGCCCAGCGTCGAGATCGACGGGAACATGCCAGACGCGGCGGCGATCAATGGCCGGCGGAGCCCGTCGCGACAGAATGAGATAGACGTAGGATCGCCGTGTTGCCGAGAAGCGGGCATGAAAGTCCTCGCTTACCAACTCAGCCCCAACGATCGAGATTGGATGTTCCTTGAGATAGTAGTTCAGTGCATCGCGTACCGTGTCGCTGTCGTGATTGCGCGCGATGTCGACATGCGCGACCTGCCCCCACGCATGAACCCCGGCATCGGTTCTCCCGGCGCCGTATAGAGATGCGTCCTCACCGGCGAACGACTGTATCGCGGATTCGATCTCACCCTGGATCGACGGACCATTGTCCTGTCGTTGCCAACCGACGAAGGGGCCGCCGTCGTACTCGATCGTCAGCTTGTACCGCGGCATCAGACGAAAACCGTTCCCGCGGCAACGGCATGTCCGCGCAGAAACTCTTTGGCGGCTAGCGGCTTGCGTCCCGCCTCCTGAATCGTATCGATCCGGATAGCGCCACTCCCGCAGGCGACCAGGAGCGCGTCATCCAGCACCATGCCTGCCTCACCCCGACCGCTGTCGACGTGGGCCCCAAGGATTTTCAAACGCGCGCCGCCGGCTTCGCTCCACGCGCCTGGGACCGGAGCGAAGCCATTGATCTGTCGCACCACCGCGTCCGCCGGCTCGCGCCAGACGATCCGGGTTTCGGCGCGCTCGATCTTGGCGGCGTACGTGACGCCGTCCTTGGACTGCGGTTCGGGCACCAAAGCGCCGCTTTCTATGGCCGGCAGGTTCTCACGGATCATGTCGCCACCCAGCGCCGCGAGCCGGTCGTGCAGGGCACCGGCGGTGGTGCGCGCGTCGATCGGCACGCGGCGGCAGGTAAAGACCGGACCCGTATCAAGGCCCGCTTCCATTTTCATGAGGCACACGCCGGTCTCGGTGTCGCCGGCGAGGATGGCGCGCTGAATCGGCGCCGCGCCACGCCAGCGGGGCAAGAGCGAGGCATGAACGTTGACGCATCCCAGGCGCGGCGCGGACAGAACTGGCGGCGGAAGAATCAATCCGTAGGCGGCGACGACGGCGATGTCGGCCGTATGCGCGGCGAATGTGCGCTGCGCATCTTCGCGTTTCAGGCTCTTGGGCGTGTGGACCGGAATGCCCCTGGCCTCGGCCAGTTTGTGCACGGGCGACAATTGCTCGCGATGGCCCCTGCCTGCCGGACGGGGCGGCTGGCTGTAGACCGCAACGACGTCCTGTGTTTCGAGCAGCGCCTCAAGCGTCGGCACCGCAAAGTCCGGCGTTCCCATGAAGACCACCTTCATGGGGCTCATTCTTTACTCCGCCGCCTGGAGGCGCCGAGCCTTCTTCATCCGCCGCATGATGATGTTCCGCTTTATCTTCGACAGATGATCGACCAGAAGAACACCGTCGAGGTGGTCAATCTCGTGCTGGAGCGCGATGGCCAGGAGCCCTTGCGCCTCGATGGTCCTGATCTCGCCATTCTCGTCGACGTAGCGCACCTTGACCTCGGTCGAACGCTCGACCTCCTCGTACTGGTCGGGAAATGACAGGCAGCCCTCGTCGTGGGGCATCGCCGTATTGGCCTGCCAGACAATCTCTGGGTTGACTAGGCGAATCGGGTTGGGCGGATCCGGGTCGCGCGCCGTGTCGACGACGACCACGCGCTTGGGTATGCCAACCTGGATCGCCGACAGACCCACGCCCGGCGCCGCGTACATCGTCTCCAGCATGTCGTCCATAAGACGGCGCAGATCGTCGTCCACAGAGTGCACGGGTTGCGAGGTTTGCCGCAGAACGGGGTCGGGTGCGGTGATGATGGGAAGAATGGCCATGTTCCGAATCCGGGGCACTAACTAGGCATCCTCCCGCTAGGGGTCAAGCCGCCGCCCCGATCGGCAACGGATTGGTGCTATGGTGCGTCCATGTCGTTAGGGGAAATCCTGCAGTCC
This sequence comes from Alphaproteobacteria bacterium, assembly GCA_038116985.1. GTDB lineage: Bacteria > Pseudomonadota > Alphaproteobacteria > SHVP01 > SHVP01 > CALJDF01. The sequence continues at coordinate 23,975 of JAYOEZ010000008.1, read as the reverse complement.
TACCCATGGCTACCGGCGATCGTCGCGCTCGCGCTCGTCGTCATTCTGGGGCTTTTTCTGACCGGGCGCCTGCGCGCGCGTGAACGCACAACGGATAGGAAACTCGCTGAAATCGGCATGACAACCGCAGGTCTGACCCAGGCACAGTCGGAGGTCCTCGGCCAGATCAGGGCGATGGCGGATTCTTCCGCGTCGCTGCAGGAATCCATGACCCGTACGCTGAACGAACGCCTCGACAACGTTTCGACGCAGATGCGGCAATCTCTGGAAACGACATCGGTGCGAACAGCCGAGAGCCTAGGCGAACTACGCAAGCACCTTCAGAAGATCGACGAGGCGCAGAAGAACATCACCGAACTCTCGACCCAGGTCGTTGGGCTCCAGGATCTTCTCGCCAACAAACAGGCACGCGGCGCGTTTGGCGAGGTTCAGCTAGGCGACATCGTTCGCAACATCTTGCCGCCGTCGGCGTTCGATCTGCAGAAAACGCTGGGCAACGGCACGCGACCGGATTGTTTGATCCGGATGCCACGCCCGCCTGGCCCTATTGCAGTCGACGCGAAGTTTCCGCTCGAAAGCTACCAGGCGCTGCGCGCGGCAGGAAACGAACCAGAGCGCCTGATTGCGCTACGCAAGTTCCGCGGCGACATGCAGAAGCACATCCGTGATATCGCTGCGCGGTATATTGTTGCCGGCGAGACGGCCGAGTCGGCAATCATGTTCGTGCCGTCCGAAGCCGTTTATGCCGAGATACACGCTTCGCTCGCCGAGGTGGTCGACGAATCCTACAAGCTGCGCGTATGGATCGTTTCACCGACGACGATGTGGGCGCTGCTTAACACCGTGCGCGCCGTCCTCAAGGACGTGAAGATGCGCGAGCAGGCCGACGTGATTCAGACCCAGGTCGGGCTGCTTCTTGAGGATGCAGGGCGACTGGACGACCGGGTGGGTGCGCTTGAGCGTCATTTCGGGCAGACGGTCGACGATGTGCGCAAGATCCGCATCTCAACCGACAAGGTCTTGCGGCGCGGCGAGCGCATCGGTGAACTTCAACTGGAGAGCGACGACGACAAGCCCGTAGACGACGAGCAGCTCCCGTTCGACAAGCCAGGCCAAGAAGCATCAGAGCAAAGTACGGGACGGATATCGGGTACCCTGCGCGGCGCCGACTAGCTGTCCAACGCTACATTCGTAAAGACGAAACCGTCCCTCTCCACCGTCTCTCCAACGGAAACGCCAACAGGTGCCTGGAACATCGGCCCGCCGCAGACGAGCGTGTGAAACTCGCCGTTCTCGCCACAGGGGTCGACCCCTTCGGGCAGGTCGGTGATAAACGCCGCATCAAAGCGCCGTCCGCAGAAAGACGGATCGAGTTGCCGGGGATCGACGCAGACAACAACGGCCTCAAGACCGCCAGCCACCATTTCTGTGGCAAGCGCTGGCGTTGGCCTCTGCCAGAGCGGAAACAAGGCTGCCATCTCGACCTTGGCCAGATTCCGCACTCGATAGTCCCGCACGTCTTCAAGAAAGAGATCGCCGAAGGCGACCGTATCTATCCCCTTCGCGCGCACATCGTTCATCGCGGCCAACATTCGCGCCTCATAGACGTCGTTGGGACACGGCGAGGGAATCGGGACCTCAATCAAGGGCAGACCGGCGGCCTGCGCCTGCGCGGCCAGTATGTCGCGCCGCACACCATGCATCGAAACGCGGTCGTATGGCTCGGTGACGGTTGTCAGCAAGCCGGCCAGCGAAATACTGGCGTCCTGCTGCAGAATGTGCAGCACCCAGGCGCTGTCCTTTCCGCTGCTCCAGCTCAGCAAGACAGGTTTAGGGCTCAAGCCAAGCCGACCGGACGGCGCGCCTTCAGAGCGGTGTTCAACGTGCCTTCATCAAGGTAGTCGAGTTCGCCTCCGACCGGCACACCATGCGCCAGCCGCGTGATCGAAACGCCCGTATCCGCGAGGCGGTCCGCCACATAATGCGCAGTGGTTTGACCGTCGACGGTGGCACCGGTCGCCAAGATGACCTCCCCCACCGTGCCCTGGCGAACTCTCGTGACCAGAGACGAGATGCGCAGATCTTCCGGCCCGATGCCGTCGAGCGCGGAAAGGACGCCGCCAAGTACGTGGAAACGGCCCTTGTAGTCGATGACACGTTCCAGCGCCCAGAGATCGGCGACGTCTTCGACCACGCAAATCACCGCGTCGTCGCGGCGAGGGTCGGTGCAGAAGCGGCAGGGCTGGGCGGTGTCGAGGTTGCCGCAGACGGAACACTCGTGCACGGCATCACCGGCGCGAACCAACGCGTCAGCCAGGGGGCGCAGTAGGGTTTCTTTCTTCTTGAGCAGGTGAAGAACCGCGCGACGCGCCGACCGCGGGCCAAGGCCCGGCAACTTCGACAGAACCTGGATCAGGCCCTCGATCTCGGAACTTTGCACCAGCCCGCCTAGAACGGAAGTTTCATGCCCGCCGGGAGTTCGAGCCCACCCGTCACCTTCTTCATCTCCTCGGCAACGTGCTGCTCGACTTTTCCTTTTGCATCGTTGTGCGCGGCGACGATGAGATCCTCAACGATTTCCGGCTCGCCTGTCAGAAGAGACGGGTCGATCCTGGCGCGGCGCATCTCGCCCTTGCCGTTGAGCGTCACCTCGACGAGCCCGCCGCCGGACACGCCCGTGACCTCCGCTTCTGCAAGCTGCTCCTGCATCTCCGCCATCTTGGATTGCATCTGCTGCGCCTGCTTCATCATCTGAGCGAGGTTCTTCACGTGTCGAGCTCCATGTTCTCGGCTTCAATATCATCCTCATCCATGAGGAGGTCGCCCGGCGCTGGGGCACCGGAAGCAATATCGCGTACCTCGCGAATTTCCGCCCCAGGGAATCGTTCGAGCGTCGCGCGTATGAACGGATGGCGTTCGGCTTCGCCGAGGCGTTGCGCCGCGGCGGACTCCATCTGCTCGTGCAGCGTATGATCGCCGGCGTCGTTGGACGCCGATACCAGCCAGGTCGTTCCGGTTGCCTCTCCGAGAAGACTACTGACCTGCTGCATCAAGCGCGCCGGCGCCCGCTCAGTCGGCCGCAGCTCGATCCGGCCTGGTTCGAACCGGACCAAATGGACATTCGTGATGAGATGGCTGCGCAACATGTGCTCGTTGCGGGTTTCCGCGAGGTCGACGACGTCCTGGAAACTGGCGATCTTTGCAACGGTCGCCGCCGGATGAGCCGGTTGGGTCACTGGTTCCGCCACCACGGTGGCGACGCCGCCGGCAGTGGCCCGGCTGGCCGAGCGCGGTACAGGCGTTTCAGCGACGGCCTTTGTGCCCGGCTGGTCGCCACCAGTTGCCACCGTCCTTGCGGCGCCCGGCACATCGGCGCCCGATGCGCTTTCCTGGAGCGAGCGAACCAGGTCTCCGGGCGGCGGCAGGGCCGACGCATAGCCGACACGCACCAGCACCATCTCGCACGCCGCATACGGCGACGGCGCGGCTTGCACCTCCTGGATGCCCTTGAGAAGGATTTGCCAGGTTCTTGTCAGCTCGCCCATCCCCAGCTTGTCGGCCATTTCCTGGCCGCGCAGGCGCTCCACCTCGCTGGCGGCAAGGTCCTCGGCTGCGGCGCGCGTGACCTTCAGGCGGGTCAACCAGTGCACAAACTCGAGCAGGTCCTGCATGATCGTCAGCGGATCGGTCCCAAGGTCGTAGAGCTCGCGCGCAATGTGGAGGCCTTCTCCTACGTCTCCGGCCATCAGCTTCTCGAACAGGTCGATCAGACGCGCGCGATCAGCCAGACCCAGCATGTCCTGAACGCCTGCCTCGGTCACGGCTCCCTCGCTGAAGGCCAGCGCCTGATCCAATAGCGACAACGCGTCGCGTACCGATCCCTCGGCGGCACGCGCGATCATCGCCAGGGCGCCGATCTCTGCCTCGAGGCCTTCTTCCTTGAGGATATTGCCGAGATGAGAGATGAGTTCTTCCGATTCGAGCCGCCGAAGGTCGAACCGCTGGCACCGCGACAGAACGGTGACCGGGACCTTTCGAATCTCAGTCGTCGCAAAGACGAACTTCACATGCGGCGGCGGCTCTTCGAGCGTCTTCAGCAGTGCGTTGAACGCCTGTTTCGAGAGCATGTGGACTTCGTCGACGATGTAGATCTTGTAGCGCGCCGACGCCGGCAGGTAGCGAACGTTGTCGATGATCTCGCGGATGTTGTCGACACCCGTGTGACTCGCCGCGTCGATTTCGATGACATCTACGTGCCGGTCCTCTCGGATGGCACGGCAGTGTTCGCACTCGCCGCATGGATTGATCGTCGGCCCGCCATTGCCGTCGGGACCGACGCAGTTGAGCGCGCGAGCGATGATTCGCGCGGTCGTCGTCTTGCCGATGCCGCGCACACCCGTAAGAACGAAGGCCTGTGCAATTCGTCCGGTTTCGAAAGCATTCGCCAGGGTGCGGACCATAGCGCCTTGGCCGACGAACATGTCGGTGAACGTCGATGGCCGGTACTTCCGCGCGAGAACGCGATAGGCCTGATTGTCACCTTCCTGCGGCATGCAACCCTTGATTGGCGGCGTTGAACCGGCACCCGGGCGGTGCGGGTGGGAGGCTGGTGATGGCGACCCGATAGCATCCCGTTACGGCTGCTTCCTTCCGGACCTGACCGGGTTGGCGAGCGCGACCGTCCGCCGCCAACCTCCCATAGGCACTATATCGCATTGCTTAGGGGCTGCCATGGCGGGCTGCCCCTCGCGACGCAATCGGGATATAAGTCCTGCCCAATGACTTCGCAATCATCCTTCGAAGGCAACACGTTTTCTGGAAGTCTCCTCGATCGCGCGGGAAATCTACGCCGCGATCAGTTGTGGCTCGAAGGCCAGATGCGCGCAGCGGACGCGCGCTTTCTGCCCCTTTGGCGACTGAAGGCGCCGATCGCTGCCGACGGGCCGACACGGCTCTACTGGAGTGACGCGGTGGAAACCGGGGCGGCATCAGGCGCGACCACGATCCTGCTGGGGCTGGACCCAGAGGGGAGACCTCACTTTGCAACAGAAGTTGTGACTGCCGGCGAGGACGCCCCGTTTCCCGGCGCCGTCCGCTTCGAGGAAGTGCGCACCGTCGCGCCTGCCATCCCGCATGCCGACGCGGCGCTCCTCGCCCAGGCCAGGTCGCTGATCGACTGGCACGCCCGCCACGGCCATTGCGCGGTCTGCGGCGCGCCGACAGAGATGCGCGGCGGCGGCTATCTCCGACGGTGCACGAGCGCGGCATGCGCTGCGCAACACTTTCCGCGCACCGATCCTGTTGTGATCATGCTGATCCACCACGGCGACGACTGCCTCATCGGGCGCCAGAAGTGGTTCCCAGAGGGCTTCTACTCGACGCTCGCCGGCTTCATGGAGCCGGGCGAATCGATCGAGGAAGCGGTTCGCAGGGAGGTCGCCGAGGAAACCGGTATCGCCGTCGGACCGGTGCGCTATCACTCCTCGCAGCCATGGCCCTATCCGTCGTCGTTGATGATCGGCTGCATCGGCGAGGCCGCGAGCACCGAGATCTCGGTCGACGACATCGAGCTGGAAGATGCGCGCTGGGTCAATCGCAAGATCATTCGCGCAGCCGTCGAGCGCGTCACCGCGCTGGCCGTCGATCCCCTTTCGCGGGCCGATTCGTTTGAAGGTGTGGGGGAATTGGGGCTCAAAGTGCCGGCGCCAATGGCGATCGCGCATCAGTTGTTGCGCACCTGGGCGATCGACGAATCCTGACCTAGGAGATCCCGCGGAACGGATGCGCGGGATAAACCCCGAGAATCTTCAGTTTCGACGTGAAGAAATGCAGTTCCTCGAGCGCGAGGCTGACGTTCTTGTCGTCGGCATGCCCCTCTATGTCGGCGTAGAACTGGGTCGCGTTGAAACTGCCGCCTACCTGATAGCTCTCGAGCTTCGTCATGTTGACGCCGTTGGTTGCGAAACCGCCCATCGCCTTGTAGAGCGCCGCAGGCACATTGCGCACCTGGAAGACGAACGACGTCATGGCGGGGCCGACGCCGGCTTCCGGGCGCTTGGCCGTGCGCGACAACACCACGAAACGCGTGGTGTTGTGGTCTGCGTCTTCGATGTCGCGCCGGAGCACATCGAGCCCGTAGATTTCCGCGGCCATGTCCGACGCGATGGCCGCATGCGCCTTATCGCTGCGCTCGGCGATTTCCTGAGCTGACCCCGCGGTGTCCGCCTCGACTTCCTGCTTAAGGCCGAGGCTGCGAATCAGGTTCCTGCACTGGGTCAGCGCCTGGATGTGGCTGTGCACGACCTTGAGATCGGAGACCTCGCTGCCCTGAACGCCGAGCAAACAGTGGTTCACACGCTGGAAGTGCTCACCGACGATGAACAGACCCGAGTCCGGCAGGAGCGTGTGAATATCGGCGACGCGTCCCGCCAAGGAGTTTTCAATCGGAATCATCGCCAGGCCGGCACGGCCCGATTTGACGGCGTCGAACGCGTCCTCGAAAGACGGACACGGCAAAGCATCCAGGTCCGGATAGGCGTTGCGGCAGGCCAGGTTCGAATAGGCGCCGGGCACACCCTGGAAGGCGATGGTATTCTCAGGTGTCGCCATTTGGGTCTAACCAGTTGATTTATGGGCAAGAATTCGCCTTGCCTCGGCGAGGTGGGCGGGAGTATCGACGCCGAGCGGAACACTGTCAACGCGGCGAACGGCGACCGTCATGCCCGCCTCCAGAGCGCGCAATTGTTCCAGCCGCTCGCGCATTTCGAGCGGGCTGGGCGGCAGGTTGACGAAACGGTCGAGCGCAGCGCGCCGATAGGCATAGATTCCGATGTGGTGGTAGCGGGGTCCGACGCCAAACGGCACGGGGAGCCGTGAGAAATACAGCGCATGCCCGGTCTTGCCGTCAGCCGCAAAGGCGACGACGGCCTTCGTCACGTTCTCGTCCGCCGCTTCTTCCTCGGAACGAATTTCGGTCACAAGCGTCGCGAGATCCATATCGCCGGCGGCGCCGGTCAGCGTGTCGGCCAACGCCCGAATCGACGCCGGATCGATCGTCGGCAGGTCGCCCTGCAGGTTGATCACGAACTCAGGGGTCTCCTCGATCACCTGCAAGGCTTCGTGGACCCGGTCCGAACCGGAAGGGTGATCGGCCCGCGTGAGCACGGCGCGGCCCCCTGCTTGCTTGATCACATCAGCGATTTCCGGCTCGGCGCAGGCCACCACGACAGGGCCGACTGCGGCCTCCATGGCGCGACGCCAGACGTGCTCGATCATCGGTCGGCCACCGATATCGGCCAGCGGCTTGCCTGGAAGGCGCGTCGACGCCATGCGTGCCGGAATGACGATCATCGTTCGGCTCATGGAAGGACCCCGACCCCTGGTACCCCGACCGCGGGGGACAAATCGCCGCACCGCCGCCGGGCCGGATCGTATGACCTAAGCCAATGAAAATCATTCGTTTTTTCGCCATCCGGGGCTGGAAGGCGGGCCCGATTTGGGCTACTTATGCGGCCGTCAATTCGTTGCGCCAGCAACCGATTTCAGGAATAGTCGGCGCAATCGCAAGCCTGAGGTAGTGGTCGATGGATACCTTTGAACTCAATAAGTACGCTGGCGCCATTCTGGGGACGATTCTGGTCGTTCTGGTCGTGTCGAAGATCAGCGAGACCATCTTCAGCCCCCACGAAACAGAGGGCCAGGCGTACGGTGAGATCGCGGTCGCCGAGGATAGCCACGACGCCATGGCGAGCAGCGAGCCAGAGACGCCGCCCTTCCCCGTCCTTCTCGCCAATGCCACCGCCGAGGCGGGCGAACGCGTTTCGCGTAAATGCGTGTCCTGCCACACCTTCGAAAAGGGCGGCGACAACAAGGTCGGCCCCAATCTGTACAACATCGTCGGCGCCACGCCGGGCGCCAAGGACGGCTTCTCCTATTCGTCCGCGATGGCGGAGAAGGGTGGAACGTGGAGCTACGAGGAACTCGACGCCTTCCTCGCTTCGCCGCGGAACGCGCTCTCGGGCACCAAGATGAGCTTTGCCGGCCTGCGCAACCCCGAAGAGCGGGCTGCCATCCTGAGCTACATGCGCCAGCAGTCGGATTCGCCGCTGCCGCTCCCGGCCAACTAGGGATACGCCACCGGGTGGCTGAGCGCTGCCCAGCCGAATTCGTCGCCTTCGCGGAGACCCTGGCGGACCGAGCCGGCGAGGTCATTCGCAAGTATTTCCGGCAGCCCTTCGCCGTCGAAGCGAAATCCGACGAATCTCCCGTCACGATAGCCGACCGTGAGGCCGAGCAAGCCATGCGGGCGCTGATCGCGGCGACGTATCCGGACCATGGCATCGTCGGCGAGGAATTCGGCAACACGCATTCTGACGCCGCCTATTGCTGGATTCTCGATCCCATCGACGGCACCGGCTCTTTCATCACCGGAAAACCGATCTTCGGCACGCTGATCGCGTTGTGGCGCGACGGCGCGCCGCTGCTTGGCGTCATCGACCAGCCGATCACTGGCGAGCGTTGGATCGGTGCGCGCGGCCATGGCGCGACGCTGAACGGCGCACGCGTTCGGGTGCGCGGCTGCGCCGCCCTCGACGAGGCGTTTCTCGACGCCACCGACCCGTCCATGTTCGACAGGGCCCCAGCTTTCGAAACGCTGCGCCGCGCTGTCGCCCGTAACCGCTGGGGCAGCGACTGCTACGCCTACGCCCTGCTCGCTTCCGGACATATAGATCTGGTGGTCGAACGCGGTCTCAAGCTGTGGGACTACGCGACGCTGGTGCCGCTGATCGAGGAAGCCGGCGGTATCATCACGGACTGGCATGGAAAGCCGCTACGCGAAGGCGCGTCTGGGCACGTTCTGGCCGCGGGCGACCCGCGCGTACACGAACAGGCAAAGAAGATTCTCTCAGGCTAGCGTAACGATCGTGTGTAGGCGTTTGGGCTTGCGAACCGCCACCGCAGCGCCCAAATTGGCTATTATTCGTTCACGTGGTGAATGAACGGTATTGGGGAACGGCATGTTGTGGAAACGCTGGACCGCCTCGGTCTTCCTGGGCGTCCTGGTCGCCCTGTCCGCCCAGGCTCAGGAAGCGACGCCTACCCACGTCCTTGTCCAATTCGGCACGCCCAAGTACGGCCCCGAATTTGAGCACTTCGACTACGTCAATCCCGACGCGCCGAAGGGCGGCCTGCTTCGGCAGATGGCGATCGGCACCTACGACACGCTCAATCCGTTCATCCTGAAGGGCAACACCGGCGCAGGCGTCGGCCTTCTGTTCGAGACGCTGATGACGAGCTCGTTCGACGAGATCGATACCAGCGCAGAGTACGGCCTGATCGCGGAGACGGTGGAGGTGCCCGAGGATTATTCCTGGGTGATCTTCAACCTGCGACCGGAAGCTCGTTGGCATGACGGCGAACCCATCACCGCCGACGACGTCGTCTTCAGTTTCGAGGCGCTGACCACCGAGGGTCATCCCTTTTATCGTCAGTACTACAAGGACGTCGCATCGGCCGAGAAGATCAACGACCATCGCGTCAAGTTCACGTTCAGCGGGCCGACAAACCGCGAACTGCCGAACATCATGGGACAGCTCTCGGTGCTGCCGAAACACTACTACGAAGAGGTGCCCTTTGCCGAAACGAGCCTTGAGCCGCCCGTCGGCAGCGGTCCCTACCGCATCAAGGCGCTCGAGCCTGGGCGTTTCATCACCTACGCACGCGACGACGACTATTGGGGCAAGAGCCTGCCCGTGAACGTCGGGCGCTACAATTTCGACGAGATACGCGTCGACTATTACCGGGACCTGACCGTCGCGCGCGAAGCCTTCAAGTCCTACGAATTCGATTACTACTCGGAGAGTTCGGCCAAGGACTGGGCCACGGCTTACGACACACCGGCGTTTAGACAAGGGTTGATCAAGAAAGAGGAGATTCCTCTCGGAAGCTCGCCTGGGATGCAAGCCTTCATCTTCAACACGCGGCGCGACATCTTTACCGATCGCCAGGTCCGCCGCGCGCTGGGCTACGCCTTCGATTTCGAGTGGTCGAACAAGGCGCTGTTCTACGATCAGTACAAGCGCACCTCGAGTTACTTCGAGAACATGGAACTCGCCTCCAGCGGCCTGCCAGAGGGCCTGGAACTGGAATACCTCGAACCGTACCGGAAGCAATTGCCGGATGAAGTCTTCAGCGAACCATTCACGCTGCCGAAGACGAATGCCTCCGGGAACCCGCGGCGACAGCTCCGCGAGGCCGCGCGTCTGCTCAAGGACGCCGGCTGGTCGATCAAGAACGGCGTTCTGACGAACGACGAGACCGGCAAACCGCTTGAGTTCGAGATCCTGTTGGTTCAGGCCAGTCTCGAAAGGATGGTTCTCCCCTTCACCGCCAATCTGGAAAAGCTTGGCGTCAAGGCGACGGTCCGAAGCATCGACGTCCCGCAGTATCAGCGTCGCCTCGATACCTACGACTTCGACATGGTGGTCACAACGTTCCGCCAGTCGTTTTCGCCTGGCAACGAGCAGCGGGATTTCTGGGGCTCGGATTCGGCCACGCGCGAGGGCGGGCGCAACCTCGCCGGTATCAACGACCCGATGATCGACGAATTGATACAGGCGGTTATCAGCGCGCCCGACCGCGAACATCTGGTGGCAGTCACCCGGGCGCTAGACCGGGTGCTGCTGTGGAGCTTCTACGTCATACCGCAGTACCACGTGCCTCATACGCGGCTGGCGGTGTGGGACAAGTTCGGGCGCCCCGCTACCGATCCTAAGTTCAGTGTCGACATCTTCGCCTGGTGGATCGATCTCGAGAAACTCGACCGCGTCGAAGCCGCTAGGAACCGATAGTGACTTGCGTGCGCTCCGTACCGTTTGTCGCCGGCGCCCTGCTGTTCCTGGCAGCGAGCATCGCTGCGGCCGAACCGCGACACGGCATTTCGACCTTCGGCGATCTCAAGTACGGACCGGACTTCAAGCACTTCGACTACGTCAATCCCGACGCGCCGCGCGGTGGGACGCTGAAACTGGCCGGCGGCGAGGGAACTTTCGACACGGTCAACCCTTTCACGCTGAAGGGCATCCGCTTTCGCGGCCGTTCCGCAGTGGTCATGAGCCTGCCCAACGAATCGCTAATGACCAGCAGCGCGGATGAGCCTGATTCCATGTACGGGCTGGTCGCTGAATCCGCCGACCTCGCCGCCGACCGCAAGTCCATCACCTTCACGCTGCGCCCTGAAGCCCGATGGCACGATGGGACCCCGATCACCGTCGACGACGTCATCTTCACCTTCGAGACGCTCACAACCGACCCTGGTGCTTTGCCGGTATACAGGATCGTGCTGCGTGACGTGATCAGTGTCGAAGCGGTGGGCGAGCGGCAGGTCCGCTATACCTTCGACCCCGAAGCACCAGCCCTGCGCGATCTGCCGGTAACGGTTGCAGGGTTGCCCATCCTTTCCAAGGCCTACTACGAAGGCCGCGACTTTGCCGACACCACCTTCGAGCCGCCACTTGGCAGCGGCCCATACCGCATCGCCGAAGTCAACCCTGGGCGCTCGTTGACGCTGGAACGGGTCGAAGACTATTGGGGCGACAACCTTCCCATCAACGTCGGCCGCTACAATTTCGGACGTATCGTGATGGAGTTCTACCGCGACCGTGACGTGCAGCACGAAGCCTTGAAGGCCGGCGCATTCGACTTCAACGAGGAGTTTACCTCACGCATCTGGGCCACCGGCTACGACTTCCCCGCGGTCCAGGACGGCCGCGTGATCAAGGAAGCCTTGCCGAACGGCGGACCGGCATCGCGCCAGTACTTCATCATCAACCTGCGGCGGGACAAGTTCACGGACCGCCGTGTGCGACGTGCCATCAACCACGCATTCGATTTCGAGTGGACCAACAAAAACCTGTTCTACGATCTGTACGCGCGCTCGGAGAGCATCTACCAGAATACGGACATGGCAGCCCGCACGCTTCCGACAGAGCCCGAGTTAGAACTTCTCAACCCACTGCGTGACCAGTTGCCGCCAGAGATCTTCACCGAAGTCTACGAACAGCCGAGAAGCGACGGTAGCGGCAGCAACCGGCGCAACCTGCGACGCGCCACCCAACTCTTTGCTGAAGCAGGCTGGACCGTACAGAGCGGCCGCCTGGTGAACTCCGCAGGCGAGCAGATGACGATCGAGTTCCTGACCTTCTCGCCGTCGTTTGAGCGGGTCTTCGCGCCGATCGTCCAGAATATGAAGCGCTTGGGGATCGACGCCTCAATCCGCATCGTCGACTCGACCCAGTACGCGCAACGCGTCGACCAGGATCGGGACTTCGACATAACCACGGCAGCATCCGGTGTTTCAGCGACCCCGGGCGTCGGCGAACGCGGTTTCTGGAACTCCGCGTTCGCTGATCAGCCGGGCAGCAACAACGACGGCGGCATCCTGGACCCGGCGGTCGATGCGCTCGTGGAGCGGCTCGCCAGCGCGCAGGATCGCCAGAGTTTGACGCTCGCAGCCCGCGCCCTCGACCGGGTGCTGCTGCACAACCAGTACATTATTCCCCAGTGGTATCGCAGCACCTACACCATCGCTTACTGGGACATGTTCGGCCGCCCCAGCGACACGCCGCCACAATACGCTCTGGGCTTCCTCGACACCTGGTGGATCGACCGCGAAAAGGCGGCGCGCCTCAATCGCAACACACAGTAGTTTTCAGCTAGACTCAGCTCCGCGATGACCGCCTATATCGTCCGACGGCTGCTGTTCATCATTCCGACTCTCTTCGGAATCATGGTGATCAACTTCGCCGTCGTCCAATTCGCCCCCGGCGGGCCGGTCGAGCAGATCATCGCCCAGGTCACCGGCAACGCCGTCGACGCGACGGCGCGGATCAGTGGCGCGGGCGGCGGCGATACGGCCCAGTCCGACGCGCAGCAGGGCGCGGCGGCGGCCGGCGCCGTAGAGTCGCGCTACCGCGGCGCCCAGGGCCTGGACCCACAGTTCATAGCCGACCTGGAAAGGCAGTTCGGTTTCGACCAGCCAATGCACGTGCGGTTCTTCAACATGATGAAGAACTACGTGATGTTCGATTTCGGCGAATCATTCTATCGCAGCCAGACCGTCGTCGAACTCGTCCTCGACAAGATGCCGGTCTCGATCTCGCTGGGCCTTTGGACCACCGTCCTTGTCTACCTGATCTCGATCCCGCTCGGGATTCGCAAGGCGGTGCGTGATGGCTCCGCGTTCGACGTCTGGACTAGTGGAGTCATCATCGTGGGACAGGCGATCCCGAGCTTTCTCTTCGCCATTCTTCTGATCGTGCTCTTTGCCGGTGGTTCCTATCTCGACTGGTTCCCATTGCGCGGTCTTACCTCTGAGAACTTCTCCGAGCTCAGCACTCTCGGGAAGATCGGCGACTACTTCCACCACATCGCCCTTCCCATCGTATCTCTCGTGATCGGCGGATTCGCCGGGCTGACGCTGTTGACCAAGAACTCGTTCCTCGACCAGATCAACCAGCAATACGTGCTGACCGCCCGGGCCAAGGGGCTGACGGAGCGACAGGTGCTCTACGGGCATGTCTTTCGCAACGGCATGCTGATCGTCATCGCGGGCTTCCCCAGCGCGTTCGTCAGCATTCTTTTCACCGGCTCGCTCTTGATCGAGATCATCTTCTCGCTGGACGGGTTGGGCTTGCTCGGGTTTGAAGCGGTTATCAATCGCGACTACCCGGTCATGTTCGGCACGCTCTTCTTCTTCACGCTGCTCGGGCTTGTCTTCAACCTGATCGGCGATCTGATGTACGTGGTCATCGACCCACGGATCGACTTCGAGCGGCGCGATGTCTAGCACCAGCACGGCGGAAAGGATTCCGGACACAGCGGAGCATTTCTTCGGGTTCCGAATTACGCCGCTCACGCGGCGGCGACTTCAGAACTTTCGCCGCAATCGGCGCGGGTTCTGGTCGATGTGGATTTTTCTCCTCCTTTTCTTCGTCAGTCTGTTCGCCGAGTTCCTTGCCAACGACCGGCCATTGATCGTGGAGCATGACGGGGAGTTGCTATTGCCGGTCTTCGTCGACTATCCCGAAACCCGATTCGGGGGCGACTTTGAGACCGCCGCCGACTACCGCGATCCCTATGTGAAGGAGCTAATCGCCGAGTCAGGCGGATGGAGCATCTGGCCGCTGGTCGAGTTCAGCTACGACACGATCAACTACGACCTGACACAGCCCGCGCCGTCACCACCGACGAGCGACAATTGGCTGGGCACCGACGACCAGGGGCGCGATGTCGTTGCGCGCCTGATCTACGGATTTCGTATCTCGGTGTTGTTCGGGCTTGTCCTGACTGCGATCGCGACAGTGGTCGGCGTGTTCGCAGGAGCCGTCCAGGGGTACTTTGGAGGCTGGACCGATCTTTTGTTTCAACGCTTCATCGAGATTTGGTCCGGACTGCCGACGCTCTTCCTGCTGATCATCCTAGCCAGCATCGTGACCCCGAACTTCTGGTGGCTTCTCGGTATCATGCTGCTATTCAGCTGGATGTGGCCGGTCGGCCTGGTTCGCGCGGAATTTCTGCGCGCGCGCAACTTCGACTACGTCCGCGCGGCTCGCGCCCTCGGCTTGAACAGTCTTACGATCATGATCAAGCACCTGTTGCCGAACGCCATGGTCGCCACGATCACGTTCCTGCCGTTCACCCTGGCGGGCTCCGTGACGATTCTCACCAGCCTCGACTTTCTTGGATTCGGCCTGCCGCCGGGATCGCCGTCGCTCGGCGAACTCCTCAACCAAGGGAAGTCGAACCTGCAAGCTCCCTGGCTCGGGCTCACCGCGTTCTTTACCCTGTCCGTTATGCTGACGTTGGTGGTCTTCGCGGGCGAGGCGGTACGTGACGCCTTCGATCCACGGAAGACTTTCGGCTGATGGCGTTCGTCGACGCCAAGGACCTGTCGGTCGACTTTCGAGTCGGCAAGCGCACGGTGCATGCGGTCAAGAATGCATCGTTCTCCATCGATGCGGGCGAAACCGTCGCACTGGTCGGCGAGAGCGGTTCAGGCAAGTCGGTCACCGCGCTCTCCATTCTGCAGCTGTTGCCCTATCCGATTGCCTCCCACCCGTCGGGATCGATTACGGTGGAGGGTCAAGAGGTCATTGGCGCGCCACATGCCGAGATGCGCAAGATTCGCGGCAACAAGGTCTCGATGATCTTCCAGGAGCCGATGACGTCGCTCAATCCGCTCCACACCATCGAAAAGCAGATCAACGAAGTGCTGTTCCTCCATCAAGGCATGAGCAAACAGCAGGCGCGGGCTCGGACGCTCGAGCTGCTCAGTTTGGTCGGGCTACCGGATGTCGAACAACGCATTCATTCCTATCCGCACCAGCTCTCGGGTGGCCAGCGCCAACGCGTGATGATTGCGATGGCGCTTGCCAACAACCCGCGGCTCTTGATCGCTGACGAGCCGACGACCGCACTCGATGTCACCATCCAGGCGCAGATTCTGCGCCTCATGCGCAAGCTGCAATCCGATCTGGGCATGGCGATGCTGCTCATCACCCATGACCTCGGCATCGTGCGCAAGATGGCGAAGCGCGTGTGCGTCATGAAGGAGGGCGAAATCGTCGAGGCCGGCGAGACCGAACAGATATTCGAGCGGCCGCGCCACCCCTACACCCGGATGCTGATGGAGGCCGAACCCAAGGGCGAGCCCAACCGCGCAAGGACGGACGCACCCGTCGTCATGAAGGGTGATAGCGTGAAGGTCTATTTCCCCATTCAGCGTGGCGTGCTCAAGCGCACCGTCGGCTACGTGAAGGCCGTCGACGACATCAGTGTGACCATCCGCGAAGGCCAGACCGTCGGCGTCGTGGGGGAAAGCGGCTCCGGCAAAACGACGCTGGGGCTCGGCCTGCTGCGCCTGATCAGGAGCACCGGCGACATCCAGTTTACCGGCAGGCCGATCCAGGGGCTCAACTTCCGCACCCTCCGCCCGCTCCGCAAGGAGATGCAGATCGTGTTCCAGGACCCCTACGGCAGCCTCAGCCCGCGCCTTTCCATCGGCCAGATCGTCGAGGAAGGCCTGCTTGTCCACACGAACATGCGGGACTACGACGAACGTCGCGCGGTCATCGGCGCGGCGCTGGAGGAAGTCGGAATCGACCCGCAGAGCCAGGACCGCTATCCGCACGAGTTCTCCGGCGGCCAGCGCCAGCGCATCGCGATCGCGCGAGCCATGGTGCTCAAACCGCGGTTCGTCGTCCTCGACGAGCCGACGTCGGCGCTCGACATGTCGGTCCAGGCGCAGATCGTGGATCTGCTCCGCGACCTGCAGCGCAAGCACAGCCTCGCCTACATGTTCATCAGCCACGACCTCAAGGTCGTCCGCGCCATGGCGGACGATGTGATCGTGATGCGCGACGGAAAAGTCGTCGAAGCAGGGCCGGCCAGGGACATCTTCGAGGCGCCGCGTACCGATTACACGCGCGCACTCATGGCCGCAGCCTTCGACCTCGAGGTCGCCTACGAGGACGCGATTTCCACCTGATCGTCTGCGTCGGCTGCATTGCGCAGCCCCGCGACGACGGCATCGATGAAGACCGACCCACGCACCGTCTTCTGTACGACGACGCTACGCCGATCCGTTTCGTCGGGCTGACGCCGGCAAAGCCGCCGCGCCTCGAGCACATCGATGGCGCGGCTGATGACCGGCTTGGACAAGTCCACTTCGGCTGCCAGCGCCCGGACGGTCGGGGGCACCGGGCTTCTGTAGACGGCGGCGAGAAGCGCCAGCTGCCGAAGCGTGAGATCGCGCCCGTCCCCACGGCTCTGGGCGGCAAGCACCTTGCTCAAGGCGGAGAGCGCATCGTCACGTGTCAGATTCACAAACGAAGTCTAGAGGGTCGGCGTAACGAGGTTAAGGCGCGGTGGCCAGAACCTCTTTGAAAGCCGCGCCCGGCATCGCCTTGTAGAAATAGTGGCCCTGGGCATAGCCGCAGCCGGCATCGCGCAGTAAATCGATCTGGTCCTTGCGCTCAGTGCCCTCGGCGGCGAGTTTCAGGTCGAGGCTTTGGCCCATGTCGATGATCGTTCTGACGATCGTGACCGACTGCGGATGGTGTATCAGCCCGGCGACAAAGGACCGGTCGATCTTCAGGCTGTCGACTGGACAGTCAACGAGTTGCGACAGCGACGAGTACCCGGTTCCGAAGTCATCGATCGCAACGGTCATGCCCAATCCGCGCAGACGCGAGATCGTCTCGTTGCGCGACTCCACGTCGCTGGCGAGCGAATGCTCGGTCAATTCGACATCGACGCGTTCCGGCGAGAGCTTGCTGCTGGAAAGCGCGTCCTCGAACTTTTCTACCAGATCGTGCTGGCCAAACTGTACCGCAGAGAGATTCACATTGATCCGCGGGGGGTGCTTCCCCCCCTCCCACGACTTCGCTTCTTCGAAAGCGCGATTCAGTACCCAATCGCCGATCGGTACGATCAACCCCGTTGCTTCGGCGCGCGGAATGAACTCCGAGGGGCTGACGCTTCCCAACTCTTCATGCTTCCAGCGCAATAGCGCTTCGGCTGCGAGAATTCCGCCGTTTCCCAAGTCGATCAGCGGTTGATACTGGATTTCGAATTCGTCGCGACGGAGCGCCTCTGAAAGCGCGCGGTCCAGGCGCAGTTCTCGACTGAGGCGTTCCTGAAAGCGGCTGCTGAACAACTCGATGCGATCGCCACCACGTTGTCTGGCTTCGCGTAAGGCAAGATCGCAGGCATAGACGAGTTCAACCAGGTCAGCGCCGTGAACCGGAAACACGGCAACGCCGATGCTGGCGGAGAGCCGGTATGATCCATTTCGGATCTGATATGGCGTCCCGAGCGCTTCGTGTATTCGGTGCGTGACCGCTTCGATCCCAGGTCCCTTGCCGCCGACAGGCGCGACGAGCGCGAACTGATTGGTGGCGAGACGGGCCACCATTCCGTCCGCGGGCGCAAGAAACCGCAGACGTTCCAGCGCCTCCTGAAGAATTGCATCACCGACTTCATAGCCGACGGTCTGATTGACCTCCTGGAGACGATCGAGACGGGCCTTTACGAACATCACCTGGCCGCCGTGGCGAAGCGCACCCGACATCATTGCGACAGCCGGCGCCCCGAGGTCCGTACGGTCTCCATCGCCCGAGGCGACGTCGTAGAAGAGCGGACCGCTCGCAGCGTCCAGGGGCGTGGCGTTGACCACCGTCAGGACATGGGCTTCGGCGCCGTTCACGCGCATGTCCCGGGAGCGGATAGAGACCGACAGGTGTTGGCCGGACTTCGTACGGATTTCTCCGCCGGTGGAGCCGGAAGCAAACTCGCCGGCAAGCCGCCGGTCGAGGCCAAGAATCCGCAGCGGTTGCCCCACAAGGTCGGCCGGATGGTAGCCGGTGAGCCGGCAGAAAGAATCGCTGGCGTGGGCCACCATCTCGTCACGATCGACGATGAGAACCGCGTCAGCTACCGACACCACGCCCGCTTACCCCCAGACTTACCCACAGGCCCCATCCACACGCGACGAACGTGCCGCGGCAGAGCGCTAGAAAAAACTCCACAAGTGTCCGAGGTTTAGACCACTTTCTTAACTTCTTGCAACGTCACAACGCGTTGAGCCAGCAAGACTTTAGGGGGCACCGCCAATTTGTCGATAAGTTCTGGGCTAGTCAATCCGAGGGGGGCGATAGTCCGGACGGCTGCTGAGGTAGCGGACGTAGTCGCCGCCCTCGATGGCCGGACAATCCGTCAGGTCCATGAGACAGACATAGACCCATGCCATGACCAGCCCGTGGTCATGCGTCGCGACAGGCACTTCCAGTCTGTCGTACTGGCCGGAGCCATCGCCGCGGGTGCCTGCTACACCCTCGTAGCGATCAAGCAATTGAAGCGTCGGCTGCGGGGTCGTCAGGCGGTAGACCTCCCCATGCACGCAATGAGCACCCTCGGCCTCCAGGGTGATGCCAGGGTAGCTCCCGAGATCGTACATTCGGCCGGCGATCGTTCCCGCGTCGAGAAACGTCGCGTGTTCCGCAAACAACGCGTATGCCGGCGCGCCGACCTCTCGACGCAACGTGCCGTACACAAACAGAAGATTGCCTTGGCCGTTTGGGATCATGAAGCGGCGTAGCGGTCTCGCAGCGTCCGGTACAGGGCCCTGATCGTCATTGCCTCGCCACCCCTCGGTCGTCCCGGACGCTGATCCTCATTCCACCCAAATAGATCCAGATGCGCCCAGATTCTTGCGTTATCTACAAACCGGTCGAGAAACAGCGCCGCCGTGATCGCACCGGCGAACCCGCTGCTGCCGGCATTGTTGACGTCCGCAATCGGGCTCTCGATGTAGCGGTCATAGGCGCGCCACAGCGGCAGGCGCCAAACGGGATCCGCTTCGCTGGCTCCGGCCTTCGCCAGATCAGCCGAGAACCCTTCGTCGTCGCAAAACAGTGCCGGGAGGTCAGGGCCGAGCGCGACGCGGGCCGCGCCCGTCAGCGTCGCGCAGTCGATCAGAATGTCGGGCTTCTCCTCGTCCGCCAGTGCCAGCGCATCGGCCAAGATGACGCGGCCTTCTGCATCAGTGTTGCCAATCTCTACATTCAGGTTTTTCCTGGTCCTGACAATGTCACCAGGCCGGTAGGCATTTCCGGAAACATTGTTCTCCACAGCGGGAATAAGAACCCGCAGCCGCACAGGCAGGCAGGCATCCATAACCAGCTGCGCCAGTCCAAGGACAGTCGCCGCACCACCCATGTCCTTCTTCATGAGCCGCATTCCGGCGCTGGGCTTCAGGTTCAGACCGCCGGTGTCGAAGCACACCCCTTTACCGACCAGCGTAACCTTCGGCGCGCCCGAATCGCCCCAAGTCATGTCGATCAGAAGGGGTTGTTTGGCCGCCGCCCGGCCGACCGCGTGCACGGCGGGAAACGATCGTTCGAGTTCAGATCCGCTAACGACCTTGATCTTGGCACGATAGCGCTTCGCCAATCCCTTAGCCGCGCCCGCGAGTTCAGGAGGACCCAGGTCGCCGGCCGGCGTGTTGATCAGGTCGCGGACCGACGCCGCGCTCTCGACCTGACGCATCACTTCCTTCTCATCTGCATTTGACGGCAGCACCAGCTTGGGCTGGCGCGCGCGGGGCCTCGCCAGATAGCGTTCGAAGCGATATGCCCCGAGCCCCCACCCGATCAACGCGCGGACCGCGGTATCCTGCGCGAGTTCGCCGTCGAGGTAGTAGGTACCGGCCGCCAGGATTCGAGGCAGAGCCGCCAGCCACCATATCGGTGCACCGTCGACGCAAACGACGATGCGCGACTTGGCACGCCCTGCGCCCGGTATCACCGCATGGGATCCAGCCTTCGCGCTGAACCCGACTTGATCCAGCCAGCCACGAACCGTCTTAGATTGAGCACGACGCCATGGTCCGTAGTCGGTCAACGGCACAATCTCGATCGGCACCGCCGTAGTCGTCTTACGCCGCGCAAACATCTCCAGCATGTCGTCGGTCCGCTTTGCCGCAAAGATTTGTCAGTGACGCGAGTTTACCGCATCTTCGAGCCGGACACAGGGAGAGGCCCATGACAACCACATTGATCGTCGGCAGCAAGAACTACTCCTCTTGGTCGATGCGCGCCGGAGTGGCCGTGACGCACGCAGGGCTGGCGCATGACGAGGTTGTCATCCCGCTCGGGCAGGAGGACACGCGAGAACGGATCATGCATTTCTCTCCGGCCGGTCTTGTTCCTGTTCTGATCGATGACGGAACCACGGTCTGGGACAGCCTGGCGATCCTGGAGTTTCTGGCCGAGCGATGCCCGGATGCCCACCTCTGGCCGGCTGAGCCCGGGGCACGAGCGGTCGCACGATCTTTATGTGCGGAGATGCACGCCGGATTCGCAGCGCTGCGCCGCGAGCTACCGATGAACTGCCGCCGGCGATATCGAAACTTCCAGATCGGCGCCGATGCCGCCAAGGATATCGCCCGCATCTGCCAAGTCTGGCGCGATGCGCGCAACACGAGCGGCAGAAGCGGCGATTTCCTCTTCGGCTCTTTTTCGGCCGTCGACGCGATGTATGCGCCGGTTGTTTCGCGCTTCGCAACGTACGGCGTCGAACTGGATTCGGTCGCCGGGCATTACGTCGAGGCGGTCCTAGACTGCCCCGCGGTACGCCAGTGGATCGAAGAGGGCGAGCACGAGCCAGTCATCGAGCGCTATGAATTGCCGGACTAGGGCGCGGCTGTCCGCCGCGCACTGATGCTACTCAGTCCCCCGACGGTCACGACCGTGGACAGGACAATGAGCGCGGAGAGCCAGAAAACCCAACGGGGATCGGCGTGATCCATGATCCAGCCGAATATCAGCGGCATGAGGACCCCGCCAGCCGCCAGTCCAGTGGAGACAAACGCGAACACCTTGCCGACAGATCCGGGTGGCGTAACACGGCGGACGAGGATGTCGCGTGAAGGCTGCACCACCCCGGTGACAAAACCCGCCAATGTGAGAATGGCAACCATTCCGGCGATGGGCAGCGACATCGATCCTGCGAGAGCGAGAAATACCGCGCCGATGAGGAACCCCAAGGTGGCAACGAGCTCCGGTTTTCCGAGTTTGTCGGCGATCAGCCCGCCGGCCAGGATTCCGGCCGACGCCCCCGCGAGAAAGCCGGTCAGAACGCCATTGGCTGCAGCAAGCGGTGTGTCGTAGATCGCGACGAGCGCGGCGACCGAGAAGACGCGCACGGCACCGGTTCCCATGGCGATCAAGAAGAAGAACAGAAATGCCATCATGATCGGCGCCGATAGCAGGAGCTGGATGCCATTCACCGTCGGCCCACCAGGTGCCGCCTCTGCCTTACGGTCATCCGATTCGATGCCGGACAGCTCACCACCCAGCATCCAGATCGCCGATGCAACGATGAGGCCAGCAACGCCAGAGACAAGGACGGCCGTCCTCCAGTCCCACAATGCCGTCATTCCGATCATCGCCGTCGGCGCGATTGCCCAGGCGATGTTGCCCGAGAAGGTGTGAATGCTGAACGCGCGACCCAAGCGTTCGCGGGGGACGCGCGCGTTGAGAATGGCGTAGTCCGCCGGGTGATAAACCGTGTTCGCCAATCCGGCGACCACAAAAAGGACAAGCACCGCCCAATAGGAGTCTGTCAAACCGATCGCCGCGATCGCCGCGCTGTGGACCACCAGCCCCCCAAGCAGAATCCATCGCGCACCCAACCGATCCACCAGAAAGCCGACAGGCGTCTGCCCGACACCGGTAGCGATGCTGGCCGCCGTCATTAGCAAACCCAGAGACGCATAGCTGACGCCGAACTCTTCCTTCAAAAGGGGAAATAGCGGCGGCAGGACCAGGAAATAGAAATGGCTGAAGAAATGGCCGGCTGACACCAGGGCGATGATCCGGTTGCCGCGTCCCGGGGACAGCACCGCATCCGTCATGCAGGTCGCCTAGGCATGCAAGCGCGGCTTGCGCAGATAGTCCGCGCGATCCGCCGACTGGACCGAAACGTCCTCCATCTGGCCTTCCTCGCGCCGCAAGGTCAGGGGCACATCGACACCCGCGGCGCCCAGCGACCAGGTCTTGCGGAACAGTTCCGAAATGCTCTGGATCGGCACGCCGGCCACCGCCGTAACCTCATCGCCGATCTTGATGCCGGCGCGACTTGCCGGACCGCTGCTCGCCATCCCTGCGACCACCACGCCGTCGTCCTGATCGGCGACATAGAGACCCAGCCACGGCCTTGAGGGATGTCCCGGGTGCCCGGTCGTGAGCATCGAATCGAGGATCGGCTTCAGCAGGTCGATCGGGACGACCATGTTGCCGTCGGTTCCCTTTGGCCCGATTCCCTGAATGAACAACGACCCTACGCCGACGAGGCGTCCATTTCGGTCGATGAGCCCCGTACCGCCCCAATTGGGATGAACCGGCGAGGTGAAGATCGCGTCGTCGATGAGGTATTCCCAGGAACCCGCAAACTCCCTCTTGTCGACAACCGTGCCCGAGAGCGCATGGCGGCGGCCGCCGCCGGCCGCCAACACGATCGGATCGTCAACCGCGACCTCGCTGGAGGCGCCGATCTCGAGCGGACGAATATTGAGTCGTCCAAGCGCCTGGATCAGCCCAAGGCCTGTCTCGGTGTCGTAGCCGATCACGTCGCCCTGGATAGTCTGGCCATTGTTGGCGACGATCCACACCGAGTCCGCCTCGGTGACGAGGTACCCGATGGTGACGATCAAGCCCGTGTCGTTGATGATTACGCCGTTGCCCGCGCGCTCCGTTCCAAGCACCTGCGCGGTGAATGCGTCTTCAGGTATGGTTGTTCGCACGAAGACGACGGCGGAAAGTGCGCGCTCCAGATCGAACGCGTGATCTTCCGGCCGAGGGCGCGCCTCCACCGGAATCTCCCACTCTACCTGCTCGTTGCCGCTCATGAGTGTGCCGCGATGTCGTCGAGAAGTGTCTTGAGCATGCCTTCGTCGAGGTCGCCCTTGTTGCGAAACCGTAAACAGCTCTTTCCGTAGGCAAACCCGGCCATTTCACCGCGATGCCGATCAAGAACCGCCGGCGAAACGTAGAGGCTGACGTGATGCTTCTGAGCTGCGAGCGCCTCGACGCCCGGATAGTTCAACATGCCGTACTTGATCCCTTCATCGATGCCGGGCAGCACATCATCGATCATCGCGCGAAATCGCTCCACAACGTCGCGCTGCCAGCCGCTAACGTCGGCCCGATAGGCTTCGGGCGAGGCATCGTTCCTTTTCACGGTCACTCACCTAGTTTTGGCGGGCCGAGGGGGATGATTCTGGGCACTGGTTTCTAGTCGTTTTCCTGGACGATCGCACGCACTCAAACGCTATCGAAGCCTAGGTGTTAACACGTTACTTTTGCAGGCTGAAGCGCGAGACGACGGTTTCGCGGTCTTCATCGTACTCAAGGATC
>JAYOEZ010000007.1:0-71799 GCA_038116985.1 Alphaproteobacteria bacterium | reverse complement strand
AGTCGTTCGAATGGGTGTCGAGGCCGATGTTGACGTTCATGCCGGCGCCGAGCGCTTCGGGATAGGGCTGCGTCGCGCCGCCAGCCCCACCGGCGGAGGGACAATGCACGTAGACCGCGCCGCCGTCGTTGAGGATGCCGGGATCGACCGACCAGTCGAGCGCCTGCATGTGGGCGCCGAACACCGGGCCGTCGTACATGCCGAAGCTGCCGATCCACTGGACCGGCGTCATGCCCCAGAGGCGGCGCACGCGTTCGGTTTCGGCGGCCGATTGCGCGATATGGAAGTGCAGGCCGGTACCGAGGTCTTCCGCCGCGGCCTTCATGGCACGCATCGTTTCGGGCGTGTGGGTGTCGGTCGCGTGCGGCGAAATCATGGGACGCATCAATCCGTCGCCGGCGTTCATGTGCGCGAGACCGAAAAGGCGATTGGCCTCGATCTCTTGCAGCGTACCGGGTACCGAATCGCTCAGAATCTGGTCGTCGCGCCGCGCCCAGATCGCGTCGACGCGCGGGGTCGCCGGGATCATGCCGCCGGGATATCCGCGCACGCCCCACTTGAGAGCAACGCGCACATATGATTCGGCCTGGCGCAGGTTCTGGCTCATCTCGAGCTGCGTGGTGCAGCCCGAGCGCAGAATTTCGGCCAGATTATAAGCCGTGAGGTCGTCGAGCTCGTCGTCGCTCAGCGCAGCAACGGCGTGGGCCGAAGGCCGGCTCGATCCGTCGCCCTCGATGATGCCGCGCGTCGGCGTGCCGCTGGCGACATGTGTATGGCCGCTGATGAATCCGGGCAGCAGGATGTCGCCGGGTACAGCAACCACCGGCAGATCGCCACTGAATGGCCCCGGCGCAATCTCGGCGAAGCGCCCTTTCGAGACGACGGCATGACCGTTGCGCCACAGCGCCGGCCGTCCCTGCGCCCAGGCAAGCACCCAGCCCGCCTGGATCGCGTAGTCGGCGCCCGTCTTGGGCAATGTACTCATGGTGCGAACTCCATCGACGCCAGTAACGCCGATCGCCGGTTTCCGCGCAAGGGTACCGGCGAGGAGCATTGATCGCGGGGCGAGCGTCGGCAACCATGAGCGGGAATGGAGGGGAATGCCGTGACGAACGTCTTTCATCGCCACACCAAGTCGCACCTGCCGGTCGCCGTCGCGGGCGACGGCGTCTACGTGATCGACAGCGACGGCAGACGATACTTGGATGCATCGGGCGGCGCGGCCGTGTCGTCGCTAGGGCACAGCGATCCCGACGTGCGGCGTGCGATCGTGGCGCAGCTCGAGACGCTGGCCTATGCCCATACCGCGTTCTTCACGACCGAGGCGATGGAGGAACTGGCGTCGTTGCTGTGTGCACGCGCGCCCGGCAACATGAGCAACGTCTACTTCGTCTCCGGCGGGTCGGAAGGGATCGAGACGGCGCTCAAGGTCGCGCGGCAATACTTCCTCGAAGTCGGACAACCCGAGCGCCGTCATTTCATCGCGCGGCGGCAGAGCTATCACGGCAACACGCTGGGGGCGCTGTCGGTGGGCGGCAACCTGTGGCGGCGCGAGCCGTTCGATCCGATCCTGATGCCTGCGACGCATATCGCGCCGTGTTACCCCTATCGCGACGGTCGCGACGACGAGAGCGAGGAGGCATATGGCCGCCGTGTCGCCGACGAACTGGAAGAGGCGATCCTGCGGCTGGGGCCTGAAAGCGTAGCGGCCTTCGTCGCCGAGACCGTGGTCGGCGCAACCGCAGGCGCACTGGCGCCCGTGCCGGGCTATTTCAAGCGCATCCGCGAGATCTGCGACCAATACGGCGTCCTGTTGATCCTGGACGAGGTGATGTGCGGCATGGGACGCACCGGCTCGCTGTTCGCGTGCGAACAAGAGGACATTGCACCCGACGTGATGGTGGTGGCCAAGGGCCTGGGCGCGGGCTATCAGCCGATCGGCGCTGTACTGGTCAGTGCGCCGATCTACGACGCCTTCGCGGGCGGATCGGGCTACCTGCAGCACGGGTTCACCTATATGGGTCACGCCACCAGTTGCGCCGCCGCGCTGGCTGTGGTGCGCGCGATCGAAGCGCGCGGTCTCCTGGCCAACGTGCGCGACAAGGGCGAGGCGCTTGACGCCGCACTTGTCGAGAGGTTCGGCAATCACCCCAACGTCGGCGACATCCGCGGACGCGGGCTGTTCCGCGCCATGGAGTTCGTGAGGGATCGCGCGACGAAAGAGCCGTTCGACCCGGCGCTGTCTCTCAATGCGCGGCTCAAGGCGGCGGCCATGGAGAAAGGACTGATGTGCTACCCGATGGGCGGCACCATCGACGGCAAGCGCGGCGACCACGTCCTGCTCTCCCCGCCGTTCATCATCGAGGATGAGCACGTCACGGCGATCGTCGACCGGCTCGCCGACGCGCTGGACGCGGTCCTGGGGGACATCGCGTGAGCGACGAGGCGTTGATCGTCTGCGTTGCACCCAACGGCGCGCGCAAGACGCAGGCGGATCATGCCGCGCTGCCGATTACGCCGGACGAAATCGCGGAGACGGCGCGCGCCTGCGCCGCCGCAGGCGCGGCAATGATCCACCTACACGTTCGTGACGACGACGACGCGCATGTCCTCGACGCCGGCCGCTACCGCGCAGCGACACAGGCAATCCGCGACGCGGTCGGAGACGCGATGATCGTGCAGGTCACAACGGAAGCCGTCGGCCGCTACAGTACAGCCGAGCAGATGGCGCTGGTGCGCGACCTTCGGCCCGAGGCCGCATCGGTCGCGCTTCGGGAGCTCGCGCCCGAGGAAGAGGACGAAACGGTGTTCGCCGCGTTCCTGTCCGAAACACCGGACGTGGCGTTTCAGCACATTCTGTACACGCCCGAAGAAGTGGCGCGGTTCGCCGCATTGCAGCGGCGCGGCATCGTGGCGGAAGAAAAGCCGTCGGTCCTGTTCGTTCTGGGGCGCTACGGCGACGGGCAATCCAGGCCGGTCGACCTGCTGCCCTACCTCGACGCCGCGCTCCAGGGCGGACTGAATGCACGCTGGGCCGTGTGCGCATTTGGGCCGCACGAAGGTGCATGCTGTCTGACGGCGGCGGCGCTCGGCGGCGACGCGCGCGTCGGTTTCGAGAATAACCTCGTCCTCGCCGACGGTATGGCAGCGCCCGACAATGCTGCGCTTGTGTCTCAGGTCGTCACACACGCCGGCAGCGTCGGACGCCGCGTTGCAACGGCAGACGAAGCGCGGGCGCTGCTGGGACTCACGAACTAGCACAGGTTGACGCCGCGTCGCGTGCGGCTTTGCGCAGATGGTGCGGCGCACAATTGGCCGCATTGGCTGACGGATGCAGCGACATGTGTATAGTTTTCGACGAAAGAGAAACGGGAGGACAGTATGAAACGACTCACGATGACGTTCGCCGGCGCCTTGTTCGCCGCCTCGATGGCAGCGGCACCGCAAGCGGCCAACGCACAACAGGACATTCTGATCGGCGGCGGTTCGGTCACCGGCGTGTACTACCAGGTCGCGCTGCAGACCTGCGCCCTCATGAACAAGCACGCCAAGGACAGCTACAACTGCGTCGGCCGTCCCGCGCTGGGTTCGGTCTTCAACATCAATGCAGTGAACCGCGGCTTGCTCGACTTCGGCGTCGCCCAATCCGACCGCAACTACCAGGCCACCAACGGCGAAGCCGACTGGGACGGTCGCGCGGTCGACAAACTGCGCAGCGTGTTCAGCATGCATCCGGAAGCGGTGCTTCTGGTGACACGCGCCGAAACGGGCATCAACAACCTGATGGACCTCAAGGGCAAGCGCGTGAATATCGGCAACCCCGGCTCTGGCCAGCGCGGCAATGCCGAGGACGTCCTGCGTCTGCACGGCATCAGCAAGGACAGCGACATCGACGCCGAAGGCCTGCAGCAAGGCGAAGCGTCGCGCGCGCTGATCGACAAGAAGGTCGACGCGTTCTTCTACACGGTCGGCAGCCCGAGCGCGGCCATCGAGGAGCCTGCGAACTCGACGCAGATCAAGATCATCAACATCAACACGCCGGAGATTCAGAACTTCATCTCCGACAAGCCGTACTACGTCATGGCGAAGTACCCGGCGGGCGTCTACAAGGACGTCGGGGCCTTCGAGACCTATGCGGTGAAGGCGACGGTCGTGACGAGCGCCGACGCCAGCGAGCAGATGGTCTACGACTTCGTCAAGACGGTGTTCGAGAACCTCGAGGAACTGAAGGGCAGCCACGCCGCGTTCAGAATTCTCGAGCCGGCCGAGATGCTGAAGGGCCTGACGGCACCGCTGCATCCGGGCGCGGCAAAGTACTACAAGGAACGCGGCTGGATGTAGCCAGACGCGATCGACGAAGGGGCGGCTGCGGCCGCCCCTTTTCTTTTTCCGGGGGACTGACCAATGACCGATTCAACGCAGGATCAGGGCGATCTCAAGGCCGCAGAGGAGATCGTCGCTCAGGTCGAGAGCGGCCCCCGCAACCCCGATCACCGGATCGCCGTGACGACGATCCTTGCGTTGTGCCTGGGATGGTCGGTGTTTCAGCTGTGGATCGCCTACGACCCGATCAATTCCATCATCGCGCGCTCGTGGCATCTGGCGCTGGCGATCGCGCTGGTCTATCTCGCGTATCCCGGCTTCAAGCAAAGTCAGCCGTCGCGCATCGCGAAAGGCATCGCGCGTGCGCTGTCGCTCGGCGAAGGCGGCTACGCGCTGGTTCTGGAGACCTTTTTCGGGCTCGTCACCGCGGCCGTCGGCGTATACCTGCTCGCCAACCTGGGCGACATGCGATCCCAGGATCTCGATCCGCTGATCGAGACAATCATCTGGATTGTGAGCATTGCCGGGATCGTCGAGGGCGCCCGGCGCCTGACCGGCCTCGTCCTCAGCGCCCTCCGCGCCACGCCGTCGAACCCGCTTTCCGCGCGGTGCCTCGGGATCGGCGAACAGAGGTCGAACCGCAGCTACATCCCGAGCTACGACATCCTCCTGGCGACAATGGCCGCAGGTACCGCGCTCTACATCTGGTACGACTTCGAAGGAATCATCAACCGGTCCGGGCTGCCGACGCCGACCGACGTCATCATGGGCGTGATCATGATCGTGCTATTGCTCGAGGCGGCGCGGCGCGCACTCGGGCCGGCGCTGAGCATCCTGGCGTTGATCTTCATCGCCTATTCGTTCGCAGGACCGCACCTGCCGCAGTTCCTGCGACACCGCGGCGTGCCGCTCGATTTCTTCGTCAACGACATGTACCTCGCAGACACCGGAATCTTCGGCGTTCCGCTGGGCGTTTCGGCGAGCTTCGTGTTCCTGTTCGTGCTGTTCGGCTCGCTGCTCGACAAGGCGGGCGCGGGCAAATACTTCATCGACGTCGCCTTTGCCGGACTCGGACGCTACCGCGGCGGTCCGGCCAAGGCGGCGATCGTGGCGTCGGGCCTGACCGGCCTCGTCTCGGGATCGTCGATCGCCAACACGGTCACGACCGGGACCTTCACGATCCCGCTGATGAAGCGGGTCGGCCTGCCCGCGTTCAAGGCGGGCGCCGTCGAAGTCGCGGCATCGACGAACGGCCAACTGATGCCGCCGATCATGGGCGCGGCGGCCTTCATCATGGCCGAGATCATCGGCATCCCGTATCTCGACGTCGTGCGCGCAGCGCTGATCCCGGCGCTGATCTCCTACATCGCGCTGTTCTACGTGGTGCACCTGGAGGCGCTGAAGCTCGGCATCAGCGCCATTCCGAAAGCGGAGCTGCCGGCCCTCGGAAAGACCTTCCTGCGCGGCATGCACTACCTGATTCCGCTCGCGGTGCTGGTCCTCTATCTCGTGGTGCTGCGGCGCTCTGCCATCACCTCGGCACTGCTCGCCATCGAGGCGCTGGCCATTCTGATGATCGTGCAGCGACCGATCATCGCCTTCCTCGCCTTCGGCCCGCAGAAGGCCGCCGGCAATCTGCCCGACGGGGCGGCGTTGCTGCCGACGCTGGCGAGCGCGCTGTTCGACGGTCTGAAGGACATCTGGGAGGGATTGATTGCGGGCGCACGGAACATGATGTCGGTCGGCGTCGCCACAGCGTCTGCGGGCATCATCGTCGGCGTCGTGACGATCACCGGCCTCGTCGGCCGCTTTGTCAGCATCATCGACACGATCTCTCTCGGCAACGTGACGCTGATGCTCATTCTGACCGCGATCACCAGCATGATCCTCGGCATGGGATTGCCGACCACGGCGAACTACATCGTCATGGCAACGCTGACGGCGCCGGTGATCGTGCAGCTGGGCGGCGACGCCGGACTGATCATTCCCGTCCTCGCAGCGCACCTGTTCGTCTTCTATTTCGGCATTCTGGCCGACGACACGCCGCCGGTCGGTCTGGCCGCCTACGCGGCTGCAGCCATCGCCAAGTCAGACCCGATCCGCACCGGCATCCAGGGCTTCACCTATGACATGCGTACGGCGATCCTGCCCTTCGTGTTCATCTTCAATATCGATCTGCTAATGATGGCCGGGGTCACCGAGGGCGGCGACATCATCTGGATCAACGACATCATCCAGCTGATCTGGATCTTCGTCGTCGCATTGATCGCGATGTTCGCCTTCGCGGCCTTCATGCAGGGCTACCTGGCCGCGCGTTGTGGCTGGGCCGAGCGCCTTCTGCTGCTCGCGATCTGCGTCATCATGTTCCGGCCGTCGCTAGTGACCGACCAGATCGGCCTCGCGCGCGAGATCGTGCAGGCGATCGGTCTGGCGGGATACTTCGGTCTGTATTTCTGGCAGCGTGCGCGCGGTAGTCGCGCCGCTGCGGCGAGCTAGGAGGCGACCATGTTCAAGACCATTCTGTTGCCGGTGGATCTACAGGAGCCCTCCTCCTGGGAGAAGGCGTTACCGGCCGCGTTGCAGCTGGCGAATGACTACAGCGCCGAACTCCACGTCGTGGCCGCCGTGCCGCCCCTGCCCGGCCAGATCTACGGCTACTTTCCGGAGGATTTTGAGCCGAAGATGATCGAGGAAGGCAAGGCCGCCATTGAGGCGTTCGCCGCCGAACATGCCGCAGGACGACGCATCGTGCCCCATGTCGACCAGGGCCAGCCATACGACGTGATCATCGCGCTCGCCAAGAAGATCAAGGCGGACCTGATTGTGATGGCGTCACACCGACCGGAACTGAAGGACTACCTGCTCGGCCCCAACGCGGCGCGCGTTGTGCGCCACGCCAGTTGTTCAGTCATGGTGGTGCGCAGCTAACCACGACTGATGTCAGCTGTTGCGCGGCCGGCCTACACGGTCGCCGGCGCGCGCGCTTCGATCAGAAGCGTTCCGACAAAGCGTCGAGGCAGGCGCTCGCCAAGCCGCGATGCGGGTCCTCGGTACCGGGAACCGTCGCCCAGCCGTTCTTGATGATGATGTCCACGCGTTGGAACCGGCCAGCCGACTTCAGTTCGTCGATTCTCGCGCTGGATGCCGGATCGTCAGCCGATTGCCGAAGACAAAATGGCAGCAAAGCGGCAGCTACCTGCATGTCCGCCTCGACCGAAGCCTTCTGTTCGGCGGTGCTGGCCGTCATCCAACCGCCCCATCCAAATCCCACGACCGCCAATGCAATCGCGCCGATAATGGCTCCCGTCGCAAGCGGCTTGAGTACCTGAAGCGTCATCATTGTTCTCCTGTGAATCTCGATTTCGTACTTGGGTCACGGTTCGCGAGCGACCCTCGATACGTCGGCTTGCATGTGCCGACGGGCAGTGCGCTCAGGCCCGTTCAAGGTCCTTGCCAGGAACCACCCGCTCGTGCGGCTCATGAACGCTCTTGATGCGGTATTGCTGCTCCTGGCCAACGTCGGGGAGAAGCCTGACGACCTTGTATTCGCCTGACGAAGCCGTGCGCAGAAACGGGCTGGGCCGCAGGCGGACCAATTGACCGACCTTGAACTTCGTTGCCACGCGCGTGCCGCTACGAAACTGCACGGTGCCCGCAGCGCCAGGCCGTCAACGCCACTCGCGCTTCAGCCGGGCCATCGTCTCCGACGGCACCTTGGCCATCTGGACAGCTAAGGCAGGGACACGCGCAGCATTGTCGTTGGCCGCATCGCTTCGCGCGGCGAACCAATCGCGGAAAGGCATTAACTCTCGCTTTCTTGAAGCAACTACTTGGCTTTGCAAATAAAGCCTAAGCAAATCTTCTTTCGACGAAGCAGTTGCTGAAAATCATACTAGTTGATTTTCTGGGGAACTTCAATGTTTTACTTTTTTTCTATTGTTTGCAGCACCCTAGAGCACTCTTCGATATTTTCGGGTCCAGCGCGCACGCGACTTCGCCGCCATCCGCGACACGTGAGAAACCCGGACCGGCCGTAGGTTCAGGCACGGATTGCCTAGAGGATGCGGAACACCTCATAGCGGACGCCGAAGGCCCCACCATCGAGAATGCGCACCGCGCCGCGCCCGACGGCAAGAACGTTGTTGAGCCAGGCGTAGGGACTGTCCATCGCGACCTCGAAGAAGAGCGCGTTGCGCATGTAGTAGGCCTCGCCCGACACGTCCTCGCGGCGACCGAGCGCCTTCATCACCTCCGTGGGGCCGGTCACGACGCCCTTGTAGGTCACCTGGATCAGGGCGCCGTCGTCGGTTTCGAGGACGAGGCGCACGTCGGGGTGGGCCGAATCGTCGCGGTGCACCAGGAGGTGGTCGGTCGCCGTGACGACGGTGCCGCGCAGTTTCGGTCCCTCGACCGTGCCTTGCGCGATCCGGTCGATGCGGCGCCAACCGCGCGGTGTCTTGCCGATGTCGAGACCCGGCATCGCCTGCATGTCCAAGGTCATCAGATATTCGCTCGCCAACGGCGCTTGCCGGTCATCCATCACAATGCCTCCTAGTGCACGAGGTAGACGTTGTAGTGATCGCCGAAGGCGCCGTTCGGGAACACTAGCAGGCGTCCCGTCGCCACGGCGAGCGCGCCGTTGAGCCATTCATAGCGCGGATCGGCGGCCTCAAAGGCGACGGCGGTGCGCAGGTAGTACTCGCTTGCGTCCACCGCCTCGCGGCGGCCGATACGCTT
This sequence comes from Alphaproteobacteria bacterium, assembly GCA_038116985.1. GTDB lineage: Bacteria > Pseudomonadota > Alphaproteobacteria > SHVP01 > SHVP01 > CALJDF01. The sequence goes on along the minus strand of JAYOEZ010000007.1, from coordinate 62,739 downwards.
CATGACGTCGCGCGATCCGGCGACGATGCCGTCATAGGTCATCTGGATGAGGACGTCGTCGGTCGTGCGCAGCACCATGCGGACGTCGAGCCGGGCCGAATCGTCGCGCATGACCAGAACGGGATCGGTCCCGGTGACGATCTCGCCAGACAGCCGCGGCCCTTCGAACGTCCCCTTCAGGATGCGATCGACCCGCCGCCAGCCGGCCGGCGGCTTGCCGATTTCCAGGCCCGGCATCGCTTCGATGACGAAGTGAGTCAGGAACGAGGTTTCGAGCGGGGCAACGGCAGGCGGCATGGAGCGTCTCCTCAGGTAGAAGTCTAGCCGCTCCGAACCGCGCGCGCTGCCCAGCCACACCAAATCCGGCGACCGCCGATTGATCGCACGCAACGACTCGCGGGCGCGGCGGGGGTACCGGTTGGGAAATATCCAGAACCCAACCGAGTCCGCACTTGAAGGAGGATCTCATGAGATACCGCTTCGCAATTGTGGTGGCCGGCGCGTTGATCCTGACCGGCTGCGAAGGCGCCGGTCCCAAGGAGCAGATCGGCACCGTGGTCGGCGCCGCCGCCGGGGCCGTCATCGGCGCACAAGTCGGCAAGGGCAAAGGCCAGCTGGCGGCCACGGCGGCCGGCACGCTGCTCGGCGCGCTCGCCGGCAGCGAGATCGGCAAGTCCCTGGACCGGGCCGACCGCTTGGCGATGGAACAGACCACGCAGTCGACGCTCGAGACCGCGCCGACCGGCACCGCGAGCACATGGCGCAACCCCGACAGCGGTCATTCGGGCACGGTGACGCCGACACGGACGTATCAGAGCCGGGCCGGCGAGCAATGCCGCGAGTACCGCCAGACGGTCATGGTCGGCAACCGGGAAGAGGAAGCCTACGGCACCGCCTGCCGCCGCGCCGACGGCTCCTGGGAAGTCGTGTCGCGCTAGCCGACGGAGGTTGAGAACGTGGACGACGCCCTGACCCGCGCGCAGATCGTCGATGCGGTCGGACACATCGACGAGGACCAGATCGAAACGATCCTGGCCGCAGGCGCAACGGCGGCCGAACTCGAGATGGCGCGCATCCTCGCCGACAAGCAGGACACCTCGGATGCGTCGCCGCCCGACGTCCGCATGGACGTGGTTCATCGGCTCTACGACGTCCTGCGCGCCGAACTGCCAGATACCGAGCGCGGGTAGACGAAGACGGCGGCGTTCGGGTGCGCAGCGGCACCCGGACGGACGGTTAGGGCTCTCCCGTAACTTCCGGACTGACCCCGGCCGTGGCCGCTTGTTCGCGAAGCACCTGAACCAGGGCTTCCTTGGGAAGCATGCCGGGGATTGCAGTGCGCCCGTTGAGGACGAAGGTGGGGACCGAATTCACGCCCCAAACCTCGCGGGTGAAATGCAGCAGGTTGCCGCATTCCACGCGATAGGCGCCCTGGTCGAGCGCGGCGCGGAACTGCGCGGCGTCCAGGCCGACCTCTTCGGCGCACTGGGCCAGCACCTCGGGCTTGCCGATATCGCGTTCGTCCTGGAAGAACGCGGTGAACATGCGGTGGTTGTAGTCGGCCGCCTTGCCGTGGTCCCGCGCGAACAACGCGCCTTCGAAGGCGAGCCGCGTGTAGGGCTGGGGCGACACACGCGGCAGCACGATCCTGACGCCCATCCTCTCGGCAAGCGGATAGACCGAGTCGCGCCAGCCGTTCTGCAGGTAGTCGCCTTCCGGGCGCAGCGTCGGCGTCGGGTGCGGCCGCAGTTCGAACGGCATCCATTCGACGGAGACGTCGGCATCCACTTCCCTGACCGCCTCGTCGAGGGGGCCCTCGGCCAGGAAGCAGTACGGACAGACGTAGTCCGAGACGACTTGGATCTTGATCGTCATTCGTTGACGCTCCCTCCCGCCTCAACTTGCGACGCATTGTGGTGGTGCTTGCAGTCTGGATCGAACCAGTCTCTGGTAGCTGTTCCCTGTTTATCAGCGAATTAACAGGGAATTGCAGCAGATCTTGGGTCTCTGAGAACGCGTTGTGCCCCAATACGGCTCCAATTTCAGTGCTTTAGCGGCGAATTCCCTGCTACCCTCAACAGGGAATTTTGACGACGGTATCAGCGAACCGGAAAGCCCCGAACAGGGAACGAACGAACGAACGGCAGTTCAGGGTATTCCTCGGCATTTCGTAAGCGTCCGGCGAACGCACACTAGTCGGCAGCATGAGGGTTCTGACCTGTTCCGCGGGCAGGAGAGCCACAGCTGATCGACCCGGAAGAGGAGATCGGAACGAATGAGGAGTTTTTGTGGGTACATCACCCAAGGCCCGGAGCCGCTACAACGACAACTGCCATTGCCCAGTACAGAGATGAGTTGTCGACATGTACACGCGCATGGTGGATTCTGCGCACAGCGCTTCTTGCAAATAAGCGGACTTGCAAATTAGGCGGAGCCTCGGGAAGAAGCCGCAGATGGTCGTGACTATTCCGCCCGCAGGTAGCTACTCGGATGATTCCGGTTAGAATGATGACCGAGGCGCGGCCCCAGCCGCCGCCTAGACCGGCTCCCCAACCCAGGACCCTACACCGCGATGCCCGTCACTGTTCCTGTCGCCGCTGCGGTGCCCCACGCACCGCAACTCCTTTCGGTTCCGGATTCGGAGGACGCCAATCAGGTCGAGCGCGTCAAGGAAGCCTACAGAACGATCGGCAAACTGGTCGCTGAGGCTGACGTAGATGTGCTGGTTGTCTTGTGCAACGACCACGGCGACAACTTTGCCACGACTGTCGTCCCACCATTTTACGTTCATTGTGGCAACCGGTTCGAAGAAGGCAACCGGCTGACCGACTTCGCGTGGCCGTTGATGGGCGACCGCGCATTGAACATCGTGGCGGGCCTGTACGAGGCCGATTGCGATCCAGCATTTGGCAGCGATGTCAGTTTGGGCACGTATGTCTCGATTCCGATCGCATTTCTAGAATTGCCTCAGGAGATCCCGGCCTTACCGATTCTGATCAACAGTTACATGCCGCCCCAGCCGACCCTTCAGCGCTGCGCGACATTCGGACGCGCGCTGGAAGGCGTCCTGCAGCGTATGGAACTCAAGGCAGCGGTCATCGCGAGCGGCGGCCTGTCGCACTACCCCGGCACTGCGCGCTACGCGAAACCCGGACCGGACCTGGACTTCGACCGCAGTTTTTTCGACGGCGTGCGACGCCACGGGCCACGTTATGCAACCTGGCTTGACGGCGCCGGCGCCGAGCAGACCGGCAATGTCGAGCTCAGGTCGTGGGCCATGCTGGCGGGGCTATTCGGGAACGGTACTGAACGGATCGCGGCCTTCGAGGACAACTGGCACCATACCTATGCGGCTGTCTGCTGGACCAAGGACGAGGAGTCAACCGACGCCCTTGCCGGGCGGGACTACTACCCGCCCATTCGCGCCGAGAACGCCGCGCTGAATCGGGCGCTGTTTGCCTTGCGTAATTTCGAGGAGGCGCGAGAGCGATACCGCACCGACCCGCAAGCCTTTGCCACCGACTACGGCATCGGCGCCGAAGCCGCCGCGGCGCTTGCTACGCTCGACGGCGACACCCTCCGGGACAAGCACGGGGGGCATCCGTTGCTGGCTTCGGGCGCAGTGCGTGCCTTGCAGGGAATGACATACTAGAAACAGGACTTGCCGTGACGGAATTCTACCGCGTCCATTCTGACGAACTGCCGATCATCCGCTCGCCGCTGTCGCACGCGACCCGTGTCGGCGACCTGCTCTTCGTCTCGGGAATGCCGCCCTACTACGAAGAGCGCACATTCGTACCGGGCGACTTCGAGGCGCAGTTCAAACAGGTTATGAAAAATTTGACAGCCGTCCTCGAGGCCGGAGGCTCGTCGATCGACCGCGTGATCAAGACCACGGTCATCCTGACCAAACGCGACCAGTTCGAGCCGATGAACCGCCTCTACAGGGAACACTTCGTCGCGCCCTATCCGAGCCGTACGACCTTGGTAACCGACCTCGGGATCGACGGAATGATGCTGGAGATCGAGTGCGTCGCCCACTGCACCAAGGCCGCAAGATGAGCGGGCGCCTCGCCCTAGTTGCTGGAGGCGGAATCGGCGGACTGACTGCGGCCACACTGCTTGCCCAACGCGACTGGCACGTCAGGCTGTTCGAACGCTCTCCAGTGATTCGCGAAATCGGCGCGGGAATTTACATCAAGAACAACAGCATCGAAGTGTTCGAGGAAATGGGTGTCTTCGACCGCCTGAAACCCCTTGGCGCCGCGCTGCAATACGCGCGTGTCGTGGATGCGGACGGCAACGTCCTTCAGATCCGGGACAACCACTCAGGCAAGAACCGGGTCTACGTCTTTCCCCGGCAGGCGCTGGTCGACAGTCTTAGGGCGGCTGCGGACGAGGCCGGTGTCGAGATCAACACCGGAGTCGAAGTCGAAGGCGCCGGCACGGACGGAACGCTGCGCCTTCAGGGAGGCGGGCAGGAACGCGGCGATCTGATCGTCGGCGCGGACGGCGTCCATTCAGCCGTGCGCAGGAGCGTCGCGCCCCAGGCGACCTATCGCACCCTCGGGACGCTGATCAATCGCTACCTGCTGCCGGACCAGGAACTCGTGGAACCCGGCATCACCCTGGAAAACTGGTCGGGCCGTCGCCGTATCGGCATCACTCCCTGTGGCGCCAACGAGACCTACGTCTATCAGGTCTGTCCCGCAAACGATTCTACTGCCGCTGCCCTACCGAACGACATTGACGATTGGAGCCGCGCCTTTCCACGCCTGACCCGGGCCTTCGAGAAGTTCGCCGAGGCCGAGGTCCTCCAGGCACCCTACTCGGTCGTTAGCTGCGACAAATGGGCACATGGGCGGATCGTTCTGATCGGTGATGCCGCCCACGGGATGCCGCCGACACTGGGCCAGGGGGCTGGCATCACGATCATTGACGGCCGCTCGCTGGTGCACTTCCTCGACCGAGAGCCCGACGTGCCAACAGCGCTGGAGGCGTGGGAACGCGGTGTCCGCTTCATTGCGGACCACACCCAGCGCTGGGCGCTGCGCTATGACTACTTCAGCCGTCAGTGGCCGCAGCAATTGTGGATGCTGCGCGATCCGATCATCTGGGCCTTTCGCACGTTTCCACAACTGAATAGGCGGATGCGGATCGCCGACCACGGCCTCGCCATCGCCGGCATCGAGGTTGGCGCGAGCCACTCCTGATGGCTCTTGCCGACTACACCACCCGCGCCCCGGCGACCGGGCGCAAGTGGGCTATCGCCGCGGGCCATCCGCTGGCCGCCGAGACGGCGGATGCCTTGCTCGCGGACGGGGCCACGCTGGTCGAGGCGATCGTCGCCGCCTCAGCCGTTCTCACCGTCGTATCCCCGCAGGCGACCACTCTGGGCGGCGATGGCGCCATGCTGGTGCGTCGGCGCGACGGCACAATCGACGCCTACGACGGTGCTGGCTGGGCGATGGGTGAGGAGTCCAATACCTACGACGCCGCCGCGTTCGCAAAAGGCCCGGGCTCTTGCGTGGTGCCGGGCCTCGTCGATCTGTGGCGACTTGCTCTGGAGGATTACGGCCGGCGCGACCTCAGCGCGCTGCTCGCCCCCGCAATCGGCATCGCGAAGACCGGGGTCCCTCTCGGCAAGGAACTGCGCAAGTATCTGGTCGATCGGCGCAACGATTTCGCCGCCGAACAGTTTTTCGGCACTATGTTCGACGGCGTCAGCAGCACCACCAGTCGCATCCCACAACCGGCCCTAGCCGCTACGCTGGAGGGTTTGGCAGCGGGGACCTTGCGCACGTTCTACGAAGGAAAGCCGGCCGTTTCGCTGAGACGCTTTCTCAAGAGGCTTGGCCGCGACGTCCCCGAATCCGACTTCACCGACTTCCATGCCGCACGCGTCCCTGCACTGTTCGGCCCCTATGGTGACTGGCGCATTGCAGCGATGCCGCCGCCGTTTGTCGGGCTTCTCGGTCTCCTCCAGTTGAAGGCATTGGGCGAGGACGACAGGACTGCGGATCCGATGGCGCGCCGGTTCGTCCAGCATCCGGCGCTGGCACGCCGGGTGTTCGAGCGCTGGAGCGGTGAAATCCGTGACGTCTGGGCCGACGGCGCGAGCCCGGACGACATTCGTAACCGCGCTGCCGCCGTGCTGCAGGGCACGGTAGAACCGGTCGGCAACCGCCATGCCTCGAAGGGCGGCGATACCGCAGGGATTGCGATTGTCATGTCCGATGGACAGGCAGCCAGCCTGCTTCAAAGCATCTTCCAGCCTTTCGGCAGCAGAGTCTGCGACCCGGGTACTGGCATTCTCCTGAACAACCGAATGCTGTGTTTCGATCCCGACGGCGCCAACACGCCCGCGCGCCGGCGCCGGCCATTCCACACGCTCAACCCCCTGATCGTCACCGGCGGGACCGACGAAGTCCTGGCATGCTGCTCACCCGGGGGCATCAGCCAGACCACGACTTGCGCTCAGGTACTCGACGCAGTCCTTGGCCGGCACCTGCCGCTCGACCGCGCAGTCGACATGGATCGCTGGAGTGTCAGCCGTGGAGGTGCGCACATCCTTGAGAACGGCGCCGAGGGCCGGGCACTGGATGCTGACATCCGGCAGTCATTCGACGAAGTCTCAACACCGGGAGCGTCCTTCTATTTCGGTTCGTTCAAGGTTGCTATCAAGGAAGGTGCGCGGTTGAGCGCGCTCGCCGATCAACGCCGCGAAGCTGCGTCTTTGGCGCGCTAATTCCTCTCTCGCGACCTCGACCTGTGGACCCATCAGCGTGGCTTCGAGCTCGACTTCTCGCGGCTAGGAAAGCCAACGGACAACGCGTTCGGTTCAGATTGTACTCGACCCTCCACGCGTCGACGAGCGGGCGTGCCCGGCGCAGAGTCGGGAGCAGATGCTCGTTGAGGCACTCGTTACAGCCGACCGCTCAACGACTCGACGAAGCCGTTCTGCATCGACTTGCCCGGAGCGATGTAGTGCCATTCCAAGTCGTCACATGCGCTAGTTTCTTGCCCCTGCGGCTCACGACGGCAGTAATTCGACAGAAGGAATCTGAGATCGTTCTTCTCGTACCAGGTCGCCGTCGGCAGAACGATGTCGGAGTACACACAGGTCGTCGACATGCGGAAGTCGAGCGTGACCAGCAGGTCAAGTTTTCCCTCAGGCGCATCGTCGTGCCACGCGACCTCTTTGCAGCGCTGAGGCCGGAATAATCGTGATCGGCAGACTGGTTGGTGGGCCCGGCAGGACTCGAACCTGCAACTTCACCGTTATGAGCGGCGGGTTCTAACCAATTGAACTACGGGCCCGCGGGGAACCTACCCGACGGGCGCGGGCTCGCCAACATGGTGGCGGGCCGATCGTGGCGTGGTCTTGGGAGGTCCGGTCGGCGCGGCTATGACGCGAGGAAGTCGAGGATCGCCGTGGCCAGGCGTTCGGGGTGGCGCTCGAGCACGTCCCGATCTGAGGCTTCGAGAACGAGGGTCGCGGCATCGCGCATGAGCGCGGCGCAGGCGTCGGCCTGGGCCCCGAGATGCGCCTCGCCGGGCGTCGCAAGTTCAAGGATGAGCGTGGGCGCAATAACGCGTCCCAGTGCGTCGGCCAGGTCGAAGGCGAAATTGGCACGGTACACCGCATCGAAGGACGCCCGGGCCTGAATGCGGTCGAGCACCTCGTCTGCCGCGTACTCGAGCGCGGCCTCGGTCAGGGGCGCCGCGTCGGTCACGTCAGGCGACCACCAGGTGCGCGAGACGCCCTCGAAGGTTCTGGCCCAGCCGCGCAGTAGGTGCGCGCCGTCAGCGGATTCCTCTTCCTTGGCGAAGTACTTTTCGACGATGTCGCGGATCGCGGCATCGCGCTTGGCGCGGTCGACCACGATGCTGTGGGTCATGCCGCAGCAGATGAAGCGCGATACGCGGTCGGGGCAGTCGGCGGCCAGCGACGCGCCGATCTTGTTGCCGGTGTGGAGCCCGAACACCGGCACCGGGCCGATGCCGAGGTCGTCGATCAGGTCGGCGATCGCTTCCGCCAGCATTTCCATCGTTGCGCCGGGCGGCAGCGGACCGGATTCCCCGAAACCGAGATTGTCGGGCATCACGACGCGGTGGCGCGCGGCCAGGTGCGGCGCGAGCCGGCGATAGACGCGCGAAGAGCGCGGGGTGGCGTGCAGGAGAACGAGCGGCGCGCCCGTGCCGAGCTCGCGAAAGTGAACTTGCCCGTGCCGCGTCGCGACGTAACCGCCGCGCCCGGTCGTCATCAGTGCTTCTCGAGAAGGGTGCCGAAGCCCTTGAGCTTGTCGTCGATGCCGAGATGGCGGAGCGTGGCCCAGTAGGTCGCGGTGTTGATCGACAGCACCGGCTTGCGCAGGAAGAGCTCGGCTTCCGCGGCGACACGCTGGAACGCGAGGTTGGTGCCGCACTGAACGATGGCGTCGACATCGTCGCCGTCGACCTCGCGAATGGCGTCACGGCTCTCGTCTTCGGTGACCTCGGCGATCGCGATCGCCGACTGGCACTTGAAGTCCTTTCGCCGCATCAGCTTGAAGCCTGCGCTCTCCATGAAGCCGCAGGCCTGGTCGCCGCCGGGCGTCATGTAGGGCGTGATGACCGAGACCCGGCAGCCGGGCGCGGCCAGCACCTCGACGGCTTTCTTGAGGGCAAGCGAAGGCACGATCACGGGGCAGATCCTGGCGTGTTTCGTCAGGCGTTCCTGCAGGGCTGTGCCGCCTTCGAGCCCACCGCGAAACGAATCGATGGAGTGGCCGAGAATGATGGCCTGGGGCTCGGCCGGGGTCAGCCGGTCGATCACCTCTTCGGTGCCGACCGCCCCCTCCTCCAGCACCTTGGCATAGGCTTCGTCGCTGTGGGTCGGCCGCGGCCGGTTGGGAATGCGCGCCGTGTGGTTGGTCACGCCGACCGGCGTGATGGCCTCGAATTCCGGCTGCACGCTGGTGTTGGTGAACGGCACCATCAAGCCGATCTTGGCGCGGTAGCCGAGGACGTCCGTCATGCCGAGTTCCCTTCTTTCATTGAGCGAGGCATCGCTGCGCCTAGAGCGCCACAACGCAGCCGGATTGTCAGGCGTGCGTGTCCCGCGCGCCCGTTGCGTGAACTAGCCGGCAATCGAAGAAACGAGGTCGTCCACCACCGCCGCCATGCCGGCCGGGTTCTCCTGGGCCGGCGTATGTTCGGCCTTGTCGAGATGAACCACGCGCGCGTGCGGGACCAGCCCGACGAGACGCGCCATATGCGCGTCGGTGAACACCGCCGAGGTGGCGCCGCGCACCAGCACCGTGGGGCACTTCACGTCTGCCGCCATGTCCCAGACCGAATCCTCGTCGAGCGAGGCCGCGATCGTGCGCGCCGGCGCGGCCGCATAGCGCCATGCCCAGCGCCCGTCGTCGCGCTCGCGGAAGCTGTGCGCGGCGTAGTGGTCGCGCACCTCCGGGCTCCACAGGTCCTGGAAATGCATCGACGCCTTGGCGGTGGCGAAGTCCGGGAAGTCGTGCTCTTCGCGGGTCTGGCGAATGACTTCGTCGGCGATCTCCTTTGGTACGGACATGCCGGGATCGACGACGCAGATGCCGGCGACCCGGTCCGGCCGGTTGGCGGCCAGCCAGATGCACAGGTTGCCGCCCGTCGCGCCGCCGACGAAGACCGCACGGGCAATGCCCGCGGTGTCGAGGAACGCGACGACGTCCTCGGCAAGTTCGGGCACGCGATAACCGCTGTCGGGATAGTCGCTGAGCCCGTGCCCGCGGGCGTCGGGCGCGAGTACGCGGTTGGGCGACGCCAGGGCGTCGACCATGTGATCCCAGTGGCGGGCGTTGCTGCGCTTGGGGTGGAGCAGGACGATCGGCGGCTCGCTCCCGGACCAGTCCAGATAGTGCTGGCAGAAGCCGCGCGGATTGTCGAGGAAGTTGCCGGCGGCAGGACGACGGAAGGTCACCTCCGGCGTGGCGTCGATCTGGGTCATCGCTCTAACGATCCTTCCATGCAGGGCTTCTCTTTTCGAGGAACGCGGCAATCCCTTCTTGCGCGTCCTCAGACTGAATGGCGCGGTAAATCAGTTCGTCCACCATCGCGTAGGCATCGACTTCATCCATTTCGAGCTGCCGATAGAAGCTGTCCTTGCCCATGGCGACGGCGTGGGTGGACTTGGACGCCACCTCGCGCGCAATCTCCATGATGCGATCATCCAGGGACTCGGCGGCGACGGCTTCGTTCACAAGGCCGAAACGCACCGCGGCTTCGGCGTCGATCATCTTTCCGGTGAGCAGCATCTGCATCGCGTGCTTGGGCGCGATGGAACGGCTGACCGCGACCTGGGGCGCGAGACACCACAGGCCGATGTTGACACCCGGAGTCGCAAAACGCGCGTCCGCGGTGGCGAAGACCAGGTCGCAACTCGCGGCCAGCTGGCAGCCGGCCGCGGTCGCCACGCCATGTACCCGGGCGATGATCGGCTTTGGGCAGTGCCGCATGGCCATGATCATCGCGCTCGCCTCGATGTTGGCGGCACGCTTGCTGGCGGGATCCTTGGCCGCAGCGATCGACTCGTTCAGGTCGTGGCCGGCACAGAAGTTCTTCCCGGCACCCGCCAGGATCACGACACGGACGTCCCGGTCATGGGCGACCTGCGTGAAGGCATCGTGCAACGCGCCCACCAGTTCGTGGCTCAGGCTGTTGGCCGCCCTCGGCCGGTTGAGCGTCAGCCGGAGAATTCCGTCACCGAGGGACTCCCGGAGCAGGACGGGTTCGTTCGTTGCATCGTTCACAAGGCGCCTCCGCGCGGTTCAATCCTCAAAACGGGCCGGGCGATAAGGTGCGAGTTCGTCGGCCGATTCACCGAGGGCGATCTCGCGCGCGATCAGCTGCCCGAGGTAGGGCCCAAGGGTAATGCCCGAGTGGGTCGCCGCAACATAAACGTCGGGTACGTCGGGCAGCGGTCCAACGATGGGCAGGCCGTCGCCCGGCATGGGCCGAACGCCGATCCGCGAATGGACACCGGCGACGAGCCTGAGCGCCGGAAAGCCGGGCATGAACACGGACGCCCGCTGCAGAAGGGCAGTCACGCCGACGGTCAGATCGGCGCTCTCGCGGCCATGCCGGGCGTCGATGTCGTCGGCGCCGAGGGACAACGCGCCGCGCCCTGCGGGCCGCATGTGAAAGCCGGCGCCGTCGGGGAAGTAGACGACGTGCCGAAGCCATTCGCGTTCTTGCGGTTCCGTGTCAACCAGCAGTCCCGGCACGGCCTGGAACGACAGGGTGCGCTTCAGGCTGCGACGCGCCAGCGCCACGAGTGACGGTAGCGCGGTGCCTGCCGTCACCACCACATGCTGCGCGATGATGCGAAACGGCGGCGCCTCGACTCCGATGACGCGATCACCTTCGAACACGAACTCGGTGACGGCCGCGCTCTCGCGGATGTCGGCGCCCTGCATGGCGGCCTCATCCGCCATGCGGCGCACGAATGCCGGCGCATCGAGCCAGCGATCGCGCGGCGCGAGGAAACCGGCGCTTCCCTCGGGGAAGTCGATATAGGGTTCGAGCGCCGCGAGTTCGCGCCGTTCCAACGGGACGACCGGATAGTTCCAGTCCGCCAGCGTCGTCGCCCGCGCGAGCACCTCTTCGGGTCCGCCGTCGTCGGCACCGGGATGGCTCCAGTGGAGTGAACCCGCGCCGGCCAGACCGGCCGGACGTTCTCCCCAGCGAGCGGCGAGTTCCAGGTGTCGCTGGAGCCCCGCGGCATTGAGCCGGTGGTAGTGCGCGTCATCGGCCTTTGCCGTGGCGTTGAGCCAAGCGAAGCTGGCGCCGGTCGTTCCCGACGCGAGCCTGCTGCCCTCCAGCAAGATCACGGAACGGTCCAGCGCCGCGAGTTCGAAGGCCGTCGCAACGCCGAGGATTCCGCCGCCGATGACGACGACATCAACCTTCTCGGTCATGGCACGCGCAACATGTGGGAGCGAAACCGGTCAAACATGGCGGCAGCCTAGCATGCTGCCGGTCTACCGCGCCTCGCTAGGCGTCGTGCGGAAACGACTCGACCAGATCCAGAAGCCGGTGCAGGTGGCCGTCGGCGACGCCAAGCTCGTCCATGTGCACCACGGTGTTGTGGAGATAGTCGCGGGCACGCCCGAGGGGCCCTTCGGCGGTGGCAAGCGCCCGCACCGCATCGTTCAACGGCAGACGCCCGACATAGCGCGGGTGCTGCCGGTTGGCGGTGAAGGTGAGCGCTCTGATCGTGCGCGTCCCGGTACGCGCATGCACCCAGCGCGGCACATAGCCGCCGGAGATCATCTCCCGGCGCCACAGGATGCGGGTTTCGCTCTTGACCTCGTCAGGAACGATCCGGAACGCGAAACCGCGACAGGAGCCGCCGCGATCGAGCGCCAGCATCAAACCGGGTCGATCTTCGCTGCCGCGACCGACCGGCGCGGAAAGGCAGAAGCTCCGGTGCCAGCCGTAGATCGTGCCCGGCAGCCGCTCGGCGTAGTGAAAGGCCGGGTTCCACATCAGGGAGCCGTAGCCGAATACCCAGATGCTCTCTCCGTCGGCAATCTCGGACAGCGCGGACAGCCGGCTGGCTTCGCGTGTCTCCTGATCCAGAATCTCGAAGCCGGCCGGAATCGGGATCGAACGACGAATCTGTTCGATCCGTTCCTCGGTAAAATCCTCCCGACGGAACCCGTCCTCGATCACCGGATTGCGCTTACGATCGACCCTGGATGCCATTACTCGACGCGAAGCTTCTTGTTTCTTTTCAATCTTTAGTGGTTATTGAGCGACTCTATTGCCGCCCCGGAGCTCTGTCGATTCCCCGAATCCTCAGGGGTTTCCTTTCTCTAACCAACTGAAATCACTAAGAAATCTCATTCAGGCCGACCGCTCCGCGGCGACGCCACGCGGGCAGGGCGCCGAACACGACCGCCGCGACGGCGCCGGCCAGGATGGCCCAGGCCAGCGGCGCCGCGGTCCCATCGGCGAGTTCGCCGACGATCTGCGAGAACACCGCGCCCATACCCATGGTGGCGAACGCCAGCAGGCCGGATGCGGTGCCTGCAAGCTTGGGATCAATGTTGATCGCGCCCGCCTGGGCGTTCGGCATCGAGATCCCTTGCCCGATGCCGACCAGCGCATTCGGGAGGAACAGCGTCAGCGGCGAAAGACCGAACGACCCCACCATGACCAGAAACAGGATTCCGCCGGAGAGCGAGAAGGCGCTTCCCACCATGACCATGCGATCGAGGCCGATGCGGCTCGACACCTTTCCGGCGACATAGTTAGCCGCCATGAACGTGAAGGTAAGCAGTGCGAACCACAGGCTGAACTCGATCGCCGGCCGGCCCAGAACGTCGACCATGAGGTAGGGCGCACCCGCCATGAACGCGAAGAACGTGCCGGCGGCGAACGCGGTGTGCAGGACGTAGCTGCTGAAATCGAGCGACGCAAAGAGACGCCTGTAGTTGCGCGCGAGAACGACCGGCGAAATGCCGACGCATTCTCCGTGGTGGGTCTCGGCAAGGGTCCTGAAGGCCAGCGCCGTTACGAGCGCGCCGACGACGAATGCGAACCACAACGCCGCGCGCCAGCCGACGTTGTCGGTCAGCGCGCCGCCGATGATCAAGGCGACATAAGGCGCGGCGAGCATCGCCACGGTGAGGTAGGCGATCATCGAGGCGGCGCGTTCGGGGCCATACACGTCGCGAACCATGGCCCGGCTGAGAACCATGCCGGATGCACTGCCTCCGGCCTGGATAATGCGGCCGACAATGAGCATTTCGACGCTTTGCGCGAGCGCCGCGACCACCGTCCCGACGAGGAACAGCGCAAGGCCCACGAGGAGCAGCGGGCGCCGCCCGAAGCGGTCCGAGAGCGGCCCATAGACGAGGTTGGCGAAAGCGATCACGGCCATCGACAAACTCAGCGCAAGCTGGGCCACGTCGATGGGCGCAGCCAGATCGTTCGCCATGAAGGGCAGCGACGGTACGAAGAGCTGCATCGCCATGGGGCCGACGGACGTCGTCGCGACGAGGCCGGCCACGAACATGCGCGTGCCCGCGAGGCCACGCACCTCGGCGATACTCGGTCGGCTCATGGCGTTCCCGACGCGGGCACTACGCGGCGAGCACGCGGCACTCAGTTACCACCGGCCAATCGGCCGCCGTCGACGACGAAGTCCATGCCGGTCACGTGGCGCGCGGCGTCGGATGCAAGATAGACCGCGGCCCGCGCCGCATCCTCGGGCTTGCCGATCCGGCCCAAGGGCGTCTTCGCAATGATTCGCTCCTGGAAGCGCCGGGCGCCGTCCGGTCCGCCGTGTACCCGCGTCGCGCCCGGCGAGACCACGCCGCCCTCGAAGAGAACACCGGGCACGATCGTGTTGACCCGGACACCGGTACCGCGGCGAGCGCAGTCGAGCGCCACGGCGCGCGTAAGCTGCGCGAGACTTCCCTTTGCAAGGCTGTAGGCCGTGCTCGCGGCGCCGCCGACGATGGCCGTCAGCACCGTGATGTTGATAATCGCACCGCCATTGGGCATGCGCGGAATAACAGCCTGCATCCCTAGAAGCGGCCCCTCAAAGTTGAGCTTCATGAGATAGTCGACGTCATCGAGGGTGAGCGCCTCGATCGGTTTGAACACCGCATCGCCCGCATTGTTCATCAACACGTCGATGCGCCCCGACGACTCCGTCGTGGCATCGACGACGCGGCGCCAGTCGGATTCCTCGGTGACGTCGTGCGGCATGAACACGGCCTCGCCGCCGGCATCCTGAATCAGGCGCACCGTTTCTTCGCCACGCGCCGTATTGCGTCCCGTCGCCACGACGCGCGCGCCTTCTGCGGCAAAGGCACGGGCGAAGGTTCGTCCGAGGGCGCCGGTGCCGCCGGTGACAATCGCTACTTTTCCGTCGAGACGCCCGCTCATCGTGTCACACCGATGCTGGCGCCGCCGTCGACGACGACCTCCATGCCCGTCACATAGGCCGATTCGTCACAAGCCAGCTGGGCAACGGCGGCAGCGACGTCCTCCGGGACAAGATCGCCTGCCGGCGTCGCGCCGAACAGCACGGCGTTGACCACCACGCGGGGTTCCTGCGCTGCGAACTCAAGCGCCGCCGATTTGGTGGCGATCCGAAGTCCTCCCGCCAATGCCGAATACACGGGGGAGTCCGGATCCGACGCACGCGAGGCATTCGGCACCACGTTCACGATATAGCCGCCACTGCCCGCACGCAGCGCCGGGACCGCGGTCCTCATGCCCAACCACGCCGACACCGCGTTGGTCCGGCTCAAGGTTCGCACCTCTTCGAGCCCGGTATCGAGAAACGCTCGTTGGAGCGGGGCAGCTTCGGCATTGACGAGGACATGCAGGCCGCCGCGTCGTTCCGATTCCGCGACCAACGCCTGCCAAGATGCCTCTGTGCCGTCGTGTTCGAGGGAGATCGCCGCAGCAGGGATCGCTTTCGAACCGGCCGCGATCACGGTTGCGCCTTCCCCGGCAAGACGCTCGACGCAGGCCGCCCCGACCGGGGTGTGCGCGCCCGTCACGATGGCCGTTCTGCCGACAAAACACGTCACGTCACGCCTCACTCGAACACGCAGAAAACGCCGAAGCAGACTTCGTAGTAGTACTTGAAGAACGCATAGAGCAGACCGTCCAGAACAAGCGCAGTAGCCATCAGCGGCAGGGCGAAGTACACAAGAAAGTAGTAGAGCGCCCAGATGGTGAACCTGCGCCCGGGAAGATCGTATCCACTGACCGGGCGGGACTTGCGGAACAACTGCATCCCGTGACGGTATCCCATCGTCGATGTGGAGCCCAGCCGCGCACGATGACGGAAATCCTCTGGAATCAGGCCTCGGAAGCCGAGTGGCGAGACATTCTGTCCGCGTGCGGCAAGTCGAGCCTGGAGCAGAGTTGGGGCTACGGCGTTGCTTCCGAACGGAATCGATTCACGGTCGAACGCGGCGTCGTCGTCGACACGGATCGTCGCATCGGACTGGTTCAGGCATTCACGCGGCGCTTCCTCGGCGTCGCGACGGTGACGCAGATCGTTCGGGGGCCGCTCTGGGTTGCCGGAGTGGACCACGCGGCGAAACAGCCGATCCTCATTCATCTTCGCAAGCGGTACGCCGGCGTCCGGTTGCGCTTTCTATATTGGACGCCGGAACTTCTCGAAGGCAGCGACGCGCGCGGCGCCATGCGGCAGACCGGGTCACGGCGCGTCGTGACCGGGTATCACTCGGCATGGATCGATCTGTCGGCGGACGAAGACAGATTGCGCGCGGCGATGACGGCACGGTGGCGCAGCAAGCTGCGGGCGGCCGAAGGCGCCGGTCTGTCGATCCGCCTTTCCCACGGCGGTCAGGATCTCGACTCGCTGCTGGAGCATGCCGACGGCTACCGACGCAAGCGGCGCTACCGCGGTCCGGACGGCAAGTTCATCCAGGCCGTGGCCGAGGGCACCGGCGTGCGCGAGGACGTGATGGTGGTGAGCGCCTATCGCGCCAAGGCGTTGCTCGCCGCCGCCCTTGTGATCCGCCATGGACAGAGCGCCACCTATTACGCGGGCTGGTCGGGACCGGAGGGGCGTGCCGTGAGCGCGCAGAACGCCGTACTATGGCGTGCGATGCAAACACTGAAAAAGCGCGAGGTGCGTTGGTTCGACCTCGGCGGAATCGACACGACGACCGCCGCGGGCGTCGCGCGCTTCAAGCTCGGCATGGGCGGCGAGGTGTTCACCCTTGCCGGCGGCTACCAATGAGGTGGCTTGCTCTGTCGATTTTCCTTCTCGCGGCGATGCCCGCGCTCGCCCACGAGGGCTCTTCGACACCGATCCCGCGCGGCTGCCATCCGGTCGTCGAAACGGTGACCGTGGACGGTGTCGATATCCGAATTCGGCGGATACGGTGTCCGGAGGATCGTCGACCAGTACCGACGTCCTGACTACCTGGCACCGATCCTGTAGACCGGCCCGGTCAGATCGAGCACGAAGATCGTACCGTCCGCGATCTCGGCGAACGATGCGATCCGCGCATCGGTACGCAAGAGCTGCGACACGTGCGACCGGCCTTCGGCGTCCCTGGTCACACCCCAGATGCGACCGCTGCAATAGTCGCCGAAGAGATAGGTACCCTGCAGGTCCACGATCTCGCTGCCGCGATAGACGTAGCCGCCGGTGACGGAGCAGCCGAGTTCGCGACCGTATTCGGCGACTGGTGCGATCAGTCCCGAGGCGTTGCGGCCCTGGTCCTTGAAGGAGCGCGACGCCTCCCTGATGTTCCAGCCGTAGTTGCCGCCGGCACGAATCAGGTCGATTTCCTCCAACCGGTTCTGGCCGACGTCGCCTGCCCACAATTCGCCGGTCTCCCGGTCAAAGCTGAACCGCCAAGGATTGCGCAGTCCGTAGGCATAGATCTCGGGCCTAGCGTCGCGTTGCGTGCGGAACGGATTGTCGCGTGGAATGGTATAGGGATCGCCGCTGTCGACGTCGATCCGCAGGATCGCCCCCAGCAACGTACCGAGGTCCTGGCCGCTGTTCAGAGGATCACCCCCTGCCCCGCCGTCGCCGAACCCGATGTAGAGGTAGCCGTCGGGACCGAAGGCGATGTCGCCGCCGTTGTGGTTGCCGAAGGGCTGTCGCAGCGCGAGGACGACCTTCTCCGAATCCCGGTCGATCGCGCCGTCATCGTTCATTCTATAGGCGGCGATGACCGACTCGAGCGTACGTCCGCTGGCACGGCGCGTGTAGGAAAGATAGAGCGTTTGTGTGTCGGCAAACCGCGGATGGAAAGCAAGCCCAAGCAGCCCGGCTTCGTTGGGTCCGTCCCCGACGCGGTCCTCGATGTCGAGTACGACGCGGCGCTGCGACCCGTCCAGCTCAAGCGCGACGACACGGCCCGGTTGCTCAACGACGTGAACGCCACTGCCGCCGGGCGCCTGTTTCATGGCGACGGGACGTTCAAACCGCTCGCTGCCCAAGGCCGGCTCGAATGTGAGCGCCGGTTGCGCCTGTGCGACGACCGATGTCAGCAGAGAGAACGCGGTCAGGAAGGCGAACGCTACACGCATGGTCAATGTCCGTCTGATGAAGCCGTTCACAACGTAGACGAAGCGCCGGCGACGGAGAACCGGCAGCAAGAAATCGTGACTACTGTCCGCCGATCGGCGTGAGGCCCGGCAGCTTCGGCCCGGAATCCTCTTCTTCAGCCTCCGGCTTCGGCGCACCGACGACCGCCGTGGGGGAATCGTCAGGCACCTCGACGAGGCCTTTCGGCGCCCCTTCGAGCCGGGTTCGCGGGACGGTGGCGATTGCGGCATTTTGCGCCGCCGCGCCCTGGCGCTGGGACAGGAACCGCTCGGCCCGATCGCGGGCGCGCGCGATCTGCTCCGGCGACATCCGCTTGGCGATACGGGCGATCGCCTTTACCGACAACTCGTTCGCGGCTTCGAGATCCTGGTAGCTCATCGCACGGCCCAAGATGCTGCGATTGCGGATCGCGGCATCTTCGCCCTGGATCGCCGCCAGGCTGTACCAGCTGTAAGCGCGGACGTAGTCGCGCGGTACGCCCTGCCCTTGCGTGTACATCACGCCGAGATTGTTGGCGGCGTTGGCGTGGCCCTGCTCGGCCGCAGCGGTGTAGAGGTCGAAGGCGCGGCGATAGTCACGAAGCACGCCGAGGCCTTTTTGGTAGATAAACCCCAGCGCATTCTGGGACTCGGCATCGCCGGCAGCCGAGAGCCGCGCCCAGATGTCGCGCGCGCGATCATACCGTAAGGTCTCCGCCGCAACGCGACCATCCTCGAAGGTGGCGGCCTCCTGGGCGAATGCCGTGGCGCCGAGGGCAAGCGTCAGCGCCAACGCTATGGCGGGAATCTTCATTCGTCCTACAGTGCCGCGGTGCGGAATCCTTTTCAACGCGTCTGCAGCATGGATCGAACAGGGTTAAGCAATTGTTACCAGACCGACGTCCGCTCGTACGTCTCGTCGAGCAGCCCCTGCAGGCGTCGCGCCGCGACGAGGCCGAACCTGAGCGTCATCATTTTCCGGCGGGCGGCAGGCAGCTTGCTGCGCGGCGCATCACGCATGATCTCGCCGCCATAGACATCGCAGATCATCCAGCCCTGATCCTGTGGCAGGACGTCGGATGGAAAGTCGGCATCGACGGCGAAGAACAGGCCGTCGCACCATTCGAGATACTCGTGCCATTTCCCATCGGCGCGGTAGTCCGCGAGCGACGACTTCACCTCGACGACGATGATCTCGCCGCCGCGATTGAGCGCGAGAATGTCGGCGCGGCGGCCCGTCCTGAAGCTGAACTCGGTGACCGCGTCGTAGCCGAGATCGTAGAGGAGGCGTACCGCGCCGCGGGTAATCGCTGCCGTCGCGCTTGCCGGTTCTGAAGTCGTCTCCGTCATGGACCGGCGATTGTGGCCTGCGGGCCTTTACCCCGGCAACCGCAGCGGCAATGCTGCGGCACTTGCGTCGTGGAGCCCCGCATGACCGCGCGTTTCAGCCCCCTGGCCTTCTGGCTGCTCGTTCTCCCATTTGCCGCGAACGACATCGGACTGATCCTGGCCAACGACGTCGCCGGTTGGTTGACGGTCGACTACGGCTCGAAACTGTTGGTCATCGCCGCGATCCTCGGCACGCCCACCCTGCGCCGCTCGTTTCTTGACAGATGCGTCGCGTCGGTCTCCTGGTTGCGCTTCGGCATGGCGGCCCTCGTAGTGTCGGTAGTGTCGATCGCCGTTCTTGAGGGTCTAGACCGGACCGGGCTCGACGGGTGGACCGCGCTGCAGTCGTTCTATCCCATCGAGCAGTCCGGGCTCCTGGTCTTCGACCTCACGTTCGGTCTGCTGCTGACTGCGGTCACCGAGGAAGCGGTGTTTCGCGGCGCGTTCCTGGACTAGGTCGGCGCGCGGCTGTCACCGGTGGCGATCTATCTGCTGTCGGCGACGATCTTCGCCGCCGTGCATTGGTCGAACGGCATCGGCACCATCATCGGCGCCGGCGTGGTTGGCGTGTTGCTGATGTGGCTGACCCGCGCCGGCGGTTCGCTGGTGCCGGCGATCGCCGCACACTTCGCGATCAATCTCGTGCTGTTCTGGCCCTAGCCCGGCCAGCCACCGTGCATCGCCTCAAGCACACGGAACTCGTCGATGGTGCGCGGTCCGTAGGTCCGCAAGGTCGGATCGGGCGCCGCGGCGTATTCCTCTTTGGCGCGGCCGACCGGGTCGGCCGACGCCTTGCGGCGGACCAGCGACGGATCGAGGCCGTAGACGCGCGCGCCGTTCATGCCGAAGACGGCGCGGCGCAGTTCGGGCGTCATCGCCGGATAGCCGTGCTGCGCCTGCAACTGTTCGGAGATTCTGAAGGCTCGGAAGGCCGCGATCTGATCCTGGGGCGAGCCGTACCAGATCGAATCGGTCCCCCACAGGACGTTGCGATCGCCGATGTATTTGAAGAGCTTTCCGAGGACATGCGCGCCCATGTCGGGATTGCGCATCAGGATGCGCCAGGTGCTGCCGAGTTCGGCGTAGACGTTGCTGTTGGGCGTGATGTCGTTGTCGAGCACCGATTTCACCAGACTGTCGACGCCCGCCGCGGCATTGGCCGCGTCGTACGGGCCCTCGCACCGCCGTGTCTCGAAGCCGGAGTGGTAGATCAGGAAGTTGACGTCCGGAAACAGTTTGGCCGCGCGGCCGACGTCGACGCACGACGCGAAGCGCGCTTGCTGCCCGCCGAACGACAACCCCTTGTGGATCGCGATCGTCTTGATGCCGAGGCGGCGCGCCTGTTCGATGAACGGGATGCCGACGTCGGGATCGTCAAGCCACCAGCCGACACCGTTCGGGCCCCACTGCGTGTAGCACTTCCAGGCGGCAATCTCGTATTCCTCCGCCGCCTGCTGCATGCGTTCCAGTTGGAGCGTGCGGTTGGGCAGGTTTGGCATGACCATGGCGTGGAGCAGCAGCCGGTGCGTGCCGTCTAGTTGCTCAACCAAGCGCGCGGCACGCGCCGCCTCGCGCAGGGACAGGGGATTCGTCTCCGGCGGCGAGGGCACGAAGCTCATCACCGCAAGGTCGGTGTCCGAATCCATGAACACTTCCTTGATGAACATGTCGGCGGAGTAGCAGTCCGCCGCATCGGCCTCGCCGCACGATCCTTGCGGGAAACGCCGCAACGCACCGACGAAGCCGCGGCCCGCATTGCGTCGCCAGGGACCGTCGGGATCGACCATGTGGCACTGCACGTCGAAAATGAACTCGTCGCCGCCGACGGCCGCCTGGGCAAGTTCGGCATCGAGGCCGGCCTCCCGCGACACATCGTAGAAGCCACCGCGCGAGCCCGGAACCGCCAGCGCCGTGTCGAGCGCGAAGAGCGACGTCGCGGCGCCAGCCATGGACGCCATGAAGGCGCGGCGGCTCTGCCCGGTGCGCCTTGCATTATCGTCCAGAAGGCGTTGCGCCTCATGCTGGGCCGCGCTGATGCGCTTGCCGACCGGCAGCGGCGCGTATTCGCCATTCGAGGTGGAATCGATCTTGATCGGGAGCCTGGGCGTGCGGGTCATCGAATGCCTCCTGTCACCCGAATCCACGGTCGTCGCGCGTGAATTCCGTTGGAAAACGGTATCACGACCAACGACGGCGCAGGTTCACGGACTCCGGAGGGCGAACAAACCCGCGGGCTCGGACTTTCTAGAGATAGCCCCAGGCGACCGGCAGCCACAGAGCCAGGGCTGGGAACACCGTAACGAGCGCCAGACGCACCAAGTCGGCCACCACGAACGGTGCGATGCCCTTGAATATTGTTAAGAGCGGTATGTCTCGCGCCATGCCATGCATGATGAACACATTCATGCCGATGGGCGGGGTGATCATGCCGATTTCCATTACGATGACCATGATGACGCCCCACCAGATCGGATCGAAGCCGAGGCTGAGGATCAGTGGGAAAACGAAGGGCAAGGTAATGACCATTGCCGCAATCGTGTCGAAGATGCTCCCCAACACCAGAAACATCGCGAAGAGCATGATCAGGATCGTCCACCTGGACAGTCCTGTGGCCTCGATTGAGCCGACGATTTCCTCCGGCAGACCCGAAAGCGTCATGAAGAAAGAGAATATATGAGCACCGATAATGATCACATAGATCATGCCGGTGGTCGCCGCCGCCTCAAGCAGCGTGTCGAAGAACGATCGCCAATTGATCTTGCCGCGGAAAAGGGCAAACAAGAACGCGACCGAGACACCGACGGATGCCGACTCGGCCGGGCTGAACACGCCCGTGTAGAGACCGCCAGACACGACGGCGGCGAGGAAAATCACGCCCCAGGACTGTCCAAGAACCTTGAAGCGCTCGGGCCAGGGCACTCTGGGGCCGGCCGGGCCCGACTCTGGGTTGAAAAAGACCAAGACACGAATGGCGATGAAATAGATGATCACGGACAACACGCCCGGAATCAGCGCCGCGGCGAACAGCGCGATGACGAACTGTTCGGTCAGGATGCCGTAGATGATCATGACGATCGACGGCGGAATCAGCATGCCGAGCGTACCGCCGGCGGCGATGCTGCCTGTCGACAAGGTCGTCGAATAGCCGCGTTCGGCCATCTCGGGCAATGCGATGCGGGTCATGGTGGCGGTCGTTGCAACGGACGAACCGCTGACCGAGCCGAAGCCGCCGCAGGCGCCGACCGTGGCCAGCGCCAGGCCCCCGCGCATGTGGCCGAGGAAGGCGTAGGCCAATCGGTAGAGATCCTGGGCAAGGCCACTGAGGTTGGCGAACGCCCCCATGAGGATGAATGTCGCAACGGTCGCAAGACCTTCGCTGGAAACGACTTCCCTACCCTCGGCGCCGAACAGGCCGATGGCCGGCCCGAAGCCGATGAGATAGCCGATCGTGAAAAAGCCCGTCAGACCCATCGAGACGCCGATGGGGACGTGCAGGATGATCAGGACGAAAAGAAGGGCGAGCCCAAGGGCGCCGATTACAACAGCCGACATACCGGTCTTGTCCCTATTTCAGAAAAGCACGCCTAATGACCTTCCGGCGGGTCGATGTCGACGCCCTGCCGAATGGACAAGATGTTCTTGTAGATCATCCAGGTCTGTACCGGCAGACAGAAGATCACGAGCGCCGTCGCGATCCACCACCAAAAGGCGACCGGAATCTTCTGCGTCGGCGTCACCCGGTTGTTCACCGTGAGATCGATCCCAAGATCGAAGAACTGCCAGGAGATCAGGACGAAAAAGAAGATCGTGCAGATGGCGCCAAAGAGTTCCAGCACGCGCCGCCAACTCGGGCCCAGGCCCGCACCGAGAAAACCGATGCTGACATTGCGGCGGTAGAGCAGCACCGCCGGAAACACAGAGCAGATGATGATCGGAAACATGATCCGGCCCCAGTCCCCGAAGCCGGGGATGCTGGGCCAGATCATCCATCGCATGACGGCGTCGAACATGGTCAGGAACGACATCCCAACCAGCACGACGAAACCGACAGAGGCAAGGGCCCGGCACAGCCGGTCCATCCACCTCTGCAGGTTTTCGAGCGCAGGACTCACGTCCTAACTCCGCAGGTCGTCGAGCCTAGCTCGACGAATCGCTGCGCATCTCCTTGAGCAGCTTCACAGCCGCATCGAAGACCTTGCGGTTGCCGGGCGTCTGGTCTGCCCACCATTCCCAGATCTCCTTGGCCTCTGATTCGTAACGAGCAAGTTCCGCCTCGGAGAAGTTGACCATGGTGTGTTCGCCGGCTTCCTTGATCTCGGCACGGATGTCGACGCCGGCCTTGGCATAGGCTTCAGCTGAGTCGTTGGCGATGTGGATGCCACCATTGTCCTGCAGCGCCTTCTTTTCGGCGTCGCTCAGGTCTTCCCAGGTGTCCTTGTTCATCAGCAGCATGAAACCCAGGGTGCCGACCGGCACATCGACGGTATGCGTGACCAGTGGGAAGGTCTTGAAGGTCTTCATGCCCGACCAACCCTGGATCGCGGCAGACAACGTGCCACGGTTGAGCTTGTCGTTCATTTCAGTCGACCCTGCGGACTCCGGCACGGCACCGATCATTTCGAGCCAGCGAGCCTGGGTCTGACCGACGCTGCGGACCTTCTTGTTCTTGAGGTCTTCGAGGCGTTCGATCGGGTCGGCGGAGAAGATCGACGCCGGCTCACCGGCGAAGAAGCCGACGAGGTGCGTATCTTCGAAACCGGAGAACAGGCCCATTTCATAGAGCTTCCAGCCGACGACCGAGGCTTCCTTGGCGTCGCGGAAGAAGAACGGGAGTTCGACGATTTCCATTTCCGGGAACTGGCCCGGCGTGTAGGCGGACATCACCCAGGCGACGTCGGCGACGCCGGCCTTGACGAGGTCGTACTGCTGGAACGGGCTCTTGCCGAGCGTGCCGCCCCAATAGGCCTTGATGCTGAAGTCGGAACCGATTTCCTGCAGCGACTTGTTCGCGCGCTCGATCCACGGCGCGATGACGAAGCGGCTGCCGAAGCCGCGCTCGGAAACGAACGAGCCGACCTTGATTTCGTCGGCATTGGCGACCGCGGCGGCACCAAAAGTGACGGAGCCGGCGATCACCGCCGCCAGGCAAGTCTTGGCGATACTACGCATGAGGGATTCCCTTTCGTTTTCCTCCCAGAAGACGCCGTATCCTAGGGGGCGTGCCGCATTTGGCAACCCAAGCCGAATCGCCCGAATCCTGCGGATTCGCACGGCGGTCAGCCGCCACAAGCGGGCTAGGCGATGGTTTCGGCGTGGCGGACGGCGTTGATCATCGACGAATTCATCAGCCAGTCCTTCATCAGGGAGTCGTCGGCGGTGATCCGCTTCATGTCGTCCATGATGGCGCGGCGCTTGTCTGGATCGCGCTCGCGCATGCGATGGTGGTTGGCATCCGACATCTTGTGGACGTAGTCCGTCGCGATGGTCTTTCTCTGTCTGGTGTAGCGGTCGAAGACCGACATATCGGCGTTGCCGTGCCACACGTCATGAATCTTGCCCGTCAGGTTCATGGCGTCGTGCACGCCGCAGTTCAGGCCAAGGCCGCCGTTCGGCGTGTTGAGATGCGCCGCATCGCCCGCCAGCAGGATGCGTCCGACATTGAATGTCTCGGTGACGCGCATATGGGTGCGATAGCTGCCGCGCGCGAGGATGTCGTAACGCGCGTCGCGCGGCACGATGCGCTGGAAGTGGGCGTTGATGTTGTCGTCCGACAACGCCTCCTCGGGCGTCTGATCGGGCTGCGGCGTGATGCCGGAACGCCAGCGGTCGGGCACGCGCAGGAGCGAGAAGTTGCCGTCGTCGGTCCACACGTAGCTGACGTTCGACAGGCCCTCGTAGTGCTCCTCGAAGGGGAAGTCGGTGATCGCGACCATGGTGAAGATCGGGTAGGTCTTGCCGTCGAAGCCGAGGCCGAGCGACTGGCGCACGGTCGAGTGCCCGCCGTCGGCGCCGATGACGAAGGGCGCCTCGTGCACCTCTTCCTGGCCGTCGCGCCGGACGGTCAGGGCGGCACGATCCTCGCTTTGGGAGACGCCGACGACCTCCGCGCCCCAGTGAATCGCGACGTTGTCGCGGCCGGACAGCAGGTTCACCAGGTGGCGGACCACATGAAACTGTTCGCACTGCACGCGGTAGGGGTGCCTGGTCTCGCCTTCCAGAACCCTGAGGTCGAACACGGCGCGTTCGCCGGTGCTCTGAAACCGGTACTGCCAGGACGGACACTTGGCACCCTTGGCGAGGATTTCGTCCGTCACGCCGATCTCCTCGAGCATGTCGAGGGTCGCGGGGTGCCAGGTCGACGCCCGCAGGTCGGTCGGAATCTCGGTCGACTTGTCGAAGACCTCGACCGTGATGCCCAGCAACGACAGACGATGGGCGCAGATCAGCCCGATGGGCCCGGCGCCCGCTATCAAAACGCGTTCAGGTACGGCCATGCGTTCTTTGCCCCTTTTCGCCGAAACGAAGCCAACTCCCGCATAATTGCTGGAGTCTGCCGCACGTGGGCGGTCGCGCCAACCGGCCACGGATGCCGCGGCCACGGCACGGACCAGCGCACAGATAGCGACGGCGAAACCGGGGGGCCACCCCCCGACCGTTCAAATCTGCCTGTCCCCGCGACATCGAGGCTGGCGCGATGGTGAGACGCAGCGTGCACAGGTTTTTGTTAACGTCGCGGCTCACCGGCGGAGGCAAGCATGGGAAAACTGGTCAACGGCACCTGGACCGAGAACGATCCACCGACGACGTCCAAGGATGGCGCATTCCAGCGGCAGGATTCGGTTCTGCGTAACTGGGTGACCGCGGACGGCAGCCCCGGACCGAGCGGCGACGGCGGGTTTGCCGCCGAGGCAGGGCGCTATCACCTTTACGTTGCGATCAACTGCCCCTGGGCGCACCGGACGATGATCATGCGCAAGCTCAAGAAGCTCGAGGACGCGATCTCAATGTCCATCGTGAAGCCCGGCCGCGGCGCCGAAGGCTGGATGTTCGACGCGACCGGCGGCTATCCGGACGACCTGTTCGGCGCAACCTACCTGCACGAAATCTATACGCGCTCACATCCCGACTACACGGGCCGGGTGACCGTGCCGGTCCTCTACGACAAGCAGCGGGACGTGATCGTCAGCAACGAGTCTTCCGAGATCATCCGCATGCTCAACACGGCGTTCAACGCCTGGGCCGACACGTCGCACGACTACTATCCGCACAACCTGCGACCGGTGATCGACGCCTGGAACGAACGCATCTACGCCAACCTGAACAACGGCGTGTACCGCGCAGGGTTCTCGCGGTCGCAGGAAGCCTACGAGAAAGCCTATGACGACGTCTTCGCTTTGTTGGACGATCTCGACGCGCATCTGGCGGATCATCGCTACATCGCCGGCGACACGCTGACCGAGGCGGACTTGCGCGCCCTGCCGACGCTGGTGCGCTTCGACGTCGCCTACTACGGCGCATTCAAGTGCAACAAGAAGATGATCCGCGACTACCCGAACCTGGCGGGCTACACCCGCGAACTCTACCAGCTACCGGGCGTCGCCGAGACAGTGGACACCGACATCTACAAAGCCGGGTACTACTCGATGAGCGAGGACCGCAATCCGCTTGGCATCGTGCCGAAGGGGCCGCTGGTCGACCTTGATTCGCCGCATGGCCGCGAGGCTGTCGGCTCGGCCTAGGGGACGACGACCTCGTAAAGCTCACCGCCCGCCCCGCGCACCGTCACGGCGGAACCGCCGCGATAGGGCCAGGCATCGTCGCTCGCGTAGGCCGGCCCGAGCGCGGATTGGGCCAGCGCGCCATGCTCGGCGCGGGCCAGCGTCACCAGAGCGACACCCGGCGGCAATTCGCCCTCGGCGCAAGGCCGAGGCGTCGCCGTCGGCTGCATGCCGTCGACCTGGATGACGCTGCGGCCGTCAAGCTGGACGGTCGACATCGGGAGTGCCTGACCGGAATCTTCAAGACCATAGCCCTCGCCCACGAAGTTGATGCCGCGCGTCCGGTTCGTCGTCTTTTCCAGGCCGAAGCGCGCCAGCAGATCTTCGTGAGTGGCGTCGAAGTCGGGCACGCCGAGCACCATGATGAAGATGCGGTCGATGTCGCTCTTGGGCTGGGGCAGCTGGTGC
The DNA here is from genome assembly GCA_038116985.1 of Alphaproteobacteria bacterium. Classification (GTDB taxonomy): domain Bacteria; phylum Pseudomonadota; class Alphaproteobacteria; order SHVP01; family SHVP01; genus CALJDF01. The sequence goes on along the minus strand of JAYOEZ010000007.1, from coordinate 35,083 downwards.
GAAGGACTGGCGCCCTTGGGCACGTTGGTCAGGTACAGCGCCTCGCCGTCCGGACCGATGACCTGCATGGCCTTGATATCGGGCGACGAGCGCAGCGGGTGCGGCTCGCCGATGATGGTGAACTCGCTGCCCTTCATGCGCTCATGCATGGCATCGGTGTCGCGCAGCAGAATCTCGATGGCCGACCAGCCGTGGTGAGCGAGCGGGCGGTAATCCGCCGGCCGCGTGCCTTCGACAAGCCGCACCCAGCCGGGCTCGCCGCTTTCCGGCCGCATGAGTTGCCAGCGCCGTCCCGCCATGGCGGGCGCGCCCCACGAGGCGGCCTGCTCCGGGCTCACCGTGCCCGACGCATCCGCGAGGTAGCCCACCGTTGCCGCGTAGCGCGCCTTGGCCGCGTCCAGATCGGCGACCGTCACCGTCGCCGCGAGAACCGGCCCTGCCCCAAAACCATTCGCCATCTGCACCTCCCCTATGTCCGGCGGCCAGCATAGCGGGCCGACGCGGGAAGCGGCAGCGTGTCAGCGGGTGATCTTGACGCCGCCCTTCTCGCCCGTAAGCAGACCGGGACCGTCCGGAATCTCACCCACAGGGTGACGCTCGCGCGGCGTGCCGCAGGCGGCGAGCGCCGCAGCCACCGTCAGGACGAGGGCGAGCGCGCGCAGGCGCATCAGAACTTCACGCGGGCACCGGCCAGCACGATGTCGACATCGTCAAACGTCGCCGCCGGGCGGTCCAGTTCATAGCGACGGTAGCCGGCATAGAGCTCTGTGCCCCACTGGCTGATCGACTGGACGAACTGCAGGCCGTAGGTCGACGCCTCGTCGTTGTTGGCGGCGACGTCGTCGTATTGCCCGTAGTCGACCGAGAAACGCGACTGACCGATCGGGAAGATGGCCTCGGTGATATAGCCGAGCTTGCCGTACCAGAAGTTCTGGGAATCGCGCGTCGAATCGTCGTCGTCGCCCTGGGCCGCAGCGGCCGTCAGATTGATGCCGCTGTCGTGCAACACCGACACCGAACCGCCCAAGATGGTCTCCGGGAAGGTCCGCGTGCCCGACTGGTTGGCAAAGCCGATCTTGCTGTCGACCTCGAAGCTGTCGTAGGTCGCCGAATACGCGGCGGCCAGGTCCCACTCGCCTCCATCGACCACCGAAGTGGACAAGGTGATGCCCTTCCAGTTCGGCGTATCGAAGCGCAGACGATCGTCGCGGCTCAGACCGTCGAGGTTGCTGAACGCGCCGCCGATCGTCGGATTGCCCGTGATGGCGCCGGTTCCTGTCGTAGCGAACGACAGACCGCTTGCCGAGTCGGCAACCGCCGAGTAGCCGACGAGGTCCGTCCCGGACAGGTCCGCCTCCGACATGCCGTCGGATGCCGTCGAGCCCTGGCCGAGCGTCAGCGTGCCGAAGCGCTTGCTCGACGCATAGAGCTCGAGCTTGCGTTCCGTAAAGTTGTTGGTGCCGCCGGCGGTGTTGTCGGCCTGGTTGACGTCCGCCGTGGAGTTCGATTCGAACTGGACCTCGATGTTGGTACCGATCTTGAGGTCGTCGGTCGCCTTGACGCTGCCCTTGAAGGCAAGTCGCGTCGAGGAAGCGTCGTTGTCGACGTGACGGACGTCCTGGGCGTTGCCGTCATCGTAGTAGAGCAATGCGCGGTTGACCTGGCCCTCGATCGTCAGTTCGACGTCGTTGTCGCGCGACAGAACGACGCGATTGCGCCCGGGTTGGGTGACGCCGCCCGATTCCTTGATGGTCTTGAGCTCGGCCTGCATCGTATCGAGCGCCTTCTGCTGGGCCTCGATCTGCTGCTGCTGCTTGCGAATGAGGTCTTCCAGCGCCTTGATCCGGTCGGCCTCGCTTTGGGCCCAGGCTTGTCCAGTCAAGGTCAGGGTGAGCGCGCCAGCGGCCAAAGCGCTGCGCAGCATCGGAATTCGTCCGTTGGTCATGGGTTCCCCGCTGGTCTTTTCAGACTTTCAATCATGCGGACCTTACAGTCCGGGGACACCGTAGTGACACCCGTACGAACACTTACGCCGCCCATCGCGCACACCCGGCGGTCGGGCCGACTGGCCAAGCGGGGCCGAGGCCTCTAGGTAGGGTTTGGAAAAGGACGAGGGAGCAGCGAAATGAAGGACAAGGTGCGGGTCGCCGCAGTTCAGCTTGGGGCAGGCATCGATACCGAGGAGAATCTCGCCACCTGTCTGCGCATGATCGACGAAGCCGCCAAGCACAAGCCCGACCTCATGGTGCTGCCGGAATTCGTCAATCACTGCTCCTGGTACGAAGACAACACCCATTGCTACAAGGTCGCCGTCCCGCTGGACGGGACCTTTACGAACGCCATCGCGGCCAAGGCGCGCGAGCACAGCTGCTACATCGTCATCAACTGCACGGTGCGGCGGCGCAACAACGCCGTGACGAGCACCAACATCCTTTTTGGACCGGACGGAAAGCGCCTGGCCGATTCCGACAAGCAGGTCCTCATGGGCGGCGAGAACAACTGGCTGGAACGGGCCACTGAACTCGGTCCGATCGTCGACACCGACATCGGCAAGCTCGGCATGTTTTCGTGCATGGACGGCGTCATGAACGAGACCCCCCGCTGCGTCGGCCTGCTCGGCGCCCAGATCATGTGCAACACGCTCAACTCGTTCGCCAACGACGAGGCCTCGCTGCACATTCCGGTGCGCGCCGCCGAGAACCGCTCGTTTGTCGTCGCCGCCAACAAGGTCGGCCCGCTGGTGCCGCCGGACCTCACCGGGACGGTCGCCGCGAAACTGAAGATTGCGCCCGAGCGCCTCGACGGCGCGGGCGAGAGCCAGATCGTCGCGCCCGACGGGACGGTGCTCGCACGGGCACCGGAGACCGGCGAAGCCGTCGTCGTAGCCGACATCGACGTCGGCGACGCGGACCTCAAGCTGCGACCGGACGGGACCCACGTCTATCGTTCGCGGCGTCCCGACCTGTACGCGCCGATCGCGCAGGCGCCGGGCGAGCGGCACTACACGCCGAAGTCCTCGGAGCTACTTGTCGCGGCCTACCAACCTGTCGGCGACAGCGACGAAACGGGCGCCTTCGCGACCGCGCTCGCCGGTCTCCGCGAGGGCGCGGCGCTCGTCGTCCTGCCGGAGCTGCTCGGCACGCCGGACGTCAGCGACGCCGGCAGCGCCGCGGCGCTTGGCGAAAAGACGATCGAGGTCATTCGCACGGCGCTGGCCGGTTCGGAGACAATCGTGGTGACGAGCGTGGTCGAGGCTAGCGGCAACGGCTTCCTGCATACCGGTGTCGCCATCGGCGCTGACGGCGTTCTGCTGCGCCAGCCGCAGCTGCACGCCTGCGGACGTCACCCCTGGGCCACGCCGGGCGGCGACGGCGTCTCTGTGCTCGACCTGCCGTGGGGACGTCTGGCGGTGCTGTGCGGCGGCGATTCGGTTTACCCCGAAGCCTTTCGGCTCGCTGCCTTGCAGGACGCTGAGGTCGTCGCCGTGCCGACCGCGGTCCTGGAGTCCTGGGAGAACGAATTCGGCCTCGCCGAGCGTGCCGCAGAGAACCGGATGACGGTCGTCGCCGGGTCGCGCGCCGGCAAAGGCGGCGTCGGCATGATTGCCGCGCCGGACAAGGACTTCACGCTGTGGACCGACTGGTCGCGTCCGTTCAACGGCGACATCAACTACCCCAACCTGACGCTGGCGGAGGCCGGCCAAGCCTTTACCTACGCCGTCGTCGACCCATCGACGGCCGGGAACCGCACGGTCACGCTGAAGACCGACGTCGTCGACAGCCGGCCATGGAAACTGCTCGGGCCACTGGTCGACCCGACGCTCGCCGGCGGGGACTAGAAGACGGGCTTGAAGATCGCGAGCGCGGTGTTGATCACGACAATGCCCCAGATCGCCCAGATCCACGGCTTGCCGCGATTGATGAGCGCCGCGATCGTGTCCTCGATCTCAGGGGTAGAACCTTCGCTCATCAGGCGCCCGAACGCAGGCCCGAATGGTTTGAACATGAAGTTCACGACGATCAGGATCACGACGGTCAGCCCGTAGAGAGCGATCTTGAGGCGCAGCCAGTTCTCCGGAAACAGGTCGCCGGATGACAGCGATACGATCAGGGTCACGATCACGATCGCGAGCAGAACGTAGTTCCAGATATCCTCGACGCGCTGGAGCTTCTTGCCCCACTCCGGTGCGGTGGGACGATGGACGTTCCATACCAGCCAGGTCCAGGCCAGCGAGACCACCCAAACGATCAGGAGCCCCGCCATGCCGACCGGGGCCCAGCCCTTGTTGTAGGCGATCGTCAGGCCCGTCGGCACGATGAGCGTCATCGCCACGCGCGGAAACATGTCGACCCCCTGGAGCACGCGCGCGAGCACCGCGCGCTGGGGCGGCGTGTAGTCGCGGTTGAGGATCAACTGGGCCGAGTAGTAGGTGCCCATGTCCGCGCCAAGCCAAAAGGCCATCAGAAGAACGTGGACGAAGATGAAGAAAGAAGTCCAATCCATGGCCGATTTCCGCCCCTAAAGCGTTTTTTCCTAGTAATCGGAGTGTAATCCGGTAATCCTCCACGACTAAGTAATTTTGGTAGAACCTGTAGTTGCGTAGGAAATGCTGAGGTCCGGTATGAAGCTGTCAGGCAAGACGGCGCTGGTCACAGGCGGCGCGCGGGGCCTCGGGCGCGCAGCGGCACTAGCGCTGGCGCGTGAAGGCGCCTCCCTCGTCGTCGTCGATCTTCTCGCAGACATCGTCGAAGAATCCGCGGATGAGATCCGCGGCACCGGCGCCGATGCTATGGCGATGTTCGCCGATATCAGCAATCCCGAATCCGTGGCTGAGGCATTCGCCAAGACACAGGAGAAGTTCGGCCGGCTCGACGTGCTGGTGAACAATGCCGGTGTGGCGCCGAACCGCCTGATCATGGATCAATCGCTCGAAGAGTGGGACCAGGTGCTGCGCACGAATTTGACCGGCACGTTCCTCTGTTCGAAAGCGGCCGTTCCGATGATGGAGCAGGTCGGCGGCGGGGCGATCGTCAACATTGCATCGATCTCCGGCCAGCGCGGCTCCACGGGTCGCAGCGCCTACGGCGTGTCCAAGGCCGGCATCATCCAACTGACCAAGATCATGGCGGTGGAGTTCGCGGAGAAGAACATCCGCGTCAACGCCGTGGCGCCGGGACCGGTCGAAACCGCGATCACCAACCACAGCCCTGGCACGGTCGAGGGCTACCTGGGCCGCATCCCGATGAAACGCTACGGTACGCCGGAAGCGGTCGGCGCGGCGGTCCGGTTCCTGGCCAGCGAGGACGCGTCCTACACGACCGGCCACGTGCTGAACGTCGACGGTGGCTTCGAAGCGGCAGGCTTGATGTTCCCGGCCGAAGAGATCGCCGGATCGGCGGACATGGAAGATGCCTTCGAGGGCATTACCTTCCAGAGCGTCGAAGACAACTAGATTCCCCGAAATCCCAACGTTTCAGCGCCTCTCGTAGGCCAGCGGACGCTCGCGCTTGCGCCCGACGCCGCCGGTCGGGCCAAATAGGGGTTGGGGAGACAAGGCATGCCGGATCAGGAACTGGAAGAACAGATGCGCCTTTGGCGTACGCCGCCCGGCGTCCGCCGCGCCTACACCGACGGCCGCTTCGGCCAGTTGCACTACCGGATCGCCGAACCGGAGACCAATTCGGGCAAGACGCCGCTGATCTGTTTCCACCTCAGCCCGAACTCGGGCCGCGTCTACGGGCTGTGGCTGGCGGAGATGGGCAAGGATCGGATTGCGGTGGCGCCGGACACGCCCGGGTTCGGCGAATCCGACCCGCCGTCCAGCGCGCCGGAGATCGCCGACTATGCGGCAACGATGGGCGACCTGATCGACGAACTCGGCTTCGATCAGGTCGACGTGATGGGCTACCACACGGGCTCGCGCACCTGCGTCGAGATTGCGCAACAGCGTCCCGATCAGGTTCGGCGCATCGTGCTGGTGTCAGCGCCGATCTACACCAAGGAAGAACTCGAAATCCAGTTCAAGACGATGGGCACGCCGGCCGCCGACGAGACGACCGAGGACGGCAGTCACCTACAGAAGAAGTGGGACGGGCACCTTCGCTGGAAGGACAAGGACGCGCCGCTGGTGTTCGTGCATCGTGAGGTCGCCGAGGCGCTGCGCGGCGGCGAAACCGCTTGGTGGGGACATCAGGCGGCATTCCGACTACAGCACGCCGACAACCTGCCCAAGGTGAAGCAGCCGGTGCTGATCCTGTGCCCGAACGACGATCTGCGCGAACCGACGTTGCGGGCGACGGATTATTTGCAGAACGGCCGGCTGCACGAATTGCCGGACTATTCGCATGGGATGCTCGATGTCCACACCGGGGACGTCGCGGCCGTGGTGCGCGACTTCCTCGACGGGCCGGCTGACGATATCGGCAAGACGCAGGCGAAGGAGACGCCGAGCCCGCCGAAGGCTGTCCCGCGTCCCGTCCGCCGCGCCTTCATCGACGGACCCTACGGCCAGATCCATTATCGCACCGCAGGGCAATCGACCGACAGAACGCCACTGGTATGCCTGCACATGAGCCCGAACTCGGGCCGCATCTACGAGGCGATTCTCGAAGAGATGGGACACGACCGGTTGGCCGTCGCACCCGACACGCCGGGTTTCGGCGAATCTGACGCACCCGCCGAACCACCGGAAATCGCCGACTACGCACGGACCGTCGCCCATGTCGTCGACACGCTGGGGCTGAAGCAGATCGACGTGATGGGCTACCACACGGGCTCGGACACCTGTGTCGAATTGGCGCTGCAACGGCCCGACCTCGTGCGCCGGATCGTGCAGATCTCCTGCCCGCTATTCACCGACGAGGAACTGGGCGACCTGCGCCGATCGCTTCGTGCGACGGCCAAGGCTGCGGCGATCAACGAAGACGGCAGCCACCTCGTCGAGAAGTGGACGTTCATGTTGCCCTTCTACGGCGCGATGGTGCCGCGCCGGGTCCTGGCGAGGAACTTCGCCGAAGGCCTACGCGGCGGACCGGCGACGCACTGGGGCCACCGGGCCGCATTCAACTACGACCTGGCAGCCGCGCTGCCCAAGGTCACGCAGCCGATTCTGGTCATCAATCCGAACGACGACCTGGTCGTGCAGACGCCTCGCGGCCTGCCTCTGCTGCAGAACGGGCGCATGCACGAGATCAAGGATCGTGGTCACGGCTTCATCGACACGATGACGGCTGAGTTCGGCGCGATCCTGCGCAACTTCCTGGACGCCCCAGAGGTCTGAGATGCCAAACCGCGACGACGCCATGAAACCGTGGCGCACACCCGAGGGTGTGCGGCGGGGCTTCGCTGACTGCCAGGTCGGACAGGTCCACTACAGGATCGCGCGGCCCAAGGACCCGACGCGTGTTCCGCTCATGTGCTTTCACCTGAGTCCGAGCTCGGGGCGCATGTTCGCCCAGTTCATCCAGGAGATGGGCCATGATCGGGTGGCGGTCGCGCCCGACACGATCGGGTTCGGCGAAAGCACGACGCCACCGGAACCTAAGGAAATAGAGGACTTCGCCACCTGCGCCGGCGAAGTGCTCGACGGTCTCGGCATCGGCACGGTCGACGTCCTGGGCATCCACACCGGTTCCGAAATCGCCATCGAGATCGCGCGCCAACGCCCGGACCAGGTCCGGCGCGTCGTCATCGTCTCCGCGCCCATTTTTACTGACGAGGAACTCACCGAGTTCCGCAATCACTACAAGGGCATCGCGCTGGCCGAGGACGGGAGCCACCTGAAACGGCATTGGGCCGGCCACTGGAAGTGGCGCGGGCCGGGGGTCGATGCGAATCTCAATCAGTTCACAATCGCCGAAGTGCTGCGCGGCGACGGATCGCACTACGCCTGGGGCCATCGCGCCGCGTTCAACTATCCGTTCGGCGAGCGGCTTGCCGAGACCGCGCAGCCGGTTCTGGTGCTGAACCCCGAAGACGACCTCGTCGAACAGACGCGCCGCGCGGCGCCGTTGTTGCGCAACGGCCGCGTGCTGGACCTGCCCAAGGAAACGTTCGGCCATGGCATGTTCGTAACCCATACGGAAGACGTGGCGCAGATCGTCCGCGATTTCCTGGACGACGGCGAGCCCGACACCGACGTCGTCGACCCGGACGACGCCAAGAAGAAGGCGATCGCTTCGCCTTCCACAGGTGCGAGTTTCGTGCGACGCGCGTTCACCGACAGCCGCTGGGGACAACTCCACTACCGCGCGGTGCGGCCGCCCGAGGCCGACCGTACGCAACGGCCGCTGATCTGCCTGCATGCCAGCCCACGTTCCGGACGCGCCTACATCAACCTGATGCCGGTGATCGGCAGGGACCGGATCGTGCTGGCGCCGGACACGCCAGGCTTCGGCGAGAGCGAGCCGCCGCCGGAACCTGTCGAGATCGGCGATTTCGCCGACGTGATGGCAGAGTTCATCATGAAACAGGACTTCGACAGCGTCGATCTGTTCGGCTTCCACACCGGCAGCGAGATCGCGACCGAGTTGTGGCACCGGATGCCGAAGATGATCGCCCACATCATCATGTACTCCGCGCCACTATTCTCCGAAGAAGACCTGGTTCGCTTTCGCGACGCCTATACGCCCATCGAGTTCGACGAGAACGGCATGCACAACGTGATGCGCTGGCAGGCGTTCTGGAAATGGCTCGGCCCCGGACAGACGATCGAGAACTATGCCGATGCCTTCAACGAGACGCTGCGCTGGGGTCCGGCCTATTCGTGGGGCCACCGGGCGGCGTTCGCCTATCCCATGGCCAAGCGCCTCAAGCAGGTCACCTCGCCGGTGCTGGTGCTCAACCCCGAAGACGACCTCTATGAACAGTCGAAACGGGCAGCCGACCTGATCCAGAAGGGCCGGGTGCATGACATGCCGGGATTCGGCCACGGCATGATGGACACGCGCACCGAAGAGATCGCCGCGTTGATCCGAGATTTCGTCGACGAATAGCTATTTGCCGACCAGGCGGTGGCGAAGGTCGCTCAGACCGGCGTAGAGCAGTGCGCCGACCGCGCCGCCAGCGAAGTAGGCGATACCGGTGACGACGACGTTGTCCTCGGGCAACCAGCCGCGCGACTGCACGACCGCGACGGCAGCGATCCCTGCGAGGATGAAGAGATTGAGCCAGATATTGAAGCGCGGCCGTTCGGTGCTCATGGGCGCCAGTAAGCCGGACGCCGCCCGTGGAGGCAAGGGCACACCGAAGCTTGAAATACGACCTGATCCCACCATCTGAAAACATGCCCTGAAACATGGGACCTATGGGAAACGCAGATGACCGGCTACGCCAAGACCGCCATTCTCCTCGCGGGCCTTACCGCCCTCTTCCTCGCCGCAGGTTTCCTGCTCGGCGGCGAGGGCGGGCTCATCATCGCGCTGATCGTCGCGGCGGGCATGAACCTGTTCGCCTATTGGAATTCCGATGGTTTGATGCTGCGGCTGCATGGCGCCAAGGAAGTGTCGCGCGATAGCCATCCTCAATTGGTCGCGATGGTCGAACGGCTTGCGAGCCGCGGCGACCTACCGATGCCCAAGGTCTACGTCATGGAGAACGCGCAGCCCAACGCGTTTGCAACCGGCCGCAACCCGTCGCATGCGGCTGTCGCGGTGACGACCGGCCTGATGCGCCAGTTGAGCGAGGCCGAACTGGCGGGTGTCGTCGGGCACGAACTGGCCCACATCAAGAACCGAGACACGCTGATCATGACGATCACGGCGACGCTCGCCGGCGCGCTGAGCATGCTGGCGAACTTCGCGCTGTTCTTCGGCGGGCGGCGCGACAGCCCGCTCGGCCTGGTCGGCACGATCGCCGTGATGATCATGGCCCCACTGGCGGCGATGCTGGTGCAGATGGCGATCAGCCGCTCGCGCGAATACGAGGCCGACCGGATCGGCGCCGAGATTGCGGGCAACCCGCTGTGGCTGGCCTCGGCGCTGGACAAGATTTCCGCCGGCGCTGCGCGCATCGACAACGTCGCGGCGGAAAACAATCCGGCGACGGCCCACCTTTTCATCATCAACCCGTTGCACGCGCACAAGCGCGACAACCTGTTCTCGACCCATCCGTCGACGGCCAACCGGATCGCCCGGCTGCAGGCGATGGCATCGGGCGAATCCGGCTCCTCGCTGCAGGGCGACCCCGAGCGACGCCGGTCGCGCAACGTCGCACCGGGCTACCTGCCGCGCTGAAGACCGCCCGGCGGGTTCCATCGGCGCGCCGCATCCACTAGAACCGGCGCATGGAACTGGGCCTGTTTCTCATGCCGGCGAGCGACCCGCAGCGGCCGCTCGCCGACGTCATCGACTGGAACATCGAGATGATCGCGCGCGCCGACGCGCTCGGCTACGCCGAGGCCTGGGTGGGACAGCACATCACCACGCCATGGGAACCCCTGCCCTCGCCGCAGCAGATCATTGCCGGTGCGGCCGGCCGCACCCGGGACATCCGACTCGGCACCGGAGTGGAGGTGCTGTACCAGCAGCACCCGCTGCGGCTCGCGGCCGAGCTCCTGCAGCTCGACCACATGTGCCGCGGGCGATTGATGTTCGGGTTCGGCGCCGGCGGCACGGTGACAGACGGGCAACTCTACGGCCTCGACTTCGCCAAGGGCGAAAACGGCCTGCGCTCGCGCGAGGCCATCGAGATCATTCTGCAGGCGTGGTCGCCAGAAGGCCCGGGCGACTTCGACGGCGAGTTCTGGACGACGCGGCGGCCCGACTACAACGACCGCTACTACTGGCATCTCAAGCCCTTCGCGCCGGCGGAACCGCGCATCGCGTTTGCCGGGTTCATGCCGAAGTCGGGCTCGCTGATGATCGCGGGCGAAAAGGGCTACATCCCCATGAGCTTCAACGTGGCGCCGCAGCACGTCTCGGTGCACTGGCCGTCAATCGAAGAAGGCGCGGCACGTTCGGGACGCACGCCATCACGACAGAACTGGCGCCAGATCAGAGAGATTTTCGTCGCCGACACCGACGCCGAGGCACGCAAGGCCGTCGTAGACGGTTTCGCCGGGCGGTTCTGGAACGGCTATTTCAGCATCATCGCGGAACGCCTCGGCATTGCCGACATGTTCCGGCGCGACGGCGCACCTGCCGACGCGAAGGTCGACGCCGCCTACCTCGTCGACCACGGCACGTGGTTCGTCGGTAACCCCGACAAGGTGGTCGACCAGATCGTCGACCAGCACGAACAGACCGGCGGGTTCGGCGTGCTGCTGCAGATCGGTTTCGACTATGCCGATCCCGGCGCGCGCGACGGCTGGTTCCGCTCGATGGAACTACTTGCCAGGAACGTGATGCCGCGCGTCAACGAACGGCTGGGCATCAAGCCATAGCGTCCGGACCGGCGCTTTCCAAGCGCGGCCCGAACCACCATACTGCGAACGCGTTGCAGTTTCGCGGATGAGAGGCCGGATCATGACCAAATACGTCCACCATGACCTGAAGATCGACCCGACGCCCGAGGAGGCGGCGCGCCAGGCGTTCATGTCGAGCATGCGGCTCTACGTGCTGCACGACATGGCGAACGGCATGCGAACGGTTTACGAGAACGCCGTCGAGCCCGACTTCAAGCGCAAGAACCGCCGCGCACCCAAGGACGGCGTCGAGGTGCACCGGGCGCTCAAGAACGACACCACGTTCAAGTTCTATTCGTCGATGCGCTGCAACGTGCAGGAAATGGTGTTCCGATCGATCCTGCCGACGGTAGAGCGCAATCAGGACGCCCTGAACAAGAAGGCCAAGACGCTCAGCAGGTCGAAGAAGGCCAAGGGCAGCGTCCAGACCGATCCGAATTTCGAGGTACCGCGCAGCGTCGCAGCGATCGACGTGCATCTGATGCCGGGCAACTACGACACCGAATACGGCCCCGACGACGTGACCCAGGGTGCGGTCTACGACAACGGCATCTCCGTGTTCAGCATGGGCTTCTTCGGCGACAACCTGGACGACATCGGCAGTTCGATCTCGTTGTTCATCAAGAACAGGTATCCGAAGTTCAAGCCGGCGCGCATTCTCGACATGGGCTGCACCATCGGCCACAACACGGTGCCCTGGGCCAAGACCTACCCGAAGGCGGAAGTACACGCGATCGACGTCGGCGGGCCCGTCGTGCGCTACGGCAACGCGCGCGCCCAGTCAGAAGGTGTGAGCGTTCACTTCCACCAGCAGAACGCCGAGGAGACCACGTTCGAGGACGAAAGCTTCGACCTGATCTTCTCGTCGATGTTCCTGCATGAAGTGCCCAAGAAGGGCATCAAGAAGGTGTTCAAGGAGGCGCGTCGCCTGCTGAAACCGGGTGGGCTGATGCTTCACATGGAACTGCCGCCCAACAAGATGCTGGGGCCTTATGACCAGTTCTACCTGGACTGGGACTCCTACTACAACAAGGAGCCCTTCTATAAGCTGTTCCGAGACGCCGACCCGCGCGCGGTGTGCGCCGAGGCCGGCTTCGCGAAGAGCAAGTTCGTCCAGTACATCATCCCGAGCCTAGGCCAGTATGGCGAGAAGGCGGTCAAGGATTCGGTCAAGCAGCAGACCGGCAAGGCCGACGACCAAACCGGACGCTTCGCGGCCGGAATCCACTGGTACTGCTTCGGAGCCTGGAAATGACGAGCGCGAGCGACGGCAAGAAGCCGTTGCGCTACAGCGTTCGCGGCAAGCAGTCCCAGTTCTTTTCGGCCGAGGGCGTCGACGAACTGGTATCGATCACCATGGCCCTGGCCCAGGAGCTGTGGGTGGTGAAGGAACGCCTTGCCGCGTACGAATCGCTCGCGACCAAGAAGAAGCTGTTCACCCAGAAGGAGCTGGACGGCTTGAAGGTCACACCTGCGCAGCGCGCCAAGATGGACGCCGAGAGCCAGGCCTTTATCGACCGGATCTTCTTCGTCCTGCGCGAACGGGTCGAAGGCCTCGCCGCCGATCCCGACGAACCGGCGCCGCCCAAGGAGCCCTAACCGTCAGGCCGGCGTGAACTGAATGATGCTGACGGGGATGCCGTCGGCATCGAGGAAGATCGTCTCGATATAGGTCCCGCGCGGGCTGGTGAAGTCTACCGGCTCGCAGATGAACGTCGCCCCGGCCTTCTTCAACTCGGCCGAGATCGCGTGGTTCTCCTGGGTCGCGAAGACGAAGGCGGGCTGGCCGCAGTGAATGCGCGCCTCCGGGCGCGGCAGTTCAGTCGGGCGGCCCTTGGTGATCTCGATCAGGCCGATCAGACCGACCTCACTGTCTGCCGCTGTCAGGTAGGTAGTCCTGACTTCGCATTCGCCGAGGCCCAAGATGTCTCCAATCGCCGGGCCGCTGAGCGTACGTTCTTGAACGACGGTGAGACCTAGAACGTCACAATAAATAGCCAGCGCCTTGGCGGTATCGCGCGTCATGATCGAGCCGCGCATGATCGGAGAGGTTCGGTTCGTGCCGCCGGGCATTTCGCCGCGAGTGCGGTTGACAACATCGCTGACCTCGGCTCCGTCGCCCAACGTGTAGCGCATCACGTCAACTGCGACGCCATCAGGGTCGAACACGATCATCTCGGTATAGATACCGCCCTGGTTGTCGGGCATCTCGAAAGGCTCACACAGAAAGGTGTAGTCGCCAGCCGCCTTTAGATCGGCATGGATGTCGGCAATGAACGGGCTGTCGAACACGAGCGCGGGCTGGCCCAGATTGATCGACGCGGTCGGCGGACGAGGCAGTTCGGGCGGGCGCGGATCGTAGACTTCGAACAGCCCCAGCCGCGCCCGTTCACTGTTCTCGGCCGTGAGGTAGGTCACCCTGATCTTGCAGTCGTCGAGCCCGATCATGCTGGCAATGACCGGGCCTTCGAGATCGCGGGTCTCGACCACATCGAGGCGGAGGATGTCGCGGTAGAAGGCGAGCGAACGCTCCGTATCGCGAACAAAGATCGAAGCTCGTTCGAGCGGTCCGGTCCGGTTCATTGCGTCCTCCATGTTCGCGCAATCCGCGGGCGCAGGCCTCGGCGATGAAGCGCCGCGCCATTGTGGCAGCTATGATGCGGCAAATCAGGGGAGGTCACCATGGGCAACACCACCATTCGCAGTCACTTCGTCACGGTCGGTTCAAGGCGCGTCCACTATCGCCGAGCCGGATCGGGCCCTCCCGTCGTGATGCTGCATCCTTCGCCCAGTTGGGCGAAGGGGATCGACCCGTTCACCCGCGTCTTCGCCGAGAAGTTCACGGCGATCGCGCTCGACACGCCGGGCTACGGTCATTCCGATTTGCTCGACATCGAGAAGCCGGAGATCCCCGACTTCGCCGAAGCGCTGAAGGACACGCTCGACGCGCTCGGCATCGATAAGTGCGGGCTGTGGGGGTCGCATACCGGTGCGTCGATCTCGATGGAATTCGCGGTGCGCTATCCGGAGCGCATCACGGTATTCGTTATCGACGGCTATCCGGCCTACGAGGACGCCTACCGCGAGGACATGACGAAGTACTACCTGCCGCCCTACACGCCCAAATGGGACGGTTCGCACCTGATGTACCAGTGGCACAAGTTCCGCGAACAGTTCATCTTTTCGCCGACCTTCCGGTGGCACAAGGAGAACCGCACGACGACCGCGGCACCGCCGCCGCCGGGTCCGATGCAGGACATGGTGCTGCCGCGCTTCATCACCGGCGAGGCCTACAACGTGGGCTACGGCGCGGTCTTCCGCTATGCCGGCCTCGAACCGATCGCGAAGCTCAAGGTGCCGACGTGTTTCGGCGCGCGCACGGGCGATTCGCTGATCAAAGGCTTTCCCCTCATCGAGGACCGCAAGGCCGATGGCTCCTGGACGGAGGAGCTGCCGCGCGACATCGGCGAGGCGGCGCTGCGCTACCGCGAGATTCTCGAAGAGCATCCGGCGCCGCAGGACGCGCCGCTGCCGCCGCCGCCGGCCGCGATTGCGGGCAAGCTGAACCGCAGCTACGTCGATCTCAGCTATGGACAGATGGCGGTGGCCAGCGCCGGGCCCGAAGATGGCATTCCGCTCGTGCTGCTGCCGCAGATTCCCGGCGACGTCGGTCTGGATGCGGGTTTCATGATGGAGCTCGGCAAACTGGGGCATCGCGTCGTCGCACTGGACATGCCCGGTAACGGCGATTCCGACGACTGGTCCCTTCCCCACACGATTCCCAACTATGCGGCAGTTCTCGGCGAGGCGCTGGACGCGCTGGGCTTCGACAAGATCGATCTCGCCGGTCATTGGGGCGGCGCATCGGTTGCGGTCGAGTACGTGCGCGACCGTCGCGACCGGGTGCGCAACCTGATCCTGTTTGCGCCGCTCGCCATGCCCGACGAACTGCGCCACGCGCTGGCCCCGAACTACGCCCCGCCGATCGAACCGAAGTGGGACGGCACGCACCTGATCAGCCTGTGGTTCGCGCTGCGCAACGAACAGCTGTTCTGGCCCTGGTACAACGAGTCGATCCAGGCGGTACGCAAGATCGAGCCGGAGATCGACCCCAAGCTTCTCGAGCGCAAGATCACCGGCATTCTCAAGCACTACCGCAACTACGACAAAGTGTGGCGCGCGGTCTTCGACTATCCGGTGCGCGACAACTTGCAGATGGTACCGGTCCGCACACTGGTCGCATCGATCGAGGACGATCCGTTCCACAGGTTCGCACCGGAAGCGGCCGCCATGGTGCCGGACGGGGAGTATCAGATTCTCGACTTCAAGAACGAGGCCATCGCCAAGGGCGTCGACGCCTTCATCAAGGGCGTATCGTGACGATCACGCGGCACTTCGTTTCGGTCGGCGACCGCCAGGTCCACTACCGGCGCGCCGGCGACGGCCCACCTGTCGTGCTGCTGCACGCCAGTCCGAGTTCCTCCTGGGCGCTAACGACCTTCGTCGAGACCTTCGGGCAAAACTACGCGGCCATCGCTCTGGACACGCCGGGCTATGGCCTGTCCGATCCTCTGCCCGTCGCCGCGCCGGAGATCGGCGACTACGCCGAGGCGTTGGCCGACACGCTCGACGCGCTGGGAATCGGGCGCTGCGCGCTGTTCGGCTCGCATACCGGCGCAACCATCGCGATCGAGTTCGCGCGCCGCTACCCCGAGCGCGTGTCGGTCGCCCTGTTCGACGGCTATCCGGCCTGGCCGGACCACGAGCGCGCCGAAATGGAGCGCGAGTACCTACCGCCCTGGCAACCGGTGTGGACCGGCCTGCACCTCGTCGACTTCTGGCTGCGCTACCGGGAAATGAGCATCTATTGGCCGTGGTACGACCGGCGCAAGTCAACACGGGCCGCGGCCGGGGCGCGCGACCTCGACATGCTCCACCGGATGACGCTGGCCGGCTTCATGGCCGGGGCCGGTTATGCCAAGGGCTATGCCGCGGTGTTCCGCTATCCCGAAATCGAGGTCGTGCGCGATCTCCAGGTTCCGACGTGCTTTGCAGGTCGGGCTGAGGATTCGCTGAACGAATCGCTGCGACAGCTTGGCGCCCTGCCCGATTGCGCGTGGACGGAAACGTTGCCTGCCGACGACGGCGCAGCGGCGCGGCGTTATGCCGAGATCATTGCCGACCATCTTCCGGATGAATCGGCATCAGCGCCGCCCGAAACGACAACCGCGAAGGGCCGGATCTCCCGCCGCTTCGTCGCATGGCAGGATGGAGAGATTCTGGTACGCGAAACCGGCGATCCCGATGGCCGTCCGCTTGTCATATTGCCGCACATCCCCGGATCGAGCGAGAGCTACGAGGCGCTCATGCGCGCTATGGCGCGGCGCCGACGCGTTATCGCGATCGATCCGCCGGGCAACGGCGATTCAGATCTCGACCGCGTGCTGTCCATCGACGCGCAGGCGGACGCCGTTCGGGAGGTCTTGGCGGCGCTCGGCATCGACCGTGCCGACATTTACGGGCACGGCGGCGGCGGGACAGTCGCCGCGGCCCTTGCACAACGATCACCCGACACGGTTGGCAAGCTGATCCTCGACGGTGCGGTGACGCCGGACGCGGACATGCGCGAGACGCTTCTGCCCCGCTACGCCGCCCCCATTGCGCTCGAACCCGAGGGCGGGCATCTCCTGAAACTGTGGCACGCGCTGCGTAACGAACAGCTGTACTGGCCCTGGTACGACGAATCGCTTTCGGCGGTGAGAGACATCGAACCCGATGTCGAGCCCGTTCGCCTGACCACGCGCCTGATCGGCGTACTCAAGCAACGCGCGAACTATGCGGATACGTGGCGCACATTGCTGGGGGACGATCTCGCCAGTCGCCTGTCCTCGATCCAGGGACCGACGCTCGTCTGCGCCGCTGAGAACGATCCGTTTGCGGCATTTCGGGAAGCTAGCGCGAAGCTCGTGGAAGGCTCGGACACCAGCGTCGTTCCGATCGCGGCGGTAGACCGAGCAGTGCCGCTGCGGCGCTTCCTCGACGCCTAGGCCGAAAAGAGGCGACGGCGAAGGAAGTCGTCGACCAATTCGGCCATGCGTTCAGGCTGGTCCTGGCTGATGCGGTGATCGCAGCCCGACACGTCCTGCGCTTCCGACTCCGGGATCAGCGACTGCAGGCGTTCCATGTTGTGGGCCGGGAAGACCTCTGAGCGGTCGCCGCGCATCATCAGCGTCGGGCAGGTCACCTTGATGTCGTCCCACATGTCGTTCTCGAGAACGCCTTCGGTGTACTGGGCGCCTTGCGGGTAATAGCGCCACTCGACTTCACCTGAATCGAGGCGGCGGAAGCTGTGTTCCGCAAAGTGGTCCTTCATGTCCTGGGACCAAAGGCTGGAGAACGGCATCTCGGCCTTGGCGGTCTCGAAATCGGGGAACCGCGCCTTGCTGACGATCTCGTCCTTCACGTCGGCGCTGATCTTCTTGTCGAGCGACAGACCGGGATCGGCGACGATCAGTGCCGCGATACGGCCGGGGTGCTGCGACGCGGTGAGCAGCGCGATGTTGCCGCCCGTGGCGGCGCCGACGAGAACGGCTTGCGGAACCTGCAATTCGTCCAGAAACTCCATCAGGTCCCAGACATATTCCTGGAGCACGTAGTCGCGTTCCGGGTAGTCGCTGAAGCCGTGGCCGCGGGCGTCCGGCGCAATGAAGCGGTTTGGAAGCGTGCTGGCGTCGACTACGAAGTCCCAGACCCGCGCATTGGTGCGGTTGGGGTGGAGCAGCACGATCGGCGGCGCATCGCCCGGCCAGTCGAGGTAGCTGATGCGCAGCCGCGGTACACGGATTTCTTCGACGAGAGCGGGGCGTTTGAAATCGACCATCCGCCGATGGAACCGGTCGCAGGCTGCGCGGTCAAGTCCTTCGGGCTTCGCGCCGGGCTGCGGCGCGGGGTATTAATGCGTGTCATGCAGGAAACCTTGCCTCGGCACCGCCGCATCCTGGTCATCAAGCACAGCGCACTGGGCGACTTCATCCTGGCGCAAGGGGCTTTCCAGGCGATCCGCGAGCACCACAGAGGCGCGCACATCACGCTCCTGACGACCGCACCGTTTGCAGCGATGGCGCAGGCAAGCAGGTTGTTCGATGCGATCGAGATCGATCCGAAGCCCGGTGCACTGCAGTGGGGGAAATGGCTCAAACTGCGCCGCTTCATCGTCGGCAGCGGGTTCGAGAGAATCTACGACCTGCAGCACACCGACCGCACGCATGCCTACTTCCGCTTTTTCGGGCGCAATCCGCCGGAATGGTCCGGAATCGCTGCCGGCTGCTCGCACCCGCACGCCAATCCGCAGCGCAACCACATGCACACGCTGGAGCGTCTCGCCGAGCAACTGGCGGATGCCGGAATCGCGGCAACACCGGCGCCGGACCTGTCATGGCTGACCGACGATGTCGCCGAGCTGCAGCCCCAAGGCCCTTACGCACTACTCGTGCCGGGTGGCGCCGCGCACCGGCCGGACAAGCGCTGGCCGGCAGAGCACTACGCCGCCCTCGCACAGGCGCTACACAAGGCCGGGATCACTCCAGTCGCGATCGGTGCCGACGCGGAGCGCGCGGAGATTACGCGTATCGTCGCCGGCGCACCCGGTACGGTGGACCTTTGCGGGAACACTTCGCTCGGCGCGATCGCCGAACTGGCACGCCACGCCCGCGTCGCGATCGGCAACGACACCGGTCCAATGCACATCATTGCCGCGGTGAATTGCCCCTCGGTCGTGCTCTTCTCGGCGGCATCGGTGCCGGAACAGACCCGGCCACGCGGCAGTTCGGTGAGGGTGCTGCAAGAGGCCGACCTGGCAACGCTGCCTGTGGAGAAGGTGTCGGACAGCGCCGAGGCGATCGCGCGAGCGACTTGACGCCACACCTTGCCCACCCGTTGCGGGTGTGGAGAATCGACGCGACTCAGGGAGGTCCGAACATGTCGACTGTCATCAAGCTCTTCGCGAACGAACCGCGCAGCGATCTACAAAGCCTCCAGCGCGACCTGG
Source organism: Alphaproteobacteria bacterium (assembly GCA_038116985.1). Lineage (GTDB taxonomy): Bacteria > Pseudomonadota > Alphaproteobacteria > SHVP01 > SHVP01 > CALJDF01. The sequence continues at coordinate 15,635 of JAYOEZ010000007.1, read as the reverse complement.
TTCTGGCGCACCACATCCTCGATCGCGAGGGCCAGGCGCTCGACATCGCCGGGCATATCACGGCGCGCATGCCGGGCGCGTCGACCTTCTGGTCGAACCGATTCGGGTTAGGATTCGACGAGGCGATGCCGGATGAGTTACACGAGGTCGACCTCGACCTGAAGGTGATTTCCGGCCCCGGCGAGATCAGCCCGGCGCTCGACGTGCATGCCGCAGTGTACCGACGGCGCCCGGATGTAAACGCTATCGTCCACACCCATGCGCTGAACGCCATGGCATTGTCGTCGATCGGCGCGACGCTTGAGATGATCGACCAACAGGCATCGATCTTTTTCGAGGACATCACCCTGTTCAACGAGCACCACGGCGTCTTCCTCGAGGGCGAAGGCGAGACCGACCGCGTCGCCGCAGCCCTCGGCGACAACCGGGCGGCCATACTGAAGAACCACGGCATTGTGGTGGTCGGCGACACGGTGCGGGAAGCAACGGTCGCCGCGCAGGTCCTTGAGGCCGCCGCTGCGGTCCAGGTCCGGGGGATGTCAGCCGGCACCCTGGATCCGATGCCCGAGGCCGCGGCCCGCCAGTCCAAGAAATTCCTCGGCTCGCAGTGGATTTTCGACGGCAAGTTCGACTACTACGCCCGGCGCGTGCTGCGGGAAAGGCCGGAATTGCGCGCCGCGCTGGAGGCTCACCGCTAGGTTCTCGGTCGAGGTTGCGGCACCCCCACGGCGCCTGCGATGATGGGGGAGGTTTCAAGGGAGAGAGATCATGCCGAATCCAGTGCTTCGCCGCGTTCCGCGCGAGGAGATGACGGAGCGCATGCGCGCGGACTTCGATACCGCCAAGGCGCTGCGCGACGACGCCACCATGAACGAGGTCGGCGCCAACGCCCCGGAACTCATGGAATGGTACAAGGACGAGTTCTACGGTCGGCTGTTCTACGGCGGGCGCGTCGAGCCGCGCCTCAAGGAAATCCTGCGCTATCGGCTGTCGATGACGCACGGGTGCGCCTATTGCAACAAAGGCAACCGCGACGCCGCGCAGAAGCAGGGCGTCACATCCGAGCAACTGCGCTGGATCATGAACGAGGACGCCGACTGCTTCGATGCGAAGGAACGCGCCGTGCTGCGGGTCGCCGATCAGATCGTCATGACCAACATGAACGGGCATCTCGACCAGAAGCTTTATGACGAGCTCAAGCCGCATTTCGACGACGCCCAGATCTTCGAACTCGGCATGGTCGCAGGCATCCTGACGGGAATGGCGAAGTTCATCTTCGTCTACGACCTCGTCGAGAAAGAGGACAACTGCCCGGTTGTCCCCCTGACGGAGGCCGCCGAGTAGCGGACAGAGTCGCGATGCGACGCGGGGGGATTGCGCGCCGGCTGCCTGCCGGGCTGTTTGTCGCCTTGGCCATCGGGGCGAGCGGGGTCGTCGCCGGTTGCGGCACGCTCAGCATCACCGAGCGCTGCCATCGGGCCCATCCGAGGGGCACGGAAGGCTATCGCGAGTGCGTCCGCGCCGAGCAGGCGGAGGCGGAACGGATCAGATCGCGCTCCACTCGCCAGTTCCCCACCCACAACCTGCCCTGATCGTGCGCGACCGGCAGTTCTTTATCGACGCCGTGGTGAAGGGGTACTTCGGCGCGATGGACTCGGGCGACGTCGAGGGCACTGTTGCCTGCTTCGCAAGCGACGCGACCCTGACGTGCGAGTCCAGCGACATGCGCCTCAAAGGGCACGACGAACTGCGCGCCTTCTTTACAGACCTATGCGCCAACACCGACGCTATGGTGCACGAAGTGACGAACTTTGTTGTCGACGCCGAGCGTGGCACTTGCGCGGTGGAGATCGTCTATCGCAACGACCGCAAGGACGGGGCGCAGTTCGACATGGAGAACTGCAACTTCTTCGATTTCGGCGAGGACGGAAAGTTCACGCGGGTCCGTTTCTGGACCGGCGAGTTCGTCGATCAGGGCGACCGTTAGTGGTCTCACTTTGGCCGGCCGGCGGCGCGCCGCCGGCTACCCCTTGTTAGGCCGGTACAAGAATCCCCAGCGTTGAGCGAGGATTCACCGTCGAACCGTTTGGCAACGGGCTAGAACTAACCCAAGGCCGACGCTAGCCGGTCACTCCGGCTTGCGCGCGTCGAGCACGTACATGTGGTTGCGCTGCACGACGCTGGACATCGGCACGACGGCGGCCGCGTTGTGGGAGAAACCCTGTTGCACCGCGACCTCCGCCCAGTCCGTGTCGCCGAGCGTGCCGATGTAGGGTTCGGCATTGTAGTGCGTGCTCCAATCGACCATTGCCTGCAGATAAGGCGTCTTGTCTTCGTTGTGCGGGAAATCCATGTGCAGCGCCATGCCACCCGGCGCGAGCAGGCGATGGGTTTCCTTCAGGTAGTTGCGCAACGCCTTCGAAGAGGTTTCGTGCATCATGATGCACGAGATGATGAGGTCGAAACTCTCGTCCGCAAAATCCGTATGCTCGACATCCTGTTGCGAGAAGTGAATCGCGTAGCCAAGCGATTCGGCGCGTTTGTGGCCGTAGCGCAGGAGCGGCGCGCCGACGTCGATCGCGTGAATCTCGGCGTCTGGGTAGCGTTCGGCAAAGACACATGTGACCTGGCCAGGCCCGGCACCCATGTCGAGGATGCGTTTGGGTTGGAATCCGGGGCGGGCCTTGTCGAGGTAGGCGAGCAGGTCGCGACCAAACGAATCGTGGTAGGCGCCGCGGCCACCGCGCGCGTAGATGAATGCGCCGCGGTCGAGGAGCGCGCCCTGGTAGGCGTCATCGTCCGTATATTCCGTGTGGTAGTTGCCCGGCATGCAATGGATGTCCACTGCGGTCAGGTACTTGGGCGCCTTGACCGACGGGTCCAGCCGAAGAGAGCCCTTGGCTTTGCCCGTGTTGGCGATGCGCTTGTTGAGCGCGTCGTCTTGACGGTCGAGCGAGTCCTGCACCGAATCCCAGATGATTTCCTGGGTCGCGCGGTTCAGCGATCCCCACGCCTGGTGATAGGGGTGGCGCTCCATCGCCTGGCGGACTTCCTTGCGCGATTCGGGCTTGCGGCCGTGTGTGCGTTCAAAAGCAGGTTCAACGTCGAGGCGGTAGACGTCGTCGTTCCCGCCGACAATGTCGCCGGCGACGTATTCGCGAAGTCGCAGTGCGAAGTCCTGCCGCGCCATCTCGTCGTGATTGATATCCGGGAACGCGCCGTGGGATGCCTGACGGGTCATGTATGCCTCCTTGTCGGGAGACATAGTCTACCGCCGGGGCTGACCGCAGGCCAATGGCGCCGAGCGGCGCAGAAACCAAAGGCTACCGGGCCGTTCCGAGGATCGGCGCCAGTCGGCAATTGCGCTGACTAGACCCGCGTGCGCGAGAAGCCGTGCTCGGCCATGTCGTTCCACACCATCTGGTCGACGATCTTGCCGTCGCGCAGGGTAAAGCGGTCGATGTAGCGGATATTCTGGTACTTGGTGCCGTCGGGCCTCTCGCCCTGCAGCGTGCCATAGCAATAAACGACGGTGCCGTCATCGGCCGCGACCTCGTCGAATCGCCGGAATGCCTTCCACGTGTTCTGCTGACGGCCTTTCTGGAACGCGACGAGTTCCTCGGGCGTCGTAAACCGGTGCCCGCCCATGAAGATGGTGAAGAAGCCTGGCCCGAGCATCGCGCGCGCCGCATCGAGATCTCGCGCTTCCATGGTGCGCAGGTACTTGAGCACCGTCCGGGACGCCTCGCCCTCCGCCGTTTCGTCGCCCCGCGGCGGCGGGTTGGGCGGGATGGGACGGTCGCCCGGACCGAAGCCGTGCTCGCCCATATCGTTCCACACCATCTGGCTCACGAACTTGCCGTCGCGCACGAGAAAACGGTCGATGAAGCGGATGCCGCTGTACTCAGTCTTCATATCGAGCTTCTTGCCGTAGAGCGTACCCCAGGCGTAGACCACGGTGCCGTCGGCGACCTCGGCCTCGTCGAAGCGATCAAAGATCTTGAGGGCGGTCCCTTGGCGGCCCTTACCGTAGGCGATCAAATCCTCAAGCGTGTCGAAGTGGCAGTCGCCCGGAAACACCATGTGGAAGCCAGGCGCAAGCATCGCCTTTGCAGCGTCGAGATCGCGCGCCTCCATGGTGCGCAGGTAGGTCAGGACCATGTGGGATGCCGAGCCCGGGCGCAGCTGGGCTTCGACGTCGGGTGCTGTTTCGGCGAGATTGGCCATTATCTTCCTCCGGTTTGAGCGGACCTTAGCAGGGCCTCCGGGGCGGGGGCTAGGGATCGTACTCTTCGGACCGAAGGATGCGGAGGATGAGCGAGAACACCTGGAACCAAACAAAGCCGAGCAGCATCACGAAGAGCACGATGCCGGGTACGATAAGGATGGTGAGCCCGTGGTCGCGCAGGATGGGCAGGACGTCGGCCGAGAACCACACCCAGCCGCCGACGCCGACGGCAAAGGTGACGATCCCCGCGCCGATGAGACCCGTCGCGATGCGCCAGGTGATGATTGGGCCTTCATCCATGTTCCGCGCCTTTCCCGGCCTTTCGGGGCTCCGACCCTTGCACTATGGTACCGCCTCGCGGACCGCCACGTGCCGTTGACCCACCGGCCCCGGCCCATCCAGACGAACAGACAGGAATTCAGCATCGTGAGCAACAACGGACACGGCCCCTACCCCACCCTGAAGGAACAACTCGCCGGCGACGAGATCATCATTGCGCCCGGCTGCTTCGACGCGTTCTCAGCGATGATGGTTCAGCAGGCCGGGTTTTCCGTGGGCTACATCACGGGCGCCTCGATCGCCTACACGCGGCTCGGCATGCCCGACATCGGACTCGTGTCCATGAACGAGGTGGCCACGACCGTTTCGCTGATCGACGAGCGGGTCGACATCCCGCTGATCGTCGACGGCGACACCGGCTGGGGCAATGCGATCAACACCCAGCGCACGGTGAAGCTGTTCGAGGCCTCGGGCGCAACCGCGATCCAGCTCGAAGACCAGACGTTCCCCAAGCGCTGCGGCCACCTCAAGGGCAAGAGCCTGATTGGCGCGGGCGAGATGGTCGGCAAGATCAAGGCCGCTGCCGACGCACGGCGGAGCGACGACTTTCTGATCATCGGGCGGACCGATGCGATCGCCGTCGAAGGCTACGAAGCCGCTCTCGATCGCGCCGAGCGCTACGTCGAGGCGGGCGCTGACATCCTGTTCATCGAGGCACCCGAAAGCGAGGACCAGCAGCGCGACATGTGTGCGCGTTTCAAGGGCCGCGTGCCGCTGCTTGCGAACATGGTGGAGGGCGGCTCAACACCCATCGGTTCGGCGCAGGACCTGCAGGACATGGGCTATTCGATCGTTATCTTCCCGGGCGGCCTGTTTCGCGCCTACAGCCTGCTCGCGGGCGAATACTTCGCGAGCCTGAAGAAGCACGGCACGACGAATGCTTTCCGCAACCGGATGTACGACCTGAAGCAGATCAACGACCTGCTGGGAACCGACAATATCCTGAAGAACGCGGCGCAGTACGACGCGGCGAACTTCGAGTAGCGTATCGTTCCCGGCACGGGTTACGGCCTTGTTTCACAGCCGCCTCATCATCGTTGCGCTGTGTGCGCTGCTCGTCGCAGCTTGCACAAGTGGGACCAAGATTTCGTTCAATCCCTTCGGAATGGGGCAGCCGCGGGTCAGCAGCGTCCAGAAGTGCCTAAGCCAGGGGTATCGCGAGAACGACTCGATCTTCGGAGAGTGCGTGGCGTTCTACGACAAGCAGACCGCGACCAACCGGCGTAACATCGCGCTGGCCATCGGAGTCGCGGCCTTGAGCGTCTTCGCCTTCGAGAACGAGTGCGACTGTCTGTTCGGCCCGGATCGCGGCACGAAGTTCAGCAGATGACCAAATGAAAAGGCCCCGCCAAAGCGGGGCCTTCAAGATCACCGCGCCGGGCGCGAGAAATCAGGACTCGGAGATCGTGAAGGTCAGGGTTTCGGTGTAGTCCGTCGCCTGATCCAGATTCGCCGAGGTGCCGTCGTAGGTGATGTTGGCGTCGTAGCTGTCGCCGCCCACCGCTGTCCGGGCAGAACTGGAAATGAACGTGCCGGTATCGCCCGTGAAGGACACGGCCACCGCGTTGCGAAGGAGGCTGAACGCCAGGTCATCGTTGGTGGTCGCCGTCGGGCTGTGGAAGCAGGGGCCGTTGGCCGAGCCGCAATCGCTGTTGCCCTGGTTGAGCGAACTGACCGAAACCGAATAACCCGTCGGGTTGTTCGCTTCGGCGACAACCGTGGCCACTTTGAGCTGGGTCACCGAACCGGTGAGATCGAGGCCGGAAGCGGACGCCGTCGGCGTGACCGTGATAGCCAGGATCTGCTGGACCGTGCCGGTCAGGGTCAGCTGGCCGGAGGTCGCCGCGAGCGCTGCACCGCCCGCGAAAAGGCTTGCTGCGGACAGTGCCACTGCCGCGCGCCGCAGATTTCTTCTGCTCATACTAAACTCCTCATGTGCCGCACTCGCATCATGGTATAATCATTCGAATTTTCGAGGAATAAATCCTTGATTCGCCTCAATAACCCCTTGGTTGAACGCACCGTGAGACTGCCCGTTTATCGTGCGCAGGTGGCGATATGACCCGGACCCCGGCCGAAGGCTGTGCGGATAGCCTGCGGCAAGCGCTGGGCAACGATCACGTCCATGTCGATGAGGCGACGCGACGGTTCTTCTCGACCGACATTTTCTATGCAGGCGAGCCATGCGATCTGGTCGTTGCGCCCGGGACCCCAACGGAACTGGCAGCGGCAGTCGGCATCGCCACCACCGCCGGGCTCGCCGTGGCGCCTCGCGGCGGAGGGATGTCCTACACCCGAGGCTATCTGGGCGGCGCCGGCTCCGTGCTGGTGGATACGCGCCGCCTCGACGCGATCGTCGAGATCAACACCGAGGACATGTTCGTCACCGTCGAGTGCGGGATCACCTGGGAAGCACTCGACGCGGCCCTCGCCCCGCACGGCGTAAGGACGCCGTTCTGGGGGACCGGATCCGGCAAATACGCGACCGTCGGCGGCACGCTGTCACAGAACGCGATCAACTACGGATCGGGAACCTACGGCCCGGCGGTGGACTCCGTCCTCGGACTTCGGGTCGCGCTGGCGGACGGCTCGCTGATGAGCACCGGCTCCGCCGCCACGCCTTTCGAACCATCGCCCTTCCTGCGCACCTACGGACCGGATCTGACGGGCTTGTTTCTCGCCGACACCGGCGCGCTCGGCGTCAAGGCAACGGCAACGCTCCGGCTCGTTCGGCGCGCCCCGGCGACGGAGTACGCGTCGTTCTCGTTCCCCGACGTGGGCGGCCTGTGCGGCGCAATGAGTGAACTGGCCCGGCGCGGTCTGACCAGCGAATGCTCAAGCTACGACGCGCTCCTCCTGGCCTACATGATCCGCAAGCAGAGCCTCGCGGACGACGTGAAGAAACTGGGCCAGGTCGTCCGCTCGGGGGCAAACCTGCTCGACGGCATTCGCGACGCAGCGCGTGTCGCGCTGGCCGGACGTCACGCGTTCAGGAACATCGCCTACTCGATTCACTTCACCGTGGACGGGCGCAACGAAACCGAAGCGCGGATCAAGGCCGAGGAAGCGCGCGAGATCTGCCGGCGCCTGGGCAGCGAGATGGAAGCAAGCATTCCGCGGCTTGTGCGAGCCGGACCGTTCCCCCTCCCGACGTTACTGTTCAACAAGGACGGCAAGCAGTGGGTACCTGTGCATGCCATCGTGCCGCACTCCCGGGCGCTCGCCTTCGTTGCGGCGGTCGAGGCGTTCCTCGCGTCCAGGCAGGATGTGCTGGACCGGCACGGCATTGAGTGGGGCAATTTCATCGTGCCAGCGAGCACCCAGGCGTTGCGCATCGAACCCTGCTTCTTCTTCCCGGATGCCCCCAACGTGCTGCGGCGCAGTTTCTTCGATCGCGACTATCTGGACGACCTGCCGGCTCAGGCCTCGAATCCTGACGCGCACGAGGCGGTCCGCACGTTGCGGCAGGGCATCGCAGAACTGGCGCCGGAGTTCGGCGCGGCCCACTTCCAGATCGCCCGTCAGTATCCTTACCGGCGCACGCGCGACCCGGAGACCTACGCGCTGCTGGGCGCGGCGAAGAAGGCGCTCGATCCGCGCAATCTCATGAATCCCGGCGCGCTCGGGTTTGACTAGGGATGCGGCGGTGACGCCGGGCAACCGCTCTGGCACCATCATGCGCGATGACAATGCCCATGCGACGTGACTGGATCACGGGGATCATCCTACTGACCGCCGCACCACTGCTGGCGGCGGGCCTGGCCATGCCCGCGATATCGGTCACCAGCCTGGCAGTGTTCGAGCGCGAGTACTCCCTGGTCGACGGCGTCCGCGCCTTTTTTGACAGTGGCGACTACTTCCTGTTCTTGCTCGTCGGACTGTTCACCATTCTCTTGCCGGCGTTGAAGATCGCCGTCGGATTGTTCGCCTGGCTGGTTGGACCGGCGCACGGCTGGGCCCCCGGCGTGGTCCGCCTGTTCGACCGCATTTCGCGGTGGTCGATGCTGGACGTTCTGGTCGTCGCCGTCACGATCCTGGTGCTTGAGGGAAGCTTGGTGAACCGGGCCGATGTAGGACTCGGGATCATTTGTTTCGCCGGCGCGGTCATTCTATCGGCGATCGCCACGCACCGGCTGGCACGAAGGCCACCGCCGGATTCGCTTGCGGCGGACGAATCCTAGGACTTGCCGCCAAAGAAGCCGCTCAATTGAGCGGCGCAGTCAGGATCGACGGCGGGGACGCCAGCGACAACGTCGTGCCAACGATGTCCCCATGCCAAAACAGGAAGGCATCGACACGACCCGGTCCCTGGGGCACGAGAGGCGCCTTGAGCAGGACCGCGACTCGACGAGCGCCAGCGGGAACCTCGATCGCGACGTCTGCCGACACGAGCTGGGGTTTCTCGTCGGCAATGTACGACAGGGAGATTCGCGTCTGCAGTCGACCGCCCGGCGCCGGTTCGGCGAGATCCAGAAACATCCCTGTCACCGGCCCGAGGACTTCACGTCCCACTGCATGGGGCCTCGCACCGATTTCCGGATGGTCCGGCCCGACAAGAACAAGGAACGGCAAACCGTCGAACGAAGGACGCATCGTGTCCAACGCTTCAGCCTCGTCGTATCCTGCAATCGCCCCGCCCACCTCACGCCATTCCGGGGCGAGGCGGAGAAAATCCTGCACCGCCTTGAACACGGGCGGCTGTGTCGAATCGTCCACCAGAATGACCGCGCTGGGACCGGCGAACCGCGCCGCATTGAGAAGATCGGCAAGAGCGGCGGTATGACGATGGTCACCGTCGACGATGCAGAGGTCGAACCAGAATTCTTCCTTGCGCTGGAACGTCGCGAACAGGTCGGCGGCGCTATACGGCAGAAACATCGTCGCTTCACGTAGCGGTTCGGGCCAGCTCGCGATTTCGCGCTCCACATATGGTGCGCGCGCGCTGTTGCTATCAATGCTCAACACTATGCCGCGTCCCTGGACGGCCGAGGCAAGCACCTTGGTGGCGCCGGCAAAGTAAGTCCCGATTTCGAGGACCGATTCGGCGCCGGTGACCTCGATCAGTTCGTGAAGAAACGCCAGGGCCGGTCGCGGCATGAGAGAACGCGTCTCTAGATTCCCGTATTCAAGGCACTTGCGCCGATAGCCCACCGACTGCGGGATCGCACGAATGATGTCGGCTATGTCCTGGTCGGACTCGGCATGTGCCAGCGCATTTTGCATGGGCGCACCTCCGCGGCCATGCTCGCTCCCTGAAGGTAAAGAGGCGGTTAACGCTTCAGGGCTGCCGGGACGCCAAGCGTGCGCCGATGCGCTATCCTGCCGCCCTCCGACAAGACTTGGGCAACATCATCGCCGTGACCATCTGGACTACCGTTGAAGACCTGGCCGAGCGCATCCCCGACGGCGCGCGCGTCGCCCTGATTCGCGACGGTTGTGGCATCGCTATGGCGGTGACATACGCCCTGATCCGACGGAAGGCGCGCGATCTGCGGCTAGTCAATATGCCGACGGGCGGCATGCAGACCGACCTCCTGATTGGCGCCGGCTGCGCCGTGGAACTCGAGACTTCCGGCGTGTCGCTCGGCGAGTATGGTCCCGCGCCGCGTTTCGCCGCAGCCGTGACGTCAGGCAGCCTCGCGATCAAGGAAGCGACCTGCCCCGCCATTCATGCCGGGCTGCAGGCAAGCGAGAAGGGTGCGCCCTTCATGCCGCTCCGCGGCATTCTGGGATCGGACATCGTACGCGTGCGTCACGACTGGCGGACGATCGACAATCCGCTGGGCGACGGCGGCGACCCGCTGGTGGTGATCCCGGCCATCGCACCCGACATCGCGTTGTTTCACTGCCAGATGGCGGACGATGAGGGCAACGTGTGGGTCGGTCGTGAGCGCGATCTTGTGACCATGGCCCATGCCGCCGCTACGACATTGGTGAGCGTGGAGGAACGCTACGACGGCAATCTGTTCGCCGACCCCGCGCTCGCGGCAGGGACGTTGTCGTCGTTCTACGTGTCTGCAATCGCTCCCTGTCCGCAAGGGAGCCTGCCCCTCAGTTTCGCCGGCCACTACGAAGGCGACGTCGAGGCGCTGCGCGCCTATGCGACGGCCGCGCGCACTGAAGAGGGATTCCGAACCTATCTGGCGCAGCGCGTTCTTGCCGGGACCGGGCCTTGAGCGCGTTCAGCATCGAAGAACTGCTGATCGCCAGGATCGCTGAAATGCTGGCGGACGCACGGCACATCGCCGTCGGCGTCTCGTCGCCGCTACCCGCGTCTGCGGCCCTCCTCGCCAAGCACCGCTCGGGTGGTGCGCTGCGCGTGTCGATCCTGGGCGATCCGAGCAACACGTTCTGGTCGGATGGCGGCAAGGAACTGTTCGATTGCGCCGCGCAGGGACGTGTGGACGCCTTCTTCTTCTCGGGTGCGCAGATCGACGGACAGGGCAACATCAACCTGGTGGGCATTGGCGATCATCCCCGCGCCAAGGTGCGGTTCGGCGGCAGCTATGGGTCGGCGTTTCTCTACTACATGGTGCCCAAGATCATCCTGTTCCGGCCGGACCACGATCCGCGCGTGCTTGTCCCCAAGGTAGACTTCGTCAGCGCCGCGGGAACCAGCCCGCCGGGTGTGTGGCGGCGCGGCGGTCCCTACGCCCTGGTGACCGGCAAGGCAGTGTTCATGTTCAACCGGGATCGCGGGCGCTTTCGACTGGTTTCGGTCCACGGCGGGGCCACGCCTGAGGAAGTCCGCGACGCGACGGGCTTCGACTTCGACGAGGAGAATGAGGTGATCGATACACCGCCGCCCGACGAAACCACCCTCTCCCTCATCCGCGGGACCATCGGCAAGGAAATCAGTATGACCTATCCGGACTTCGCACGCCGTACCTTGGGTGTTGCGGTATGACGCGCGCGCTCGAAGGCCTCAAGGTCATCGACTTGTCGCGGGTGCTGGGCGGTCCCTATTGCAGCCAGATGCTGGCGGATCACGGGGCCGACATCGTCAAGGTCGAGCCGCCGCAGGGAGACGAGACACGCGAATGGGGGCCGCCGTTCGTGCACGGTCTGAGCGCGTACTTCGCGAGCCTGAACCGGAACAAGCGGAGCATCGCGCTCGACCTCTCGAAGGACGAGGGCCGCGAAGTCCTGATGCGCATGCTCGAGAACGCCGACATCGTGTTGGAGAACTTCAAAGTCGGCACGATGGAGAGATGGGGCATCGGGCCGGACGTCCTGCAGGCGCGCTTTCCGAGGCTCGTGCACGCGCGCATCACCGGCTTCGGCAGCGACGGCCCGCTCGGCGGCATGCCGGGCTACGACGGCGCGGTTCAGGCGTGGTCGGGTTTGCTGAGCGTCAATGGCGACCCGGAAACCGGTCCTGTGCGCGTAGGGGTCTCCATCGTTGACATGGTCACGGGCCTCAACATGGCCATCGGAATCCTGATGGCAGTGGAGGAACGACACCGGTCAGGCAAGGGACAGTTCCTCGAGGTGACGCTCTACGACGCCGCGCTCTCGATCCTGCTGCCGTATCCCCACAACTGGTTCATGTCGGGCAATCCGCCCCGCATGATGGGCAACCGCAGCCCCAACATCGCGCCCTACGACCTGTTTCCGACAGCCGGCCACAAGCTGTTCCTCGCCGTCGGCAACGACCGTCAGTTCCGCCGCCTTTGCGCGGAGATCGGCAAGCCTGAGATTGCCGACGATCCAAGATTCGCGACCAATGCCGACCGCCTGAACCATCAGGACGCGCTGCGCGACGCGCTGGAGGGCCCTCTGTCGGCGCAGGACGGTCAGGATCTGGCCAGACGCCTGATGACTGCCGGCATTCCGGCCGGAGCCGTCCAGTCGGTGCCGGACGCAATGCAACACCCCCACACGGCGCACCGTGGCATGGTCGTCGACGCCGGACGCATTCGGACGATCGGGCCGCCGATCAAGTTCGGCCGGACGCCGGCGGGCCCGGCCACGGAACCACCCGCCTTCGCAGCCCAAGCCACTGAAATTCTTCAGGAATTCGGGTTCTCAGAGACGGAGATCAGAGGGCTAGTCGAGCGCGACATTGCGCCGCAGAACCAGCGAAAATTGACCTAGGTCAGGGTTCGCGACCGATGCCCCCGGTGGAATGCCCACATTCCGGGCGCCCCCAACGGGCTGGTCGGGTGGCCTATGGGGCATGATATATTGACGATCCACATCGGTTCGACCGAGGAGCAGCGACGATGACGCAAACTGATGCGACTTTCCGGGGTTTCGGCAAACACGGCATGTCGTCCGACACGACGCATGACGACGAGGCCCGTCTCGACTTCGCCATGAACCTTTTCCGACACATGAACTCCGAGATCGTGCCGGGCCACCGCAAGCTCTACGAAAACAAGGTGGTCCCCGGCTTCGTCAAGTCGCACGGCCGCGCGCCCAAGAATCGCCACGAAGTGCGCAAGGCGATGCTCGACGAGGATTACTTCCAGATGTGGAGCATGCTGCGTGTATTCGCGCAGGAGAACACCTACGACGAACGCCGCAAGATCGTCGAGCGCAACCTCGACGATCTGATCGCGCGGGCGAAGCCGCGGCGCGAGGACAAAGGCAGCGTCGAGATCGATCCCGACTTCGAGGTGCCGAAGTATCAGAAGCCGTTCGACATGCACTGGATGCCGGGCAGCTTCTTCACCGATTTCACCGACGACGACGTCGCCGCCGGCGCGATGTACGACCTCGGCGGCCTGTACATTTCGACGAACGGGATGCTGGGCAAGTACAACAACGGTGCCGGCTACGCGGTGGCAACCTGGATCAAGGAGAACTATCCGCATCTCAAGCCGAAGCGGATTCTAGATCAGGGCTGTACGGTCGGCGCGAACACGCTGCCCTACAAGGACGCCTGGCCGGACGCGGAGGTGATCGGCATCGACATCGGCGGTCCGTGCCTGCGCTATGCGCATCGGCGCGCGGAGAGCCTCGGTTACGGCGTTACGTTCTCACAGCAGAATGCCGAACACACCAAGTACGAGGACGAGTCCTTCGACATGGTGCTGTCGACGATGTTCCTGCATGAGACGTCGAACAAGGCGGTCCACAACATCGTCAAGGAAAACTACCGGCTACTGAAGCCGGGCGGGCTGATGCTGCATGTCGAGCAACCGCCGTTCGAGATGATCGACGACCCGTTCGACCAGCTCATGAAGGACTGGGATACCCACAACAACAACGAGCCGTTTTGGGGCCGCATGCACGACATGGACCTCGAGGATGTCGCCGTGCGCGCCGGCTTCAAGAAGGGCAACGTCGTTCAGACGATGGCTGGCGGTATTCGTCCGACCGACGAGAACACCTACAACCCGAGCCCGGCGAAGTGGTTCATCTACGCGGCCACCAAGTAGGCATGGGCCCTGACCAACAAGAAGGGCGCCCATTGGGCGCCCTTCTTTTTTTGTTTGCGATCCGGAACCGCCCTTTGGGCGGGACCGATCTCAAGCCGACCGTGCGGCTTCTATTGCTGATTCTTCCACTCCTGCATGATCTCGTAGCCCGTTGCGTTCCAAACGCCGTCGTGCTTGCCGATGTAGTTGAGCGCCTCTTCGAGATACTTGATGCGGTGCGGCTGGCCGGACATCCAGGGGTGGATGGTGATCGCCATAACGCGACCGCCCTGGCTTCCCGCCTCGTTGTAGAGTAGGTCGAACTGGTCCTTCACCTGGTCGACGAAGTCCTGCTCCTTGTGCTTGTAGTGCAACCACACCATCGCATCGTCGATCCAATGCTGATGCGGCATGGCCACCATCTCGCCGGACTTCGTCCGGAACGGATAGGGCATGTCGTCGTTGATCCAGTCGCAGAAGTACTCGGCTCCCTCTGCGGCGACGTAGTCCGGCGTATCCCATGACTCCGAACGTGCCGGAGACCACCAGCCCTTGACGGGCTGACCCGACATCTCGCGCAGGACCGAGAACGATTCCTTGACCTGGGCCTGCTCCTGATCGGCCGGTAGGCCGGTGTAGTGCAACTTGGCCATATCTACGCCGTAGGCCATGACTTCCCAGCCCTTCTGGTTCACCTGGTCCACGAGGTAGGGGTAGCGCTGCGCCACCTTGGAGTTGAACGCCGCAGTCGCCTTGGAAATTCCTGCCGCCTCAAGGGCGTCCATGACGCGGAAGATTCCGACGCGATTACCGTAGTCGCGCAACGAGAAATGCCGCAGGTCGGGATACGACGTGACCATGCCGCCGAGCGCCTTGAAGGGCTTGGCAGGCGTGTCGAGCGGGAAGAACTCGAAAGCCACGTTGACCCACAGCGCGATGCGGGCGTCGTTGGGCCATTTGACCGGCTTGCGGCGGACCAGAAGCGACCAGTCATAGCGGTCATGATCCATGCCGTAGGAACGGTGTTCGTACTCAAGATAGCTGTCCGGCACCGAGGCCCCGGCGGCTTCCTTCTGTTCGATCGGGGGTCTTGCCATGTTTCTAACTCCGGCCCGGGTGCTTTTTCTTGAAGTCGGCGATCGCCTGCAGGTACTCGTCGTAGTAGTGCTCGTAATAGTACTCGGCGATCTCACGGCCCGTCGCGACCCAGACGTCGTCGTGACCCGTGATGTACTTGAGGGCATCCTCGAAGGCGGCAAGACGATGCCCCTGCCCGACGGCGTAGGCGTGCAGCGGGATGCACATCACCGTGCCGTTCTTGGCTCCGTCGGCACGCAGCCGATCGAAATTGGACTTGAGCATGTCCGCGTAGCGCCGCGGCGGCACCATGCTGCCGTTGTAGACGATGATGTCGTTCATCTCGAGCGAGTACGGGATCGAGATGAAGCGTCCTTCCTTGACGTTCACCGGGAATGGCTGGTCGTCAATGAAGAGGTCGCAGGTGTAGAGAATCTCGTTCTTGGCGAGGAGATCCATCGTCCGCTCGGTGTGAGTCAGCGCCGGCGCGAGATAGCCCGCGATCCGCTGCCCGGTGTGCTTCATCACGTTGTCGATCGAGTCCGTGATGATCGCCTGCTCCTGCGCCTCGGTCATCGCGTAGGAATAACGCGTGTTGTAGATGCCGTGAGAGAAGAACTCCCAGT